>NZ_JBIWAQ010000001.1:0-829158 GCF_044760155.1 Kitasatospora sp. NPDC098652
GGCCGAAGGCTGGGGGCCATCGGCGACCGACGACAACGCGGCGAGGTGCGTGCCCTGGCGTCGCGGGCCTGGCCTGATCCACAAGACACGCCCTAGGCTGCCCGCACCCGGTCGGCTCAGGTGCGTAGTGGGGGGAACGTCATGGGGAAGGCCTTCGCCGGCGCCAGGCTGCGCCGCCTGCGCGAGGAACGCGGCCTCACCCAGGCCGCCCTCGCCCGGCTGATCGACCTCTCTCCCAGCTACCTCAACCAGCTGGAGCACGACGCCCGCCCGCTCACCGTGCCCGTCCTGCTACGCCTCACCGAGGCCTTCGGCGTCGAGGCCGGCTACTTCGCCCCGCCGGACAGCGCCCGGCTCACCGCCGAACTGCGCGACGCACTCGGCGAGGAGGTCGCCGCCGGACGGGTCACCACCGGGGACCTCGACGAGGTGGCCGCCCGACTGCCCGCCGTGGCGCGCCTGCTCATGGACCTCGGCCGCGACCGCCGGGCCGTCGCCGAACAACTCGCCGTCCTCGCCGGCGACCGCGGCCCGGCGCCCGACACCCTCACCCCGCACGAGCAGGTCCGCGAGTTCTTCTACCGCCGCCGGAACTACATCGACGAACTCGACACCGCAGCCGAGGAACTGGCGGCGGAGATCCGGCTCAGACGGGGCGGGGTGCGGGAGGCGCTCGCCGAGCGGCTGACCACCGGGCACGGGGTGCAGATCACCAACGGGGGCGAGCAGCTCCATCGGTACGACCCGAGCACCGGGGTGCTGCGGCTGTCGGACCGGCTGCGCCCGGGCCAGCAGGCGTTCCGGATGGCCATCCAGCTGGCCTACCTGGAACACGACCCGCTGCTGTCCGAACTCGCCGCCCAGGACAGCCCGGAGGCCTCCACCTCCTGGTCGCTCACCCGGATCGGCCTGGCCAACTACTTCGCCGCCGCGCTGGTCCTGCCGTACGCCGCGTTCCACGCCGAGGCGGAGTCGGCCCGGTACGACATCGAGCACCTCGCCGACCACTTCGGCGTCGGCTACGAAACCGTCTGCCACCGCCTCAGCACCCTCCAGCGGCCCCGGCTGCGCGGCGTGCCGTTCTCCTTCGTCCGGGTCGACCGGGCCGGCAACGTCTCCAAGCGCCAGTCCGCCACCGACTTCCACTTCTCCCGCACCGGCGGCACCTGCCCGCTCTGGAACGTCTACGAGGCCTTCGCCACGCCCGGCCGCGTCCACGTCCAGGTCGCCGCCATGCCCGACGGCCGCCGCTACCTCTGGACGGCCCGCGCCGTCACCCGCTCACCCGGCGGCTGGGCCCGCCCCACCAAGACCTTCGCCATCGGCCTCGGCTGCGAGCTCCGCCACGCCGGACGGCTGGTGTACTCGGCGGGACTGGACCTGGCCGACGAGGCCGCCGCCACCCCGATCGGCCTCGGCTGCAAGGTCTGCGACCGCCCCGCCTGCCCCCAGCGCTCCGCGCCGCCCATCGGCCGCCCGCTGGCCGTCGACGAGCACAGCAGCACCTTCGTCCCCTACCCGGCACTTCCCGGTCCTCTGGGCTGACGACCGGACTGGACCTCGGTGAGCCGCCCCGCCGGTGTCGTAGAACGGCAGGTTCTCCTCGCCCAGATCGATGGCTCCGGTCAGCTTGCGTGCCGGCTTCGCCCCGGGGATGTCGGTGAGCACCACCGACCGGTACCGGACGATCTCCGTCGGATAGTTGCCGGTGGTCGGCAGCAGGTCCGCCGGCGTCGCGCCGTCGAGCATCGCCTTGTCCACCTCGAACTTGGGCGGTGTGCCCGCCGAACCCGTACTCGCCGGCGTGGTGGCAGGTGCTCGGGGTGCTCATAGCGATTCCCGTCTGCGCGAAGGTGAGGGAGAGGCCGACACGGCCCGCCGGGCTCGGGGCGCCTGACCCCGGAGCGAATGGCGCCCTCCGAATTGCTCGAAGCTACACAACCAGGTCACAGCATCCGCACACTTGGCCGGACCCGGTGCCCGGCCCGGCAGCCCTCCCCTGCCCCGCTGCGCCACCCGTGATCGCCCGTCCTCCGAGCACGGGATTCCAGCACGGGATTCCAGCGCGGGATTCCAGCGCGGGAGAGCGTTAGCTTCGCCGGCACCGGGGCAGGCGATGCACACGGCAGTCCGACGAGCGCACAGGAGGCGCGGATCATGAGCATGGTGCAGGAATCCGTCGAGGTGGACGTGCCGCTGCACACCGCCTACAACCAGTGGACCCAGTTCGAGGACTTCCCCCGCTTCATGGAAGGGGTCGAGGAAGTCACCCAGATCGACGAGCGGCACAACCGGTGGAAGACCAGCGTCGCGGGAGTGACCCGGGAGTTCGAGACCGAGATCGTCGACCAGTTGCCCGACGAGAAGATCGCCTGGCGCACAGTCGGTGGCGAGGTCCAGCAGATGGGCGTGGTGACGTTCGAGCGCCTGGACGACCAGCACACCACCGTGCGCCTGGCCATGGACTTCGAACCCGAGGGCATCGCCGAGAAGGCCGCGGACGTCATGGGGATGGTGGACCGACGCGTGAAGGGCGATCTGCGGCGATTCAAGTCCTTCATCGAGGACCAGGGCACCGCCAGCGGAGGCTGGCGCGGCCGGATCACCCCCGGCTGAACCAGCAGCCGACGCGGCGGGGCCCCCCCCCCCCCCGGGGGGGGGGGGGCCCCGTCCGCGTCGGCCACCCACGGGGCGTGACCAGGCCCGGGGCGGGAAGGCGGAACACCATGGCCAGCGAACAGACCGAGACAGAACGCACGTACGAGGGGCCCGCGCTTCCCGCAGGCCTGGAGGCACTGCCCGGTGTGGCGGCGGCCCACGGCGCCGAACCGCAGGAACTCGACGCCCGCTACTACGACACACCGGACCTGCGCCTGTTGCGCCACGGGATCACCCTCCGCCGCAGGACCGGCGGCAGCGATCCCGGCTGGCACGTCAAGCTTCCCCTGGGCGCCGACTCGCGTCAGGAAGTGCACGTGCCCCTCGATGCCGGGAACCGGCACCAGGTGCCTGGGGAGCTCGCCGCCCGACTCGCGGCGTTCACCCGCGGCACCGCTCTGATCCCGGTGGCCCGTCTGCGCACCCACCGGGTCCGGACGCACCTGCTCGACCGCGAGCGCCGGATCCTGGCGGAGATCACGGAGGACCGGGTGGCGGCCCAAGCCTTCGAGCCGGAACCGGATCCCGCCGCTCCCGCCCAGGCGGGGCAGGGAGCGCCCCCGGCATCAGCCGGGGGCGGTGCGACGACTCGGGCCGACGGGTGGACCGAGTTCGAAGTCGAGCTGGAGCACGGCACACCGGCGCTGCTCGAGCACATCGACGCCCACCTGACCGCTGCCGGCCTCACCCGCTCCCCGTGGCCCTCCAAGCTCGCCCGCGCCCTGGGCCGTTCCGACGCCCCTCCGGCCGGGCCGCCCGCCGGCACCGGCAGGGCACGATCAGCCGGCGACGTCGTCCTGCACGGCCTCCGGACGCAGTTGGACAGGCTCCTGGTCCTGGACGGCGCGGTGCGCCGCGGCGAGGAGGACTCGGTGCATCAGCTGCGGATCACCGCGCGCCGGCTGCGGAGCCTGCTCAAGGCCCACCGGCGGCTGTTCGACGACCGCCGCTCGGAACCGCTGGCGAGCCGGCTGCGCTGGCTCGCACGGCTCCTGGGTGAGGCCCGCGACCAGGAGGTCCTGTCGGACCAGCTGGTGGACGCCCTGAGCGCGGTGCCGGCCCCCATGCGCGAGGGCGCCCTGCGGGCCCGGATCACCGCACACTACGCCGCCACCTACCGCGCCGCCCGTCAGCACGTGATCACAGAACTCGACGGCGCCCGCTATTTCGGACTGCTCGACGACCTGGAGGCGTTCGTGGCCCGTCCGCCACTGCGCCGCCGGGCGCGCCGCAGTGCCGACGACTACCTGGCCGGCGCCCTGCGGCGCGAGCAACGCCGAACCCTGCGCCGACTCGACCAGGCGCTCGACACCCCGGAAGGGCCCGCTCGGGACGAAGCCCTGCACCGCGCCCGCAAGGCCGCCAAACGCGCCCGCTACACCGCCGAGGACGCCCGGCCCGCCGTCGGCCGCCGCACCGGCGAGCGCCTGGGCCGGTACGCGAAGCGGATGAGGAAACTGCACAAGGTGCTGGGCACCCAACACGACAGCGTGGTGGCCTGCCAGGCCCTGGTCCGCCTCGGCACGCGGGCCGAGGCGGAGCGCCGTCACCTGTTCGCCTACGGCGTGCTGTACGAAGTCCAGCGGCGCGTCGGCGAGGACGCCCTGGATCGCCTGCCCCGGCTGCGCCGTCGCGCCGCCCGCAGCAAGCTCACCCGGATGCCCTGAACCCGGCGGCCCGGCCCCAAACGCAGTGGAGGCCTGCCCGGCGGATGCGCCGTCGGCCCCTCATGCGACGGCCGAGGCGGCGCCCCGGGAGCTGCGGGGGGAGCTGCGGGCCAGGAGCCGCTGCCGCTCGTCCTCGGTGAGCCCACCCCACACGCCGTAGGGTTCACGTGTCTGCAGCGCGTGGCGGCGGCACTCGATGCGGACGGGGCACTCGGCACAGACGGCCTTGGCCGCCTCCTCGCGGGCATGGTGGGCGGCGCCGCGCTCACCCGAGGGGTGGAAGAACAGGGCGTTGTCGGCCTCACGGCACAGGCCGCGAAGCTGCCAGTCCCAGTGGTACACGAAGGCTCCGGGCAGGCGCGAAACGTCCGTCATTGCGGGCCTCTTTCCTGTCGACGATCGCCGGACCTCCCCTCGTATAACCGCGCCCGAGCCGACTATGCGTCCTGGGCGTTGCGGGCCAGGTTGGTGAGCAGTTGGCGGTTGCGAAGGTGCAGAGCCAGCTCGACCGGTGGGCCGTGGAGACGGGCTCCCAGCCCGCGCAGGGGGTGCTCGTCGAGGATGACGAGGGTGTTGTCGGCCCAGGGGATCAGGGTGAAGGCGATTCTGGCGGTCCCGAACGGTTCGGCCTTGGCCTCCAGTTCCAGCCGCTGCCGGGTCTCGCAGATCCGGACCACGCAGGTGTCGTCGAAGGTCAGCGGTCCCAGTCCCACACGGAAGCGCAGCGAGGCGCCGACCGTGGGCCAGTCGCGGTCGGTGTGCAGGATCTCCTTGGTGCCCACCACCCATTCGGCGTAGTGCTGTCCGTCCGCCAGGATGTCCCAGACCCGGCTGGGCGGGCATTCGATCAGCTGCTGACGTTGTGCCATGTGTGCCGTCCCTCTCGCGTAGCGGCTGCTCAGCCGGGCCCGGATCGCGGGTCCCCGCTCAGCAGCCGCTGGGCTGCGCTGAGACCAGGTGACAGGATCCGCCCGGCCAGGAGGCGGTGGGAACGCAGTGCGGCACGGGCGGCGTTGGCACCGCACGCGCCGTGCACGCCGCCGCCGGGGTGGGCGGAGGCGGAGGCGAGGTAGAGGCGCTCGATCGGCCCCTCGGGCCTGCCGGTGCCGGGGACGGGCCGGAAGACGAGCTGCTGGTGGATCGCGGTGGTGCCGCCGTTGAGTGCTCCGCCCACCAGGTTCTCGTCCAGTCCTTGGAGTACGGGCGGGGACAGGATCCGCCGGGCAGTGATCAGCTCCCGGAAGCCGGGGGCGAAGCGTTCCACCTGGCGTTCCAGGCGCTCGGCCATCGCCGCGTCCTCGCGTGCGTCCCACGTTCCGGTGATGGCGTCCTCGCCGAGGTCGGAGGCGATCCGCTGCGGAACGTGGGTGTAGGCCCAGGCGGACTGCGTTCCGGCAGGTGACCGGGAACCGTCGGCCGTGGTCATCTGCCCCAGCAGGGCGAACGGACGGCGCGGAAGACGGCCGGTGGCGACCTGGTGGGCGTAGTCGCTGAGCTCCTCCAGATCCGCTCCGAGGTGGACGGTGCCGGCGTCCGCCGCCTCCGGTGCCGTCCACGGGATGGGGCCCGACAACGCCCAGTCGACCTTGAAGGTGGAGAAGTCCCACTGGAAGCGGCGCAGGTCCCGGCGCAGCCTCGGCGGGAGGTGCTCCCAGCCGACGAGCCCGCCGTAGAGGGCGGTGGCGGCGACGTCCGCGAGTACGGCTCGGCGGGCGCGGTAGCACTGGCCGTCCTCGGTGCGCACACCCAAGGCCTTGCCGCCGCGCACGATCACCTCCACGACGCGCTGGCTGCAGTGGACCCGGCTGCCACGTGACTCGAGCCGGCGCACGAGGGCCTGGGTGAGGCTGGTGGAGCCGCCGACCGGTACGGGCCAGCCGACCTGCTGGCCGAGCATCGCCATCAGCCAGCCGAACGCGGCGCTGCCGGCCGCCTCGGGGAGGAGGTCGGCGTGCAGGGCGCAGCCGGCCAGCAGCAGGCCGGCACCGGGCTCGGTGAACTCTTCCTCTGCCAGCCTGCGGACCGGAAGGGTCAGGAAGCGTGCCGTCCGCAGAATGTCCGTCGGCCGGAGCCGGGCTGCCATCGCGGCAGCCGGTCCGATCGGCGGGAACGGGGTGAAGAGGCTGCGCAGAAGATGGGGGTGGAGGGTCTGCCACAGGGCGGTGAGCCGCTCCCACGCTGCCGCGTCGGGTACGCCGAAGGTCCTCGCCAGGTGGTCGCGCGTGGCGGTGGGACCACGGTGGAGGGTCGCGCAGCGGCCGTCCGCGAGGGGGTGCGCGAGGACGGTGGGGGCGTGGCTCCACGCCAGTCCGTACTGCTCCAGTCGCAGGGCCGTGATGGCGGGAGATGCCTTGGCCAGGGGGTAGAAGGAGCTGAACAGGTCGTTGACGAACCCGGGGTCCAGAGCGCGGTCGCTGCGGACGGCTCCGCCCGGTTGAGGCTGGGCTTCGAGGACCTCGACCTGCCAGCCTGCGTCGGCGAGGACATTGGCTGCCACCAGCCCGTTCGGTCCGGCGCCGATCACGATCGCGTCAGCCATGCTCACTCCTTCGCTGCCGCGGCCCCGCGAATCACGGTACCCAGCGCCGGGCGGGGCGGCTCGGCGGGCAGCCGCCGGTTCCGGCTCGCCCGACCGACACCGGCCGGGCGTCCCACTGCGGCCCTCCCTGCCCGGTGCCGCTCGTCCCTCGTGGCGGGCGGCGGCGGCTAGGGAGGCGCCCACCGCGGCGCAGCGGAGGACTACCTCCCTTCTCGGCTCCGCAAAATCTATGCGCGCCGCAGTAGACATTGCTCGCGGGCGGGTCTAGTGTTTCTCTCGTAGACAGCAGTCGGCGATACCGGCCAGACACGAACTGGCCGGGTTGTTGGACAGAAGTTCGCAGGTCGGTCCGGCAGTGGAGTTCCGAAGCCAGGCAGGTGCAGGACGGCGACGGGGCTGACTGCCGGACCGGGCGGCTCGCAGGTATCAGGGGCTGCCACCAGCAGTACCGAGTAGTACGCAGTTCAGTGAGTGCAGTACCAGCAGTACGAAAGTGACAGTTCAGTACAGAGGATGAACGGAGGGCGCAAGCGCCATCAGGATCGCCCGGCCCGTGAACACTCGTCCGGGCGGACACCGCAGACCCCAAGGCAAGGACGGTGGTTTCCGGTCACGCATTCGCGATCCCCGCACCCTCCTCTCTCGGGGCAGTGCGGCAGTAACAGGACCGGCTCAGGCCGGTAGATGGTGTTGTTCCCCTTCGGGGCCCCGGAGCCGACACGGCCCCGGGGCCCCTCGACGCGTTCTCCTCGAGAACCAGAGAGGTGCAGTGACTACAACGGCCAGCCCCGACACACCCGACAAGCTCGACGACGACGACTACCCCGCTTACACCATGGGACGCGCCGCCGAGATGACCGGCACCACGCCCGGCTTCCTACGAGCCCTCGGCGACCACCGGCTCATCACCCCGCTACGCTCCGACGGCGGCCACCGCCGTTACTCCCGCTACCAGCTGCGCATCGCCATGCGCGCCCGCGACCTCGTCGACCAGGGCACCCCCATCGAAGCGGCCTGCCGCATCGTCATCCTCGAGGACCAACTCGAGGACGCCCTGCGCATCAACGAAGAACTCCGCCGCGCCCAACGCCGCCAGGAGCCCGCCACGGACACCTGACCGGACCGGCAACCCGCCCCCCTGCTCCTTCCAGCCGTACGGCCGCCCGCCGCAGAGGCCGACAGGGGACGGCCTCGCGCCGCACGCTCCGGCCGTCGCCCCGTACGGCACCACCGCGGCGCGGCACCGAACGTGGCGGCTGGAGGGCGCGGCCGGGCCGGGCCCGCCGGTCAGCTGCCCGGGATGGTCCACCCAGCGGGGGCGGCACCGCCCGCGGCGCCGGCGCCCTCGGCCCGTGGTGCCCTTCACCGCTGCGGCCGGGGGCGTCGGCCGTCCCACCCCGACACCCGGACCAGCCGTCACGACAGCCCGCTCACCGCGGCAGGCGGGCAGTCGACGTTCGGCTCCGGGCGGCCTCTCCCCCGCAGCGGGTTTCGTCGCGGCGCCAGCGGTTAGCCGAGTACACGGGTCCGTCCGGCACCCGACGAGCACGACCGCACTGTGGAGGAGTTCGGCGATGAAGGTATCCGACTACGTGCTGGAGCGGCTGCGCGAGTGGGAGGTGGAGCACGTCTTCGCCTTCCCCGGTGACGGGATCAACGGCCTGCTGGCGGCCTGGGGCCGCGCCGAGAACGAGCCGCGGTTCGTGCAGGCCCGCCACGAGGAGATGGCCGCGTTCGAGGCCGTCGGGTACGCGAAGTTCTCCGGGCGGACCGGGGTGTGCGTGGCCACCTCGGGGCCGGGGGCGATCCATCTGCTGAACGGCCTGTACGACGCGAAACTCGACCACGTCCCGGTCGTCGCGATCGTCGGGCAGACGGACCGCAGCGCGATGGGCGGCTCGTACCAGCAGGAGGTCGACCTGGTCAGCCTCTTCAAGGACGTGGCCTCGGAGTTCTGCGAGATGGTCACCGTCCCCGCACAGCTGCCCAACGTGCTGGACCGCGCGATGCGCATCGCCGCGACCCGGCGCACGGTCACCGCGGTGATCATCCCGGCCGACGTGCAGGAACTGGACCACGAGCCGCCCGCGCACGCGTTCAAGCAGGTGCCCTCCAGCCTCGGTGTCCCCCACTACGCGCCCGTGCCCGCGCAGGAGGACCTGGCGAGGGCCGCCGAGGTCCTCAACGCCGGCGAGAAGGTCGCGATGCTGATCGGGCAGGGCGCCCGGCACGCCCGCCGGGAGGTCGAGCAGGTCGCCGATCTGCTCGGCGCCGGGGTGGCGAAGGCGCTGCTCGGCAAGGACGCACTGCCCGACACCCTGCCCTACGTCACCGGCTCGATCGGGCTGCTCGGCACCCGCCCCTCCTACGACATGATGCGCGACTGCGACACCCTCCTCGTGATCGGCTCCAGCTTCCCGTACACCCAGTTCCTGCCCGAGTTCGACCAGGCCAGGGCCGTGCAGATCGACATCGACCCGTCCATGGTCGGGCTGCGCTACCCGTTCGAGGTCAACCTCGTCGGCGACGCGGGCGAGACGCTGCGCCGACTGCTCCCGCTGCTGGAGCGCAAGGCCGACGGCGGCTGGCGCAAGACGATCGAGGACAACGGCGCCCGCTGGTGGGAGGTGATGCGGCGCCGCGCGGAGGTGACGGCGGACCCGATCAACCCGGAGTACGTCGTGCACGCCCTCGACGCGCTGCTGCCGGACAACGCGATCATCGCCGCCGACTCCGGCTCGTCCGCGAACTGGTACGCCCGGCACCTGCGGATGCGCGGTGACATGCGCGGCTCGCTCTCGGGCACGCTGGCGACGATGGGGCCCGGGGTGCCGTACGTGATCGGCGCGAAGTTCGCCCGCCCGGACCGGCCGGCGATCGCGATCGTCGGCGACGGCGCCATGCAGATGAACGGCCTCGCGGAGCTGATCACCGCGGCGAAGTACTACCGGGAGTGGGCCGACCCGCGCATGGTCGTCGCGGTGCTGAACAACCAGGACCTGAACCAGGTCACCTGGGAGATGCGGGCGATGCAGGGCGCGCCGCAGTTCGAACCCTCGCAGAGCCTTCCCGACGTGCGCTACGCCGACATCGCCCGGACGTTCGGCCTGGACGGGGTGCGGGTGGAGAAGCCGCAGGACGTGGAGCCGGCGTGGCGCCAGGCGCTCGCGGCGGACCGGCCGTTCGTCATCGACTTCCGCACCGACCCGGCCGTGCCGCCCATCCCGCCGCACGCCACCTGGGACCAGATCAAGGCCGCAGCGCTGTCCGTACTGAAGGGCGACAGCGACCGGGGCTCCGTCGTGCGGCAAGGGGTGAAGGCCAAGGTCCAGGAGTTCCTGCCCGGCAGCGGAGGGAACTGAGCGATGTCCGAGAGCCGTGACCTGGACCTGAACGCGCTCGAGCGGGCCCTGCGGGCAGAGGTGGACGGCGAGGTCCGCTTCGACGCGGGCAGTCGCGGCGCGTACGCCACCGACGGCTCCAACTACCGCCAGGTTCCGCTCGGTGTGGTGGTACCCCGCACGGTCGCGGCCGGCGCCGCCGCGGTCGGCGTCTGCTCCCGGTTCGCCGCCCCGGTGCTGTCACGCGGAGGCGGCACCAGTCTCGGCGGGCAGTGCACCAACGAGGCGGTGGTCATCGACTGGACCAAGTACTGCGACCGACTGGTCTCGGTGGATCCCGGAGCCCGGACCTGCGTGGTCGAGCCGGGCATCGTCCTGGACCAGCTCAACCGCCAACTCGCCCCGCACGGGCTCATGTTCGGCCCGAAACCGTCGACGCACAGCCACTGCGCGCTGGGCGGCATGATCGGCAACAACAGCTGCGGGGCGTCCGCCCAGGCCTACGGCAAGACCGCCGACAACGTGCGCCGTCTGGAAGTCCTCACCTACGAAGGCGCCCGGTTCTGGGCCGGCCCCACCAGCGAGGACGAGTACGCGCGCATCGCGGCAGCGGGCGGCCCGCGCGCCCGCCTCTACCAGGGACTGCGCGACATCACCGGGCGCCACCTGGCCGAGATCCGTCGCGGCTACCCGAAGATCCCGCGCCGGGTCTCCGGCTACAACCTGGACGCCCTGCTACCGGAGAACGGCTTCGACGTGGCCCGCGCCCTGGTGGGCAGCGAGGGAACCCTGGTGACGCTCCTGCACGCGGAACTGCACCTGGTCGAGGTGCCGGCGGCGGAGGCCCTGCTGGTCCTGGGCTTCGACGACATCTACAAGGCCGCCGACGCCGTCCCCCAACTGCTCGAACACAGCCGCCCCGCCCAACTGGAGGCCATCGACGGGCGCATGGCACAGCTGATGCGCGAGGAGCACGCCCACCTGGACTCGCTGGAGAGCCTGCCCGAGGGCGACAGCTGGCTGCTGCTGCAGTTCACCGGCGACACCGAGCAGGAGGCGGACGCGCAGGCGTACGAGCTGCTGCGGGCGATCGGCCGCGACGAGGACGACCCGTCGGTGACGCTGTCCGACGATCCCGCGCGGGAGCGGGAGATGCTCAAGGCGCGGGAGGCGGGCCTGGGGGTGACGGCCCGTCCGCCGGACGGGTCCGAGACCTGGGAGGGCTGGGAGGATTCCGCGGTGGCCCCGGAGAAGCTGGGCGACTACCTGCGCGACCTGGAGCGGCTGTTCGGCCGGTACGGCTACCAGCAGGCCTCCCTGTACGGGCACTTCGGGCAGGGCTGCGTCCACACCCGGATCCCGTTCCAGCTGCGCGAGGGCAAGGGCGTCGAGGCGTTCCGGGCGTTCCTGTTCGACGCGGCCGACCTGGTCGCCTCCTACGGCGGTTCGCTCTCGGGTGAGCACGGTGACGGGCAGGCGCGCGGCGAACTGCTGCCCCGCATGTTCGGGCAGCCCCTCGTCGACGCGATGGGCGAGGTCAAGGCGCTGTTCGACCCGGGCAACCGGATGAACCCCGGAAAGGTCGTCCACCCCCATCGCGTGGACGACAACCTGCGCCTGGGCGCCGGCTGGCGGCCCGAGCCTCAGCGGACGCACTTCGCGTATCCCGACGACGGCCAGGACTTCACCCGGGCGGTGCTGCGCTGCGTGGGTGTCGGCAACTGCCGCACCCACCAGGGCGGAGTGATGTGCCCGTCCTACCGGGCCACGGGTGAGGAGGAGCACTCCACCCGCGGCCGGGCCCGGCTGCTGTTCGAGATGCTCGGCGGCCACGACGACTCCCCGGTCACCGACGGCTGGCGCTCCAACGAGGTCCGCGACGCACTCGACCTGTGCCTGGCCTGCAAGGGCTGCAAGTCCGACTGCCCGGTCGGGGTCGACATGGCCACCTACAAGGCCGAGTTCCTCGCCCACCACTACCAGGGCCGCGTGCGCCCGGCCGCCCACTACACAATGGGCTGGCTCCCGCTGTGGGCCCGCCTGGCCGGCACGGCGCCGGGCCCGGCCAACGCCGCCCTGCACGCCCCCGGCCTCGCGTGGCTGGGAAAGCGGCTGGCCGGCATCGACCCGCGCCGCACCGCACCCCTGTTCGCCGCCGAACCCTTCCAGAAGGCCTGGCGCAGGCGGGGCAGGGCGCAACCCGATCCCCGCGATCCGCGCACCGTGCTGCTCTGGCCGGACACCTTCACCAACCACTTCCACCCGCACATCGCCGACGCCGCCGTCCGCGTCCTCGAGAACGCCGGGTTCCGCGTCGCCGTACCCGAGGGGCCGGTGTGCTGCGGCCTGACCTGGATCTCCACCGGGCAGCTCGCCACCGCCCGCCGCGTCCTCACGCGCACCACCCGGGCCCTGCGGCCATGGCTGGAGGCCGGCACCCCGATCATCGGCCTGGAGCCCTCCTGTACCGCGGTCTTCCGCTCGGACGCCCCCGACCTGCTCGCCGGCGACCAGGACATCGCCCGGCTGGCTGCGCAGACGCGCACCTTCGCCGAACAGCTCGTCAACCATGCCCGCGACGGCTGGCAACCGCCCCGGATCGGCCGGGCCGCGACCGTGCAGCCGCACTGCCACCAGCACGCCGTCCTCGGCACCGACCCGGACCGTGAACTGATGCGCCGCACGGGCCTGGACGCCAACGTCCTCGATGAGGGCTGCTGCGGCCTGGCCGGCAACTTCGGCTTCGAGCAAGGCCATTACGACCTGTCCCGGGCCATCGCCGAGCAAGGCGTCCTCCCGGCCGTGCGCGGCACCCCACCCAACGCCTTCGTCCTGGCCGACGGGTTCAGCTGCCGCACCCAGATCGAACAGGCCCGGGCCGGACGGCAGGCCCTGCACCTGGCCGAGGTCCTCGCCCTGGCACTGGACGGGCCGCCGCCCACCGACCACCCGGAGAAGACGATCCCGCGCCCGCACCCCGACCACGCGGCGGCCGGCCTGCTGACCGCGGGTGTCGCGGGCGCGAGCGCCCTGGCGGCGGCCGCCGCTGCCGCCCGGCGGCGCCACCGCGCCAGAAGGAGGTAGACCATGCGGTCCCTGCACGAGCGGCTCCACCACCTCACCGGCCTCGCCCACGTCCGCTCCGCCGTCAGCTGCGACGTCGCCGCCGGCGAGTACGGGTACGACCTGCCCTACTTCGCCCGCATGGCCCCGGCCGTGGACTGTCTGCAGGCGGACGCCACCCGCTGCGGCGGCATCACGGTCCGGCTGCGCGCGGCCGCCCTCGCCCAGGCCCACGGACTCCAGCTGTCCGGGCACTGCGCCCCGCACGTCCACGCGCACGCCGCGGCCGCCGTACCGAACCTGCGCCACCTGGAGTGGTTCCACGACCACGTCCGGATCGAGCACCTCCTCTTCGAGGGAACCCTCAGGCCGGACGGGGGCCTGATCCGCCCGGGCCGGAGCGGGGAGCCGGGCCTCGGCCTGACCGTCCGCACCGAGGTCGCGGAGGACTTCCGTGTGCGCGCCTGAGCAGGCCCGGCCCGTCCTCGCCGCTCCGCGTCCGCCCCGGGCTGCCGACCGGCCGCCCGCACCGCCGTCCTGCGGGAGATGGGAAAGGTGACCGCCTCCACCGCCGGCCCTCCCGCTCCCCACGCCCTGCGCGACTACGCCCTGCTCGCGGACGGTGAGCGCGGCGCCCTCGTCGGCCCGCGCGGCGACATCGTGTGGCTGTGCGCACCCGCCTGGGACAGCGACGCCGTCTTCGCCGCCCTGATCGGCGGCCCCGGCTGGTACACCGTCACCCCCACCGACCCCTTCGTCTGGGGCGGCTACTACGAGAGCGGCAGTCTCATCTGGCGCAGCCGCTGGATCACCACCAGCGGCGTCGTCGAATGCCGCGAAGCGCTCGCCCACCCCGGCGACCGGCACCGGGCCGTGGTGCTGCGCCGGATCCTGGCCGTCGACGGCGGCGCCCGCCTCGACGTCCACCTGCACCCGGCGCCGGGATTCGGCGCGCACGCCCTGCGCAAGGTGCGCCGGGACGGACACGGTCGGTGGACGGCCCGGGCCGGGAAGCTGCACCTGCGCTGGAGCGGCGCGCCCGACGCCCGTCCGGGCGATGCGGCGCTGTCCACCGAGGTGCGGCTGGAAGCCGGTCAGCACCACGACCTCGTCCTGGAGATCTCCGACCGGCCCCTGCCCGCACCGGAGGCGGCCGAGGTCCTGTGGCGGTCCACCGAAGCGGCCTGGAGCGCGCGCGTACCCGACCTCGCGAACACCCTGGGCCGGCGCGACGCCCGGCACGCCTACGCCGTCCTGGCCGGCCTCACAGGTCCCGCAGGCGGCACCGTGGCAGCGGCCACCACCAGCCTGCCCGAACGCGCCGAGACGGGCCGCAACTACGACTACCGGTACGTGTGGATCCGCGACCAGGCCTACATCGGCCAGGCCGTCGCCGCCGCCGGTCCGCACCCGCTGCTGGACGACTCCGTACGGTTCGTCACCGCCCGCCTGCTCGAGGACGGCCAGGCGCTCGCGCCCGCCTACACCGCGGCCGGCGCGGCGGTACCCGACCAGCGCACCCTCGACCTGCCCGGCTACCCGGGCGGTTTCGACGTCGTCGGCAACCACGTCAACCGCCAGTTCCAGCTCGACGTGTTCGGGGAGAGCCTGCTGCTGCTCGCCGCCGCGGCCCGCCACGACCGGCTCGACGCGGACGGCTGGCACGCCGCGCTCACCGCCGCCGACGCGATCGCCACCCGGCACCGCGAGCCGGACGCCGGGATCTGGGAACTGCACGACGACCGGTGGGCGCACAGCCGCCTGATCTGCGCGGCCGGCCTGCGGGCGATCGCCGCCACGCCCCGGGCCGGCAGCGGGCGCGCCGCCGGCTGGGAGGCACTGGCGGACGCGATCGTCGCGCAGACCTCCACCGACTGCCTGCATCCCACCGGCCGCTGGCAGCGCTCCCCGACCCGGACGGGCGTCGACGCGGCCCTGCTGCTGCCCGCCATCCGCGGCGCCGTCCCCGCCGAGGACCCGCGCACCACCGCCACCCTGCGGGCGGTGCGCGCCGACCTCGTGCAGGACCACTACGTCTACCGGTTCCGCCACGACCGGCGGCCGCTCCAGGACGCCGAGGGAGCGTTCCTGCTGTGCGGATTCGTCATGGCCCTGGCCGAGCACCAGCAGCACCACGACCTGGAAGCGGTGCGCTGGTTCGAGCGCAACCGCGCCGCCTGCGGTCCGCCCGGCCTCTACGCGGAGGAGTTCGACGTCGCGCAACGCCAGCTGCGGGGCAACCTTCCCCAGGCGTTCGTCCACGGACTGCTGCTCGAGGCGGCCGCCGCGCTCGCACCCGGTCACTGAGCCGGCAGCGGTCCCGGCCGGCTCGACCCCGCGTGCCGACGCCACGGCCCGACGACCGGCCACGCACACGGCGCGGAACCGTTTGCCCCGCCGACTTCGGGAAACCCGGAGAAGCATGGAACCTGTGGAAACCGTATGCCGCACCGTCGTCATTACCGGGGCCAGCGGAGGCATCGGCCGGGCCTGCGCCCAGGCGTTCGCCGCCCGTGGGGACCGGCTGGCGCTGATCGCCCGCGGCCGCGCAGGCCTGGACGGCGCGGTGCGCGAGGCCGAGGAAGCGGGGGCTGCCATGGTCGTCCCCATCGAGGCGGACGTTTCCGACCCGCAGGCGGTGGAGGCCGCCGCCGGACGGGCCGAGGAAGAACTCGGGCCGATCGACGTGTGGGTCAACGACGCGTTCGCCTCCGTCTTCGCCCCCTTCACCGAGATCACCCCGGAGGAGTTCCGGCGCGTCACCGAGGTCAGCTACCTCGGCTACGTGTACGCCACCCGGGCCGCCCTGGACCGGATGCTGCCCCGCGACCGTGGGGTGATCGTCCAGGTCGGCTCGGCGATCGCCTATCGCGGCATCCCGCTGCAGAGCGCCTACAGCGGCGCCAAGCACGCGATCCAGGGCTTCAACGAGGCACTGCGCTGCGAACTGCTCGCCTCCGGCACGCGGGTGCGGACCACGATGGTGCAGATGCCGGCCGTCAACACCCCGCAGTTCGACTGGGTCCGCTCCCGGCTGCCCGACCGGGCGCAGCCGGTGCCGCCGATCTACCAGCCCGAGGTCGCCGCCCGCGCCGTGCTGTACGCGGCCGACCACCCCGGGCGGCGCGAGTACTGGGTCGGCGGCAGCACGGTGGCCACCCTGGCGGCGAACGCCGTCGCGCCCGGGCTGCTGGACCGCTACCTGGCCCGCACCGGCTTCGGCTCCCAGCAGGAGGACCGCCCGCGCCGCACCACGGACCCGGACAACCTGTTCGAGCCGGTCGATGCCCGGCGGGACTTCGGGACGCACGGCCGGTTCGACGACCGCGCCCGGGACCGCAGCGCGCAGCAGCAGGTGGTGCACGCCTTCGGCGCCCTCGCCGACGCGGGGCGTCGCGCGGCCGGACGGGTGCAAGCCGGTTTGCCCGGCCCCGGCGGCGGGTTCCTCTCCCGGATGCGGGGAACACGCGCCCCGCAGTCGCCGGACGGGAGTGGCTGATCATGCCTCGCGGACCGGATCCGCAGCCTCGTCGAGTTGGTGACTGTGGGTGACCGCTCCCGTACCGCCCGACCCCGACGAGAGGAGGACCGGTGCTTGCCCGGCTGGTGGAGCTCGGAGTGTGGGGTGCGGTGCTGACCGGGCTGACGGTGGTCTTCATCGGCCCCGTGTCGCCCGTCGAGATGGTGGTGGCCTGCGTGAGCGCTCTCGGTGGGGCGTTCGCTGCCCGCGGGATGCGCCTGGCCGCCGGCGTCCACCTCCGCGGAGGTCGAGGCGCGGTACGCGCGCTCCGTGCCCTGCCGGGCTCGGTCGTGCGTGGTCTTGCCCTGCTGACGGGCGCGATGGCCCCCGGCCACCCGGGCGGGAGGGTCCGGCGCGTTCGGCTGCGGGCGGGGGCGGGTGCCGGATGGGCCGGCACGCTGCTCGCCGCCTCCCCGGACACCTGCGTGCTCGACGTCCCGAACGACGACGAGGTCATCGTGCACGCCCTGCGCCCGAAGGCGGGGCCGGTCGAGGAGGCCGTGGCCCGCACGGACGGCGCGCGGTGAACGCCTGGACAGCGGCGGCCCTGGTGCTGCTCGCCGTCCCGGCGCCGACGTGCCTGTGGGTCGCGGCGCGCGGCACCGCCGTGCGCCGCCTGATCGGGGCGTCGATGCTGTCGACCGTGGTCGGCGCGGTGTTCCTGCTGCTCCCGATGGCGTACGACCGGTCCTCGTACCAGGACCTCGCCCTGATGCTGGCCGTCCTGGCCCCGGCCGGCACCCTCGTCTTCGCCCGCTTCGTCACCGGCCACCGCCACGACGCCCACCCGCACGATTCCACGCCCGAGACCTGACGAGAGCGCGCCCGCCCGGCCATGTGGACCGGGCCCGCGGGAAGGAGTCCGGATTGACGCCACGCCATGTGATCGTCCTCGCCCTGCTGTGGGCCGGAGTAGGGTGCGTGCTGCTGTCCGCCGCCGCGGTGCTGCGGCTGCGCGGGCCGTTGATGCGCCTGCACGCCCTCGCGCCGGCGTCGGTGGCCGGGGTGCCGATGATCGCCGCGGCCGTGGCCCTCGACCAGGGACTCGGCAGGGGCGCGGCCAAGACGCTGTTCGTCGGCCTGGTCTTCGCCGTCGGCGGAACGGTCACGACGATCGCCGTCGGCCGCGCCACCCGCCAGGCCGAGGCCCAGGACGGGAGCCAGGGGTGAACCAGTGGCTGATCGGGGCCGCCGTCGCCGTCGTCGTCCTCGCCGCCACCACGGCGGTCCTCACCCGCGAACCGGCCCGCCAGGCGGTCGTGCTGTCCGTACTCGGCCTGGGCCTCGCGGTGCTGTTCGCGGTGCTGCAGGCCCCCGACGTGGCCCTCTCCCAGCTCGCCGTCGGCACCGCGCTGACCCCGCTGCTGATCCTGCTGACCGTCCGTAAGGTCACCCGCCGCCCCACCCGCACCGACGACCGAGCCGGGATCGGCGACGACAGGCAGGACCGGAGGTGACGGCCCGCGCCCGGCTGGCCGTGTTCCTGGCGGCGGCCGCCGTGATCGCGGCGTTCTTCACCGCCGCCTGCACCCACCTGCCGCCGTTCGGAACGGACAGCCATCCGTACGGGGAGCGGGCGGTGGCGGCGGCCCTGGACCGACACACCGCCAACGTCGTCTCCTCCGTCAACTTCGACATCCGCGCCTTCGACACCCTCGGCGAGGAGTCCATCCTCTTCGGCACCCTCCTCGGCGCAACCCTGCTGCTGCGCCGCGCCCGGGACGAACGCCACCGCCGCGCCGAGGCGGAACGCGTCGTGCCCACCACCCGCCTGTTCGGCGCACTGCTGCTGCCCGTCACCCTCGTCGTGGGCGTGTACATCGTCGCGCACGGCCAGCTCAGCCCCGGCGGAGGCTTCCAGGGAGGCGTCGTCCTGGCCACCGCCCTCCACCTGGCCTACGTCGCCGCCGACTACCGCGCCCTGAAGAAGCTGCGCCCGCTGACCGTCCTCGACATCGCCGACTCGCTCGCCGCCGCGTCCTACAGCCTCATCGGCCTGGCCGGGCTGATCGCCGGCGGCGCGTTCCTCGGGAACGTGCTGCCACTGGGCACCTTCAACACCATCACCTCCGGCGGTACCGTCCCGGTCCTCAACGCCGCGGTCGGCGTCGAGGTCGCCTGCGGCCTGATCGCCCTGCTCGCCCACTTCCTCGACCAGGCCGTCGAACTCACCGATCCCGACCAGCAGAGAGACGGAGACACCTGATGGGAACGTGGGTCTTCCTGGCCGCCGGATGGGTCCTGCTCATCGCCCTGTACGGCCTGGTCACCAGCCGCAACCTCATCCACGCCATCGGCTGCCTGGCCGTCGCCCAGTCCTCCACCTACCTCCTGCTCCTCGCCGTCGGCTACCGTCGCGAAGCGACCGCCCCCGTCTACTCCGACCTCACCCCCGGCACCCGCCCAGTGGTCGACCCCGTCGTGCAGGCCCTCGCCCTGACCGACGTGGTCGTCGGCGCGACCGTCACCGCGCTGCTGCTCGCCCTCACCATCCAGCTGCGCAAACGCCACCACACCGTCGACCCGCAGGCCCTCACCGGCCTCAAGGGCTGACCGTGACCGAAGCAGCCCTGCTGCCGCTCGCGGTGGCCGTCCCCCTGCTCGGCGCGGCGCTGCTCGCCGTCGCGGGCCGGATCCTGCCCCGGACCGGCTGCGACATCCTGGCCACGGGCTGCGCCGGCGCGGAGGTGGTCTGTCTCGTGCTGCTGTGGACCCGCAGCAGCGGGGGCGTCGCGACCGCGGACCTGGGCGGCTGGCCCGCGCGTCTCGGCATCGTGCTGGCCGCCGATCCGGTCGGCGCCGGACTGGCGCTGTTGGTCGCGGTCCTGGTGCTGGCCGTCGTCGTCTACTCGTGGCGGTTCTTCGAGGAACCCACGGGCGAGCATGCCGGCGCCTTCCCGGCCCTGATCCTGCTGTTCGAGGCCGGCATGGCCGGCTTCGCGCTCACCGGCGACCTGTTCAACGCCTTCGTCTTCTTCGAGCTCATGGGAGCCGCCGCCTACGCCCTGACCGGCTACCGCATCGAGGACCCCCGCCCGCTCCACGGAGCGATCACCTTCGGCATCGTCACCTCCTTCGCGGCCTACTGCTCCCTGCTCGGCATCGGCCTCCTCTACGCCCGCACCGGCGAGCTGAACCTCGCCCGCCTCGGCCGGCAACTGGCCTCCCACCACACCGATGTGCTGACCGTGGCCGCGTTCGTGCTCATCGCCACCGCCCTCCTGGTCAAGGCCGCCGCCGTGCCGTTCCACTTCTGGCTCCCGGACGCCCACGCCGTGGCCCCCACCCCGGTGTGCATGCTGATGTCCGGCGCCATGGTCGAACTCGGCGTCTACGGCATCGCCCGGATCTACTGGACCGTCTTCTCCGGCCCCGGCGGCATCCCCCACCAGGCCTTCCGCACCACCTTCACCGCCCTCGGCCTCCTGACCGCCCTGCTCGGGGCACTGATGTGCTGGCAGCAGCGCCACCTCAAGCGCCTGCTCGCGTTCTCCACCGTCAGCCACGTCGGCCTGTTCCTCATCGCCGTCGCGCTGCTCACCCCCGACGCCACCACCGGCACCGCGGTGTACGTCGCCGCGCACGGCCTGGTGAAGGCCGCGCTGTTCGCCCTCACCGGTGTCCTGCTGGACCGCTACGGGAGCGTCGACGAGCACGGCCTGCACGGCAGAGCGCGTGACCTGCGCACCGTCGGCGTGCTGTTCGTGGCCGGCGCCCTGGCCCTGGCCGGGATGCCGCCGTTCGGCACCGGCCTCGGCAAAGCCCTGAGCGAGGACGCCGCCGGCCGGTGGCAGCCGTGGCTGCCCGCCGTGTTCGTCGCCGCCTCCGCCGTCACCAGCGCCGCGGTACTGCGCGCGGCCCTGCGGATCTTCTGGGGCGCCGGCCCCGCCCCGCGCAGCCGACCGGACCAGGACGAGACCACCGGCGAGGGTGAAGAACCCGAGATCCGTTCCCCCCGGCGCACCCCGCCGCGTGCCATGACGATCGTCCCGGCCGTCCTGCTCGGCCTCGCCGTGCTCGTCGGTTCACTGCCCGCCGTCGCCGCCGCCCTCGCCCGCGGGGCGGCCCGCTTCACCGACGCCGCCGACTACGCCGCGACCGTCCTCGCCGGCCCCGGCACACCGCCCGGACCCGTCCCGGCTGCCGACTGGACCGCAACCGGGGTGCTGCTCGGCCTCCTGTCCACCGGCATCGCCGCAGGCCTGGCCGCTGCCGCCGTACGCAAGCCAGCACCCACCCTGCCCGCCCACCACCCTGCCGCCCGGCTCGTCCGAGCGCTGCGCCGCTCGCACTCCGGGCACCTCGGCGACTACCTCGCCTGGCTCGCCCTCGGGGTCGCGGCGCTGTGCATTGCGATCGCCGCCCAGACCTGAACCACCCGGCCGCCCCGACAACCGCTTCTCCATCCGGATCGCGGCCTCGAAATCCTCGTGCGGCCTGCCCGCGCCGGCCCTTCTGCTGCTCGGCATTGCCCGGGCGATCGCATCGGGCCTGCGCCGGGCGGCATGCTCGGCCCGCCGCCGCTACCGGCGGTTCAGGCGGCGGTCGGGGTGAGGTCGGCGCGGCCGAAGAGCAGCGCCCAGCCGTGCGGCAGTTGGTGGAGGATCCGGTCGGTGAGGTCGTTGCCGGTGAGGTCGGAGAGGGCGGCCAGGACGGTGGAGGTGTCCCAGCGGGCTGCGGCGAGGCTGGTGCCGAGGGCGTCGGCGACGGCTTCGACGAAGGCGGGGGCCGAGACCGGTCGGGGCAGCGGGATCTGGGAGGCGAAGACGGTGCGCCACCGCTCGGGGAGTGCGGCGGCGAGGTCGCAGCGTTCGTCGCCGGTGAGCTGGGAGCCGAGCAGCGCCAGGACGGCGGCGAGGGCGCGTTCGGCCTCGGCGTCGCTCGGGTAGCGGCCGAGGGTGCGGACCTGCTGGATCAGGTGGCGGTGCCGGGTCATGGCGGTGGCCTTCCGGGCGTGGGCCGCCGCACCGGGGCGGCCGTCATGGGGTCAGGGGCGTTGGCCGGCGGCGGGACGGCCGAAGAGCACGTCGTAGCCGGGCGGCAGTTGGAGCAGGACCTGCTCCATGAGCTGGTCGCCGGCGGCGTCGGCGACGGTGGACAGGACGGCGCCGATGTCCCACAGGGCGGTGGTTTCGGCGGCGCCTTCGATCCAGGCGGCGGTGGCGCGCACGAACCGTTCGGGGCTGAGCGGTTCGGTGGCCTGCAGCGGGTTGAGCAGGACCAGGGCCAGCGTCTCGGGCAGGCGGGCCGCGAGGTCCGAGCGCACGGTGCCGACCAGGTGCGCGCCGAGCAGGGCCAGGACGACGCGCGCGCAGCGTTCGGCCTCCTGCGGTGTGTCGTATTCGCCGCGTTCCTGGACCTGGTCCAGGAACGCCTCCCAGCGCAGTGTCATCGCGGGGTCCTCCCTCCGGTCGGCGGTGGATGCCGGGGCTGGGCCGTACGGCCGGGCGGGCGGGGCGCCGGGGCCGGCCAGGCCGTCAGGCCGGTCAGTTCGAGGAGCCGGGCCACCGGGCGGGTGATGCCGCGCAGGGCCAGGCGCGCACCGTTCCGGTCGGCCTGGTTGCGGGCCTCCATCAGGACGTTCAGGCCTGAGCAGTCCATGAAGGTCACCTGTGACAGGTCGAGCACCACCTGCCGGTGGTCCGCCAGTGCGCGGGACAGCTCGCGACGAAGGTCCGGGGCGGAGTCGAGGTCGATCTCGCCGGACACCCTCACCGTGAACGGTGGCACCGGGGTGGTCATGGGGCGCTCGCTGTCCGTCGGGCCCGCAGGTCGCGGGCGTGTCCGGAAGGTCAGGCCGGGGGCGGGGTGTCCCGTGCCGCGCCGCCGGGGGGATTGCGGGCGGCACGGGACGGCTCGGGGAGAGGTCAGGCCTTGATCTGCTTGCGGCCCTCGCCGTGGGCGATGGCGATCTTGCGGGGCTTGGCCTTCTCGGCGACCGGGATCCTCAGGGTCAGTACGCCGGCGTCGTAGTCGGCGGTGATCCCCTCCGGGTCGAGGGTGTCGGAGAGCATGACCTGCCGGGAGAACACACCGAGCGGGCGCTCGGACAGCTCCCACTTCACGTCGTCACCCTGCCGGTGCGGACGGCGCTCGGCCTTGACGGTCACCATGTTCCGCTCGACGTCGATGTCGATCGCGTCCGGGGCCACCCCGGGCAGGTCGAAGCAGATCACGTACTCGTCACCGGAGCGGTAGGCGTCCAGCGGCATCGGGGTCGGCCGCGACCAGGTACCGGTCGTGTTGAGGAACTGCTGGGTCAGCCGGTCGAGTTCGCGGAACGGGTCAGTGCGCAGCAGCATCGCGAAACACCTCCATTGAACGTTGGGTGCCAGTGCGCTTCACCTGAAACCGTTGTAGCACGTCATCCATCCAATGACAAACCCATGGTGTCGTCCGTAGAATGACTTCATGAGTACGAAGCCACCGAAGCCCGCAGCCAGGCCGGAGCCGGTCTCCTTCCTCGCCGCCGCCGCAGCGCTCGCCGTCATCGACGACGCCGTCCGCACGGCCCGAGAATCCGGCCGCCCCGCAGACAGACATCCCGCAGACAGACGTCCCGCGGACAACGACGCACAGGAAGGTGGTGCCGAGCAGGCGCTGGCCGCCCTCGTGCTGCTGCGGGAACTGCGCACCCAGCTCGCCGGATGGGAGGCCCCGATGGTCGAGGCCGCCCGCGCCGCGGGCGCCACCTGGGCCGACCTCGCCCAGCCCATGGGCGTCGCCAGCCGGCAGGCCGCCGAGAACCGCTACCTGCGCCTGCGCCCCGCCGGTGCCACCGCCGCCACCACCGGCACCGCTGCCACCGGCGCGGAGCGGGTCAAGGCCGTGCGCGACCGCCGCGCCGCCGACCGCGCCGTCGACGCCTGGGCCCGCGACCACGCCGCCGACCTGCGCGTCCTGGCCGCCCGGATCACCGCCGCCGCCGGCCACTCCCCCGAGGCCGGGCCCGCCCTGGCCGCACTCACCGCCGCCCTCGGCGCCACCGACCCGGCCGGCCTCATAGCGCCCCTGGCCGGTATGCGCCTCCACCTCGGGGACGCCCATCCCGACCTCGCCGCCCGCCTCGACGACCTCACGGACCGCACCGACCGCCTCCGCCATGACAGCGACCAACGACGCGCCTGACTCCCCGGCCCAGGACCGCTGGCAGCACCTCGAGGACCGCCTCGCGGCCGTCGAGCAGCGGATCCGCGAGCAGGGCACCGCGACCCTCGGCGTCCTCGACACCCATCTGGCCCGCCTCGACGCCCTGCGTCGCCAACTCGCCGCCCAGCCCCAGGGCCCCGACGCGGCCGGCAGCCCGGACCGCCACCCGGGCCCGTCCGCGGGAGCGGCTCATTGAACCGGGCGCCGAACCGGGCGCCTGCCCGAGAGGGCCGTCGGGCGCCATCGGTTCCGGGGACAGAGCCGGGGACGGCAGTCGGTCGACTGCCGTCCCCGGCTCTCGTTCGTCCTCGACGGTCGCCGTGCCTCCGCCGTCCGGGCGGCGGCTGCGCCGGGTCGGACGGTGTCACCACGTGGTCGGCGCGGGGCCGCGGCCCCGTACGGTCAGCCGAGGGGCTTGTCGAGGACGGCCTTGGCGTGGCTGAACGTGTCGATCGAGTACTCGCCGTGGTAGCGGCCCATCCCGCTCTCGCCCACGCCGCCGAACGGCAGCTCGGGCACGGCCAGGTGGGAGACCGTGAGGCCGAAGACGAGGCCGCCCGAGGAGGTCTCGGCCGCCAGTCGCTGCTTGGTCCGCTCCGACTCGGTGAAGGCGTACAGCGCGAGCGGCTTGTCGCGCTCGTTGATGAAGGCGATCGCGGCGTCCAGGTCGGGCACCGCGACGATCGGCAGGATGGGGCCGAAGATCTCCGACTGCATCACCGGCGCCTCGGGAGAGACCTCGGCCAGCACGGTCGGCGCGAGGTAGCGCTGGGCGCGGTCGTGGTCGCCGCCGATGACGGTCCGGCCGTCGCCGAGCAGGGCGGTGAGCCGGTCGTGGTGGCGCTCGTTGACGATCCGCCCGTACTCCGGGCTGCTCGCCGGGTCGTCCCCGTACAGGGCGCGCACGGCCTCGGCCAGGTGCGCCTCCAGCGCGGTGGCGGTGTCGCCGACGGCGAGGACGTAGTCGGGGGCCACGCAGGTCTGCCCGGCGTTCTGGAACTTGCCGCGCGCCACCCGCTGGGCGGTGACCGCGAGATCGGCGCCGGGCTCGACCACCACCGGGCTCTTGCCGCCGAGCTCCAGGGTGACCGGCGTCAGGTACTTGGCGGCGGCCGTCATGACGATCCGGCCGACCTGGCCGTTGCCGGTGTAGAAGATGTGGTCGAAGCGCTGCTCCAGGAGCGCGGTGGTCTCCGGCACCCCGCCCTCCAGCACGGCCACGGCCTCCCGGTCGAGGTAGCGCGGCAGCAGACGGGCGATCGCCGCCGAGGTCGCCGGGGTGAGCTCGCTGGGCTTGACCAGGGCGGTGTTGCCCGCCGCGAGGGCGCCGACCAGCGGGGCGAGGGCCAGCTGCAGCGGGTAGTTCCACGGCGCGATGATCAGCACCACGCCGAGCGGGTCACGGACCACCTGGGCCTCGGCGGGCAGGAAGGCGCCGGGGACGGCGGCCGGGCGCGGCTGCAGCCACTGCTCCAGGTGCTCCACGGTGTGGTCGATCTCGTTCAGCGTGAAGCCGATCTCGCCGCGGTAGGCCTCGGTCGCGCTCTTGCCCAGGTCGGTGTGGAGCGCGGCCAGCAGAGCCTCGGACTGCTCGGTGAGCAGCGCGCGCAGCGCACCCAGCTGGGCGAGGCGCCAACCGAGCGGCCTGGTACGGCCGGTGGCGAACGTGGCGCGCAGGCGGGCCACCACGGTGGCCGGGTCGGTGGCCACGGCGGCGACCAGGGTGCGGGCCAACTCGGCCGAGGAACCGGGGTTCTGGCCGGTGTAGAGGTTGCGGTCGATCACGGTGTGCGGGGTGAACGGCGCGGCCTCCACGAAGTCGGCGCCGAGCTCGACCAGGCGGTCCTGGACCAGCCACTTGGCGCCCGCGGCCAGGCCCACCGCCTGCTCCTCGGCGTTGCTGAAGGCGGTCATCCGGTAGCCGGCGAAGGGCCAACTGCCGTCCTCGTTCCGGGCGGCGAGCAGCGCGGCGGGCGCGTGGCAGACCACGCCCAGCGGCTTGCCCGACGCCAGCGCCCGGGTGAGCAGCCGACCGGAGTCCTCGTCCACGGCGAGGTCCTCCATCGGACCGTGGCCTCCCGGGTAGAAGACCAGGTCGTACGCCTCCGGGTCGACCTCGGCCAGCTTCGCGGGGTGCTCCAGGTCCGCGCGGATGGCCTCCAGGTAGGCGGCCAGCCACTCGGCCTTCTCCTGGCCCCCGCCTGCGGCGCCGCCGTTGGCCTCGGCGCTCAGGCTGCCCCGGTCGACGGGGGCGGGGACGCCGCCGGGGGTGGCGATGGTGATCTCGAAGCCCGCCTCAGTGAAGATCCGGTGCGGCTCGGCGAGTTCCTCGGCCCAGAAGCCGGTGGGGTGCGGGGTGCCGTCGGCGAGGGTCCAGTGGGCGGCGCCGGTGACGACGAAGAGGGCGGAAGTCATGGTTGGTGCTCCAGGTCGACAGGGGGAGGGAGTTGCGGGGTGATCAGGGTTCGTCGGGGTGATCAGGAGTTGTCGGGGACGGCCCCGGCAGCGGTCGACACGGTGACCGCCGCGGCGCGCGGCTGCTCGTCGGCCCGCGCGGTGAGCGGCCGGTGGTGCTTGCTGAGCCCGACCATCGCGACCCCGGCGGCCAGCAGCAGAGCGACCGCGGCGATCACGAAGCTGAGGGTGAACTGGCTCTCCGCGGGCAGCGCGGCACCACCGAGCGCGGCGTAGCTGACCGTCTTGGAGGCGAGCAGCGAGGTCACCACCGCGCTGGCGATCGAGCTCCCGACCGAGCGCGAGATGGAGTTGATCCCGTTGGCGATGCCAGTCTGCTCCAGCGGCACGCTGGCCGCGATCAGGGCGGGCATCGCGGCGTAGCCGAAGGAGATCGCGATGCCGGTGAGCATGCCCGCCGTGATCACCGCGCCCTCGGCGCCGTGCCCGAAGGCCAGCCAGGCGAAGCCCGCCACGCCGATCAGGGCGCCGACCGCGAGGGTGGAGCGGGCGCCGATCCGGCGCACCAGCCGTCCGCCGACCGGGGCGGCGGCCAGCGCGATCAGGGCGCTGGGCAGCAGGTACTCGACGGAGGCGCGCAGGACCGAGGCGGTGAAGCCGTAGCCGGTCAGCCGGCCCGGCATCTGGACGAGGTAGGAGATGCCGATGAACTGGGCGAACGAGGCGAAGCCCACGAAGAGCCCGGTCAGGTTGGTGAAGAGCACCTGGCGGTGGACGAACATCCGCATGTCCACGAGCGGGTTGCGCACCCGTCGCTCGACCAGCACCCAGAGGACGGCGAAGACGGCGGCACCGGCCAGCGCGCCCAGCGTGCGGGCGGAGGACCAGCCCCACTCGTGGCCCTGTGAGATGCCGAGCAGCAGCAGGACCAGGAAGACGGCCAGGGTGAGCGCGCCCAGCACGTCGACCCGGCCCCCGGTGGGCGAACCGCCGTGCGGTACCACGACGGCGACGGCCGCCAGGGCGAGCACCGTCAGCGCGGTGGAGAACCAGAAGACCAGGTGGTAGTCGGGGTGCGAGCCCTGGGTGAGCAGCCCGGTGGCCACCAGCGAGAGGCCGCTGCCGAACGCCAGCGTTCCGCTGACCAGCGCCATCGCCCCGTGCAGCTTCTCGTGGGGCACCTCGTCGCGGATCACGGAGAGGGCGAGCGGGAAGATCGCGGTGGCGGAGCCCTGCAGCACCCGGCCGATGATCAGCAGGGCCAGCGAGGTGGTGGTCGCGGCGATGACCGAGCCGACCACCATGACCGCGAGGACGGCGAGCAGCGTGCGCTTCTTGCCGAACTGGTCGCCGACCCGGCCCAGCAGCGGGGTGAAGACGGCAGCCGAGAGCAGCGCGGCGGTGGTCACCCAGCTGACGCCGGCGGCACCGGTGTGCAGTTCCTTCTGCAGGAGGGCGAGGATCGGGACGACCTGGGTCTGCGCCATGGCCACGACCATCGCGGCCAGGCCCAGCGCCAGGATCAGGGGCGTACTGCCGCGCTTTCCGACCGTGGCGGTGGTAGTGGCAGTGCTACTGGCGGCGGGGGCGGATCGGGGCACGGCGCGATCGGCGGCGTGGCTCATCGGGTGGGGTCCTTCCGGGAGGTGGCGGCCGCGCGGGGACATGGGCCGGCCGGCGCTCGAAGGCAGCGGGCGGAAACCTGGACGGTTGAAGCCTGCAAGGTTGATGTCTTCAAGCAATGCATTGAAGGTAGACCTGAAAGATTGATGAAGTCAAGCAATCCTGCCTACACTCGACGCATGACCCAGCCCGCCACCCCGCCTGCCGCCTCACCCTCCACCGGCACCGCCGCTCCCACGCCGGTCGAGCTGATGGACCAGGTCGCCGGCGCCGCGGCCGCCTACTACCGCCACTTCGCCGCGCTGGCGGCCGAACGCGGCCTCACCCTCATGCAGGGCAAGACGCTCAGCCTGCTGCGCGAGCCCCGCCCCATGCGCACCCTGGCCGAGCTGCTGGCCTGCGACGCCTCCAACGTCACCGGCATCGTCGACCGCCTGGAGGCCCGCGAACTGGTCCGCCGCGAGATGGACCCGGCCGATCGGCGGGTCAAGAACGTGGTGCTCACCGAGGAGGGCGAGCGGACCGTACGGCAGATCCGGGTGGAGCTGATGTCCAGCCTCACCGGGCTGGCCCAGCTGGACGAGGCGGACCGGCGGGCCTTCCAGCGGCTGCTGAGCCAGGTCTTCCCCGGGTGACCGAGACCCCTTCGGGCGCGTCCGGGTCGGCCGACCGCAGCACGGCGGCCCCCGGCCCGAGGTTCGAAGGACCTCGGGCCGGGGGCCGGAGCGGGGGTCACCCGCGGTGGGGCGTCACCCGCGGTGGGGCGTCACCAGCGGCGGACCGTCACTGCCAGGCGCGGTTGACCGCGTCGCGGGCCTGGCCCAGGTACTGCTGGTAGGTGCCGAGGTTCCAGGCCGCCCAGGAGGCCCAGCCCCGGCCGGTGCCGTCGTTGTCGATCCGGTAGGCCTTGCGGGCCGACCAGCCCATGTCCTGCCAGTTCTCGGCCGTGACGACATCGGCATCGTGGTAGTGGACGTCGGGGTACCAACGCTCGTTGATCTGCCACGCCCCGAGGTCCTTGGTGCCCGGGTCGGGGTCGGTGGGGAGGTTGGTGTGGACGGCCAGCCGGTTGCAGCCGGACTCGGCCATCGCGATCGCGACGGCGTAGATCGCGTCGTCGTTGCGGCCCTCGCCGGACCTGTCCTTCGCGAAGCCGGCCAGCTTCGCCTCCCGGGCGCAGGCGTCGATGCCGCTCTGGTCCCCGGAGGCGTGGGCGGTGAAGCCCGTCGAACTGATGGTCAGGGCCAGAGCGACGGCCGATCCGGTCAGCAGTGCACGAGTTCTACGGAGCACGTGTGTTCTCCCTTCGGTGCCGGCCCGGGATCGGGCCGGGTACGGGGAGGGACGCTATGCGGCACCGGTAGACAGGCGGTCAACGCGGAACGCCGGTGCCGCACAGCGCCCCTCCCCCGTACCCCCGTGCCACCCCGTGGGCGCGCGGGAGCGGCCCGGATAGGGTGGAACGGCACGTCAGAGGGCCGGGAGCGGCCGGGAAGGGCCTGGGGCATGGGGAAGAAGAGCGAGCTGGACGACCTGCGGGCCCGGGTGGCCACGCTGGAGGCGGAGGTCGACCGCCTGCGGGGAGAGGCCGCGGCGGCCGGGCGGGCACCGGCGGTGACCGCCAGTCAGACCCAGTCGATGACCCGGATCGCGGATGCCGTCGGCGTCCTGGTCTCCGCCCGGGCGGAGCAGCCGACCCGGGTCCTCCAGGCGCGCGGCGGGAGCCCGGAGAGTCCCGTCACGGAAGCGACGGAGCCTGCGGAAACCCGTAGCCTCCCGGCCCCCGCCCACGGCCAGTTCCTGGAGAGCCTGCTGTCGGGTCGTTAGACCGGGAGCCGGCCCCGACGGCGGGCTCGGAGTCGGGGTACCACCAGGAGGCGGAGAGGCGAGCGATCCTCGCTCATACTTGCGTGTTTACGCAAGCCTCCGATCGTCGGCCCTCTTCCCGCCGAGCGGCGGATGTTCCCGACGGTCCGTCAGGGGCCAGCCTTACGGGCAGCTCGACAGGTTCACGTCATCCCCCACGGGCGGCCCCCACGCCGCCGGACAAGGACACGTCATGAGGCACTTCCCCCTGCCCGGAATCCTCGCCACCGCCGCCGCGGCCACCGCGCTGGTGCTCGCCGCACCGGCGGCCGGCGCCTCCGCCGCGCCCCTGCCCAGCCGGCCCATCATCGGCGGCGGCAGCGCCTCCCAGGGCTACTCCTTCATCGTCTCGCTCCAGCAGAACGGCCAGCACCTCTGCGGCGCCTCGCTGATCTCGCCCACCTGGGCGGTCACCGCGGCCCACTGCGTGGCCGGCGGCACGGCCGACCAGTTCACCGTCCGGGTCGGCTCCAACGACCGCACCTCGGGCGGCGAGGTGGCCTCGCTCGCCAAGGTCGTCCCCCACCCGAACTACAGCACCAACAACGACATCGCCCTGCTCCAGCTCAGCGCCCCCGTCCAGGCCACCCCGATCGCCATCGCCGACGGCGCGCCGGCCGGCACCGCCGTCAGGTTGCTCGGCTGGGGCCAGGAGACGCCGCCGCGCGGCGGCGACAACGGCCCGGACCAGCTCAAGGAGCTCGACACCAGCCTGCTCCCCAGCGGCTGCGCCGAGGGCTTCGACCCCTCCTCCGAACTCTGCGTCAACAACCCGCAGGGCCCGGACGGCAGCAACCAGGGTGCCTGCTACGGCGACTCCGGCGGCCCGGCGATCGCGCAGGTCAACGGCGAGTGGCGGCTGCTCGGTGCCACCAGCCGGGCCGGCGGCACCTCCTCCACCTGCGCGGTCGACCCCTCGATCTACACCGATGTGACGGCGTTCAGGGACTTCGTCCGGAGCACCACGGCCGGCTGATCCCCGACCCCTCCGCGGGGCGCGGCAGCGCCCCCGACCGGCGGCCCGCCACCCTCTCCGGGGGTGGCGGGCCGCCGCTTCGCTGCGGGGCCGACCTGCTCAGGACGCGCCCCACGAGGTCGCAGGACACGCCCTACGACGCCCCAGGACGCCCCCTACGACGTCCGGCGCTCGATCCCGTCCAGCAGCAGGCCGAGCCCCACCTCGAACCCGCGGTCGTCGAGCTCCGTCGCGCCGCCGCCCCGGGCCAGGGAGCCGTCCAGGGCGTCCGCGAGCGCCGGGTACTGCGGCCGGTAGGCGGCCGGTTCCCGGGTGAAGCCCGCGGCGAAGGTCTCCATCGCGGAGCCGAGCACCAGGTAGTCCACGGCCGCAGCGACCTCGGCGGCGTCGGCGGGTTCGAGGCCCGCCCGGCCGAGCAGCGCGAGCAGGGCGTCGTAGCCGGTCAGCGCGCTGTCGGCCTCCACCCGGCGACGGGCCAGCAGGGCGAGGGCGTTCGGGTGCCGCCGGAAGACCGCGCGGTAGCCACGCGCGTACGCCGCGAGGCCGGCCCGCCAGTCGGGGTCGCCCAGCGGCCCGTGGTCGATCTCGTCGTTGACCAGCCCGGAGACGGCGTCGACCAGGGCGTCCTTGCTCGGTACGTGGTTGTAGAGCGACGCCGCCTTCACCCCGAGCCGCTCCGCGAGCGCCCGCATGGTCAGCCCGTCGGGGCCCTCCTCGTCCACCACCTGGAGCGCGGCACGCGCGATCCGCTCGCGGGTCAGCAGTGCCCTGCTCGGTCGGCCCACCGAAATCCCCTCTTCCGCTCTCCGTGTCCGGGGGCTATCGTGCCAGACCGACAGCAGTCGCTAACAAAGTTAGTTTTATCGAGAGGGCGCAGCCAGTGGTCGAGCACACCCCCACCGACGCCACCAACGCCACCGACGCCGCCGATGCCACTGGCACCGCGGACTCCGACCGGCTGGCCGCGCTCGGCTACCGGCAGGAGCTACGGCGCAGCCTGAACGTGCTCGGCAACATCTCCATGGGCTTCGCCGTCGTCTCCCCGGTCGTCGGTCTGTACGCCGCCGTGCAGGTCGGCATGAGCGTCGCGGGCGGCGCCTGGGTCTGGGCGCTGCCGCTCTGCCTGCTCGGGCAGTGCCTGGTCGTGGCCGTCTACGCCGAGCTCGCCTCGCAGTGGCCGCTGGCCGGCGGCGCCTACCAATGGAGCAGACGCCTGTCCAGACCCGCGGTCGCCTGGCTGAGCGGCTGGATGTGGCAGTTCGCCGTGATGTTCGGCAACACCACCGTCGCCTACCTCGCCTCGCCCTGGCTCTTCGCGCTCTTCGGTGCCGTCCCCACCCCCGCCGAGCAGGTCCTCGTCTCGGTCGGCTTCATGCTCGGCTGCGCCCTGGTCAACGCCTACGGCATCAACCTGCTGCGCCGGGTCGTCAGCCTGGGCATCGCCGCCGAGGCCGTCGCCTCCGTGCTGGTCGGCCTCACCCTGCTGCTGGTCTTCCGGCAGCACGGATTCGCCCTGCTCACCGACTTCCTCGACGCCCCGAAGGGGCTGGGCGTCAGCGACACCGGCGCCCTGCTCGCCGCCGTCGCCGTGGCCGGCTGGGCCTTCATCGGCTTCGACGCCTGTGTGTCCACCGCCGAGGAGACCAAGGACGCCGCCCGGCAGGTGCCCAGGGCGATGTGGTGGTCGCTGCTCAGCGTCGGGCTCGTCGTCGTCCTCAACGCCGTCTCGGTCGAGCTCGCCCACCCGGACCCCACCGACGTCGTCGCCCTCAAGGACCTCGACCCGGTGACCACCGCCGTCACCCACGCCTTCGGCGGCTGGGCCGACAAGCCCTTCGTCCTCGTCGTCCTGATCAGCTTCACCGCCTGCCTGATGGCCTCCCAGGGCGGCGCCGCGCGCGGCCTCTACTCGCTCGCCCGCGACGACGTCTTCCCGTTCTCCCGGCAGGTCCGCAAGGTCAACCGGCACAGGGCGCCGATCGGCGGCCTGGTCGCCGCCACGGTGATCAGCTCCGCCGCGCTGCCCCTGGGCCTGAGCACCTCGGCCATCGGCAGCCTGATCACCTTCGGCAGTGCCGCCACCTTCGTGCCGTTCTTCCTGCTCACCGTGGTCGCCCTGACCGCCCGCCTGCGCGGCACCTGGAAGCCCGCCGGGGCCGTCGGCTACGGTCGCCTCGGCACCCCGCTCAACGTCCTGGCGGTGCTGTGGACCGGCTTCGAGGTGGTCAACATCTGCTGGCCGCGCGCCATCCTCGCACCGGCCGGAGCGCCGTGGTACCAGATCTGGGCGGCACCGCTCGGCGTCGGCACCGTCACCCTGGCCGGCCTCGGCTACCTGCTCGCACGCCGCCCCGACCGCCGGATGCCCGACCCGGGCCAGGACCGGCCGCACGGCGACGAACTCGCCCCCGCCGTCGTGTAGTCGACCCGGTCGACCCACCGGGACAGCGCCCCCGACCTTCCGCTTCCGGCTCACAGACTCCGGCTCACAACTTCCGACTCTCCGCGTCCGACCACCCGCTTCCGACTCGCCGCTTCCGACGCGAGACCGAACACCCCTGGAGGAACCCGCATGACCCACCCCTTCGACGTCGTCGAGACGGGCATCGCCGACCTGCGCGCCGCGCTGGAGAAGGGCGAGACCACCTCGGTCGGCCTGCTCGACGCCTACCTGGCCCGGATCGAGGCCTACGACCGGCCTGGCACCGCCACCGCGCTCAATTCGCTCGTCGTGATGAACCCGGAGGCCCGCGCCGAGGCCGAGGCGTCCGACGCCCGCCGCGCCCAGGGCCGCACCCTCGGCCCGCTCGACGGCATCCCGTACACCGCCAAGGACAGCTACCTCGCCAAGGGCCTGACCGCCGCCGCCGGTTCGCCGGCCTTCGAGCACCTCGTCGCCCAGCGCGACGCCTTCGCGATCGAGCGGCTGCGTGCCGCCGGCGCCGTGCTCATCGGCCTGACCAACATGCCGCCGATGGCGAACGGCGGGATGCAGCGCGGCGTCTACGGCCGGGCCGAGAGCCCGTACAGCGCCGACTGGCTGACCAGCGCGTACGGCTCCGGCTCCTCGAACGGCTCGGGCACCGCCACGGCGGCCTCGTTCGGCGCCTTCGGCCTCGGCGAGGAGACCTGGTCCTCGGGCCGGGCGCCCGCCTCGTACAACGCCCTGTGCGCCTACACCCCCAGCCGCGGTGTGATCTCGGTGCGCGGCAACTGGCCGCTGGTGCCGACCATGGACGTCGTCGTCCCGCACACCCGCACCATGGCCGACCTGCTCGAACTGCTCGACGTCATCGTCGCCGACGACGCGGAGACCCGCGGCGACCTGTGGCGCGCCCAGCCCTGGATCAAGCTGCCCGCGGCCTCCGAGGTCCGCCCCGCGTCGTACCCCGCGCTGGCACCCGCCGACGCGGCGGCGGCCGGTTCGACCCTCGCCGGCCGGCGCGTCGGCGTGCCCCGGATGTACATCAACGCCGACCCCGAGGCCGGCACCAACCCCGAGGGCGGCATCGGCGGCCAGACCGGGCAGCGGATCGACACCCGCCCCTCGGTCATCGCCCTGTGGGAGGCCGCCCGCCGCGACCTGGAGGCGGCCGGCGCCGAGGTCGTCGAGGTCGACTTCCCGGTGGTGACCAACTACGAGGCCGACCGCCCCGGCGCGCCCTCGGTGTTCACCCGCGGCCTGGTCGGCCGGGACTACCTCACCGTCGAGATCGAGGACCTGTCCGCGTGGTCCTGGGACGACTTCCTGCGCGCGAACGGGGACCCGGCGCTCGCCACCCTGACCGAGGTCGACGGCGAACGCATCTTCCCCGTGCACGAGGGTGAACTCCCGGGCCGCTACGAGGGCTTCGGCGACACCGTCGCCGACTACCCGCGCTTCGTGCGGGAGCGCCCGTACGCCTCCCTCACCGACATCCCGCTGCTGGAGGCGGGCCTGCGCGGCCTGGAGGAGACCCGCCGGGTGGACCTGGAGGTGTGGATGGACGAACTCGGCCTGGACGCCGTGGTCTTCCCCGCCGTCGCCGACGTCGGCCCGGCCGACATGGACGTGAACGAGGCCTCCGCCGACCTCGGCTGGCGCAACGGCGTCTGGGTCGCCAACGGCAACCTCGTGCCGCGCCACCTCGGCATCCCGACCGTGACCGTGCCGATGGGCACCATGGCCGACATCGGCATGCCGGTGGGGCTCACCTTCGCGGGCCGCGCCTACGACGACACCGCGCTCCTGCGGATCGCCGCCGCCTTCGAGGCGACCGGGCAGCGCCGCACGGAGCCCTCGCGCACCCCGAGGCTCTCCGCCAACTGACGGGCCGGGGCGGCCCGGGGCGGCCCGGTCGGGATCATCCTTCCGGCCGGGCCGCCCGGGTTTCGGGGACGGCGTCCGACGATGGCGACCAGCGACGGCGGGCAGCGATCAGCGATCAGCGATCAGCGATCAGCGACGACGGAACAGCCCGCGGCGCTTCGCCGGCGGCGGGGGCGGGGGCGGGTCGAGCAGCGTCGTGACGGCGTGCAGGAAGGGCCGGGCCTGGGCGGTCATGCCCGTCCGGTGCAGCCGGTGGCGGCCCTCCCCCTCCCACTCGCCCAGCACCGCCCCGCGCTCGCCCGTGATCGGGTCGATCCCGTACTCCAGGGTGAAGAACCGCTGCGCCGAGCCGTCGCCCGGCGAGGCCAGCACCACCGCGAAGGCCTCGGTCGCCGCCCGTGGCCTCGGCAGCACGACCAGGAGCAGCCGGTGCTGCCCGACCTGGACGAACCCGCCCTGGAGGCCGTCCGGCGCCACCCGCTGCTCCGCGGGCAGGCTCGCGCCGTACTCCTCCCACAGCCGCAGCAGTTCGGCGTCGATCCGCTCCCCCGGCACCGACCCCAGGTGGGTCTGCGAGCGCAGCACCCGGTGCGCGAAGCGGTAGTGGTGCGGGCGCGGCGCGGGCAGGTCCCCCTCCCCCTCGGCCAGCCGGGTGACGGCGGCGATCACCTCGTCCGCGTGCACGAGCTCCAGCAGTCCGCCCTCGGCCACCCGGGTGAGCGGGGTCAGCTCCCCGTCGCGCCACCAGTAGGTGTGCACGGACAGCGGCGCGCTGGACGCGTCGTACTCCCGGGCGGCCCTCTCGATCAACACCTCCAGCACGCCCGGGACTTGGAGATCGAACGGCGCGAACAGCAGCCGGAACGGCGTGGGGAACGCCACCACCGCGCCGTCCGGCGGCAGTTCCCGGCCCGTGACCTCGCGGTGGACGGCGTCCAGGGCGAGGACCCGGCTCCCTGTCAGCGCCGAGTCCCCGGTGACGACGTGGAGGCCGCCACCCTGCCCGGTCGGCAGCACCTCGTGCTGCTCGACGGGCAGCCGGGCGAGCCGCGCCCGCGCGGCCTCCCGCAACCGCGGCACGACCCCCAGTTCGGTGACCGCCTCCGAGGTCAGCACCTGCCAGCCGACGGGCGACTCCAGGGCGAGGAACTCCAGTACTCCCGGGGCGACTTCGAGCGCGTGCGGGTGCCGCGCGGACTCGGCCAGCGACGCGGCGTCCAGCAGCAGCGGATAGAGGCGGGCGGCCACCTCCTCCGGCGGGCCGCCGCCCGCCCCCGGGCCCCGCACGGCGGCGACCAGTTCCCGGACGTGGGCCCGGACCAGCTCCGGCAGCGGGACGTCCGCCCGCCGACCCACCAGGTCGAGCAACCCGCCGAGCCCGTAGTCGCGCCCCTGGGCGTCCCGGGCGACGTCCCCGTGCAGGGTGACCTCGCACCCCGACGCCGCGAACGCCGCCCGCACCAGCGCGGCCAGCTCCGGCTCCAACTCCTGCCGTCCCATTGTCCCCTCCCCACTCACGCTCCACCCCCGCCCCCTCGGGGACGCCACCAGCCCCCTGCCCGGTTGCCGTGCCCCGGACACCTCCGGCGGGGCGGCGTGGTGGGCCGGTCAGGCCCGGGGCTGGACGCCGAGGTCGGCGAGCAGGCCGCGGCCGCCGCCTCGTCCCGGTCGAGCACCTTCAGCTCCAGATTCGACGGGCGTCTATGTTGACAGCCATCTATACAGGTGCCAACCTCACCCATATCGACACCTGTCGAATCAAGACCACGGACCGGGGAGACCCACCATGTCCCGCGTACAACTCGCCCTCCGCGTCGCCGACCTCGACGGCTCCGTCGCCTTCTACTCCCGCCTGTTCGGCGTCGAACCCGCCAAGCGCCGCCCCGGCTACGCGAACTTCGCCGTCACCGACCCGCCGCTCAAGCTCGTCCTCCTCCAGGGTGAGGCCGACACCCCCACCCGCCTGGACCACCTCGGCGTCGAGGTCGGGACCACCGAGGAGGTCAGCGCCGCCACCGCCCGCCTCCGGGACGCCGGCCTGGCCACCTTCGAGGAGATCGGCACCGCCTGCTGCTACGTCCTCCAGGACAAGGTCTGGGTCCACGGCCCCGGCCGGGAACCCTGGGAGGTCTACGTCGTCAAGGCCGACGCCGAGACCCTCGGCAGGAGCGCCGACGACACACCAACCGACAGCACCCCCGGCGCCGACGACAGCTCCACGGCCGCCTGCTGCACCGAACCGGCGCCCGCCGGCGCGGGGTGCGCCTGCGGCTGACCGCCACAGCTGCGGTCGCGCTACCCGGGCTGCGCGCCGAGGTCGGCCACCAGCCGGGTCGCGAGACGCTCGGAGGAGGCCGGGTTCTGGCCGGTGTAGAGGTTGCGGTCGACCACCACGAAGGGGCGCAGCGGCACCAGGCCCTTGACGTACCGGGCGCAACGTCCAGCGGTCCGCCGCGGACACGACGCACAGGACCTGCATCTTCGCCATCGCGCCCTCCCGGGGGCTCGTCGTTCCGGCTGCCACGTCCACCCCGCCGGGGTCGACGTTACGGCGCGGGCGCAGCACCGGCGACCCGCCGGGGCCGGGGGTCACCGCTGCGCGGCGCGGGCCGTGGGCAGCCAGGTGCGGTAGCGGCGCAGGGCCTGGCGCTGTTGGAGCTGCTCGGCGAGGAGGGCGACGGCCGGGTGGGTGCCGGGCCTCGGGGCGCGGCCGCGGGCGAGGCGGCGGAGCTGGTGGCGCACCTGGGCCATGGTGGCGGCCGAGGCCAGGGCCTTGTCGGACCAGGTGACCGGTCGTATCCCGCGGTCGGCCTCGCGCCCGGCGGCCCAGCGGTCGGGCAGGTCGGGGGTGACGGCGAGGGCGGTGCCGATGCCGACGACCTCCACACCGCCGGCCAGCGCCCGTTCGGCGGTCTCGCGCCGGGTGATGCCGCCGGTGAGCATCAGCGGGAGCGGGCTGGTGGTGACCAACTCCTCCGCGAGGTCGAGGAAGTAGGCCTCGCGGGCGCGGGTGCGGTCGTCGGCGGGGCGGCCGGTCATGGCGGGGCTCTCGTAGCTGCCGCCGGAGAGTTCGACCAGGTCGACGCCGAGCGGTGCGAGCATCGCGATCACCTGCCGGGCGTCGTCGGCGTCGAAGCCGCCGCGCTGGAAGTCGGCGGAGTTGAGCTTGACGGCGACGGCGAAGGCCGGCGGGACGGCGGCCCGCACGGCGCGGACGACGTCCAGCAGCATCCGGGCCCGGTTCTCCAGGGATCCGCCCCAGGCGTCGGTGCGCCGGTTGACCAGGGGCGACAGGAACTGCGACAGCAGGTAGCCGTGCGCGGCGTGGATCTCCACGCCGTCGAACCCGGCCCGGGCGGCGCGCGCGGCCGTGGTCGCGAACCGGTCGACGGTCGCGCCGATCTGCTCGGGGGTCATCGCGGTGGGACGGCCGAAGCGGCCGCTGTGCCGGCCCAGGTCGACGCCCACCGCGGACGGGCCCCACACCACGCCGGGCATGTCGGCGGCGACCTGGCGGCCGGGGTGGTTGATCTGCATCCAGACCGCCCCGCCGCCGGACTTTGCGGCCTCGGCCCAGGCGGTGAACGGCTCCAGCGGCGCGGCCTCGTCGAGTACGACGCCGCCCGGGCCGGTCAGCGCCTCGGCGTGGACCATGACGTTGCCGGTGATCAGCAGGCCGGTGCCGCCGGCGGCCCAGCGCCGGTACAGCTCCAGCATCCGCGGGACGGGCAGTTGGCCGTCGCCGGCCATGTTCTCCTCCATCGCCGCCTTGGCGATCCGGTTGCGCAGAACAGCCCCCGAGCGCAGGTGCAGGGGCGAGAACAGCTCGCTGGCCATTCGGGTCTCCTCTCCTCGATGTCTCCGTCGACTAGGATGTGTACAGCGCTCACATTAGGCGAGAAATGTGAGCGGTGCATACATCAGGGAGGGTGACCCATGCCACAGCCGACGACCGGCTCGTACCACCACGGCGACCTGCGCGCCGCCTGCCTGCGCGCCGCGCGGGAACTGCTGGAGGAGGACGGTGGCTCCGGCCTGTCCCTGCGGGCGGTCGCCCGGCGGGCCGGCGTCTCGGCGACCGCCCCCTACCGCCACTTCGCCGACCGCGAGGCCCTGGTCTCCGCCGTCGCCTCGGAGGGCTACCTCGAACTCGCCGCCGCCCTCACCGCGGCCCACCCCGCGCCCGCGACCCCCGACGAACTCGCCACCGTCGCCGTCGCCTACGTGCGCTTCGCCCTGGACCGCCCCGCGCTGTTCCGGGCGATGTTCGCCGAGCCCTGCGACCCGGCCAACGAGGAACGGGCCGCCGCGACCGCCGCCGTCCGCCAGTACGTCCACGGCATCGTCCACGGCGTGTTCCCCGGCGCCGACCCGGAGGCGCTGTCCACCGCGGTGTGGGCGCTGGTCCACGGCCTGGCCTTCCTGCACCTGGACGGCAAGCTCGACGCCGCCTCCCCCGAGGCGGTCTCCACCCAGGTCACGGCAGCCGTCCTGGCGGCCTTCGCCGTCGCACCGACCAAGGCCTAGGGTCCGTCAACGTGCCGTCAAAGGGAACGTCCGCCCGCCTCCCGTACCCGTCGGCTCCGGCCGCCGGTCAGCGGGCCGCCGGTCAGCGGGCCGCCGTGGGCGGGGTCAGCCGCAGGCCGGCCAGGTCCGGCGGTACGGCAGCGCCGGAGTCGGAGCCCGGGCGGAAGAACGGGGCGGACTCCCCGTCCGTCGCGGTGGCGGGCGCGTCGGTGAGCCGGAACCGCTCCCGCAGCCGGCCGTAGAAGTCGGTGGGCCGGAGGCGGATCAGCCGCACCCGCTGCGGGGCGCGGTAGACGCCGATCCAGTCCCCCGGGTCGAGGACGCCGCGCAGCTGGCCGTCGATGCTGACCGCCGCCCGGCCGGAGTGCGGCAGGACGCGCAGCGCGACCGGCTCGTCGGGGGCCGCGACCACGGTGCGGTTGAAGGTCATGTGGGCGGCGATCGGGGTGAACACGACCGCGTCCATGTGCGGGGAGAGCACCGGGCCGCCGGCCGCGAAGCTGTAGGCGGTCGAGCCGGTGGGCGTGGCGACCACGAACGCGTCGGCCGAGTATGCGGCCAGTAGCCGGCCCGAGATGTAGACCCCGGCGCTGACCTGGTGGTCCCGGGCGAGCTTCTCCACCACCACGTCGTTGAGCGCGTTGACGTCCAGGGCCAGGCCCCAGCCGTCCCCCGCGCCGTCGCCGGGCCGCACCGACGGGGGTGGCAGGGGCGCGGGGCCCCGCCCGTAGCAGAGGAAGGCCTCCATCTCGGCGGGCACCCCCGGCGGCCTGGAGGCCCGCATGGTCAGCGTCATCCGCTCCTCCACCGGGGCGTTCCCGGCGTGGACGGCGTCCAGGGCGTGTCTTGTGGATCAGGTCGGACCAGACCGCGGCGTCAGGGTGCGTGCATCGCAAGGCGGAGGAGGGAGTCCATGCGGAGCATCGGCGACCGACGACAACGCGGCGAGGTGCGTGCCCTGGCGTCGCGGGCCTGGCCTGATCCACAAGACACGCCCTCGGGCGGCGGCGAGGTCGCGGACCGGCACCTCGGTGAGGAAGCCGACGCTGCCCAGGTCGACGCCGAGCACGCTGGCCCCGGTCTTCACCGCGATCCGGGCCCCGCGCAGGAAGGTCCCGTCCCCGCCCAGGGTGACCACCAGGTCCGGGTCACCGGCCGCGCGGGCCTCCTCACGGCCGGAGCGGCGCCGGTGCTCCGGCGTCCAGACGTCGATCTCGGTGCAGCGGACGCCGTGTGCCGCGCACCAGGCGTGCACGGCACGCGCGGCCTCCCGGGCGGCCTCGCGGCCCTGGTGGACGACCAGACCGAGTCGGTGCACGGGCATGGCGGAGGACCTCGTCTCGTCGCCGGGGTACGGCGGCCCGGCCCGCTCGGATGCGGTGGAGCCGCGCCTTCCTACCGGCCCATCGTGGCGCGTCGACGCCCGATCGGCTCGCCGGACGGCGGCGCGCCGGGCACGGGCGCCCACTGGCCGGGAAGCCCCGAGGCGGTCCTGCCAGCTGGCCGGGACCGGGCAGGAGAACCTACGAGGCCGGGGCTCAGCCGCCGTAGCGCCGTTGCCTGGCGGCGAAGCTGCGTACGGCGCGCAGGAAGTCGACCTCGCGGAACGCGGGCCAGTAGGCCTCGCAGAAGTACAGCTCCGAGTAGGCGCTCTGCCAGAGCAGGAAGTTCGACAGCCGTTGTTCGCCGCTGGTACGGATGACCAGGTCGGGGTCGGGTTGGCCGGCGGTGTACAGGTGCGGGGCGATGTCGTCGACGGTCAGGGCGTCCGCGGCCTCGGTCAGTGACACGCCCGCTTCGGCTCGCGCGTACATCAGGTCACGCACGGCGTCGACGACCTCCTGGCGGCCGCCGTAGCCGATGGCCAGGGTGACGTGAGCGCCGGTGGTGCAGGTACGGGTGGCCTCGACGGCCTCCTTGAGGGCGCGGGCGGTGCTGTCGGGCAGGGCGTCGGTCATTCCGGCGAGGTGGACCTGCCAGCGGGCGTCCGGGCGGGTGAGGCGATCGACGACCACCTGCTCGATCAGCCGCATCAGGTAGGCGACTTCGGTGTCACCGCGGCGCTGGAGGTTCTCGGTCGAGCAGACGAAGACGGTGATGTGCTTGATCCCCAGGGCCTCGCACCACGAGAGCACCTCCTCGACGTGCTCGGCGCCCACCTTGTGGCCGAGGCTCGGGTTGGCCATGCCCATCTGCCGGGCCCAGCGGCGGTTGCCGTCCATGATCAGCCCGACATGCCGGGGCAGTGGACCCGCCATCACCTCGCGGCGCAGGCGGCGGGTGTAGAGCGAGCGGAGCAGGTCGGGCATGGGCACCGTCCAAGTCGGGATGGGAGCGGCCCGCCGGTTCGGGCGGGCCCTGGGCAGGCGGGTGTCGCGTGGCTCACCCGGCCGACGGCAGGTCGCGCAGGTCGCGCAGGGTGCCCGCGCAGACCGCCGTCAGCAGCAGCAGACCCACGCCGATGCCGACACCGAGCGGGTGGAATCCGGCACCGGTGAGCGAGAGTCCGAGGATGGTCGCGCCGCCGGTGGCACTGGCGCCGGCGAGGGTCCACACACCGGCCCGGAGGCGGTCGGTGCCGGGGGGCACGACGGCATCCGCACCGACGCCGGTGAAGATGCGGGGGATCTGGATCGCGCCGAGGCCGAGGGAGATCCACCAGGCCGCGAGTACGGCGGTGCGCAGGGTGGGCGGTGAGGCGTCCGCGTCGACGCCGCCGTGCACCAGGACCACCACCGTGGTGCCGAGGAGCGTCGGTACGGCGAGGCGACGGAGCGCCCAGCCGAGCAAGGTGACCGTGGCGCGCAGCGTGGGCCGGGGCCGGGGTGCGACGAGGGCCACGCCGAGCAGCAACAGGGTGGTGCAGCCGTGTGTGACCTGCTCCCGGACGGCGTCGGCGGGCAGCGGGCCGGCCTGTTCGGCGGCCAGGTGGCTCAGGAACCAGGCGGCGAGGGCGACCGTGATGCCCATGGTGGCCACCCGTCGCTGGCGCTGGGCCGGGGCGTCGGCGGGCCAGTGGGCCGGGTGCAGCCACATGTCCACGATGCCCGCGATCAGGTTGGGCCAGGACTTCCAGCCCGCGCCCCGGGCCTCGTCCTCCACCATCGAGCCCCAGCGCTCGCGGAAGGCGTTCGGGTAGAGCCTGACCAGGCTGCGGGTGACGACGCTCATGCCCACTCCTCTGTTCGCTCGCTGCGCTCGCTCACGCCGGGTTCACCCCCAGGCGCCGCAGTCCCGCGTTCGCGACCCGGGCCATGGCGCGCAGTTCGCGTTCCAGGACCTCGCGGCCGAGGGACGTCAGTCGCACGGGACGCTGGCGGCCCTGCCCGTCGAGCGGCTCGATCAGCCGCTTCGACTCCAGCCTGGCCAGCGCCCCGTACAGGCTGCCGGGGCCCAGCCGCTCCCCGGTCAGCTCCTCGATCGCCGTGTTGATGGCGTATCCGTGCAGCGGCCCGTCGGCCAGCGCGCAGAGCACCAGCGTCTGGGCATCGTTGGCTTGCATGTCGCTCCTTTCGATCTGACGGAGCACCATACTACGTGCCACGAAGTACGTGCTACGTAGTACGCGATGTGTACTATCGCCGCCATGCGACATGATGTGACGATCGATCAGCTGGACGTCGGACACCCGGCTCGGCCCGCCGCGGCCGCGGCGCTGTGGACGTCCGCCGCCGGCGCCGCCGCCTTCACGCTGTTCGCCTACCTGACGACGCAGGTTCGCCCGGTGCGGGCGGGCAGTCCCTGGCAGGGCGATCCATACGACGCGGTGGTGACCTTCACCATGTTCTTCGTCCCCCTGCTCGGTGCGCTCGGCGGAGCAAGGGCGCTGCTGTGCCGCCGCGGCCGACCAGTGCCGCGCTACCGGATCGAGCAGACACTTCGGGCCGGGCTGGTCTGCACGCTGCTCGTCGCCGCCACGCTCGCCACCGACTGGGCGGCGGTGGCCGCGCGGGCGGACCGCGCGTCCTGGGACGGCGGCACCCCCTGGCTGATCGCCTCACTGCTGCCGCTCACCGGGGTGACGGCCGGGAACCTGCTGCTGCACCGCCGGGCGATCCGACGGCTACCGAAGCCGGTGCGCGGGGCCGAGGACACGGGCGGGGACTGGCTGGACGACCTCGCACCCCTCGCGACTCTCCTCGCCGACCCCCGCTCCCGCACCTGGCGCGCGCTCGCCGCGCTGATCGGCCGCGCCAAGGTGCTCGACTTCGTGCGCCTCCGGTTCACCCTGCTCGCCGCCGCAGCCGCCGTCGCCGCCGGCCTGCTGGTCGCCACGGGAATGGCTTCCGGCGAGGGCTGGCCCGGGGCACTGCTCTTCACCGTGGAGACCGCGGTCTTCGCGGGCGGCACCTTCGCCTTTGTGATGATCTGCAACAGCGTCCTGCGGTTCGCCGCGTCTCCTCCCGCGTCGACAACGAGCCGGGCCGCCCGGATCGCGACCACCACAGGCGCGTTGACGCTGCCGGTCGCCCTGGCACTGCGGGACACCGCCTGGCAGCTGCTCGGGCTCGGCGACCAGGTCGACTCCATCGGACAGTGGGCGGCCGCCACCCTCGCATTCGCGCTACTGACGGGCGCGCTCACCTTCGGCGCGACTGCGACCGCAATCAGGAAGTGACAGCGGGAGGCATCGGTCGATTGCCGGAGTCCCGCGAACTATTCAGTATTTTACCAGAATAGCGATGGAAAGTCATATCCGCTGGGGATGTGGAAAATTGGTGCCTTGTTCGCTATGTTGGCGCCCATGACGGCGAGTACTGAATTAATTGTCGAATCTGGCGAATCCGGCGAATTGCAGCTGTGGACCGAACGGCTCGGCAACCCGAACGACCCGGCGGTCCTGCTGGTGATGGGGACCGCCACACCGGGCATCGGATGGCCGGACGAGTTGGTGGACGTGCTGGCAGCCGGCGGTCGCCAGGTCATCCGCTACGACCACCGGGACACCGGCCGGTCCGCCTGCGTGGACTTCGCCACCCACCCCTACACGCTGGCAGACCTGGCCGCCGATGCGACGGCCGTGCTCGACGGCCACGGAGTGGCCGCCGCGCACATCGTCGGGGCGTCCCTGGGCGGTGCGATCGGCCAGTGGCTGGCCGTGCACCGCCCTGAGCGCGTACTGACTCTGACGGCGATGATGACCGGCCCGATGGGCCACAGCGCGGGCCCGGCCTGGGCACGCGCCATGGCCGGCCAGGCACCCGACCCCAGCGACCTACCGCCGCCCACAGCACGCTTCCTGGCGCACCTCGCGCAACGCGCCGCGCTCCCGCAGGGGACTCGCGACCAGTACGTCACAGCGAACCTGGAGACGTGGCGAGTGCTCAACGGTGACGTCCTTCCCTTCGACGAGCCTGCCGCTCGCCGCTTCGTGGAAGCCTCCTTCGACCGGACCGCCAACCACAGCGCGGCCCTCAACCACGATCTGGCAGGACGCCACATGACCGAGGACCGCCTCGCACCGCTGTCCTCGATCAAGGCCCCGACGCTGGTCGTGCACGGCGCGGAGGATCCGCTGCGCCCGCTACCGCACGGCCGTGCCCTCGCCGAGGAAATCCCCCATTCCCGATTCCAGCCGATTTCCGGCATGGGGCACACACTGTTCTCTCCGGGACTTCCCCAACAGATCGGCGAGATCATTCGCGAGCACACCGCGTAGCAGGCGGAACGTCGAGCGGATGCCCGTCAACGGGCTCCCAAATACCGTCCGCCCGCACTCATCCCTCATCGACGGTGCCCGGATCCCGCAAGGGACGCAGCCCGTCCAGGGGCGCCGACGGGCCGAGGTGCCATTCGCGGGCCGCCAGCTGGGCGTGCCACATCCGGGCGTAGCGGCCGTCTGGTTCGGCCAACAGGGCTGCGTGGGTGCCGCGTTGGGCGATCCGGCCGCCGTCCAGGACGAGGATCTGGTCCGCGCCGGCGATGGTGGACAGCCGGTGGGCGATCACCACGACGGTCCGGCCGGCCACGAGTCGGGCGACGGCCTGCTGGACCACGGCCTCGGACTCGGTGTCGAGGGCGGCGGTCGGCTCGTCGAGCAGGACGACGGGAGCGTCCTTGAGGATGGCGCGGGCGATGGAGATGCGCTGGCGTTCCCCGCCGGAGAGGGCCGAGCCGATCTCGCCGACCCGGGTGTCGTAGCCGTCCGGGAGGCGGGAGATGAACTCGTGGGCGTTGGCGGCGCGGGCGGCCGTGGTGATGTCGGCGTCGGTGGCGTCCGGACGGGCGAGGGCGATGTTGGCACGGATGGTGTCGTCGAAGAGGTAGACGTCCTGGAAGACGACGGCGAGGTGGCGCAGCAGGTCGTCCGGGTCGAGGCTGCGCAGGTCGGCGCCGCCGAGGCGTACGGTGCCGTGCTGCGGGTCGGCGTAGCGGGCGATGAGTTTGGTGACGGTGGTCTTGCCGGAGCCGGAGGGGCCGACGAGGGCGGTGAGGCTGCCCTCGGGGACGGTGAACGAGACCTGTTCGAGGGTGGGTTCGCGCTGGCCTTCGTAGCCGAAGGTGACGTCCTCGAAGGTGATGTGGTGGCCGGTGGGCCCTGGGCCGCCGGGGGTGACGGGCAGCGGGCGGACGGCGAGCAGCTCGTCGACGCGGTGGAGGGCCGCTTCGGCCTGTTCGAAGAGCTTGGTCATGACGGCGGCGAGACCGAGCGGTTCGGCGAAGCGGGCGGCGGTGACCACGACGGCGGCGACCGTGGCCGGGGAGAGCCGCAGGTCCAGGGCGAGCGCGGCGCCGAGCGCGACCAGGGCCACGAGGGCGAGCTGGACGATGAGTTGGGCGCCCGCGACCGGGAGGGCGGCGGAGCGGTTTGCGGCGCTCTGGGCGTGGTGCTGGTCGGCGAGCACGGTCCGCAGGCGCGGGGAGTCGGCTCCGGCCTGGCCGGTGGCCTTGAGGACGGGCAGCCCCTGGACGTACTCGACGATCCGGGCGGCGAGGTCGGCGTCGGCCTCGTCCACGTGGTGGAAGCCGGAGTTGGCGCGCCGCTGCACCTGGCGGACCAGCGGGAGGGCGGCGAGGGTGGCGGCCACCAGGACGAGCCCGAGCCTCCAGTCGAGGACGAGTACCACCACGCCCAACACGGCTGGTACGGCGACGAGTTGGATGAAGAGGGTGGAGAGCGAGGAGATCGCTCCGGCGGCGGCGGTGGCGTTGCCGCCGACCACCGAGCCGAGGTCGCCGGCGGCCCGGCGGGCGAGTTCCTGTTGCGGCATGGCGCGCAGGGTCGCGCCCAGGCGCAGCCGGGTGGCCTGGGTGACGAGGTGCCAGTGGTCGTAGGTGAAGGCCGTCTCGCGGATCCGCAGCACGGCTTCGACGGTGACCAGGCCGGCCAGCAGGCCGACCCACAGCCAGGCCCGGTCGGTGCGGACCGGGTCCCGGGTGAGTTCGGCGAGCAGCGGGACCAGGGTCGCGTACGCGGCGGCCTGGACCAGCGAGGCCGCGAGGGAGATCCGCAGGGTGCGGCGGAACTGCGGCGCGTAGGGGCCCGCGGCGGTGAGCATCAGGCGCAGGATCCGCCTCATCGTGTCGTCTCCAGGTCGGCGGTGGCGCCCGGCGTCTGCTGCGGGCCTCCGGTGGTGGTCAGGCCCCAGCGGGTGGCTTCCTCGTGCCGGGCCCAGAGCGCGGCGTAGCGCCCGCCGGCGGCGACGAGCTCGGCGTGCCGGCCGCGTTCGACGATCCGGCCGCCGTCCAGGACGGCGATCTGGTCGGCGTCGGTGACGGTGTTGAGGCGGTGGGCGATGATCAGGACGGTCCGCCCGGCCGTGAGTCGGGCGACGGCCTGCTGGATCGCGGCCTCGCTCTCGGGGTCGGCGAAGGCGGTGGCCTCGTCGAGGATGACGATCGGGGCCTGGGAGAGGATCGCGCGGGCGATGGTGATGCGCTGGCGCTCGCCGCCGGACAGGCGGGCGCCGCGCTCGCCGACCTCGGTCCGGTAGCCGTCGGGCAGTTCGGTGGTGATGAACGTGTGGGCCGCGGCCGCCTCGGCGGCGGCCTGGACCTCGGCGTCCGTCGCGTCGGGGCGGGCGAGCCGGATGTTCTCGGCGACGGTGCCGGTGACCAGGAAGGGTTCCTGGAAGACCAGGGCGACGTGCCGCAGCAGGGCCGCGGAGCCGATCTCGCGGACGTCGACGCCGCCGACCCGGACGGAGCCGGAGTCGACGTCGTGGAAGCGCGGGATGAGCCGGGCGATGGTGGACTTCCCGGAGCCCGAGGGGCCGACCAGGGCGCAGACGGTGCCGGCCGGGATGTCGAGGTCGATGCCGTCCAGGGCCGGTCGGTCGGGTGTGTAGCCGAAGCGGACGTCGCGCAGGGAGACGGTGGCGTCGGCGGGCTCGCGGGGGTGGGCGGGTTCGGGCAGGACGGGGGCGGCGAGCAGCTCGGCGATCCGTACCGCCCCGGCCTTGGAGTCGTTGATGTGGTTGGCCAGGTTCATCAGGGGTGCGACGGCTTCGATGGGCATGGCGCCGATCAGCAGGCCGACCAGGAGATCGGTGTCCGAGATCCAGCCGAGGGCGCGCATCGGGACGGCGGAGGCGGCGACGAGCAGGAGCGTCGGCAGCGGGACGATGAACAGCTTGGTGAGCACTCCGGAGGCCCGGGAGGTGGCCAGCCACTCGGCCACGGCTTCGGTGAACTCCCCCACCGCGGCGGCGAACCGCCGGAAGGAGGCCTGTCCGTCGTCGAAGGTCCGCACCACCGGCATGCCCTGGACGAACTCGACGACGGCCGCGTTGACGTTCTCGTTGGCCCGGTTGTAGCGCTCCCGCTGGTCGGCGTAGTCGCGGGAGAGCAGGGCCAGGCAGACCGCCGCGACCGGCAGGACGAGGAGCACGGCGAGCAGGATCCGCCACTGCACCGCGCCGAGGGCGACCAGGGCGGCGAGCGGCTGGGCGACGCCCGAGCCGAGGAACGGCAGGGCGTCGGCGACGACGTTGTGCAGCGACTTGACGTCGTCCAGCACGATCTTCTTGATCCGTCCGGACCCGAGCCGCTGCACCTCGCCGAGCGGCATCCGGGCGAGGGCGTCGGCGAGCCGTCCGCGCAGTACCACTTCGAGTGCGTAGCTCGCCTCGTGGGCGGTGTGTTCGGCGAGCCACCTGGCGGCGAAGCCCAGGACCAGGGCCGCGAGTGCGGCTACCGTCCAGCCGGTGACGGCGCGGCCGCCGTGCCCGGCGAGCAGGTCCCCCACCGCGAAGGCCACCCCGAGGTACCCGGCGACGGAGCCGAGCCCGCCGGCCACGCCGAGCAGGGCGGCCCCGCCGAGCCGCTTGCGGACGGCCGGGGCGAGGGCGGTGAGGTCGAGGACGGCGCGCAGGCCGCCCGGCTTCATCGGAGACCTCCGCCGACCAGCGCGGCCAGGGCCCGCTTGTCCACCTTGCCGAGGGCGGTGCGCGGGAAGGCCTCCAACACCTCGACCCGGTCGGGGAGTTTGAAGGCGGCGAGGCCGATCGCGGTGAGGTGGGCGGTGAGCTCCGCGCGGGTGGGCGGGGTGCCCCGGGCGATGACGCAGGCGCAGCTGCGTTCGCCGAGGGCCTCGTCCGGGACGCCGACGACGGCGACGTCCAGCACGGCGGGGTGTCCGGCCAGGTGGTTCTCGACCTCCTCGACGGGGACCTTGTCGCCGCCGCGGTTGATGACATCCTTGATCCGGCCCTCCACGACCAGGTGCCCGCTGGGGAGGCGGCGGACGAGGTCGCCGGTGCGGTAGTAGCCGTCGCCGGTGAAGGCCGTCCGGTTGTGGTCGTCGGCGCGGTAGTAGCCGCGGAAGGTGTACGGGCCGCGGACGTGGAGCTCGCCGGGTTCGCCGGGGGCCACCTCGCGGTCGTCGGCGTCGACGATCCGCAGTTCGTCGTCGGGGGCGAGCGGGCGGCCCTGGGTGCGCAGGACGAGGTCCTCCGGGTCCTCGGCCCGGGTGAGGTTGAGCAGCCCCTCGGCCATGCCGTACACCTGCTGGAGGCGGCAGCCGAGGGCCGGGGCGATCCGGGCGGCCGTGTCGGGCGCCAGGCGGGCGCCGCCGACCTGGAGCAGGCGCAGGCTCGCCAGGTCGGCCCCGCTCCAGTCGAGCGCCTCCAGCCAGAGCAGGACCAGCGGCGGGACGAGCGCGGTGGCGGTGACGCGTTCGCGTTCGATCAGCCGGAAGGCGTCCTCGGGGCTGGGGGTGGGGCTCAGCACGACCGTGCCACCGACGTGGAGGGTGCCGAGGACGCCGGGGCAGGCGAGCGGGAAGTTGTGGGCGACGGGCAGGGCGGCGAGGTAGCGGGTGTCGGCGTCGAAGCCGCTCAGCTCGGCGACGGCGGTCAGGTTGTAGACGTAGTCGTCGTGGGTGCGCGGGATCAGCTTGGGCACGCCGGTGGTACCGCCGGACAGCAGGAGCAGGGCGACGTCGCCGGGGTCGGGCGCCGGAAGCGGCTCCGGTTCGGCGTCGACCTCCGCGAGGGCGGTGAACTCCGCCGCGTCCCCCAGGATCAGGACGTGGCGCAGGTCCGGTGCCTGCTCCCGCAGGGTGCGGGCGAGGGGGCGGTGGTCGAAGCCCAGGTGGGTGTCCGGGGCGACGTAGGCGACGGCCCCGGAAAGCCGGGCGAGGTGGACGAGCTCGGTCTCCCGGTGGGCGGGGAGCGCGTAGACGGGGATCGCGCCGAGGCGGAAGAGGGCGAAGGACAGGGCGAGGAACTCGGCCGTGTTCGGCAGGTGCACCAGCACCCGGTCCCGCGGGGCGGTGCCGAGCCGGCGCAGGCCCGCGGCCAGGCGGTCGGCGCGGTCGTCGAGTTCGCGGTAGGTCCAGCGGCGGTCGCCGTCCACGACCGCGGTGTGGGTGGGCCGTTCGAGCGCCCGGTCGCGGAGCAGCGAGCCGAGGGTGCGCCCGCGCCGGTACCCGCGTTCGCGGTAACGGGCCTCGAACTCCTCGGGCCAGCCGGTGAATCCGTCCAGCATGTCAGCCTTTCTGGGTGGAGCGTTCGGGTCGGAACGGTCGGGGTGGAGCGTTCGGGCCGGAACGGTCGGGGGGCAGCGTTCGGGTCGGAACGGTCGGATCGTCGGCCGTCGTCAGCGGTCGGCCGGGACGACGTAGGGCGCCACGGCGGCGAGCTTCTCGCAGGTCTCCTCGTACTCCCGGGCCGGGCGGGACGCCCCCACGACCCCGGCGCCCGCCCGTAGCCAGGCCCGCCCGTCCCGCTGGTACACCGCGCGCAGCACCAGGGCCGCGTCCAGCGAGCCGTCGCTGCCGGCCATCAGGACGGTTCCCGCGTAGAGGCCCCGCGGTTCGTCCTCCAGCTCCTCGATCAGCCGGTACGCGGCGGACTTCGGGATCCCGGAGGCGGTCACGGGCGGGAACACCGCGCCGAGGGCGTCCCAGGCCGTACGGCCGTCGGCCAGGGTGGTGGCGACCCGGGAGGCCAGGTGCTGGACGCTGCCGCGCGGTCTGACCGCGAGGAACTCGCTGACCGCGGTGCTGTCCGGCCGGCCGACCGCGGTCAGCTCCTCGACGGCGAGCTTGACCGAGGTGGCGTGTTCGAACACCTCCTTGGGATCGGCCAGCAGCTCGGCGCGCAGGGCGTCGTCGTGCTCCCGGTCGCCGGTCAGCGCCCTGGTGCCGGCCAGCGGCTGGGTGGACGCCGCCCCCGCGGCGTCCACCTCCAGGACGGTCTCCGGGCTGAAGCCCGCCGCCTGCCAGCCGCCGAGGTCGAGCAGGAAGGAGCGGGCCGGGTCGTTGTGGCGGCGGCCGAGGACGTAGGTGGCACAGAGGTCGACCGGGTACGGGACGGGCACCGGGCGGGAGAGGATGACCTTCTGCAGCCGCTGCCGGCCGATCTCGGCGACGGCGTGCGCGACGGCCGCCCGGTAGGAGCCGCCGTCGACCCGGGCGTCGACCGGCACCGGCTGCGGTCGCGGGTCGTCGGCCGGCTCGGCGAGCAGCTCGCGGACGGCGGCGGAGGCGTCCTCGTCCAGGGCACGGACCAGGATCCCGTCGGCGCCGAGGCGGAGTTCCAGCCGGGGGACCATCAGGTGGGCCAGCCGTTCGCCGGCGGCCCTGGCGTCGGCGCTGGCCAGTTCGAACCGGGCCCAGCCGTAGGCGTGCCAGTCGGCGACCGGCACCCGGTCGAGCGCGGCCCGCACGGCGGACCACGGGGTGCCGGACCAGCGGACGGCCGGCCCGAAGGTGCTGCGGACCTCGCCCGCGTCGACGCGGACCTCGCCCAGCGGATCGCCGGCGACATACCAGTGCTGCCCGCGCTCGTACACCACGTACTCGGTGAGCAGGCCGGAGCGGACCAGCCGGGAGACGACCGCCAGCGGGTCGAAGCTGCCGCCGATCAGGGTCTCCCGGTAGTGCCTGCGCTCGAACTCGTGCCCGGCCTCGGCCTCGTGCCCGGCCTCGAACTCGTGCCCGGCCTTGAACTCGTAGCCGGCCTCGGCCTCGTGCCCGGCCTCGATCCGGTGCCCGGCCTCGATCTGCTGTCCGGTCACGACGTGCCGCCCTTCGCGGTGGTGATCGGTGCGGCGATGAGCTCGGCGACGCGCGGCGCGTTGTGCTCCTCGATGCAGCTGAAGTGGTTGCCCTCGATGTCGGTGACCGGCAGCTCGCCGAGGCAGACGTCCCGCCAGAAGGCGAGCGTGGTGTCGTCCATGCCGGGCGCGAAGCCGGACTCCCCGCGCGGGCGCAGGAAGCGGATGTCCCCGGCGTAGGGCGGCGGCGTGAACCGCGCGGACAGGAAGCTCTGCCGGAACACCCGGAACATCGCGCCGACCATCTCGACCGGCATCTCCTGGCCGGTCGCCTCGGTGACGGCGGCGGCGTAGCTGGCGAAGCGCTGCTCCCGGGTGTGCCCGGCCAGGCGGCGGAAGTAGGCGCCGGCCCGGTCGAGTTCGTCGTCGCCGCCGACCGTGCCGAGCGAACCCAGCGGCACCCGGCCGCCGTTCTGTTCCAGCACCCGGCCGAAGGCGCGCAGCACGGCGGCCGGGTCGATCTCGCCGAAGCCGGTCTGCGGGAGGCTGATGTGCAGGTTGGGGACGAACAGGATCTCGATCATCAGGTCGTCCTCGACGTCGACGACCACCGGGTGGCTGCTCACCAGGACCAGGTCCTCGACCTGCGCGCCGCGTTCGGCCAGGCGCCGGCCGACCTCGGTGGCGAACAGGCCGCCGAGGCAGTACCCGACGAGCTGGAAGCGGGTGTGCCCCTCGGCCAGCAGCCGGTCGGCGTAGTCGTCGGCAAGCCGCTCGACGACCTCGGACGGGTCGAGCCCGCAGTACACCTCGGTGTCGGCGATCACGATCCCGAGCACCGGACCGAGGTCCTGGGCCACCAGCTCCTTCGCAAGCGGCCGGAAGCAGTCCATGGTGCCGAGCCCGGCGTGGAACAGCACCCGTACCGGCCCGTCGCCGCCGGTGCTGAACGGCACCAGGACGGCGTTGCCGCGGTCGGCGGCCCGGCCGGCCGGTCCACCCTCCGCTCCGCCGCCGGACGCCTGCCCGGCGCGGGAGCGCAGGAAGGCGGCGAGTTCGGCGACGGTCGGCTGGTTGAGCAGTTGCCGCAGCAGGGTGTCGAACGGGACGTCGGCGGCCTCGGGCAGCTCCTCGCGGAGCCGCCCGGCCATCCGGGCCATGATCAGCGAGTCGGCGCCGAGGTCGTAGAAGCGCTCGGTGCGCCCGACCCGGCCGACGGCCAGGGCCGTGGCCCACAGCTCGGCGAGCGCGGCCTCGAAGGGGTCGGCGGGCTGTTCGGCGCCGGACGTCCGGGCTCCCCCGGCCGTGACCGGCCGCCAGGTCCGTACCGTGGACCGGTCGACCTTGCCGTTGCCGGTGAGCGGGAGCGCGTCGACGACCTGGACGTGGGTGGGGAGCATGTGCGCGGGCAGCCGCTCCGCCAGGTGCCGCAGCAGTTCGGCCTCGGTGACCTGCTCGCGGTCCGTCTTGAGCCGGGCGGCGAAGAGGTGGATGCCCTGCGGGGCGAGCACGTGGTCGTCCCCGGGCAGACAGAGGATCCCCTCCGCACCGGCGCTCTTCGCCAGCAGGTCCAGCCACTGGTCGCGGTCGAGGTAGGACGGGCCCGAGGTACGGACGGCGTCCTCCGGGGCGGTCATCATGAACGCCTGCGAGGCGAGGATCCAGGGGTGTTCCATCGTCGGCTCGGTCAGCACCAACCAGCCGCCCGGGGCGACGAGTTCGGCGAGCCGGTCGAGCGACGCCGCGGTGTCCCGGGCGTTCTCCAGAACGCCGGCGGCGAGCACCACGTCGAAGGAGTTCGGGGCCAGCCCCTGGGCCCGGTGGTCCGCGTCGACGTCGAAGGTGCCGAAGCGCACCCACGGGTGGCCGCCGAAGCGGTTGCGGGCCTCGGGCAGGAAGAACGGCGAGACGTCGGTGAACAGGTACTCGGCCTCGAAGCCCGTCAGTGCCCGCAGGACGCCCTCGGTGGTGCCGCCGGTTCCCGCGCCCGCTTCGAGGACGCGCAGCGGGCGGCCGGCCGGCTGCTGCTCCGCGATCCGCCGGAACAGCGAGGCGACGGCCCGGTTGAGGTAGCGCGCCATGCCGTGCTCGCGGTAGAGGGCGTCGGCGGTGTCGAACCTCCCTTCGGGGAAGAGGAGTTGGACCGGGTCCTGGGCGCCGGTGAGCAGGGCGGGCAGGCACTCGGCGTTGCGGCGGAGGTAGGCGATGAACTCCGGCGAGCCCAGTGCCCCGGGCCAGTCGGCTTCGAGCCGCTCCCACCGCTCGGCGGCCTCGGCCTCGGTGACCTCGCCGGTTCCGGCCTGGCGCAGCACCTCCCGCCAGCGGTCCGCCAGCCACGCGTGCTGGGGCGCCGGGGTCTCGCCCGTGCGCTCCAGCTCGGCGAGGGCCAGCGCCATGGACGCGAGCACGGCCGCGTCGAGCTGTTCGGCGCAGCGCTCGGCCTGGGCCCGGGTCAGGCCCTCGACCGCGGGCTCCACCTCGGGGAGCGGCCCGGTCGCGGGCCGCGAGCGGCGCGCCGTCTCCACCACGGCGAGCAGCCCGCGCTCCTCGCCCGTCCCGTCGACGACGGCACCCGCCGCCGCCACCGCCGGGTGCTCCAGGAGCGCGGCCTCGATCTCGCCGAGCTCGATCCGGTGACCGCGGATCTTGACCTGGGTGTCCTCGCGGCCGAGGAACTCGATCTCGCCGCCCGGCAGGTAGCGGCCGAAGTCGCCGGTGCGGTAGCCCCGTCGGCCGTCCGGGAGGGTGACGAACCGGTGGGCGGTCGTCTCCGGGTCGCCGAGGTAGCCCTCGGCCAGGCCGGCGCCGGTGATGTACAGCTCGCCCGCCGCCCAGACCGGGCGGTCCCGCAGCGCGCCGTCGAGCACCCGGAAGCCCTGGTTGGCCAACGGCCGTCCGTACGGGATGCTGCGCCGGCCCGGTTCGCGTCCGGTGTACCGGTGGTGGATCGACCAGATGGCCGCCTCGGTGGCGCCGCCGAGGCTGATCACGTCCAGCCCGGGCAGGCGCGCGGTGATCTCGTCCGGCAGGGTGACCGGGATCCAGTCGCCGGAGAGCAGGGCCAGTCGCAGCGTGGGGAGCGCGAGGGCCGGCTCGGTGGCCAGGTAGGCGGCGAGCATCTGCATCAGCGCGGGGACGGAGTTCCAGACGGTGACGCCGTGTTCGGCGATCAGGGCGGCCCAGTGCGAGGGATCGGCGCCGCGTCCGGGGTCGGGCAGGACCAGGGCCCCGCCCACGGAGAGCGGCCCGAGGATGTCGTAGACGGAGAGGTCGAAGCCGAGGTTGGCCAGTCCGAGCACCCGGTCGTCGGCGGTGACGGCGAAGCGGCGGTTGACGTCGGCGACGGTGTTGCCCGCGGCCCGGTGGCTGATCACCACGCCCTTGGGGCGGCCGGTGGAGCCGGAGGTGTAGATCACGTAGGCGGGCGCGTCCGGGTCACCGCCGGTGGAGGAGGGCGCCGGGACCGCGGCCGGCAGTGCGTCGACGGCGATGACGGCGGTGCCCTCCGGCGCGTCGACGGCGACCCAGGACTGGGTGAGCACCTGGCGCACCCCGGCGTCGGCCAGGATCGCGGCCCGGCGCAGCGGCGGCTGGACGGTGTCGACCGGCAGGTAGACGGCGCCCGCGAGCAGCGTGCCGAGCACGGCGGCGACCTGCTCGACGCCCTTGTCCATGACGATCGCGACCCGCTCCCCGGGTGCACAGCCGGCCGCGCGCAGGGCGTCGGCGACGGCGGCGGCCCGGCCGGCGAGTTCGCCGTACCGGACGACCCCGTGCGGGCCGTACACCGCCGGCCGGTCCGGGGTGCGGGCGGCCTGGGCGAGGACGGGCTGGTGGAGCAGGGTGTCGGGCAGGGCGGTGGCGGTGTCGTTGGCCCGGCGGCGTTCCTCGGCCTGCCGGGCGGGCAGCGGGACGGACTGCTCGGCGTCCCAGGCGGCGTCGCCGTCGGCGAGGCCGCGCAGCAGCGCCTCGAAGGCGGCGAACATGTCGTCGACCAGGCCGTCGGGGAAGACGCCCTCGCGGACGTCCCAGTTGACCTGGAGGCCCTCCGCGTCGTCCATCGCCTGGCAGTCGATGAACACCTGCGGGGTCTGGGTGATGCCGTTGCCGTCGAGGCGTCCGGTGGCGCGGTGGCCGTCACCGTCCTCGCCGAGGCCGATCGCGCTGGTGAAGACGATCGGCAGCAGGGCCGCCTCGCGCCCGCGCCGGCGGGCGAGTTCGCGGAGCACCTCGACGCCGGAGCAGAGCCGGTGGTCCAGGTCGTCGAAGAGCCGTTCGGCGAGCGCCCTGGCCCCTGCGGTGAACGGCCCGCCGGCGCTCCAGTCCACGGCGAGCGGGCTGACGGAGGTGAAGTCCCCGACGATCCGGCCGACTTCGGGGTGCAGCGGGAGGCGGTTGAGCACGGTGAGGTTGAGCGAGAAGCGGGGGCTGCGGCTCCAGCGCTCCAGGACGGCGGCGTAGGCGGCGAGCACGGCCGCGGACGGGGTGAGGCCGCGGTCGCGGGCGCGCTCCGCGAGCCCTTCCCAGGCGGGGCGGTCCAGCTTGAGGAAGCGGCGCCGGAAGCACGGCTGGGACGGGCCGTCGGCGAGGGGCAGTTCGGGCGCGGCGGGGAGCTCGTCGATCCGGTCCCACCAGTAGTCGCGGTCGCGCTGGTGGGCGGGGCTCTCGCGCAGCCGTCGCTCGGCGAGCAGGTAGTCGCGGAACCGCAGCTCCAGCGGCGGCAGTTCGCACTCGGGGTCGGCGTGCAGGGCCTCGAACTCGGCCAGCAGCAGCCAGATGCTCGCCCAGTCCGCGATCAGGAAGTCCATGGACAGGTGCAGCACCGCGCGGTCGGGACAGCGGCTGACCTGGACGTCGAACAGCGGCCACCGGGTGGTCTCGTACAGCCGGTGGCCCATCTCCTCGCGCACCGCGTCGAGTTCGTGCTCGCCGCGGTCGGCCGCCGGGACGGCCAGGTGCGGGACGCGGGGCAGGACGCGCTGGTAGCCGTCGGCCTCGACGACCGCCCGCAGCATGTCGTGCCGGGCCACCAGCCGGTTCCACGCGGCCTCCGCCCGCCGCGGGTCGAGGTCGGGGTAGTTCACCTCCAGGTAGACGTGGCAGGCGACGCCGCCGTGGCCGAAGGCACCGCCGCGCCCCAGCAGGTAGGCGGCCTGGACGTCGGTGAGCGGGAACGGCTCGTGGGCGGCCGAGAGGTCCGGTACGACCGCGGTCGGCGTGCTCTCGGCCCGCAGCTGCTCGACGACGGCGGACTTGGCGGCCTTCAGCGCCGCCGCCCGCGACGGGGTGAGGACGCCCTTCGGGGCGCGGTAGCGCAGCTGTCCGTCCTCCTCCCACAGGGTCGCTCCGGCGCGTCGCAGCTCGGCGATCAGTTCGGCGGGGGTCATGCGTCTCGGCCTTCTCTCGGGTCGCGTCGCGGCGGGATGTTGGCGTTGAACCGGAACAGGTTCTCCGGATCCCAGGTCTGTTTGAGGTGCGCCAGCCGGTCGTGGGTCTCGGCGCCGTAGGCGGCGTGCACCCACTCGGGTTCGGGGTCGGGCAGCAGGTTGGGGTACGGGCCGCAGCTCACCGGCTGGAGCGAGCGCCAGGCACGGACGGCCGGCCCGATGTGCACCGGGTTGTCCGCGGCCCCGTACCACTGGGCGCAGACCTCGGCGAACCACTGCGCCCGCCGGTGGGTGAAGGCGGTCGGCCCGGCCGGGGCCCGGCCGATCGCACCGCCGAGGGCGCCGAGGACCAGCGAGAAGTTGGGGCCGGCCGCCGCCCACTGGGCGAGCAGGGAGTCGATCGTCCGGTCGGAGAGCTCGCTGAGCAGTTCGCCCCGGTTGTAGACATGCTGGTCGGCGAAGCCCGGCGGTGACGGCAGCAGCCGCTGGTAGTCGGCGTAGGCCAGCGGTGCGACGCCGTCCGCGACCGGCCGCGGACGGCCCTCGCGCAGGGGCGCCAGGACCTCCTCGCCCTGCACCGGATCGCCGAACCAGCTGGGGATGAGCAGCGCGCCGCGTTCGAAGTGGAGGTGCTCCGGGATGAACGGCAGCGGCGGAGCGGTCCACACGATCGCGATCAGCGAGGCCTGGTCGGGGGCGGTCGCCAGCCAGTCGCGGGCCGTGCGCAGCGCCGCCCCGACCTGCCCCGCCGGGTGGACCAGCGGGCCGGCCAGCACCTGGCCGACGGGGTGCAGCCGGAAGCCGAACCGGACCACCACGCCGAAGTTGCCCCCGCCGCCGCGCAGCCCCCAGAACAGCTCGGGGTGCTGCTCGGCGTCGGCCCTGACCCGCCGGCCGTCGGCGGTGACCAGGTCGAAGAAGAGTGCGTTGTCGCTGGTCAGCCCGAACTGGCGGGAGAGGTCGCCGACGCCGCCGCCGAGGGTGTGGCCGGCGATGCCGACGTCGGTGTTGCGGGCGCCGGGCAGGGCGAGACCGTGCCGCTGGGTGGCGGCGTCGAACTCGCCCCAGGTCAGGCCGGGTTCGGCGACGGCGGTGCGGGCCACCGGGTCGACCTCGATCCGCTTCATGCCGCCGAGGTCGATCACCACGCCGTCGTCGCAGGTGCCCCAGCCGGCGACGTTGGCCCCTCCCCCGCGCACGGCGACGGGCCGTCCGAGGGTGCGGGCGTGGGCGAGCGCGGCGATCACGTCCTCGGCGCTGGTACAGCGGGCGACGGCGGCCGGGCGGCGGTCCACCCGGGCGTTGCGCACCCGGCGGGCGGCGTCGTACCCGGGGTCGCCGGGGGTCAGCAGTTCCATCGTCTAGACCTTTCCGGCGGTGCTGGTGAGGATCGCGCCGTGCAGCTTGCCCTGGTCCAACTCGCGCTCCAGTCCGGCGAGTTCGACCGCGATGACGCCGGTCCTCGGGGCGGGCTCGACGGCCAGCCAGGGGTCCGCGCCGATCAGCGCGTCGTAGCGGGGCCGGTCGGCCGCCGCCACGCCCAGGCGCACCCGGGCCACGCCCCGCGCGCCGTTGGGGTGGGCGGTCCGGGCCGGGCGCTGCGGCGGGTCGTAGGCCGACACGACGAACGGCAGCCCGGCCGGGCGGGGGGCGAGGAACTGATAGCGGACCACGGCGCCGTCCGGGCGGGTGCGCCTGCCCCTCATGACCCGGGAGACGGGCAGCCGGGCGGAGCGCAGTGCCGTCCGGACGCCGGTGAGGTCCCGCTCGTCCGTCTCCAGGGCGAGGTCGCGCCAGCCCTCGCCCGGACGGGCCCAGCGGGCCAGCCGACGCCCGGCGGCACGGCCGTACACGGCGCTCAGCGGCCAGCGCAACGCGGCGGCTGCCGGGGGCAGTTGGAAGAACTCGATGAACGGGCCGGCGTCGAACCAGAGCAGTGCGTTGTGCGCCCGGGCGGGGTCGCTGCCGTACTCCACGGTGAAGCCGAGCGCGGTGTAGTCCGCGACGACGGTCCGCACGTCGTCGACCTTGCAGAGGATGTGACTCGCCCTCAGCATCGCGGGCTCCTCGCGGCGAACAGGCGCTGGCCCAGCGGAGCCAGGGCGTGGTCCTCGCCCGGCAGGGTGAGCACTTCGTCGAGACCGGCTCCGCTCAGGGCCTCCAGCCACTGGCCGCGGGTGAGGAAGGCCCGGCCCGAGGCGGCGCGGGCGTCCTCGGGCGCGGTCATCATGAACGCCTGCGAGGCGAGGATCTCCGGGTGCTCGCGGGTCGGTTCGGTGACCAGCAGCCACCCGCCCGGTGCGAGCAGCCCGACCAGCCCGCGCAGGGTCGCCCCGGTGTCCCGGGCGTTGTTCAGCACGCCGGCCGCGACGACCACGTCGGCGGAGCCGGGCCGGTGCCCCTGCTCCTGCGGTGCGCGGTCGACGTCGAGCAGGCCGAAGCGCAGCCCCGGGTGCCGGCCGAAGCGCTCGCGGGCCGGGCCGAGGAAGAACTGCGACACGTCCGTGAAGAGGTAGTCCGCCCGCAGGCCCGCCCCGTCGAGCGCGCCGACGACGGCTTCGGTCGTCGCACCGGTTCCGGCGCCGACCTCGACGACGCGCAGCGGGCCGGGGCCCGGGTGCGCGGCCGCGACGGCCCGTACGGCGGCGGCGACCGCGGTGTTCAGGTAGCGGGCGGTCACGGTGTCCCGGTAGACGGCGTCGGCGCGTTCGGTCCGGCCCTCGGGGAAGAGCAGCAGGGCGGCCCGCTGCTCGCCGGCCATCAGCTCGGGCAGGCACTCCGCGTTGAGGCGCAGGTAGTCGATGAACGCGGCCGATCCCAGCCCGCCGGTCCAGGCCTCGGCGGCGCGGTCCCAGGCGCGGCCGACCTCGGCCGGGCCGACCGGCCGGGTGGCGCGCAGCTGGTCGCCGTCGCGTTCGAGCAGGCCGCGCTCGGCCAGCAGGTCGATCCACCGCCGGATCAGCCGGTGGTGCGCGGGTGCCACCCGGCCGAGGAGCTCGGACAGGCGGCCGGGCGTGGCGCGGCCGGGCAGCACCGCGAGGAGCATCGAGGACAGGACGGCGTCGTCGAGGCGTTCGACGAAGGCCGCGCTCTGGACGGCGGTGATCCCCCGTACCTGCGGCTCGGCGCTCGCCGCCGCCTCGGCGACGACGCCCTGCAGGGTGAGCGGGCCCTGGGCGGGCCGCCCGCTCGGTTCAGTGCCGCTGCCGACGCCGGCCACAAGTGCCCCGGTTGCCACGGTTTCCACGGTTGGCACGGTTGGCGCGGTTGGCACGGCTGCCACGGCGGCGACCAGGTCGGCGACGGGCAGCGGCCGGTGCACCTGCCCCGGGCGCAGCTCGGGGTAGCCCGTCCGCGCGGTGACGTCCTGCCACATCCGGCAGAGCGTCAGCAGGTACTGGTCGGGGCGCTCACCGCCCGGCCCGCCCAGCACGGCGGCCCGCAGGGCCAGCAGGTCGTCGCCGATGGCGGCCGGCCACAGCTCGCGCAGCGTGCGCCGCAGGCTCGGCAGCCCGCTCGGCCCGCTCGGCCCGAGCACGGTCGTGGTGGGATCGCCGAGGTGGCCGGTGCCGGGGCCCTCGAAGTCGAACCGGTGCTTGACCGCCTCCGGGATGTGCAGGCGCGGGGTCCAGGTGAGCGGGCCGTGGGTGTCGCCGAGGGTGAGGCTGCCGCCGGCCGTTCCGATGGTCACCCGGTGCAGCAGGTGGAGGTGGTTGTCGGGGTCGCCGGGGTCCACCTGGTTGTGCACCCGCAGGGTGAGCGGGGCGCCGCCGATCCGTCCGGTCAGGAGCGCGAACGGACCGCCGGTGCCCTCGGCGGCGGAGATCCCCCAGGGGCGCACCGGGCCCAGCGCGTCGCCGAGGATGTGCAGCAGCGGGAACGCGACCTGGACCGAGCAGGCCGCGTCCAGGTATGCGGCCGGCTGCCGCTCCAGCAGGGCGCGGGCCGCCGCGGTGAAGCGCCGTACGGACGGCAGCCGCACGTACAGGTCGCCCACCCGGTAGTGGACGCCCGCACGGCGGGCCTCGCGCAGGCACGCGGCCAGGTCGTCGTGGTGGACGGGCTGTTCCTGGATGACGTGGACGCCCCGGCGCAGCAGCCGCAGCGCCAGGTCCGTCCCGGCGCCGCCGAGGACGCCCGAGCGGAGCACGACGCAGGCGAGGTCGAGGTCGTCGGGGAGTCGGTCGGGGTCGGTGAACAGCGGCACGCCGTACCGCTCGGCGCACTCCGCCGAGCGTGGGCTGCCCTGGGCCAGCACCCCGACGATCTCGAACTCCTCGGGCCGGGCGGCGAGCGCGGCCAGGTAGAACTGCCCGAACGTCGTCCCGCACACCACTGCCCGCAGCCTGCGCTGCCCGTTCACAGGGCTCCCTCCTCGACGGCGACGAGCCGCTCGATCATTTCCTGGTGGACCGTCGGCTCGGCCACCGCGCTGATCCGCGCGAGGGTGGTCGACGGGTCGAGCACCTCCGCGGCGCGGTGCACGCCGGCGGGGACCTCACCGCCCAGCACGGCGGCGGTGGCGGCCGCGGTCACGGCGCCGGTGAGTTCCGCGATGCCCGGGGCCCGCAGGACCGCCGTCCGGGTGGCCGGCCGGCCCTGGGCCGTGCCGACGAGCTGGGCGAGGAGGGTCACGTACGGCGTGCGGCCCGCGAGGTCCAGGGCGGTGGCCCGGCACAGTCCGGCGACCGCGTCCGCCGGGGCCTGGGTGCGGGCGGCGTCGAGGGCGCCCGCCAGGTGCCCGCCGTCGAGCACGCTGTACCAGCTGCCGTCGCTCAGGGCGAGGTCGCGGGCCAGCCGCACACCCTCGGCGTCGAGGTAGGGCAGGGCGTCGACCGGCCGGGGGAAGAACGGCAGGGTGACGGCGGAGCGGCGGGTGAGCGCGCCGGGGCGGCGGGCGCCGCCGCGCCAGGCGGCGAGCGGTTCGTTGGCGCCGCCGAGGACGCCGTGCAGGTAGTCCTCGGCGCCGGTGGCGGTGAACCGGTCGAGCACCCCGGCGTAGCAGGTCAGCTCGTGCACGGTGGCGAACTCGCGTGCGGCGAGCCAGCGCGGGAGCAGCCCGGACAGGCCGGGGAGCGCGCCCGCGGCGAAGACCGCGCAGCGGCCCTGGGTGGGCAGGGGTGCGGGGTCACCGCCCGCGTCCACGTGGTGGGCGCCCGCCGCGAGGGCCGCGCGGGCGATCCGGGCGGCGCTGCGGTGGGACGGTCCGGCGCAGTTGACGACCACCTCGCAGCCGCGCACGAACGCCGCCAGCGAGGCGTCGTCCTCGACGTCGACCGCGACCGCTTCGACTGCGGCCGCTTCCACCGCGGCCGCTTCCACCGCGGCCGTTTCCACCCCGGCCGCTTGCACCGCTCCGGTCAGGGCGGCCGCGGCGGCCTGCGAGCGCTGCGGGCTCCGGCCGCCGAGCCGCAGCGGGCCCGCGCCCCACCCGGCCAGCAGGCGGGCCGCCTGGGTGCCGACCGCGCCGTATCCTCCGATGACGCCGATCACAGCGTGCCCTCCTCCATGGCGTCCAGTGCCGCGCGTTCCTCGGCGAGCGCCGCGGTGACGCGTTCGAGGCTCGGCCCGGAGAAGATCCGGCGCAGCGGCAGTTCCACGCCGTAGCGCTGCTTGACGCGCTCGATGAAGCGGGTGGCCAGCAGGCTGTCGCCGCCCATCGCGAAGAAGCTGCGTTTGCGGCCGATGCCGGTACGCCCGAGCAACTCGGCCCAGATCAGGGCGACTTCCGCCTCCAGTTCGCCCTGCGGCTCCTCGTCCGGGTCCTCCGGGTCGGTCGCGGCGGCGAGGCTGACCAGGGCCTTGCGGTCGACCTTGCCGTTGGCGCCGAGCGGGAGCCAGGGCAGCACCTCGATCTGCTCGGGCACCATGTGGGCGGGCAGCCAGGCGGTCAGGTGGGTGCGCAGCGCGGCCAGGTCGAGGTCGGCGGCGTCCTCCGGGCGGCGGGCCCGGAGCAGTTGGGTGAAGGTGTCGCCGACCGGCCGGTGGCCGGGGTCGCGCAGTCCCGCCCGGGCGAGGAGTTCGGCCCAGCGCCCGCCCGTCAGCATCGGGCTGCCGGCCAGCCGGCGCTCCCGGTCGAAGCCGGTGTAGCCGCGGTCCAGCAGTGCGGCGGTGAGCAGCGCGACCGGTGTCAGCTCGGTGCGCTCGACGGCGGTCAGGGCGCCGCCGGGCCGGAGCAGCAGGGCCGCCAGGGCGGGGCCCCGGGCCGGGTCGGGGTGGCGGTGCAGGACGTTGTCGGCCAGCACGACGTCGAACCGGTGCCTGAGCGCCTCGGGGATCCGGCTGCCGGGGAAGGGGTGGCATTCGGTGGGGTGCGGCAGGGCGTCCAGCCGGCGGCCGGCGAGGTCGAGCAGCGCGGGGGCGGCGTCGAGCAGCGTGTAGCGGACCAGGCCGGGATCGAGGAGGTGGAGCAGCCGGGCCGCGAACCGGCCGCCCCCGCCGTCGAGTTCGGCGATCTCGACGGGCCGTCCGAGCCGCTCGGCCAGGGCGGTGAGGTCCTCGGCGATCGCGGTGAGGGCGGCGGCGGTGCCGGGGTCGGCGTCGGCGAGGCGCACCGGGGAGAGCACCTCGTCGTCGAGCAGCACGGCGGGGTCGAGCCGGCCGGCCAGGATCCGCCGGTAGTCGTCCAGCCGTTCCAGCAGCCGGGCGTGGGCCCGGGCGACCAGCCGGCCGTACCCGTCCGCGCCGTCCCCGCCGTCCGCCCCGACCCCGCCGTCCGCGCCATCGGCTGCGGGCGCGGGGCGGGCCGCGGCCTCGGGCAGGCCGGGCCCGGCCTCGTAGCGTTCCGCCTCCTCCACCAGGACCTTCTGCTCGACCAGCCAGGCCAGCCACAGCCGCAGGGCGGGCAGGTGTTCGTTCGCCGTGTCCAGTCGGGCGGCGAGTTCGCCGAAGCTCGCGGCCGTGGACTCGTCCAGGCGCAGCAGTTCGACGAGGAACGCCTGCGCGGCCTCGGCCTCGCGCTGGGCGGCTCCGGCGCGGGCGGCGAGCAGCCCGGCGTCCGGCTCGGTGCCGTCGACGGGGCCCGCCGGGCCGGCCGGCGCGGCCGGTACGACGGCGGCGACCAGGCGGCGGCCCGCCCCCTCCCCCGCGACCGCGGCGAGGCCGTGGCCGACGCCGGGGTACTCGCGCAGGGCGGCTTCGACCTCGCCCAGCTCGATCCGGTGGCCGCGGATCTTGACCTGCTGGTCGGCCCGGCCGAGGAACTCCAGGGTGCCGTCCGGCCAGTGGCGGCCGAGGTCGCCGGTCCGGTACCAGCGTTCACCGGCCGTCTCGACGAACCGGCGCCCGGTCAGTTCGGGGGCCGCGCGGTAGCCCCGCGCCACGCCCGCGCCGCCGATCCACAGCTCGCCGGCGGTCCAGTCGGGGCAGTCGCGGCCCAGCGGGTCGACGACGCGGTAGCGCTGGTTGCGCAGCGGGTGGCCGTACGGGATCGAGCGCCAGCCCGGGTCGACGGTGGCGACCTCGAAGGCGTTGGACCAGATCGCGGCCTCGGTCGCGCCGCCGAGGGCGACGAACCGACAGTCGGGACACAGCGCCGCAAGGCGCCCGGGCAGGTCGAGTCCGACCCAGTCGCCGGAGAGCAGGGCCAGCCGCAGCGAGGCCGGGGGCCGGTCGCCCTCGGCGACCACGAGCAGCATGTCGAGCAGGGCGGGGACGGTGTTCCAGACCGTCACCCCGTGCCGCCGGACCAGTTCCAGCCAGCGGCGGGCGTCGCGCCGGGCCTCCTCCTCGACCAGGACGACCGAGCCGCCGACCGAGAGCGGGCCGAAGACGTCGAAGACAGAGAGGTCGAAGTCGAGGGCGGAGACGGCCAGGACGCGGTCGTCCGCGCCGATCCGGTAGCGCTCGTCGATGTCGGCGACGGTGTTCGCCGCCGCGCGGTGGGTGATCTCGACGCCCTTGGGTTCGCCGGTCGAGCCGGAGGTGAAGATCACGTACGCGAGCTCGTCGGGCCCGCTGTCGACGGGGCCGGGCGCGGCCGCCGCCGTCAACTCTTCGACCACGACCGGCCGGACGGCCTCCGACCAGGTCGAGGCGGCCTTCCCGGCCCGGTCGGTGACGACCAGGCGCACGCCCGCCAGCCGGTGGATGCGCTCGCGCCGGGCCGCGGGCTGGTCGGCGCCGATGGGCAGGTAGGCCGCCCCGGCGGCGAGCACGCCGAGGACGGCGGCGATCTGGTCGGGGCCCTTGGGGAGGGTCACCGCGACCGGCTCGCCGGGGCCGACGCCCTGCGCGGCGAGCGTCGCCGCCAGCCGGAGGGCGCGGTCGGCGAGGTCGCGGTAGCTCAGCCACTGGTCCTCGCCCCAGCGCAGGGCGATGCGGTCGGGCTCCTGCCGGGCCCGTTCGAAGAAGCCGTCGTGGAGGCGCCGGTCCGGGGCGCCGGTGCCGGTGGCGTTGACCCGGGCCCGGACGGCGCGCTGGGTGTCGGGCAGCAGGTCGGGGGCGGGCGCGTCCCAGTCGCCCCAGCCGAGCCAGTCGACCAGCCGCAGCTGGGCGGCGAACATCGCGTCCAGCAGGCCGTCCGGGAAGAGCTCCTCGACGGCGTCCCAGTTGAGCCGCACGCCGCCGTCCGGGGCGTCGGTGACCTGGTGGTCGAGCCACACCTGCGGGGTCTGGGACACGCCCCAGACGTGGTCGCGGAAGATCCCGGGGCCGCTCCCTGCGCCGACGCCGAGGGCGCTGGTGAACACCACGGGCATGGTGGTCTCCGGTTCGCCGGTGTGCCGGGCGAGGTCGCGCAGCACCTGGACGGCCGACACCGCGCGGTGGTCGAGCGCGCCCCACAGCTCCTGCTGGACCCGCCGGGCCCGCGCCAGCCAGCTGTCGCCGGGCTGCGGGCGGGCGGCGACCAGCAGCAGGGAGGTGAAGTCGCCCAGCACGTGGGGGATGTCGGGGTGCACGTCCTGACGGTCGAAGAGGGTCAGGTTGAGCGTGAGGTCGGGGCGGGCGCTCCACCGGCCGAGCACCTCGGCGAAGGCGGTGAGCAGCACGGCCGACGGGGTGAGGCCGTGGGCGCGGGCGCGCTCGGCGACCGGGCGCCAGTGGGCCGCGCCGATCTGCGCCTCCCGGCGGGTGAAGCGCGGCCGGCCCACCTCGGAGGGGTCGACGGCCAGCGGGAGCTGGGGGGCGGGCGGCAGGACGGGCAGCTGCCGGTCCCAGTACTCCCGGGCGGCGGCGAGGGCGGCCGGCTCGGGTGCGGCGGCGAGCACGTAGTCGCGGAACGAGACGCCGACCGGCGGCAGTTCGACCTCCGGGTCGGCGTAGAGGGCGCCGAGTTCGGTGTAGAAGGTGAGGATGCTCAGGGCGTCGAGCACGATGTTGTCGATGCCGACGGCGAGGCGGACGCGGTCGCCCGCGCGGACGGCGCGGATCGCGAACAGCGGCCAGGCCGCCGGGTCGAACACCTGGTGCGAGGCGGTGTCGCGCAGTTCCCGGAAGGCGGCCTCCGGGTCGGGCCCGGCCTCGGTGACGGCGATGCGGTAGCGCGGAACCTCGGGCAGGATCCGCTGCTCGCCGCGCCCGTCGACCACGGCGCGCAGCATCTCGTGGCGCCGGACGAGCCGGTCGACGGCGTCCTCCAGACGGGCCAGGTCGAGCCCCGGTACGTCGTACTCCCGGTAGAAGTGGCAGCCCGTGCCGCCGAGGGTGAACTCCTCGCCCCGGCCCAGCCAGTAGGCGCGCTGGACGTCGGTGAGCGGGAAGGGCTCCGACCGGTGCGCCGGATCGGCCGCGAGCGGCGGGCGGGCGGGGGCGCCCTCGTCGCGCCGCAGGGCGGCGGCGAAGTCGGCCAGCACGGGCCGGGCGAACAGCTGGGCGAGCTTGACGTCGGCGAAGCCGTCCGCGCGCAGCCGCGCCACCAGGCGGGTCGCGAGCAGCGAGTCGCCGCCGAGCGCGAAGAAGTCGTGCTCCCGGCCGACGTCGGGCACGCCCAGCACCTGCGACCAGGCCGCGGCGGCCCGGCGCTCGGTCTCCCCGGCGGGCGGGGTGACCGGGGCGGCGGCTGGGTCGGCGACCAGGTCGCGGCGCAGCGCGGCCCGGTCGACCTTGCCGTTCGCGGTGAGCGGCAGGGCGGGCAGCAGCACGATCCGCTCGGGGACCATCGCGGCGGGCAGGCGCTCGCTCAGGTGGGCGCTCAGCTGGGCGCTCAGCGCGGCGGGGTCGGGCTCCCCGCCCGGGCGGGCGGGCGGTCCGCCGGCGGAGACGGCGGCGAGCGCGCTCCAGTCGGGCACCTGGTCGGCCGTCGGCGCGGTGACCGCGGCGGCCAGCCGGCCGTCCTCGCAGACCACGGCGACGCCCTGGCCGATGCCGGGGAAGGCGGTCAACGCGGCCTCGATCTCGCCGAGTTCGATCCGGTGGCCGCGCACCTTCACCTGGTGGTCGGCCCGGCCGAGGAACTCCAGGGTCGCGTCGGGCAGGTAGCGGGCCCGGTCGCCGGTGCGGTACCAGCGCCGGCCGTCGAGCTCCGGGAAGCGCTCGCGGGTGCGGTCCGGGTCGTTGCGGTAGCCGCGGGCGACGCCGGCGCCGCCGATCCACAGCTCCCCGGGCACGTGGTCCGGACAGTCGCGCCCGAGCGGGTCGACCACCCGGCAGACGACATTGCGCAGCGGCAGGCCGTACGGGACGGACGTCCAGCCCGGGGGCACCGGGGCGGCCACCTCGCACACGGTGGAGTGGACGGCGGTCTCGGTGGTGCCGCCGAGGGCGACGAACCGCCCAGCGGTGGTCGCGGCGGTGGTCGCGGCGGTGAAGCGGCGCGGCAGGTCCAGCGGCACCCGGTCGCCGCCGACCAGGGCGAGGCGCAGCGGCAGACCCGACGGTGCCGCCGTGACCAGCATGTCGAGCAGCGCGGGCACGCAGTTGACGACGGTGGCGCGGTGGCGGCGGGTCAGTTCGGCCCAGGCGTGGGCGTCGCGCCGCTCGCCCTCCTCGACGCACACGACGGCGCCGCCCGCCGAGAGCGGGCCGAAGACGTCGTAGACGGAGAGGTCGAAGTCGAGGGCGGAGAGCGCCAGGGTGCGGTCCCCGGGCCCGACGGCGAAGCGCTCGTTGAGGTCGTCGACGGTGTTCATCGCGGCGGCGTGGGTGAGCTCGACGCCCTTGGGCTCGCCGGTGGAGCCGGAGGTGTAGATCACGTAGGCGAGGTTGGCGTCGCCGCCCGGGACGGGAGCGGCCAGCGGCACGGTGTCCGGCGGTACGTCGACGCTGTCGAGGACCAGCCGGATCCCGGCGGTGCGGTGGATGCGTTCGCGCCGCAGCTCGGGCTGGTCGACGCCGATCGGCAGGTAGGCGGCGCCCGCGGCCAGCACGCCGAGCACGGCGGTGACCTGGTCCGGGCCCTTCGGCAGGGTCACGGCGACCAGGTCGCCGGCCGTGACGCCCCGGGCCCGCAGGTGGGCGGCCAGGGCGAGGGAGCGGCGGGCGAGCTCGCCGTAGCCGAGGGTGCCGTCGACGCCCCAGCACAGGGCGGTCGCCCCGGGGTCGGCGGCGGCGCGGGCGAAGAACCCGTCGTGCAGCCGGGCGCCCGAGGTCGGGCCGGTGGTGGCGTTGGCGCGTTCCCGTGCGGCGAGCTGGGCGGCGGGCAGCAGCGCGGGGACGGGCCGCGCCCAGGCGTCGGGGTCGGTGAGCAGCCGGTCGAGCAGCGTGCCGTAGGCGGCGAACATGGCGTCCAGCACGCCGGGGAGGAAGGCGTCCTCGCGGGCGTCCCAGTTGACCAGCAGCCCGCCGTCCAGCTCGGTGACCTGGGCGTCCAGCCACACCTGCGGCCCCTGCGAGATGATCCAGACGGCCTCTCCGAAGGACTCCCGGACCTCGGCCGGGAACAGCTCCCCCAGCCCGAGGGCACTGGTGTGGACGACGGGGGCGAGGATCCGCTGCCCGTGCAGGCGGGAGGCGTCGCGCAACACCTCGACCCCGGAGTGCCCGGCGTGCGCGGCGTCGGCGTGGAAGCGCGCCTGGAGGCGGGCGGCGCGCTCGGCGAAGGTGCCGGGCGCGGCACCGTCCCAGGCCAGCAGCACGGAGGAGGTGAAGTCGCCGACCAGGTCGCCGACTTCGGCATGCAGCGGCTCGCGGTCGAAGAGCGGGAGGTTGAGCGTGAAGCGCGGTTCGGCGCTGAAGGCGGTCAGCGTCTCGGCGAACACGGCGGCGAGCGCCAGTGCGGGCGTCAGGCCGTGCCCGCGCGCCAGTTCGCCGAGGCGGCGCATCGACGCGGCGTCCAGCCGGCGGTGCCGGCGCACCACGGTGGGGGTCTGCGACGGTTCGCCGAGGGGCAGTCCGGGGGCGCCGGGCAGCTCGGGCAGGTGCCGGCGCCAGTGGTCGCGGTCGGCCTCGAGGGCCGCCGCCCGGGCCGGGGTGGCGCGGGCGGCCCGGCGCTCGGCCAGGTAGCGCGGGTAGCTGTAGCCGAGCGCGGGCAGCGGCGTGTCGGGGGCGGCGTAGCTGCGGGCGAGGTCGGCGAGCAGGATGCGCAGGCTGAGCGCGTCGGCCGCGACCATGTCGAGGTTGAGGTGCAGGCGGGTGCCGCCGGGCCTGATCGCGTCCGGCAGCTGGGACAGCTGGACGTCGAAGACCTCGCCGGCGGCGATGTCGAGGCTGCGGTGGGACAGCTCCCGTCGGAGGTCGGCGAGCCTTGCCTCGGCCTCGGCGGCGCCGGCGCCGCGCAGGTCGTGGACCCGCAGGCCGGGCCAGCTGCTGTGCTCGGGGATCCGCTGGCGGCCGTCGTCCAGGATGTGCGCCCGCAGCATCCCGTGCCGGGCGAGCACCGCCCGGACGGCGGCCTCCAGCCGGACCGGGTCGACCCCTTCGCCGTCGAACTCGTTGTAGAAGTGCGCGGCCACGCCGCCGAGTTCCTGGTCCTGCTGGCGTCCGACCCAGTAGGCGTGCTGCATCAGCGCGAGTTCGAAGGGCTGGGACTCGTCGACGTCCTGGAGTCCGGGCCGGACACCCTCCCCGGCTCCGGTGCGCGGCCGGCCTGTGAGAGGTCGGCCGCTGAGCGGTTCGCCACTGACCATTTCGCCGCTGAGTGGTTCGCCACCGAGCGGCTCGCTGCTGAGCAGTTCGTGCCAGGCCGCCAGGGTCGGCTGCGCGGCGAGCTCGGCGAAGCCGATCTCCAGGCCGGTCCGCCGGAGCCGGCCGGCCAGCCGCATCATCGCCAGCGAGTCCAGGCCGAGCGCGATCAGGTTGTCCTGCGCGCCGATCTGTTCCGCGGGCAGGTCGAGCAGTTCCGCGACGACTCCCGCGAGGTCGGCTGCTGCGATCCCGTGATCCTGCGACAAGTGGGTTCCCCTCCTCGGGATGTGGGTGCGCGCGCCGAAGGGCGGCGGGGTCGGGGTGGCGAGCGCCGGCCGCGACCGGTGGACCGGCCCGGATCCTGCGGCCGAAATCCCTATTGGTAGTGGTTATCATATGCAATAAGACCCTCCGGCAGGCAAGTCCCGTCGCGCAAACACCAGTTCAAGTCCACAGCGGCCGCCGGGGGAACGGAATATGACGACTCGTCATGACACAGGCAGAGAGGACGAGCATGAGTGCAACGGAACTCGACCCGGTCGAGGAGCAGGCCGCACCCGAGGTCCGCAGCGGCCGGCGCTGGACGACCGCGGTCACCTCCCTCGCGGCGGCGATGATGACCCTGGACATCACCGTGGTCAACGTCGCCCTGCCCCGCATCGGCCAGGACCTCGACGCCTCACTGGACAGCCTCCAGTGGATCGTCAACGCCTACACACTGACCTTCGCCGCCCTGCTGCTCACCGCCGGTTCGGTCTCCGACCGGATCGGCCGCCGCAGGATCTTCCTCGGCGGCGTCGCCCTGTTCACCGCCGCCTCGGCCGGGTGCGCACTCGCGCCGAACGCGGCCGTCCTGATCGCGGCCCGCGCCGTCCAGGGCGCCGGCGGCGCGATGGTGCTCGGCACCTCGCTCGCCCTGATCGCCGGAGCGTACGAGGGCGCCCCCGCCCGCTCACGGGCGACGGCCATCGGGCTGTTCACGGCCGGCGGCGCGGTGTCGGCCGCACTGGGCCCGCTGGTCGGCGGCTCGATCGTCGAATGGCTCAGCTGGCCGTTCCTGTTCGCGGTCAACCTGCCGATCGGCCTGTTGATCCTGCTCGGCGCGGCCCGTACCGTCCCCGAGAGCGTGGCCGACGACGCACCCCAGCGGATCGACTACGCCGGGGCGGTCCTGGCGGTGTTCGCCCTGTTCGCGCTCAACTACGCGCTGCTGACCGGGTCCGAGCAGGGCTGGTCGACACCGGACGTCCTGACCGGGCTGATCGCGGGGACGGCGCTGTTCGCGGCCTTCACGGCCGTGCAGTGGCGGCTGGGGCCGGACGCCATGCTCGACCTGCGGCTGTTCGCGATCCCCACCTTCAGCGGCGCCGTGCTGCTCAGCTTCGCCGCCCGGATCTTCAGCTTCGGCCTGCTGCCCTTCCTCACCCTGTGGCTCGGCGGCATGCTCGGGCTCAGCCCGTTCCGGATCGGGCTGGTGCTGCTCGCCCAGTCCGTGGCGCTGGTGATAGCGGCCCCACTGAGCGGACTGCTCACCAAGGTCATGCCGGTCGCCCGGGTCCTTGCGCTGGGGATGGCCGTCGTCGGCGTCGGCATGCTGCTGGGCGTGGGGATCGGGCCGGAGGACGACTGGACGGCCGTCCTGCCCACCCTGGTCCTGCTGGGCGTGGGCGCCGGGCTGACGCTCCCCCACCTGCTGGCGCTGGCGGTCGGCGTCGTGCCGGCCTCCCGCGCGGGAACGGCCTCCGGCGCCGCCAACAGCTTCTTCCCGCTCGGCACCGCGACCGGCGTCGCGGCCTTCGGCGTGGTGCTCAGCGGTACGGTCGGCGCGACGATGTCCTCCTCCGCGCTCAGCGGGGCCGGCGTGCCGTCCGGCGACGGAGGCCACCTGCGGGCCCTCGTCGCCGCGGGCCAGTTCGACGAACTGGCGGCCGCCGTCCCGCCGACCGCCCGCGACCAGGTGCTCGCCCTCGCCCACACCGCCTACACCGACGCGCTGTCGACGATCTTCCTGGTCGCGGGCGTGGCCGGGCTGCTCGCCGCGGTGGCCGCCCTGGTGCTGGTCCGCGAACGGGACGGCCTGGACGCCCCGGCCGCCTGACCCGCCACACGAACGCGCCGCCCGTACCCGGCTGGTCAGCCGGGTACGGGCGGCGCGTTCCAGGTTCTAGACGGCGCCGACGAGCCGGCGCCTGACCGCGGCGACCACCGCCCCCGGCTGCGCCGAGAGGTAGAAGTGCCCGCCGGGGAAGGTGAGCAACTCGAAGGCGGCCGAGGTCCATCGGCGCCAGCCGTCGGCCTCCTCGGCGGTCAGCTCGGTGTCGTCCGCGCCGACCAGTGCCGTCACCGGGCAGGGCAACGGACCGGCCGGCCGCGCCCGATACGTCTCGATCAGCCGGTAGTCGCCGCGCACCGCCGGGAGCACGAGGCGGCGGACCTCGGGCATGGCCAGCAGCTGGGCGTCGGTGCCGCCGAGGCCCACGAGTTCGGCGCACAGCGAGTCGTCGTCGAGGAGGTGGGTGCTCCCGCCGTGGTGGTACTGCGGCGCCTCCCGGGCCGAGACGAACAGGTGCACCGGCGGGCGGTGGCCCCGGCGTACGAGCTCCAGGGCGAGCTCATGGCCCACCGTCGCGCCCATGCTGTGCCCGAAGACCGCCCAGGGCCGGTCCACCAGCGGCGCCAGCCCGGCCGCGAACTCCCCCACCAGTGCCGGGAGATCGGCGGGAGCGGGGTCGTCCATCCGGTCCTCGCGCCCGGGCGGGCAGGGCAGCACCAGCTCCACTTCGGGCGGGAACAGCGCGGCCCACTCGCGGTAGAGGCCGGGCGAGCCGCCGGCGTGCGGCAGGCAGACCAGCCGCAGGGCGGCGTTCGGGCGAGGTCGGGGGCGGCGCAGCCAGGCGGCCGGGGTCATCGGGGTCGTCCTCACGGTCGGTCGGTCACGGCGGCGGACGGCGGCAACGCCGGTACGGCCGCGAGCAGTTCGCGGGTCAGCGGATCGGCGGGCGCGGTGAGCAGCTGGTCGACCGTCCCGCTCTCCCTGATCCGGCCGTCGGCGAGGACGGCGATCCGGCCGCCCAGCCGGGCGGGCACGGTGAGGTCGTGGGTCACCACGACCAGGGCCACGCCGAGGTCACGGCGCAGCTCCGCCAGCAGGGCGACGACGGTGTCGGCGGTCGGCGCGTCCAGGGCGCTGGTCACCTCGTCGCACAGCAGTACGGCCGGTCCGGCGGCCAACGCCCGTGCCAGCGCCACACGTTGGCGCTGTCCCCCGGAGAGCTGGGCCGGCCGCCGGTCGGCATGGCCGGGGGAGAGCCCGACCCGCTCCAGCAGCCGTTCCACCTCCCGCCGCAGCCCGCGCTCGTCCAGGTCCGGGCGGAAGCGGGCGAGCGGACGGGCGACGATCCGCCCGACACTGTGGCGCGGGTTGAGCGAGTCGTACGGGTCCTGCGGCACGAGCTGGAGCGACCTCAGCTGCTCGCGGGAGCGCCCGCGCAGTCCGTGCGCCGCCTCCCGGCCGGACAGCCGGAGGGTGCCCGACCAGTCGGCGTGCAGACCGGTCAGGCAGCGCAGCAGGGTGGTCTTGCCGCCGCCGGAGGGGCCGACCACGCTGAGGCAGCCGCCGGGTTCCACGGAGAGTTCGATGCCGGCCAGCACCGTGCGCCCGCTCCGGCGGGCGTCGAGTCCGCGCAGGGCGAGGGCCGCGGCGCCCCCGGGGGCGGGCGCGTCCTCGGGCCGGGGCCGCTCGGTCCGCCGGGCGGCGCCGACCAGCCGGCGGGCGGCGGCGCTCTCCGGACGGGACAGCACCCGGCCGACCGGGCCGCGCTCCACCAGCCGCCCGGCGTCGAGCACCGCCACCTCGTCGGCCACCGCCGCGACTTGGGCGAGGTCATGGGCGACCAGCAGCACGGCGGGCCCGCCCTCCGCGCGCAGGCGCCCGATGTCGGCGAGCAGCGCGGCGGCCGTCACGGGGTCGAGGGCGCTGGTCGGCTCGTCCAGGACCAGCAGGTCGGGCCGGTGGGCGAGGGCCGCGGCCAGCGCGACCCGTTGCCGTTGCCCGCCGGACAGCTGGTGCGGGAAGCGGCGCCGGAACTCCTCGTCGCAGGGCAGTCGCACGGTCCGCAGGGCGGCCCGGATCCGTTCCGGGCGCTCGTCCCGGGGGACGGACCGGGCCCGCAGGAACTCGCCGATGTGGTCGGCCACCCGCAGGGTCGGGGCGAGGGAGGTGCGCGGGTCCTGGGGGACGTAGCCCGCGTGGCGGCTGCGCAGCCGGCGCAGCTCGCGCTCAGGCAGTCCGAGGACGGACCGCCCGGCCAGGTGGGCCTCGCCGCCCAGGAGCGTGAGCCCGGGGCGCAGTTCGCCGAGGGCGGCCAGCGCGAGCGTGGTCTTGCCGCTGCCCGAGGGCCCCACCAGGGCGAGGATGCGCCCGGGCGCGAGGTCGAGGTCGACGCCGTCGACGACGGAGCGCGGCCCGTCCGGACCGTCGGCCCGGATGGTCAGTCCGCGCAGCCGCAGCACCGCGGCCTCGCCGGTGCGGTCCCCGCCCACCGGCGCCGGGCGCCACCGGGCGGGCTCAAGGCGCCGGGCGGGCTTCGGGCGCCAGAGGGCGGGCCTGAGGCGCCGGGTGGGCTTGCGGCGCCGGGGGCGCGCGGCGGGGAAGGCGGCGTCCACCAGCAGGTTGGCGGCCAGCAGCAGCACCAGGATCCCGGCCGCCGGAACGGCCACCGCCAGGGGCTGCAGGGTGAGCCCGTCGCGGTTCTCCAGGACCATCAACCCCCAGTCCGCCGCCGGTGGTTGGGCGCCGTAGCCGAGGAATCCGGCGGTGGCGACGATGAACACCGCGCCGACGAACCGGACGGCGGCGTCGGCGGCGAGCACCGGCGCGAGGTTGGGCAGCACCTCGCGCACCAGCACGTGTCCCGTCCGCTCGCCGCGGGCGAGGGCCGCCTCGACGTAGTCGTGCTGCAGCGCCTGGAGGGTGGCGGCCCGCACCACCCGGACGATCTCCGGCAGCAGGACCACCGCGGCCGCGACCCCCACCCCGGCGACTCCCCGGCCCACCGCCACGACGGCGACGCTCAGCAGCAGGAAGCCGGGCAGGCTCAGCAGCACGTCGGCGGCGCGCAGCACCACGGTGTCCGTCCGCCCACCGCGCAGCGCCGCCGTCATGCCCGCCACCGCGCCCAGGAGGTACGCGACGGCGAGCGCCGCCACGGACAGCAGCACCAGCGAGCGGCCGCCGGCCAGGAACCGGCTGAGGACGTCGGAGCCGAGGTGGTCGGTGCCGAGCGGCGTCGCGCCGCCGGCCGGGGCGTACGGCAGGTCCTGCACGTCGCCCGGCAGGTGCGGGGCGAGCAGCGGCCCGAGCAGGGCGAGCAGCACGCACCCGGCGAGCACCGCCCCGGCCGCGGTCGCGCGCCATCGTGTGGTGACGGTCAACTCGTACTCCTTGCCGCCGGGTTGAGCGCGGCCGCGAGGAGGTCCGCGAACAGGTTGAGGGTGACGGTGACCCCGGCGACGAGCAGTGTCACGCCCTGCACGACGGGGGCGTCCCGCGCGGCGGTGGCGTTGACCAGCGCGGCGGCCAGCCCGGGGTAGCCGAAGAGGGTCTCGGCGACCAGGGTGCCGCCGAGCAGGTAGGCCAGGTAGCGGGCCAGCACCGGCACGGCGGGCACCACGGCGGCCGGAAGGATCCAGCGCAGCACCACCCGGTGCTCGGGGACGCCGCCCAGCCGGGCGGTGCGGGCCGCGTCGGAGTCGCCGGCGGCGATCACGCCGGCCCGCACCAGCCGGACGTTCTGCGCCAGGCTGACCGACAACAGGGTCAGCACCGGCAGGACGAGGATCTGCGGCCGGCTCAGCACGCCCTGCCCGGCCGGGGGCAGCGACACCGCGGGCAGCCAGCCGAGGCCGACGGCCAGCAGCAGGACCAGCAGCGTGCCGATGACGAACTCGGGCAGGCTGACCAGGGTGAGCGTCACGCCCGACACCACCCGGTCGGCGGCCCGCCCGGCGCGCATCCCGGCCCACAGTCCCAGGCCGAGGGCGAGCGGAACCAGCAGCGCCGCCGCGACGGCCCCGAGCAGCAGGGAGTTCCCGGCCCGTCCGGCGATCAGCTCGGCCACCGGCCGGCCGTTGGCGTACGAGGTGCCCAGGTCGCCCTGGAGGGCGTGCCAGAGCCAGTGGCCGTAGCGGGTCCAGGGCGGCTGGTCCAGGCCCAGGCCGTGGCGCAGTTCGGCGATCTGCTCGGGCCCGGCGCGGCCGCCCAGCCGGGCCGCGGCGGCGTCGCCGGGGGCCAGCGCGGTCGCGGCGAAGACCAGCACCGAGGCGGCGAGCAGGGTGCCCGCCGCCGCGGCGAGCCGGCCCAGGACCGCCCGCGCCGTGCGCGCGGACCGCCGCCGGGGCGCCGTCACGGCGCGAGGAAGGCGTCGCGCAGGCACGGGTAGTCGAAGAAGCCGCGCGGCTGGACGCCGTGGACGCCCGGGGCGGACGCCGCCACCGGGGGGATCCGGGCGAACACCGCGTCGCCGCCGTGCTCGTAGAGGTGGTGCTGCACGTCGTGGACGGCGGCGGTGCGCTTCGCGTCCCCGACGGCGGTGTGCAGGGCGGCGATCAGCCCGTCCAGGGTCCCGCCGGCCGGGCCGGTGAACGGGTAGGAGGCCTTGGAGCCGTAGTACATGGAGAGTTGGAGGGGCAGCGGCATCGCGTGGTACAGGTTGGTCTGCAGCGGGGTGCTCAGCAGGGTCTTGATGTCCGCGTAGTAGTCCGCGGCGGGGACCTTGTCGACCGACACCGTGAGGCCGCCGCCTCGGGCCTGCTGGACGAAGGCGGTGGCGCTCTCCAGCGTCCCGTACTCGTAGTCGCTGGTGCGCACCGTGAGCCGCCCGCCCGGGAGCAGCTTCTTCGCCTGCTCGGGATCGTAGGCGCGGCGCGGCAGCGTGGTGTCGTACCAGGACTGGTGGCGGCCGAGCGCGTCGTCGGCGACCTCGCCGTAGCCGAGGGTGACGGTGCGGACCATGGCCTCGCGGTCGATCGCGTACTTCACCGCCCGGACGGCCTCGGGCCCGGTGAACGGGCCGGTGCCGAGGTTCATGGTGAGGGCGAGTTCGCTCCAGAGTTCCTGCGGCGCGGTGAGGAAGCGCAGGGCCGGGTTCTTCTCCTCGGCGCGGGCGGCGGTGAGGGTGAGGCCGCCGGCGTAGTCGAACTGGCCCGCTTTCAGGCCGTTGAGCCGGGCGGCGGCGTCCGCGACCGAGAACAGTTCGATCCGGTCGAGGTAGGGGCCGCCCTCGGCCGCGCCCCAGTAGTCGGTGCGGGGGGTGAGCAGGCTGCTGCCGCCGGCCGTCCAGCTCTTGAGGGTGTACGGCCCGGAGCCGGGCGCGTGGGCGAGGTCGGTGGTTCCGTCGGGGAAGACGAACATCGACTGGGCCAGCACGAGGTCGAAGAAGCCGTCGGGGCCCTTGAGCCGCAGCTCCAGGGTGCGCGGGTCGCGGACGGCGGACCCGGCGGGGTCGAGGCCGGCCAGCAGCCCGGCCTGCACGGTCGGACTGGCGGCCAGCGTCCGGAGCCTGAACAGCACGTCCTGGGCGGTGAGTTTGCGGCCGTCACTGAAGGTGACGCCGTCGCGCAGCCGTACCGTCCAGCGGGTGGCGTCGCCGTCGGGGGTGACGGACTCCGCGAGCCGCCACACCGGTGTGCTGCCGTCGATCTCGCCGAGGGTGTCCCAGATCAGCCGGGCCCGGACGTAGTCGACGGCGCTGCCGGTGGCCTGGAGCACGCTGGTCGACTCGGCCGCGGATCCGGCGAAGGCCGCCCGGAGCGTCCCGCCCCGGCGGGGCGCGACCGTGGCCGTCGGGCCGGTGGCCGCGGCGAGCGGGGGCCGGGCGGTCGACGAGCTGCTGCCGCAGGCCGTCAGCAGGCCGCTGCCGAGCACCGCGCCGGTGCCGAGCGCACTCAGCACGGCTCTGCGGGATATCTGATGGTTCCGACGATTCGTCATGGTGTCCTCACTCTTGGGCGACGCCCCAAACCCTAGATTGAAACGATAATGCTTTTCAATAAGAGGGCCGCAGTCGCCCCCGCGGTCGCTCCTTCCGGCTCCCGCCGCAGGCCCGAAGGCGCCCGCACCGGGCCGGGCGGGCGTTGACAGGGCGGGGCGGGGCGGGGCCAGGCAGGCCGGGTCAGTCGGCGGTACGGCAGTCCGGGCAGACGCCCGCCAGCTCCACGGTGTGCTGGACGTCGGCGAAACCGGACAGCTCCGCGATCCGCTCGGCCCAGGCCTCCACCGCGGCCGAGTCCACCGGCGAACTCAGGCCGCACGCACGGCAGATCAGGTAGTGCCGGTGGTCGGCGCCCGGCCGGTAGCGGAACAGCCGCTCACCGTTGGTGTCCCGGACGACGTCGGCGCGGCCGACCTCGGCCAGCGCGGTCAGGGTCCGGTAGACGGTGCTCAGGCCCACCCGCGAGCCGGTGATCAGCAGGCCGGCGTGCAGCACCTGGGCGCTGACGAAGTCCTCGCAGCCCCGCAGGGCCCGCAGCACCTCGGCGCGTTGCGGGGTGAGGCGGCCCAGCCCGTCGTGGTCGTTGTCCGGTTGCGCGTCCGTGTCCTTCCGCCGATCGGCGGCCCGCCGGAAGGCCGTGGTCAGCGCCCGGCTGCGGGTCTCGGCCACGGGTCAGCCCGTCCCGGCGGCCGCGGTGCGAGCCGGCCGCGGGCCGGAAGCACGGCGCCGCCGGACCAGGAAGGTGGCCGCGTACACGACCGTGGCCGTCGCCATGATCGCGAAGCTCGGCGGCAGCTTCGGCGCCGCCGCGCTCAGCAGCAGCCCGCCCCACATCTCCGCGACCGCGAGCCCGGCGGACAGCGCCAGCGCCCGGAACGGCCGGTCGGTGAGCCGCAGTGCCGCGCCCGCCGGAGCCGCGAGCAGGCCCAGGAGCAGCAGCGAGCCGACCGCCTGGGTGGCCTCCCCGGCGCAGGCCCCGACCAGGGCCAGGAAGCCGAGCCCCAGCGCCCGCACCGGCACGCCCCGGGCGGCCGCCACGGCCTCGTCGAGGGTGGCGAACAGCAGCGGGCGGGCGATCAGCAGCAGGACGACGCAGATCGCGCCCGCGATCGCCACGGCCACCGTCGTCTGGCTGCCGTGCAGGCCGAAGATCGAGCCGAACAGCACGCTCGTCCCGGCGCCGCCCTGGGCGCCGCTGCGGGAGGTGGTGTAGACGGTCAGGAAGAAGGCGCCCAGGCCGAGGATCCAGGCGAAGACGCTGCCGATCACCACGTCGTCCGCCCGCCCCCGCCGGCCGAGGCCGCCGATCAGCAGGCCCACCCCGACGGTCGCCGCGAACAGCCCGAGCCGCAGGTCGTAGCCGCCCGCCAACGCGGCCATCGCGCCGGTGAAGGCGACATGGCTGAGCGCGTCGCCGGTGAAGATCTGCGCCCGCAGCACCAGGAAGCAGCCCACCAGCCCGCACGCGAGCGCGATGAACGTCCCGGCGAGCAGGGCGTGTTGGAAGAACGGCTGGGACAGGACGGCGGTCATGGCGCAGCTCCGATCGCGACGGCCGTACGGGCGCCGCCGAGCAGGCGGTCCCGGGCGAAGCGCACCAGGTGCGCCAGGACGTAGCCGGCGAAGGCGAAGCCGGTCACGAAGAAGCCGAGCGGGTACGGCCGGTAGTAGGCCGCGACCAGGCCCGCCCAGCAGGCCGCCAGCCCCAGGGCGACCGACAGCAGCAGGCTCAACCCCGGCCGGGCGGTGAGCTGTTGGGCCGTCGCCGCCGGGATCACCATCAGCGCGAACACCAGCAGGGTGCCGGTGATCTGGCTGGCCTCGGCGGTCGCCGCGCCGAGCACCACCAGGAACAGGGTGTCCAGCAGCCGTACCGGCACCCCGCGCCCGGCCGCCACCTCCGGGTCCACGGAGGCGAACAGCAGCGGCCGTCCGATCACCGCCAGGGCGGCCAGCACCACCGCGCCCACCACCGCCAGGGTCACCACCTGGCCGGTGGTGATGCCCAGGAAGCTGCCGAACAGCAGCGCCGTCGGCCCCTCCAGCAGGCCCTTGTACAGGCTGATGAACAGGTATCCGCAGGCCAGCACGAAGGCCTGCACCGTACCGGTACCCGCGGACTCCTCGGCGCCGCTCCCCCGGCCCCGGCGGCCGAGCGCCGCCAGCACCAGCGCGGTGGCGACGCAGAACCCGAAGTAGCCGAGCGTGGTGGCGAAGCCGAGCAGCACGGCCAGCGAGGCGCCCGGGAACGCGGACACCGACAGGGTGTGCCCGACGAAGGTCTGGCGGCGCAGCACCATGAACCAGCCCACCACGGCGCACACCAGAGCCACGACCAGGCCGGCCCGGAAGGCGTTCACCATGAACGCGTAGGACCACATGTCCTGGAAGTCGGCGACCAGGTCCCAGCCGAAGGCCGGCGGGGTCGCGTCAGCTGCCAGCAGCACGGCCGCCCCCGTTCCCGTGCCGGTCGCTGTGGAGGTGCCGGTCGCTGTCGACGTGCCGGTCGGAGTGGACCGCCGGGGCCTCCGGCTGGCCGACCACGACCAGCCGCCCGTCGCCGGTGCGCAGCACCTCGACCGGCGTGCGGTAGAGGCGGCTCAGCGTCGCGGTGGTGATCACCTCGTCCGGGGCGCCGGAGACGGCACCGCCCTCGGCGATGTAGACCACCCGGTCCAGGTGGTGGAGTATCGGGTTGACGTCGTGCGCGACCATCACCACCGACACCTGTTCCAGGTGGCAGACCTTGCCCAGCAGGCAGGCGATCGCCGCCTGGTTGGTCAGGTCCAGGCTGTCCAGCGGCTCGTCCAGCAGCAGCACTCGGGGACGGCGGACCAGCGCCTGCGCGATCAGCAGCCGCTGCTGCTCGCCGCCCGAACACTGCCCGATCGGCCGGTGCGCGTACTTCGACGCGCCCACCAACTCGATGACCTCCCGCACGCGTTCGCGGGCGGCCACGCGCTTCGCGCGGTTCAGGAACGGGACGGGGATCCCCCACGAATCCCCGTCCAGCCCGAGCCGCACCACATCGATCCCGCGGATCCGGACGGTGGCGTCGAAGTTGCGCCGCTGCGGCAGGTACCCGATCGCCGCGTTCCGCCCGCCGGGCGCCGCGCCGAGCACCCGTACCTCACCGGCGGCCGCCGGGAGGACGCCCAGCAGGACCTTGACCAGGGTCGACTTCCCGACCCCGTTGGGGCCGAGGACGGCGGTGAACTCCCCGGCCCCCACGGTCAGATCGATACCCGACCAGAGGGTCCGCCCGCCCACCCGCACGGCGGCCCCGCGCAGCGACAGCACCGGCTCCCCGCCGGGCGCGGTGCGCTCCGTCTCCGTACGGGCCTCCTCCGTACGGGCCTCCTCCGTACGGACCTCCTCGGTACGGACCTTCTCGGCACGGACCTTCTCGGTCGGGTGGATGCTCATGCGCCCGCCTCCCTCCGCTTGCCAGGGGCATTCGCCCGTGCGCACCTCTTGACGGTGAGCTCGCTCCGCTCGCTCACTTGCCCGTCGCCTGCTTCAACGCGTCGGCGAGGCCCTGGAGCTGCCGGGCCTGCCAGTCCTGGAAGCTGGCCCCCGCCGGGGTGAGGGTCTCGGTGACCTCGACGACCGGTATGCCCTGCGCCTTGGCGGCGTTGACCTGGGCCACCACGTCGGGGTTGGAGTTCTGGGAGTTGTAGACGTAGACCTTGATCTGCTTGCCGGCGATCTGCTGGTCGATGGCGGCCTTGTCGGCGGCGGTCGGGTCGGTGCCCTCGCTCTCGGCGTCCAGGAAGGTCTCCGGGGTGAGCAGCTTGAGGCCGACGCTCTCCGCGAGCGGGGTCACGATCGACTCGGAGGCGCCGATCGGGGTGCCCGCGTACGTGGCCTTGATGTCGGCTTCCAGCTTGTTGTACGTGGCCAAGGTCTGGGTGGTGAAGGCCTTCTCCTGGCTGTCGAAGTAGGCCGCGTCGGCCGGGTCCAGCTTCTTGTAGTCGGCCGTGATCCGGTCGATGACCTTGGTGACGCTCTCGGCGGAGTACCACTGGTGCGGGTTGTCGCCCTCCTTCTTGCCCAGCAGGTCGCCGACCTTGAGCACGGTCCGGCCCTGCGCCGGGTTCGCGGACAGCAGCTTGTCCGACCAGGCGTCGTAGCCGATCCCGTTGCTGATCACGTAGTCCGCGCCCGCGATGGTGCGGCCGTCGGCGGCGGTCGGCTCGTAGGAGTGCGGGTCGGTGTCGGGGTTGGTGATGATGCTGTTCACCTTCACGTGGTCACCGCCGAGTTGGGTGGCGATGGAACCCCAGAAGTTCTCCGCGGCCGTCACCTGGATCACCTTCGAGCCGCTGCCGCTGCTCGCGCCGCCGGACGCACCGGACGCGTTCTTGGCCGACGAGCCGGTGGAGCACGCACTGGTCGCGGCGAGGGCGGCGACCGCGGTCAGGCCGAGCACGATTCTCGGAAGGCGGCGGGGCTTGCTGGACGGGACGACACGCATGGCGGACTGCTCCTCGAAACCTGCCGGCACCGCCGTCTGGGCGGGTCCGGCTCCGTTGGACGCCTTCACCATAGATGAAAATGATTTTCATACCTAGGGGATCCGGGGGCTAGGTGGAAATCATTGCCAAAACTTGGCAACCGGCGAACCGTCGCCGCCGACGGACCGGGACACCCTGGCCACATCACTCAATGCACTGATCATGTCGCGCACGGTGACACCAATGGCCGTGGAAGTGGCTGACGAACCGTCAAGGTTCGTTTCTGGCAGGAAAATCGAAACCGCCCCCCGCCCCGAGAAAGGGGCGGGAGGCGGAAGGCCCGTGCGCGGAGCGGGGCGATCAGGAAGGCGGCTTCCAGAGGGTGACCAGCCCGGCGAACGCCGGCGGGTCCATCGGCGTCCCGGCCTGCCGCACGTCAGTGATCTTCAGCATGGCGAGGTTGCCCTTCGAGGTGACGGTGCACAGCACGTCGCCCTTCGCGATCGCGTGGCGCTCGATCAGCGCGGTGTTGCTGAGCTCCGACGGCAGCGGGGCGCTGTCCACAGCCTGGCGGCAGGCCTCCGGTGACGTTCCCGCGCTCTTGGCGACCGGGGTGCCGAAGGTCAGGTACTGGATGATGTAGGACAGCTCGGCTTCGTGGTCGCCGACCTCACCACGCGGATTCACCTTCGGGGCGTCCAGGTCCACCGAGATCAGCTCGCCGACGGCGGGGGTCCCGATCAACAGGGGGCGGTCGGTGAAAACCGCGGTGTAACCGCCCTTCGGGGACGCCGCGCCGGATCCCGGTCCCGCTCCCGGTCCCGCCCCCGATCCCGAAGCCGCGTCTGCCGGGCCGGTGGCGCCCGGCTGCCCGCTCGCGCTCGCCCGGGGGCTCACGCTCACCTCCGGCTGCGCAGCCGTGGCCGCACCGGACCCGGACTTCCCGTCACCGGACAGGGCCCACGCCGTACCGGCCGCGGCGGCCAGCACCACGGCGAGCGCACCGGCCACCAGGGCCCGCCTGCGCCGCGAAGCTTCCGCCGCCTGCGCTGCCATTCCCGCCGCCGACCCCGCTGCCGACCCCGCCGCTTCTCCCGCACCCGCCGGCCCGGGCGCACCCGCCGTCTGCGTGGGCGCGCTGTGCACCTGGTCCCCGTACGGGGCGCGGGCGTTCCCCGAGGCCTGGGTGGGCACATACGTGGCCGTCGGCCGGGGCGGAGCCGCCGCCGCGCCGGGGGCCTGCGCATCCGCTCCCGTCAGCAGCTGCTCCACCTGGCGCCGGCGTTCGGCGACCGCCGCCGCCAGGGAGGCGGGCAGCCAGTCCCCCAGGTCCCGCGACGGACGCCCGGACGCCTGCTCGCACAGCTCCGCCAGTTCGGCCGGGGTGGGCCGGGCGGCCGGATCCGCCGCGAGGCAGCGCTCCAGCAGAGGGCGCAGCCCGTCCGGGTAGCCGGACAGGTCCGCCGGTCGCTGCGCGGTGTTGGCGATCCGGGTGGCCACGGTCAGCGCCCCGCCCGTCCCGTAGGGGTGGCGGCCGGTGGCGGCGACGGCGGCGATCAGACCGAGCGCGAACACGTCGGTGGCGGGGGTGAGTTCACTCCCGATGCCGTGCTCGGGCGACATGAACTGCGGGGTGCCGATGAAGCCCCCGCTCTGCGTCAGCCTGGTGGCCTCGGCGGCACGCGCGATCCCGAAGTCGATCACCCAGGGCCCGTCCGGGCCGAGCAGGAGGTTGCCCGGCTTGAGGTCGCGGTGGACGATCCCCGCGGAGTGCATGGAGTCCAGTGCCCGGGCCACGCAACCGACCAGCTGGAGGGCGACGGGCAGCGGCAGCGAACCGTGGGCGTCGAGCGCCTCGTCGAGCGGTAGGCCGGGGACGTACGCCGTGGCCAGCCACGGCTGCTCGCCGTGGGCGTCGTGGTCCAGCACGGGCACCAGGTGGTAGCCCCGCACCTTCTCGGCCGCGCGCACCTCCTGCTGGAAGCGGCGACGGAACTCGGGGTCGCCGGCGTACTCCCGGCGGATCACCTTGATCGCGAGCGGCTGGTTGCCGCGCGTGCGCGAGAGGTAGACGGACCCCATTCCGCCCTCGCCGATCTGCGCGAGCAGCCGGTACCCGGCGATCTCCTGCGGCTCGTCCGTGCTCAGCGCACGCAGCGCGCCCTTGCTCCCGTTGATGGACCCCACCCCCGATGTGCCGTGACTTCGAAGATCAAGATCTTAGCGAACAAGATCCTCTCGAACACGAACGTGACGGCCCTGATCAGGTCGCCGGGGGCAGCTCGGCGGCGCGCACCGCGACCTCGCGGCAGCGCGAGCGCATCGTCGAGGACCACCCCAGCCGTGCCGAGGCCATGGCCCTCACGCGGACCTGGGTCGGCGTCGGCGGCGCGGCGCAGATGGTGACCGGTACTGCCGGCACCCGCTGCTCGGCCGTCTGCGGTACTTCCGTGAGCGAACGTGTCCATGCCGGGAGTGCCGGATCACCAACCGTCCTAACTCGGTCACACAATGTGACGGCCATGTCACGTGATCGAAAGGACCGACCTGTGGCACCCGCACACCGACGGAGACCGATCCCTCCCGGGCACCCCGGCAGACGCTCCCTCAGGCGCCCGCTCGGCGCGGCCCTCGCGCTCTCGCTGGCCGCCGGACCGCTGCTGCTGTCCGTACAGGCCTGGGCCGGCGAGAGCGCCGCGCCGCCGCCGAACCCGACCACCACCGCGAGGTCCGGCGGCGCCACCGACCAGCCGCCCGACCGGACGGACCGTCCGGGACCGGAGACACCCCGGCTGGTCCGGCCACTGCAGCGGGTGCCGGGGCTGAACATCGTCGACGCGGACGCCTCCGCCGGCTCCACCCCGACCTTCGGCGAGCCGTCGATCGCGATCAACCCCGCCAACCCCCAGCAGATCGCCATCACCCGCTTCGGCCCCGTCCCGGGATCGCGCTGGAACAACGCCGCCCAGCTGCTCTACTCCACCAACGGGGGCACCACCTGGAACCCCGAGTCGGCCATCCCGGTGCCGCCGGGCGTCGCGGGCACCTCCGGCGGGCCGTGCGACCAGACGATCGACTACGGCCGCAACGGCACCCTCTACGGCACCTTCCTCACCTGCGCCAACGGTGCCAACGTGGTCGTCACCGGCTCGACCACCGACCCCACCAAGGCCTCGTCGTGGGCGTGGAACAACCCCACGCCCACCACCACCCAACTCACCACCGGCACGCACCCGTTCAACGACCAGCCCTGGCTGATCACCAACCCCGACACCGGCACCCCGACCCAGGACAACGTCTACGTCGGCTACCAGGACTTCAACGCCCCCGGCACCACGGCCAGTCCGCACGACCGGGTGAACGTCGCCCGCAACCACGCCAGCCCGGTCGACTTCCCCACCGCCAACGACGTGGGGGTCGGATCGGGGGCCCTGAACGACGGCATCAACGGCGGGCTCCGGCTGGCCGGCGACCCGCGCAACGGCGCCGTGTACGCCCTGTACCAGCAGGGCGGCAGCAACATGGTCAGCCAGCCCCAGCCCGTCACCATCAGGATCAACCGGTCCACCGACGGCGGCCGGACCTGGGACCTGGGCAACCCCCGGTCCCCGAGCACACCCCCGACCACGGCCACGGACGGCGTCACCGTCGCCTCGGTCAGCAGCGACCAGGGTGGCCAGGGCTTCAAGTTCGGCGGGGTCAACGCGCTGCTCGGCGGCATCCACCACGCCGCCGTCGACCCGACCAGCGGCGACGTGTTCGTCGCGTACGGCGTCGACGTGTCGGGCACCAACCAGATCCGGCTGCGCCGGCTCACCGACAACGGCGCGAACGACCTCACCATCGGCTCCGAGGTGAACGTCTCCACCTCGACGAACGCGGCGCTGCCGTCCGTCGCGGTGCTCAGCGACGGCACCGTCGGGGTCCTCTACCTGACCTCCGACGGCAACAACACCAACGGCTTCCCGATCTTCACCGCGCACCTCGCCCGGAGCTTCGACCACGGCGCCACCTTCACCGACTTCTCGCTGCGCTCCTACACCACGCCGATGGGCACCCCCGGCGCCCCCACCGAGCGGCTGTTCGGTGACTACGAGCAGCTCAAGGCGGTCGGCACCACCTTCTACGGCGCGTTCGTCGGCAACCTCAACGGCACCGGCCAGACCACCGCCCAGCCGACCGACACGATCTTCTTCAGCGTCCCGAAGACGGCGACCAGCTCGACGCTCACCTCCTCCGCGAACCCGTCCGTCTACGGGCAGCCGGTGACCTTCACCGCCACCGTCGTACCGACCCCGGACGGCGGAACGGTCACGTTCACGGTGGACGGCACCCAGCTCGGCAGCCCGGTGCCCGTCGACACCACGACCGGGAAGGCCACCTCGGCCGCCATCTCCTCGCTGACCGTCGGTGACCACACCGTCGAGGCCACCAACAGCGGTGACCTCGACTTCCAGGGCAACACGGCGATGAGCCTGACCCAGACCGTGAACCAAGCCTCCGTCACCACCACGTTGGCCTCCTCGGACGGCGGCCAGGCGGCCTTCGGACAGCCCGTCACCTTCACCGACACGGTCTGCCCGGCACCCCCGAGCACCGACCCGGCCCTGCCGCCCTCCGGGACGGTGACGTTCCGGGACGGCTCCACCGTGCTGGGCACCGGCACCCTCGCCCCCGGTGGCGGCGCCCACTGCGGTCAGGCCCAGGTGACCTTCGGCAACCTGCTTCCCGGCAGCCACACGATCACCGCGCAGTACAGCGGCGACGGCAACTTCCTGGCGGGCCGGCCGGAGACCCTCACCGAGGTGGTGACCTGCGCCAACGTCATCACCGGTGACGTCCGCGGCGGCGTGGACGCCACCGCGCCGAGCACCTGTGTCATCGGCGCCACCGTGCACGGGTCGGTCCGCGGCGCGGCCGGCGGGGCCCTGTTCATCGGCGACTCCACCGTCTTCGGCGGTGTGCACTCCGAGAACGGCACGCTCTTCGGCATGTGCGGCTCCAGCACCACCGGCACGGTGGAGGTCGGCCGCGCGAGCGGGTTCGTCCTCGTCGGCGACCCGGGTGACGACGGCTGCACCGGCAACCGGGTCAACGGCTCCGTCCACCTCGACGACAACCACTCGGGCGCCGAGCTGATCGCCAACCGGATCGGCGGCTCGGTCGAGGTCAACGGCACGACGGGCACCGGTCCGTTCCCCGAGGACTCCCGGGCCGAGATCGAGGGCAACACCATCGGCGGCTCGCTCCACTGCACCGGCAACAACCCGCCGCCGACCAACGGCGGCAACCCCAACACCGTCCACGGCGCGCGCACCGGGCAGTGCGCCAATCTGTGAACCGGTGAACCGGTAAGTCGATCCGAGGGGTCCGGCGCCGCGCGCCGGACCCCTCGGCATTCCCGCGGACCCCCAACGCGTGGACATGACCGTTGCACGGATAATGACCGGACCGTCGGCCGACCGGGCCGGCGGGCAGCGATCGATCGAGAGGCAGCGCACGGATGACCCTGGAGGCAGGACGACGCGTCAGGTTGACGGAGGACCTCGGGCTCGGTGAGGCCGTCGCCGGCGAGCCCGCTGCCGCCGTCGGCTTCCTGTCGCTGGGTGCCGGGGCCGAGGGCACCGTCGAGCGGGTGGACGGCGAACTCCCGGAGAGCGAAGGGGTCCGCGAGTACCAGCGGCTCAAGGCGCTGTTCGACGACTACGGGCACACCATGCCCGAGGCCAGCCGGGAGCGGCTGGTGGCGCAGCTCGCCGCGCTGGAGCCGGAGTGGGCCGAGCACCGGGAGCGGGGGAGCCGGGTGACGGTCCGGGTCCGGCTGGACAACGGGTTCGTCCTCGACGGTGTGCACCAGGACGTGCTTGCCGCACTGTGAGAGGGGGTCCTCCCGGCCCGGGCCGCCGCGCGCAGTGCGTCAGCCCGTCCCCGGGTTGATCCTGGCCCGCTGGGCCAGCAGCTCGGTGAAGGCCACGGTGAGCGGGTCGGGGCGGGTGCGGGTGTAGGCGGCGAGGGCGCGGCGGACCGGTGGGTCGGGCCGCAGCAGCAGGCCGTCGAAGTGCGCCGGCACGATGTCGGCGGGCACCAGCGCCGGGCCGAGGCCGGCCGCGGCCAACAGCGGTGCGGCGGAGGTCTGTTCGGCGCGGACCGCCGCCCGGGGGTGGAAGCCCGCGCGGGCACAGGCCTGGTCGAGCAGGTCGGCGAGGCCGTTGTCGGGGGCGTAGTGGACCCAGGCCCGGTCCGCGAGCTCACCGAGGGCGATGGAGCGGGTGGGGCGGGCCGCGAGCGGGTCGTCGGAGGCCAGCACGACCGTGAACTCCTCGACGCCGAGCTCCCGGATCGGCCCCTCCCAGCCCTCCGGCACCGGGCCGATGGCGAGATCGGCCCGGCCCGCGGCCATCGCCTCCTGGAGCCGCTCGGCGTGGGAGTACTCGCGCAGCCGGATCCGCACGCCGGGGTGCCGGCGGTGCCAGGCCCGGAGGACGGGCGGCAGGATGCCGAGGCTGATCGAGTAGACGGCGGCGACCTCCAGCTCCCCCTCCTCCAGGCCGCTGGCGCGCCGGGCCACCGCTTGCAGGCGCTCCGCCTCGGCCAGCGCCGCCCGGGCGTGCGGCAGTACGGCCCGGCCGGTCGGGGTGAGCCGGACCGCGCGCGGCAGCCGTTCGAGCAGCGGGCCGCCGAGCGCGCCCTCCAGGGCCCGGATCTGGTGGGAGAGCGCGGGTTGGGTGACGTGCAGCTGCTCGGCCGCGCGGGTGAACGAGCCGGTGTCGACCACGGTGACCAGGTATTCGAGCTGTCGGAGCGTCGGCGTTGCCATGAGCAGATTTTATGGCAGCGGTAGAGAACAAGCCTTGGACTCATGGCGGCGCCCCGGGAGAGGGTCGTGGTGTGGCCGCCGCGCACAACGCAGCGGACGGCCGGATCCCCGATGCCCCCGAAGGAGAACCCCCATGTCCATCGGCACCCCGCCGCCGTCCGCCGTCACTCCGCCGCAGGGCACCTCGCTGCTGGGGCAGCGACTGATCGTGGTGGGCGCGGGTTCGCACACCGGCCGCGCCGTGGCCACCGCCGCCTCGGCGGCCGGCGCCACCGTCGTCCTGGCCGGCCCCGACCCGCGCAAGCTGGAGTGGACGGCCGGCGAACTGGCCGGGCCGTCCGAGGTACTGCCCGTCGACCTCGCCGAGGAGCAGTCGATCGCCCGGTTCGCCGAGCGGGTCGGCACCTTCGACCACCTGGTCTCGACCGCCGCGATGCCGGCCAACGGCCCGCTGCGGGAGCTCGAACTCGCCGACGTCCAGCGGGCGTTCGCCGCCAAGGTGATCGGCCCGCTGCTGCTCGCCAAGCACCTGGCCGGGCAGGCCGCCGAGCGCGGCTCGTTCACCTTCTTCTCCGGGGTCGCCGCCTGGCGACCGGCGCCCGCCCGTACGGTGATGGCCACCACCAACGGCGCACTGGCCTTCCTGGTGCAGGCCCTGGCGGTGGAGATCGCCCCGGTGCGGGTCAACGCGGTCTCCCCCGGCATCGTCGACACCGGCTCCTGGGACGGCCTGGGCGCCGACAAGGACGCCTTCCTGCGCGGCGTCGCCGCCCGTAACCCGGCCCGCCGGGTCGGCACCCCGGAGGACCTGGTCAAGGCGGTGCTGTACGCGATCGACAACCCGTACGTCACCGGCACCGTGCTGCACGTGGACGGCGGCGGCCGACTCGCCTGACCGTCCGCCCCGCCCCCGATCGCCTACCCCACCCCAACCGCCCCGAGGAGCAACTCCCCATGCGCTGGCCGTTCCTGAGCCGTGCCACCACCCGCACCGCCGCCGCCCTCGCCACCGTCGCCGCCCTGGCGGCCGGCACCGCTGCCGCCGCGCCCGCCCTGACCACCGCCCCCTCCCCCTCCCCCTCCCCCGAGCGGGGCCACCACCGGCCCGCGCCCAGCTGGCCGCAGAACCTGATCGACCGCTCGCCCGACCTGGTCCAGCCGAAGGCGCTCACCGTCGACCGTTCGATCGGCGCCCGGCGAGCGGCTCAGGAGGTGCGACTGGCCCAGCAGTTGTACACCTTCTGGAACACCGGGCAGCAGCGGTACCTGGACGCCGCCATCAGCCCGCAGTTCCGGGACAACACGCTCCCGTCCGGCCGCCCCCAGGGCCCGGCCGGCCCGCTGTTCGCCTCGAAGAACATCCGCGCCGCCGTCCCGGACCTGACCTGCGGGCTGTCCGACGTGCTGGTCGCCGGTGACCGGATCACCGCCCGGCTGGTCTTCCGCGGCCACTTCACCGGCACCTTCGACGGCATCCGGGGCCGGGGCCAGGCCGTCGAGTTCAACGCCATCGACATCCAGCACGTCGGCACCGACCGGATCGTCGAGGACTGGCACATCGAGGACAACCAGGCACTGCTGGCCCAACTGGGCGTCCACGGCTGAGGCCTGCTGACGCACTCGGCCCGGTCCCGGCGATCCCTTGGCCGGAACCGGGCCGAGCTGGAACGATGGTCCGATGCGCATACTGATCATGGGCGGTACCCGGTTCGTCGGCCTCCACTTCGCCCGGGCCGCGCTGGCCGCCGGGCACGACGTCACCGTGCTGCACCGCGGCCGCTCCGGCGCCCACCTGCTCCCCGAGGCCACCCACCTGATCGCCGACCGCGACGCGGACCTCACCGCGCTGCGCGGCCTGAGCTGGGACGCCACCGTCGACGTCAGCGCCTACTTCCCGCGCCAGGTACGGCAGTTGGCCGCGGCCCTGGACCCCGGCGCGGCCGGGCGCTACCTCCTGGTCTCCTCCATGGCCGTCTACGACACCCCGGCCGCCCCCGGGTTCACCGAGGACTCCCCGCTGCTCCCGGCCGACGGCCCGGAGCCCGAGGAGATCACCCCGGCCACCTACGGCGTGCTCAAGGTCCAGTGCGAGCGGGCGGCCGTCGAGCGGTTCGGCCCGGACTCACTGCTGGTGCGGCCGACGTACGTGATCGGCCCCCAGGACTACACCCACCGCTTCGACCACTGGGTGCAGCGGATCGCCCGTGGCGGCGAGGTGCTGGCCCCGGGCCGGCCCGACGCCCCGCTCCAGGTCGTCGACGCCCGCGACCTCGCCGACTGGATGCTCGACCTGCTGACGAAGGGCGCCACCGGCGCCTACCACGCCGCGACTCCCCCGCCGTTCACGATGGGCGACCTGCTCGACGCCATCGCCTCCGCCGTCGCCCCGGCCGGGACCACGCTCACCTGGGTCGACGACGACTTCCTCCTGACCTCCGGCATCCAGGACCGCGCGCTGCCGCTGTGGAGCGCCGACCCGCTGCGCCGGGCCACCAACACCGCCGACCCGGCCGCCGCCCTCGGCACCGGACTCCGGCTCCGCCCGGTGGCGGACACCGCCCGTGACATCGAGCCGTTCGAACCGCTGCCGCAGGCCCTGACCCCGACCGCCGAGGCCGACCTCCTCGCCGCCTGGCACGGCCGCTGAACCGTACGGCCGTCCGGCACCGGCGCTGAACATACAGCCGTCCGGCACCAGCGCTGGCCCGTCCCGCGCCGGCGCCGAACCGACCGGACGGCCACCCGCGCCGCGCCGGCTGACCTCACCTCGCCCGTGGCTCAGTCGAGTTCGGCGTCGCTGAGCCCGAGGCGCAGGTGCTCGATGTGGTAGACGGCCTGGTCGAGCAGGGCCGCGACGTGGTTGTCGTAGAGCGCGTAGACCACCGAGCGGCCCTCGCGCCGCCCGACCACCAGGCCGAGGTTGCGCAGCAGGCGGAGCTGGTGGGAGCAGGCGGACTGTTCCAGCCCGACCTCGGCGGCGAGTTCGGTGGCGGCACAGGGCCCTTCGCGCAGCCGGGAGAGGATCAGCAGCCGGGAGGGGGTGGCCAGGGCCTGCAGGGTGGTGGCCACCCGGGCGGCGCTGGCTGCGTCCAGGCGGGTGTGCGGGACGGCGGTTGCGGGGGCGGCTCCATGACCCATGCGGGCAATAGTACAACTCATACATGAAGACACGTTCATATGTTCATGTATGGTGAATGAGTCACCGGCTCCGCCCTGCCCCGAGCCACCGGCTCCGCCCTGCCCCGAAGGGTCCCGTCCGCATGCCCACCACCCTGATCGAGCGCCCTGCGCCGCCCGCCGCACCGCGCCCCGACACCGCCCCGCGCCGTCGCACCCGGGTGTTCGCCCTCCCGGAGGCCCGCTGGGCCGCCGCCGCGACCGTGCTCTTCCTGATCGCGCTCCCGCTCCAGCTCACCGGCGCCCCGGCCTGGTCCTGGGGCCCGCTGTACGCCCTCGCCTACGCCACCGGCGGCTGGGAACCCGGCTGGGCCGGGCTGCGGGCCCTGCGCGAGAAGACCCTCGACGTCGACCTGCTGATGATCGTCGCCGCGCTCGGCGCCGCCGCCGTCGGCCAGGTCATGGACGGCGCGCTGCTGATCGTCATCTTCGCCACCTCCGGCGCCCTGGAGGCCCTGGCCACCGCCCGCACCGCCGACTCCGTGCGCGGACTGCTCGACCTCGCCCCGCCCACCGCCACCCGGCTGCTGCCCGGCGGCGCCGAGGAGAGCGTGCCGACCGAACGGCTCGCCGTCGGCGACACCGTCCTGGTGCGCCCCGGCGAACGGATCGGCGCCGACGGCCGGGTCCTGGACGGCGCGAGCGAGGTCGACCAGGCCACCATCACCGGCGAGCCGCTGCCCGTACCCAAGCAGCGCGGTGACGAGGTGTTCGCCGGCACCCTCAACGGCACCGGCGCCCTGCGGATCCGGGTCGAACGGGACGCCGCCGACTCGGTGATCGCCCGGATCGTCCAGCTGGTCGAGGAGGCCTCGGAGACCAAGGCGCCGACCCAGCTGTTCATCGAGAAGGTCGAGCAGCGCTACTCGATCGGCATGGTGATCGCCACCCTGGCCGTCTTCGCCGTGCCGCTCGCCCTCGGCGCCGCCTTCACCGGCTCGCTGCTGCGGGCGATGACCTTCATGATCGTCGCCTCGCCGTGCGCCGTGGTCCTCGCCACCATGCCGCCGCTGCTCTCCGCGATCGCCAACGCCGGTCGCCACGGTGTCCTGGTGAAGTCCGCGGTCGTGATGGAACGCCTCGGCCAGGCCGACGCCGTCGCCCTGGACAAGACCGGCACCCTCACCGAGGGCACCCCCCGGGTCACCGACCTCCGTCCACTGGCCGGCTCCGGCCTGTCGGAGGAGGAGCTGCTCGCGCTGGCCGCGGCCGCCGAGCACCCCAGCGAGCACCCGCTCGCCCGCGCCGTCGTCGACGCCGCCCGCACCCGCGGCCTGGCCCTCGCCACGGCCGAGGACTTCACCTCCGCCCCGGGCATCGGCGTCACCGCCACCGTCGACGGCCGTACCGTCGCGGTCGGCGCCCCCGCCCGGATGCCGACCGGCGCCGAGGGCGAAGTCCTGGCCGAAGCCGCCGCTCTGGCAGGCGAGTTGGAGGACGGCGGCCGCACCGCCGTGCTGGTCGAGCGGGACGGCGTGCCGGTCGGCCTGCTCGGCATCGCCGACCGGCTGCGCCCCGACGCCGCCGGCACCGTCCGCGCGCTCACCGCCCTGACCGGCACCGCGCCGATGCTGCTCACCGGGGACAATCCGCGCGCCGCGGCCCGGCTGGCCGCCGAGCTCGCCATCACCGACGTACGGGCCGGCCTGCTGCCGCAGGACAAGGTCGCCGCCGTCCGCGAACAGGAGCGGGCCGGACGCAAGGTCCTGGTGGTCGGCGACGGCGTCAACGACGCGCCCGCGCTGGCCGCCGCCCACACCGGCCTCGCGATGGGCCGGGCCGGCTCCGACCTCGCCCTGGAGACCGCCGACGCCGTCATCGTGCGCGACGAACTCGCCACCGTCCCGGCCGTGTTGGCACTCTCCCGGCGGGCCCGCTCGCTCGTGGTGCAGAACCTGGTGATCGCCTCGGTGTTCATCTCCGTGCTGGCCGTCTGGGACCTGGTCGCCACCCTGCCGCTGCCGCTGGGCGTCCTCGGCCACGAGGGCTCGACCGTCCTGGTCGGCCTCAACGGCCTGCGGCTGCTCCGCGAGTCCGCCTGGACCAGGGCCCGGACCGGGACCACCCGCTGAACCACCCGCTGAACCACCCGCTGAACGGCCCAGGCCGCCGCCCCCGTCACCGAAGGGGGGCGGCGGCCTTCCGTACGCTCGGGGTCAGCTGTGCTTCCAGGTCACCGAGAAGGCGCTGCCGCCGCTCAGCCCGGAGGTGGTGGCCTTGGTGACGCCGCCGGAGGCCATCGTGATGGCGTCCGGGTTGAAGCCGCCCAGGCTCTGGCCGTTGACGGTGGCGCTGCTGAACGAGACCGAATGGAAGTTCGACAGCGGGAGCACCCCGGTGGAGCTGGAGGGGGCTTCGGCGATCACCTCGGCGGAGGCCAGCGCGGCACTCTTGAGGGACTTGTTGACGGTGCGGCTCCAGCCCGCCGTGGTGTCGGCGAGGGTGAGGGTGAAGGAGCCGCTGCCGTTGGTGGTGACGCTCGCGGTGAAGTGGTCGCCGGGGCGCACGGTGTTGCTGTAGTTGACCGGGTAGGCCGGGTACATCTCGTACCAGGAGGAGTACACCGGCGAGCCGCCGGAGCAGTCGGCCTCGGTGCCGGTCTGCTCGACGCTGTTGCTGCCGTCACCGTCCAGGCCGACCCAGAAGCTGGACCAGGTGTCGGTGCCGGTGCAGGAGACGGCGGGCTGGACCCAGCTGGCCTTGACGCTGGTGAACCGGCCGCCGGTGGCGGCGTAACCGGACCAGTTGCCGCTGGTGCTGTGCAGTGTGCCGCCACCGTGATGGGCGGCGAGCGGAGCCTGGACGAGGGTGGGGGCGGTGGCGGCGACGGCCGGTGCGGCGGCGCCCAGGACGGTCAGCAGGGCGGTGGCCACGGCGAGGGTGCGCCGACGGGCTTCGGGCATGGCTACTCCCTTGTGAGGGGGTGGAGTTGGCCGAGCGTCGACAAAGGTAGACCCGCCGGGTCGACCCAGTAGGTCACGCGGACATAACGAACCGTCACGCCGTCCGAGGGTCAACGCCACCCCGTCCGCACCACCGCGCGCGGAGGTACCGGCTCCCCCACCCGCTCTCCCGCCCGGAGGCCTACCTCACGTGCCGTCCCCGACGGCCGGGGCGGGTGCGCCGGGTGCATCGGCCGGGGCGGGCGCGCCAGGCGCGTCGGCCGGGGCGGGCGCGTCGTACTCGGCGAGCATCGCGCGGGTGAAGCCGAAGAAGTAGGTGGCCAGGAAGCCGACGAGATAGCCGGTCAGCAGGCCGCCGCCGTAGACGGCCGCGCTCGCCGCCAGGCCGTGCGGGCCGGCCAGCAGCGGGAACAGGGCCCAGCCGGACGGGCCGACGGCGGTGGAGCCGACCGCGCTGCCGAGCTGGCCGGCCACGCCGACGAAGGCGCCACCGGCGGCGCCGCCCACGCAGGCCGTGACGAACGGGCGGCCGAGCGGCAGGGTCACCCCGTAGACCAGGGGCTCGCCGATGCCGAGCAGCCCGGCCGGGAGGGCGGAGCGGATGGTCGCCCGGATCGAGGCGTTGTGGCGCAACCGGAGGTAGACGGCCGCGGCGCAGCCGACCTGCCCGGCGCCGGCCATGGCGAGGATCGGCAGCAGCACGGTGGAGCCCTGCTGCTGGATCAGGGTGGTGTGGATCGGGATCAGCGCCTGGTGCAGGCCGAGCATCACCAGCGGCAGGAAGAGGCCGCCGAGCACCAGCCCGGCGAGCAGCCCGCCGTGGGCGAGCAGCCAGGTGGCGGCGTGGCCGATGCCGGTGGAGACCTCCCCGGCGACGAACATCAGGCCGTACAGGGCGGCCAGTCCGCCGAACAGGACGGTGACGGTGGGGGTGACCAGGACGTCCAGCGCGGGGGGCACGACCCGCCGCGTCCAGCGCTCCAGTTGGACGGCCAGCAGGGCGGCGAGCAGCGCCCCGACCACGCCGCCCTGACCGGGGGTGAGGTGGTGGCCGAAAGCCTCCACCTTGGCGACCCCGGCGTAGACGATCACCCCGGCCACGGCCCCGCCCAGCACGGGAGTGCCGCCGAACTCCTTCGCCGTGTTGTAGCCGACGAAGACCGCGAGCAGCGACATGAACCCCGAGGAGACCGCCGTCAGTGCGGCGACCAGGGCCGGCGCCCAGCCGAGGTTGGCCAGCGCCCCGGACAGGGCGGCGACGATGCCGCAGCCGATCAGGGCGGGGATCAGCGGGACGAAGACGTTCGCGATCCGGCGCAGCGCCTGCTTGACCGGGGTCGCGTTACGCACCCGGGCCTCCGCCCGGATCCGCTCCCCGCGCCCGGCGAGTTCCTCGGCAGTGGGAGCCGATGCGGTGGGGGCGGAGGCGGCGGGGGCGTCGGCGCGGGGGGCGTCGGCGCGGGGGGCGTCGAGCAACCGCCGCAGCTGCGCCGTGACCCCCGCGACGGCCCCCGGGCCGAGCACGATCTGGTACGTGTCGTCGTCGACCGTGCCCAGGACGGCCGGCAGCGCCGCGAGCGCCGCGCGGTCGACCAGGGAACGGTCCGCCAGCCCCAGCCGCAGCCGGGTCATGCAGTGGGCCACCGAACGGATGTTGGCGGCGCCCCCGACCAGCGGGAGGATCGCCTCGGCCACGGCGCGGTTCTTCTCGTCCGACATGCCAGAGGAGGTACCCGGATCGTCCCGGCGCCCAACCGGGGCCCGGCCGGTGGCCCCCGTACGCCTCGCCCGCCCCGTAGCCCGCTGCGGCTCGGCGAACTCGCCGCGCTCGAAGGGGTGGCCGTCCCGTCGATGGTCCGAACGGTCGGCCCGCTGGTCGCCGAGGGCCTGATCGCCAAGACCCCTGACCCGCAGGACGGACGCTCCCAGCTCCTCGCCCCCACCGGGCCGCCCCGCCTTCGCCCCCACGGATCGACGGTGAACCAACCACGCCCGGTGGGGTGTTGACGAACCGAAGCCGTCCCGGCCGCTGCCACGCCGACACGGCCGTACGGCGCGAGGCCCGGCCCGGCCTCGGCCGTTCCGTGTGCGAGGTGAACCCCCGCTCAGCGGCGGTGACGGCGCACCGGCGCCAGTGGCGGGATCCCGCCCGGTCAAGCCTCGGTCATGGGGTGGACTTCGGCCTTGTTCGCCGCCACCGGGCTTGGCTACCTTCCTACCGCTGACGCCGTGCAGGCTCAGCACCACTCCCTTGGCATGCCCCGATCAACCATCGTCCGGCGGCGCTCCCCGTCCCCCACGGGCCGACGTGCCGTGCCCCGCCGACCCTCCAGGGCTGCCGTCTGCTCGTGCGCGTCTCCCCCTCACACCCCGGGCCGACTCGCCGGCCGGCCGCCTCACATCGGCCTCGTCGGCGCCCCCGGGGTCCGACCCCCCACCTGGGAGGGCTCCGTTGCGCAACTTCCTCCGTTCCCCACTGCGGCAGGGCCGGCTCCGGGCCGGCACCGCGACCTTCGCGGTCGGCGCCGTGGTCGCCGCCGGCCTCGCGCTGGCCGCCCCGGCCGACGCCTCCACCGCCTGGTCCGGCACGACCGGTACCTCCGGCAACGGCGTCAAGCACGTGTGCGCCAAGCCGACCGGCCCGCACCAGATGGCCTGTGACGCCCTGGTACGCACCGACGTCGTCCAGCCGCACGCCTTCGCCCTGAACGCGGTCTCGCCGAACGCGACGCCGTCCGGCCTCGGCCCCGGCGACCTGCAGAGCGCCTACGCGCTGCCGGCCAACGGGGGCGCCGGGCAGACCGTCGCCATCATCGACGCGCAGGACGACCCCAACGCCGAGTCCGACCTGGCGACCTACCGCACGCAGTACGGGCTGCCTGCGTGCACCACCGCCAACGGCTGCTTCAAGAAGATCGACCAGAACGGCGGCACCAGCTACCCGACCTCCGACACCGGCTGGGCGGGCGAGATCTCGCTCGACCTCGACATGGTCTCCGCGGTCGCGCCGAACGCCCACATCCTGCTGGTCGAGGCCAACTCGGCGACCATGGCCGACCTCGGCGCCTCGGTCAACCAGGCCGTCGCCCAGGGCGCCAAGTTCGTCTCCAACAGCTACGGCGGCTCCGAGGACTCCAGCGACACCAGCTCGGACAACCAGTACTTCAACCACCCCGGCGTGGCCATCACCGCCTCCTCCGGCGACTCCGGCTACGGCGCCCAGTACCCGGCCGGCTCCCAGTACGTCACCTCCGTCGGCGGCACCTCGCTGACCCGCGCCTCCAACGCCCGCGGCTGGAGCGAGTCCGTCTGGGGCTCCACCTCCGGCGGCAACGGCGCCGGCTCCGGCTGCTCCGCCTACGACCCCAAGCCCAGCTGGCAGACCGACAGCGGCTGCGCCAAGCGCACCATCTCGGATGTCTCCGCCGTCGCCGACCCGGCCACCGGCGTCGCCGTCTACCAGACCTACGGCGGCAGCGGCTGGGCCGTGTACGGCGGCACCAGCGCCTCCGCGCCGATCATCGCCGCCGTCTACGCCGACGCGGGCACCCCGGGCGCGGGCGACGTCCCGGCCAAGTACCCCTACCAGCACGCCGGTTCGCTGAACGACGTGACCAGCGGCGCCAACGGCAGCTGCTCGCCGAGCTACCTGTGCACCGCCGGCGCCGGCTACGACGGACCGACCGGGCTCGGCACCCCCAACGGCCTGGCCGCCTTCACGGCCGGCGGCAGCACCGGCGGCAACACCGTCACGGTCACCGGCCCCGGCAACCAGAGCGGCACCGTCGGCACCGCCGCCAGCCTGCAGATCCACGCCAGTGACTCGGCCTCCGGCCAGACCCTGAGCTACTCGGCCACCGGCCTGCCGGCCGGACTGTCGATCAACTCCTCGTCCGGCCTGATCTCCGGCACCCCGACCACCGCGGGCAGCAACAACGTCACGGTCACCGCCAAGGACACCACCGGGGCCACCGGCTCCGCGTCCTTCACCTGGACCATCGCGGGCTCCGGCGGCGGCACCTGCACCGGCGGCGGCCAGCTGCTCGGCAACCCCGGCTTCGAGACCGGCGCCGCCTCCCCGTGGACCGCGTCCAGCGGCGTGCTCGACAACTCCAGCAGCGAGCCGAGCCACTCCGGCTCCTGGAAGGCCTGGCTCGACGGCTACGGCACCACCCACACCGACACCCTGAGCCAGACCGTCACCATCCCGGCCGGCTGCAAGGCGACGCTCAGCTTCTGGCTGCACATCGACACCGCCGAGACCGGCACCACGGCCTACGACAAGCTCGCCGTCCAGGCCAACTCCACCACCCTGCACACCTACTCCAACGTCGACGCCGGCACCGGCTACGTGCAGCGGACCTTCGACCTGTCGAGCTTCGCGGGCCAGAGCGTGACCCTCAAGTTCACCGGCACCGAGGACTCCTCGCTGCAGACCAGCTTCGTCATCGACGACGCCGCCATCAACGCCTCCTGACCGACCGACGGTTCCAACCCGGTGGGCCGCGACCTCGTTGCGGCCCACCGGCCTGTTCCACGCCGGCCTGTCCGCCCGGGCCCTGTCCCGCGCCTGCGCCTGCGCGCCCCTGGGCGGTGAGGAGCGCGGGCCGCGCCCTCGCCCGGGAGCCCTCGACCGCCTTCACCGCGGCCGTCTCCGGCCCCTGGATCCTCCACACCGCTGAGGGACCGGATCGTCCACGGACCCGGCCGTACCGGCCCGGGAGTACGGTCCCGGGCCCGGCGCCGACCCGGAGCAGGTTCCCGGGTGCAGTCTCGTCCTCCGCGCGGACGGATTGACGGTCCGTCGGATGGTCCTCTTGGAGGGCGCCGAGAACAGCTCCGGCGCCTTGTCCAGAGGAGCCCTACCGTGAACGCACACGCACCGCAACAGCACCGTCCGAACCGCCGCGGCGCCCGGGGCGGGGTGGCGGCGACCGTGACCGCCGTGGCCGCCGCCGTGGTGGCCGGTGTCCTGGCACCGGCCACGGCCTCCGCCGCGCCGCGGCCGGACGCCGTCCAGCAGCGCCTCGACGCCCTGGTCCAGCAGGACGGGGCTCCCGCTGCCCTCGCCACCGTCAAGGGCCGCGACGGCCGCACCCGCACCTACACCGCCGGCGTCGGCGACGTGACCACCAAGGCCAAGGTCCCGAGGGACGGGCAGCTCCGGGCCGGCAGCAACACCAAGCCGTTCACCGCCGTCGTCGTCCTGCAACTGGTCGCCGAGGGCAAGGTCAGCCTGGACGCGAGCGTGGACACCTACCTGCCCGGCCTGGTGCGCGGCGACGGCATCGACGGCCGGAACATCACCGTCCGCCAGCTGCTCCAGCACACCACCGGCCTGCCCGAGTACTTCGACCACGACACCGTGCTCAATGACTCCAAGCGCTACTACGAGCCGCGCGAGCTCCTCGGCACCGCGCTGGCCAAGAAGGCCCACTTCGCCCCCGGCGCCCAGTGGGAGTACTGCAACACCAACTACCTGCTGGCGGGCCTGATCATCCAGAAGGTCACCGGACGCCCGCTCGGCGAGGAGGTCAACAAGCGCATCGTCGACCGGATCGGCCTGCGCCACACCTACTTCCCCACCCCCGGGGACACCAAGCTCCGCGAGGCCCACCCCGAGGGCTACTACCGCACCGAGGACGGGTCGCTGCGCAACTACACGGAACTGGACCCCTCCTGGGGCTGGGCCGCCGGCGCGGTGGTCTCGACCAACACCGACCTGACCACATTCTTCGGCGCGCTGCTGGGCGGCCGGCTGCTGCCCGCCGCCCAGCTCGCCGAGATGCGCACCACCGTTCCCGCCGAAGCGTTCGGCCCCGGGGTCCGCTACGGACTCGGGCTGGCGAGCCGCCCGCTCTCCTGCGGCGGCGTCGCCTGGGGGCACGGCGGGACGATCCCGGGCTACTACACCGCCGGCGGGGCCACCGACGACGGCCGCGCCGTCAACTTCGCCGTGACCTTGATCCCTGACGACGACACCGCGAAGCACGTGGGGCAGGCGGTGGACGATGCGCTCTGCCACTGATCCCCGGACGCCTGACGCCCCGCCGCACCGCCCCGCACCCTCGCCACCCAGCAGTGGAGTCCCGATGAACGAACACTCCCCGCAGCGCACGGCGCGCCGCCTCCGCATGGTGCGCTACGCCACCACGGCCGCCGCCGGGCTCGCCCTGACCGCCCTCACCCCGACCGCGGCCACCGCCGCACCGCGCCCGGACGTCGTCCAGCAGCGCCTCGACGCCCTGGTGCAGGAGGACGGGATGCCCGCCGCCCTCGCCACCGTCAAGGGCCGCGACGGCCGCACCCGCACCTACACCTCCGGCGTCGGCGACCTGGCCACGGGGGCCAAGGTCCCGGTCGACGGGCAGCTCCGGGCCGGCAGCAACACCAAGGCGTTCACCGCCGTCGTCGTCCTGCAACTGGTCGCCGAGGGCAAGGTCGGCCTCGACACGGACATCGACACCTACCTGCCGGGCCTCCTGCGCGGCGACGGCATCGACGGGCGGAAGATCACCGTCCGCCAGCTGCTCCAGCACACCAGCGGCCTGCCCGAGTACATGGAAGCCCCCGGGCTGACCGACTTCACCACCATCCAGTACCGCTACTTCGAGCCGCGCGAACTCCTCGACGGGGCACTGGCCCAGAAGGCGTTGTTCCCCGCCGGGACGGACTGGGCGTACAGCAACACCAACTACCTGGTGGCCGGCCTGCTGGTCCAGAAGGTCACCGGCCGCCCCTACGGCGAGGAGGTCACCAAGCGCGTCATCGACCGGATCGGCCTGCGCCACACCTACGTCCCGGCCACCGGGGAGACCGCCCTGCGCGAGCCCCACCCGCACGGCTACCTGCCGCGCACCGCTCCGGACGCCCCGCAGGTCGACTACACCGAGATGGACTCCTCGATGGCCTGGGCCGCGGGGGCGGTCGTGTCCACCAACAGCGACCTCAACACCTTCTACGGCGCGCTCCTGGCGGGCCGTCTGCTGCCGGCCGCGCAGCTCGCCCAGATGCGCACCACCGTCCCCGCCGAACTGCTGGGCCCCGGCGTCCGCTACGGCCTGGGGATCCAGAGCAGGCCGCTGACCTGCGGCGGCCTCGTCTGGGGACACGGCGGCACCGCCGCGGCCTACCGGAACCGGGGCGGCGTCACGGAGGACGGCCGTGCCGTCAGCATCACCGTCACCACCGTCCCGGACGCGCCCGCCACCAAGCACCTGACCGACGCGGTCGACGCGGCCCTCTGCCGCTGACCCCCGTCCGGGCGGACGTCCACCTCGTCCCTCCTCCCGGGAGCAGGGACGATCCGACCGCCCTGACCCACCGGGTCCGCGCGGAGCTCGACCTGCCGGCCCTGATCCGGTCGGTGCCCTGTCGGAGTCGCGGGTGGACGCCCTGCCGGCGCCGGCGCTCACCGTGGCCGTGTCCCTCACAGGGCCGTGGCTGCGGCGAAAGCAGTCCCCGCCGGTCTATTCCAGGCCCCGGGCCCGGCGCATCCGGGCCGTCAGGGTGTCGGGGGCGATGATCGGGTCCGGGTACTCGGGGGCGAGCAGCCAGGGGCGGTGCACGGCCGGTCCGGGCAGGTGGGCCAGCTCCGGCACCCAGCGCCGTACGTAGGCTCCGTCCGGGTCGTGGCGGTCGGCCTGGCGCAGCGGGTTGAGCACCCGGTTGGGCCGGGTGTCGGTGCCGGTGCCGGCCACCCACTGCCAGTTGAGCTGGTTGTTCGCGACATCGCCGTCGACCAGCAGCGAGAGGAAGTGGGCGGCGCCGATCCGCCAGTCCAGGTAGAGCGACTTGGCGAGGAAGCTCGCCGTCAGCAGCCGGGCCCGGTTGTGCATCCAGCCCTCCTCGGCGAGCTGGCGCATCCCGGCGTCGACGATCGGGTAGCCGGTGCGACCCTGCCGCCAGGCCTCGGCCTCGTGCTCGTCGTGGTGCCAGCGGTCGTCCCGGGCGCGGTAGTCGCGGTGCGCGGCGTCGGGGCGGGCGGCGAGCACCTGGTGGTGGAAGTCGCGCCAGGCCAGCTGCCGGACGAAGGCCTCCGCCCCGGGGCCGCCGCGCTGGAGGGCGCGGGTGGTCAGCTCGGTGGCCGACAGGCAGCCGAAGTGCAGGTACGGGGAGAGCCGGGAGGTGTCGTCGGCCGCCAGGTCGTCGTGGACGTCGGCGTACGCGTCGACGTCCCAGCGCCGCCACCGTTCCCGGGCCGCGGTCTCGCCGCCGCGCGGCAGCGAGGGCGAGAACGGGCCGCTGACCACGAGGTTCTCGCTGCCGATGCCGTCCGGCGTGCGGATCACCCGGGGCGCGCCCAGCACGGTGCGGTGCGGGGCCTGCTGCCAGGCGCGGTGGTACGGGGTGAAGACGGCGTAGTGGTCGCGGCCGGCCGGGGCGACCCGCCCGGGCGGCACGACCGTCACCGAGGCGTCGTGGACGTGCAGCCGGTCGCCGAACAGGGCGAGCAGCGCGGCCTCGCGCCGCCGGGCGTAGCCGCTGACCCCGGCGGCGACGTGCACCGTCCCGGCCCCGGTCTCGGCGGCGAGCCTGGCCGTCTGCTCGGCGGTCGGGCCCCGGCGGACGATCAGCCGGGAGCCGGCCCAGCGCAGCGAGGCGTCCAGGTCGGCGAGGCAGTCGGCCAGGAAGGCCAGCCGGTTGGGGGCGGCGAAGCCGGCCGCCTCGACGGCCGGGTCGAGGACGAACAGCGGCACCACCTGGTCGGCGGCGGTTCGGGCGGCGTGCAGCACGGGGTTGTCGTGCAGGCGCAGGTCCTGGGTGAACAGGGCGATCGAGACGGTCATCGGCGGGACCTCGGGGCGGGTGCGGTCGGGGTTCTCGGGGTGGGGGTTCCGGGGGTGGGGTTCCAAGGCGGTCGGCCGGTCACGCGGCGTGCCGGGCCCGTTCGGTGATGTTGCGCGCCATGGCCTCGAACACCAGGGAGTGGAACGGCGCCACCGACCACCAGTAGGCGTGACCGGCCAGTCCGTGCGGGTGGAACAGGGCGCGCTGGCGGTAGCGGGTGCCGCCGTCCCCGTCCGGGGAGACCCGCAGTTCGAGCCAGGCCAGGCCGGGCAGCCGCATCTCGGCCCGCAGTCGCAGCAGGCGGCCGGGTTCGATCTCCTCGACCCGCCAGAAGTCGAGGGCGTCGCCGACCCGCAGGTGGTCCCGGTCGCGCCGGCCGCGCCGCAGGCCGACCCCGCCGGCCAGCCGGTCGAGGGTGCCGCGCAGCGCCCAGGCGAACGGGAGGGAGTACCAGCCGTTCTCGCCGCCGAGGCCCTCGACGACCCGCCACACGGCGGCCGGGTCGGCGTCCACCCGCCGTTCCCGCAGGTCCTGGTAGAGGCTGCCGCCGGCCCAGTCGGGGTCGGTGGGCAGCGGGTCGCTGGGGGCGCCGGGCAGCGAGGCGGAGGACCACCGGGTGGTGACCCGGGCCTCGCGGATGCGGCGCAGGGCGAGTTCGAGGGCACGGTCGAGGCCGGTCAGGCCCTGCGGCGGGTCGGGGATCCAGCGGGCGATGTCGTGCTCGTGGCAGACGACTTCGTGCCGCAGTGACTCCACCAGCGGGCGGGCGAGCGGGCCCGGCACGGGGGTGACCAGGCCGACCCAGTGGCTGGACAGCGACGGCGTGAGCACCGGCACCGGCAGGATCAGCCGGGGCGGCAGGCCGGCCGCGCGGGCGTAGCGCTGCATCATCAGCCGGTAGGTCAGCACGTCCGGTCCGCCGATGTCGAAGGCCCGGTCGACCTCGGGCGGCAGCGCGGCGGCGCCGACGAGGTAGTGGAGCACGTCGCGGACGGCGATGGGCTGGATCCGGGTGCTGACCCAGCGCGGGGTGACCATGGCGGGCAGGCGCTCGGTCAGGTAGCGGAGCATCTCGAAGGAGGCGGAGCCGGAGCCGATGATGACGGCGGCCCGCAGTTCGGCGGTGGGCACCCCGGCCTCCCGCAGCACCCGACCGACCTCGGCGCGCGAGCGCAGGTGCGGGGACAGGTCGGCCTCGGGCACCCCGGCGGGCACCAGCCCGCTGAGGTAGACGATCCGGCCGACCCCGGCGCGGGCGGCCGCGCGGGCGAAGGCCCTGGCGGCGCGGCGGTCGGTGGACTCGAAGTCCGGCCCGGTGCCGAGGGAGTGGACCAGGTAGTAGGCGACTTCGATGCCGTCGAAGGCGCCGTCCAGCGTCTCCGGCCGGGTGACGTCACCGGTGGCCGTCTCCACCTCGGCGCGCCACGGCTGGTCGCGCAGCCGGCCCGGGTCGCGGGCCAGGCAGCGGACGCGGTGCCCGGCGGCGAGCAGCTCGGGGACCAGACGGCCGCCGATGTAGCCGGTGGCGCCGGTGACCAGGCAGTGCTTGCCGGTCGGGGTCGGCTCGTCCATGTCCGCTCCTTCCGTACGGTGGGGTGTTGCTGAGGAATGTGTGCTGGACTCCGGTCAGCGGAGCAGTCCCGCCAGCTGGTCGAGGGCGGTGGCGAGGTCGCGTGGTCGCAGGGTGCCCGGCGGGCGGCGGGGACCGGCCCAGCCCGGTCCGGCGACCAGCACCACCGGCTGGGTGCGCGCGCCCTGCGGGCCCCAGGCCGTACGGACCACCCGTTCGACCAGGGCCCGGTCGGCGGTGCGGGTGACCTGCGACCAGAGCAGCACGGCGGGCGGGCCGGTCCGGCGCACCGCTTCGAGCAGCGCCTCGGGCGGCAGCGCGGGCCCGAACATCCGGAACGGCAGACCGCGTTCGGCCAGCGCCGCGGCGAGCGCCTCCAGCGGGAGGGCGTGCAGTTCGGACGGCATCCCGGCGAGCAGCGCGGCCGGGCCGGGCAGCGGCTCGGTCCGGTCGGCGACCCGGCGCAGGGCGGCCGCCACGTGCCAGGACAGCAGGTGCTCCACCTCGACGTAGCGCTCGCCCTCGGCGACCCACTTGCGTCCGGCCGCCCGCAGCGCCGGGGTCATCACCTCCGTCCAGGCGAGGACGGCGCCGAGTTCGTCGACGCTACGGCGCAGGATGCGGGCCACCTCGGGGGCGTCCAGCCGGACGGCGGCCCGGGCCAGTCCCCGGCACTCGGGGCGCACGGTGCCCACCGGCAGGGTGTTGCCGCCGGAGGCCGTACCGGTACGGGCCGTCGGCCGCCCCGTCCCCGGTCCGGTCTCGGAGCCGGAGGCGGCCCCGGCCGCCAGGGCCGTCCGCGCGGCCTCGGCGGGATTGACACCCCGGGCGGTGAGCCGGCACATCTCCTCCAGGACGGCCACGTCCTCCGGCTCCCACCGGCGGTGCCGCCCGGGGGCGCGGTGGGCCGGGCCGATGCCGTAGCGGCGTTCCCAGGACCGGATGGTGGTGGGCGAGACGCCGAGCCGGCGGGCGAGGGCTCCGGTGGTCAGTCCGGCCGGGGCCGGTGCGGTCGGGGCGGTCACGGCCGCGAGCCTACGACGGGGCGCCGGGGCCCGGTCGACCGACGCGCGCGGCCGGGCCCGCCCGTCGGCGGTCCGGTCGGGTACGGCCGGTCCGGCGGGTCCGGCGGGACCGGTGGGCCGCGCGGAGGACGGCCGGTCGGTGATTTCCTGCACGTTCCGACCGTCGCGCACCCACCCGCTGCACGGGTAGTCGCACCGTTTTCGCACCGTTTTCCAGCCGTGCCGGCAGGCCTGGCGAGGGTTCCGCCGGGCCCCGGCTCGACCACCGGCTCCTTCCCCGAGCGACGGGCCGATGCAGTTCCTCGCCCAGGTCCTCCTGAACGAGCCCGACGACGGCACCGACGAACCGGTGCTCTTCCTCGAGGCCGTCGGAGCGGCGGCAGTCGCACACGAGGACGGCCCCGACTACGACACGGCCCGCGAGGCCTGGACGGCCAGGACCAGGCGTCCGCCGTCCGCCGTCCTCGGCCGGCTCGGCGGAAGCCCGGCCTGGCTCCAGGGCGACGAGACGCCCTCCTGCCCCGGGTGCGACCGCCCCATGCCGCTGGCCGTCCAGCTGGAGGAGGGGCCCGACCGCGCCACCGCCATGAACTTCGGCGGTGGCGGCCGCGCCTTCGCCTTCACCTGCGGGCCCTGCGCCCGGGCCGTCCTCCTCTGGCAGTGCTGAACCACCGGCCCGGATGGCCCGGTGCCCCAGGTTCAGCCCGTCAACTGGGCTTGGAAGATCGCGCTGTTGAAGTAGGCCCTGGCCTCCCGGATGAGGCCGGTGTCGTCCAGTTCGTAGATGTTGATGCCGGACCAGTTGACCGGCTTGCCGTCCAGTGCGACGGCGGCGCCGCGCCAGGAGACGGCGACGTGCCGGCCGACGGTGTGGGCCTCCAGCGGCGTGAGGCCGAGGAAGGGCCGGAAGTTGGGCAGCACGGAGGCGATGAACTCGTGGATCGCGGCGCGTCCGGTGATCGGCGGGGTGCCGACGGGGTCGTGGAAGACGCCGTCCTCGGCGAAGGCCGCCGCCCAGGTGTCGGCGTCGCCGTCCTGGGAGGCGCGGAAGAACTGGAGGACGGCGGCGGGCATGGCGGGGAATGTCATGGCAGGTCCCTTCGGAGGCTGGAGCGGGAAGGTCGAGGGCGTGGAAGCGGCGGTGGCGCCCTGGCGAAGGCGCGGCGGCCGTTCATTCGGCCGCGGCCGGGGGCGCTGACGGCGTGTCCGTACGGCCGGGTCCGCGCAGTCGGGCGGCGAGCGCGACCGCCGCGGCGAGGGCGATGAGGGCGCACACCCCCGGCCAGCCGTACCGGGCGTGGACCCGGATGCCCAGCCACGATCCGGCGCTGCCGCCGAGGAACGAGCAGGTCATGTAGGCGGTGTTCAACCGGCTGCGGGCCGCCGGGTTCAGGGCGAAGATCCGGGCCTGGTTGGCGACCTGGCTGCACTGCACCGCCACGTCCAGCAGCAGGAGCCCGACGACGAGCCCGGCCAGGCCGGTCGCTCCGCCCGCCGCGCCCGCGGTGAGCACGGCGGCCGCGGCGAGGGTGGCCGCGATGCACCAGCCGTTCACCCGGTCCGGGCCGTGCCGGTCGACCCAGCGGCCGGCGGCCGGGGCGCAGAACATGCTGGCCGCGCCGATCAGGGCCAGCACGCCGACCGCCTGGGTGCCCAGGCGGTAGGGCGGCCCGGTGAGCAGCAGGGCGAGCGCCGTCCAGGCGGCGCTGAACCCGGCGAAGAGGGTGGCCTGGTAGAGCGCGGAGCGGCGTAGGCCGGGCTCGGTGCGGAGCATCCGTACGGTGTCGGCGAGCAGGGCGGGGTACCGCTCGCGGGTGGCCGGCCCGGTGCTGGGCAGGGCCAGGGCGAGGACCAGCGCGAGCAGGCCGGTGAGTCCGGCTGCGACGAGGTAGGGAGCGCGCCAGCCGAGGTGGTCGCCGAGCACGCCGCCGAAGGTGCGGGCCAGCAGGATCCCGCCGATCAGGCCGCCCTGGAGGGTGCCGATCACGGCGCCGCGCCGGTAGGGTGCGACCAGGCCCGCCGCGAGGGGCAGCAGCAGTTGCGGGACGACCGTGGCCAGGCCGACCACGGCACCGGCGGCGACCAGCAGGCCGGCGGCCGGGGCGAGCCCGGCGGCCAGCAGTGCGCAGCCCGTCACGGCCAGCAGCACGCTGATCAAGGGGCGGCGGGGCAGCCGGTCGCCGAGCGGGACGAGCAGGAAGATCCCGGCGGCGTAGCCGAGTTGGGTGACGGTGGCCACGCCCGCCGCCGTGCCCGGCGCGATGCCGAACCCGTCGGCGACGAGCGGGGTGAGGGCCTGGGGGAAGTAGACGTTCGCCACGCTGACGCCGCAGGCCAGCGCCATCACCAGCGGCAGCCGCCGGCCCGGCTCGGCGGGCGGCGACGGAGCCGGCGCGGGCGCGGGCGCAGGCGCAGGCGCAGGCGGAACGGACGGCAACGGAAGTGGCGCGGGCGAGGCGGGCACTGGCGAGGCGGGCACTGGTGAGGCGGGCGCGGGCGGATCGATCCTGGGCATCACCACTCCATTCGAACGAACTAGTTGGTTCGGAAGCTCGAAGAGAGCGTCGCAGACCGTCGCGGGATCGTCAAACGAACCGGTTCGTTACCATCGCTCCATGGCCTACGACTCGACGGCAACCAAAGAGCGGATCCTTACGGCGGCGGCCGCCGAATTCGCCGCCCACGGCGTCGCCGGCGCCCGGGTGGACCGCATCGCCGCCCAGGCCCGGGCCAACAAGCGGGCGATCTACGACTACTTCGGCGACAAGGACAAGCTCTTCGCCGCCGTCCTCGAACGCCTGATGGCCGACCTCGCCGAGGCCGTCCCGCCCGGCGACGACGACCTGCCCGCCTACGCCGGGCGCCTCTTCGACTACCACCGCGCCCACCCGGAGGCGCTGCGGCTGCTCATGTGGGAGGCCCTCGAACTCGGCGACGGGCCCGTCCCCGGCGAGGCGGCCCGCACCCGCCACTACCAGGACAAGCTCCAGGCCGCCCAGGGCACCGGCGACCCCCGCACCCGCCTGTTCTTCGCCCTCGGCCTGGTCGGCTGGAGCCTGGCCATGCCCCAGCTCCGCCGCATGATCTTCGGCCCCGACCACAGCCTGGACGAGCTCCGCACCGACATCGCCCAGGCCGTCCGGGCCCTCCCCACCACCGCCGCACCGGCCGACGAGGCCTGAGGGCTGTCCCACCGTCGGCTCTACGCCCGCCGGGTGACCTTCGCGCCGGACGGTGGGGTGGCCGCCGAGGTCCGGACCGAGGACGGCGGGGCGCCGCAGCGGTGCGGGGTGCGCGGCGCCGGAGCGATCTGCAGCGGCACGGTGCTCCAGCTCGGAGGAGGAGAAGAGCGGGCGGCCCGCCCGGGCTTCCCCGGGCGGGCCCCTTCGGCCTCCGGCCCCGCCGTCAGCCGACGGTGACGGTGAACGGACCGGCCAGCACCGAGTAGCCGTCGTTGGCCAGGAGGTACGCGTCGTACCGGCCCGCGCCGCCGAGCTTGCCGCTGGCAAAGGTGAGGGCGCCGCTCTGGTTCGGGGCGTAGGACCAGGTGAGCGAGGAGCGGGAGCCCGGGGTGACGCCCGCCGGGTAGAAGCCGATCCAGTTCTTGGCACCGGCCTGGGCGGCGGTCGGCAGGGCGTAACGCAGGGTGAGGTTGCCGCCGGCGGCGACCGCGTTGAGGTCGCCGGTCAGGGTCGGGCCGGTCGCGGTGAACGGCGCGAACGCGGCGTTCAGCGGCGTCGCATAGGTGTCGTTGGCGGTCAGGCCGGGCAGCCCGAGGGCCGACTCGAAGGTCCGGCCGATGCCGTAGTGGTCGTAGTGCAGCGGGCTGCTGGTCCCGGCCGGGACGGTGCCCTGCGAGCCGACGACGACGGTGGCCACATGGTCGTAGCCCTCGTTCTGGCTCTCGTCCCAGGTCAGCACGAGCAGCGAGCGCTGCTGGGTCCAGGCCGGGGAGGACAGCACCGGGGCGAGGGTCTGCTGCAGCCAGCCGTCCTGGGCCTTGAGGCTGGTGGCGCTGCCGTTGCCGGAGGCCTCGCCGTCGTAGTAGTCGTCGGCGGCGATCCAGGAGAAGTTCGGCGTGGTGGCCGCCGACTTGAGGTCGGTGGTCAGCTGCGAGGTGTCGAACAGGTGAGCCGCGCAGCGGGCCGGGTTGCCGCTGATGTCGGTGTAGTTGATGAACGGCGCGTCGTCGGGCATGTAGTAGCTGTCGTAGGTCTTGGTGGTGTTGCAGGGCGTGCCCATGCCCTGCTCGTAGGCCTTCCAGGTCTTGCCGGCGTCCTCGATGGTGTCGCCGAGGTTGCGCTGCGGGGAGTTGATGTTGGGCCAGTAGGTGGCGCCCTTGGTGTAGGTGTCACCGCCCGCGATCGCCAGGTAGTTCTCGTCGCTGGGGTGGTAGACGCCGTGCGAGTCGGTGAGGGTGGCGCCCTGGGACATCAGGCTGTGGATGAACGGGGTGTCCGCCGGGTCGTTCATGATCTGGGTGTAGTCGGTGTTCTCCATCATGACGGTGAACACGTGGTCGTAGCCCGGGACCTTGGAGACCGGCGGGGCGATCGGCGCGGGCGCGGCGACCGGGGTGTCGAGGGTGAGCGAGAGGTTGTCCAGGTAGCCGGTCTCGTTCGTGGTGGAGAGGAACTGCACCTCGACCTGGATCGAGCGGGTCCCGGCCGGGACGGCGCCGGTGGCGCTGCGGGCGAGGAACTTGGTACCCAGGCCGCGGTCGGTCGCCGAGACGGTCGGCAGCTTGGCGGTGGCGCCGAGCGGGTTGCCGCCGGCGTCCTGGAAGTGCAGGCTGACCGCGGCGTAGCCGCCGTACGTGGTCCAACCGCCCAGCCAGCCCGCCAGGTTGTAGTGCACGCCGCCGCCGTCGATCGCGCCGGCCGCCGAGGAGACGTCGACGGTCTGGCTCATCGAGCCGTCCCCGAAGTTGCCCGGTGCGAAGAAGGCCTTGCCGGCGGTCTGCCCGTCGTTCGGCAGGCCGAAGGAGCCGACCGTGGAGCACATCACGTCGATGCCGCCGGTCTGGACGGTCCAGCCCGGGACGGTGGTGGCGGCGCTCCAGTCGTTGGTGCAGTAGCCGCCGGCCTCGGCGTCGCCGTTGACGATCAGGTTGCCGCTGCCGCTCGCGGCCCGGGCGTCGGCGGGGGCGCCGACGACCAGCGCGCCGACGAGCGGGAGGGTGGCGAGCAGTCCGCCGAAGGGGCTCCAGCGCAGTCGCATGGGGGTACCTCGTCCCGTTCCGTTGGTTGCGTGAGGGTGGGTGCCGGTGGCGGTGCACCACGGGCGGGACACAGAAGTACCGGTTCCGCGCCGCCCGGGGAAGGGCGCGCGGGCGAACACGGGCCGAACTTGGTCAGACAACTTCGCGCAGCGGGCCCGCGCACGGGGCGTCAGGCAGGAACGGGCCTCAGGAGCGGGCCTCAGGGACGGGCCTCAGGAGCAGGCCCAGGGAGCGGGCCTCAGGAACGAGCCTCACGAACGGGCCTCACGAACGCGTGAAGGTCCCGAGGCCGTCCACGTCCAGCTGCTCGACCACCAGCTTGGCGGCCCGCCCGTCGCCGCCGACCGTGAAGGTCACCCCGGACAGGCCGACGGCGTTCTCCCCCTTGCTGGCGAAGCTGAACACGTCGCCGTCGAAGTGCGTCAGCGGGTACCGCAGCCCGGCGGGCCCCACCGTCATCACCAGCCCGCCGTCCTGCTCGCTGACGGCCAGCGGCCCGTAGTAGCCGCTGCCGTACGTCCCGACGTAGGCGGAGTTCGGCTTGGCCGGGGCGGCGCCGGCCGGGGGCTTGGCGTAGTCGGTCTTCGAGACGGGGCTCGCCGCGGCGGCGGGCACCACCTTGCCGAGGAAGGACAGCCAGTCGACCGTCTCGTGACCGTTCTGGGCCAGGTCGAAGAACTCCTCGGCGATCGCCTCCGGCACGCCGGTCGGCTGGCCGTTGGTCAGCACCACGATCCCCAGCTGCTCGGAGGGCAGCAGGGTCACCGTGGTCGCCGCGCCCAGCTCGAAGCCACCGGAGTGGTTCAGCCGCAACCGTCCGTCGGCGTCGGTGTTCACGTTCCAGCCGAGGCCGTAGAAGCCCGCGGGGGCGGCCGGCGCCCTCGGCGGGCTGTTGACGTAGTGCGGGGTGCGGGTCTCGTTCAGGGCGGCCGGGTCGATCACCGCCCGGCCCTCGAACTTCCCGTCGGCGAGCTGCAACCGCATCCACCGGGCGAGGTCCTGCACGGTGGAACTCACCCCGCCGGCCGGGGATTGGGAGTCGGCGTCCTCGGTGGTGCTGACCTGCCAGCCGCCGTCCGTCTTCACGTGCGGCGCCGCCTTGTTGCCCGCGGCGTCGTAGTCGGAGCGCCGCGAGCTGGTGGAGTTCATCCCCAGCGGCTTGTAGAGGACGTCCGCCGCGAGGTCCTCCCAGGCCACCCCCTTGGCCTTGGCGACGGCCACCGCCGCCTCGGTCAGGCCGTAGTTGGTGTAGGCGTAGCTCGCCCGGAACGGGCTGAGCGGCTGGTCACGCAGGTGCTGGACGATGTAGTCGCGCTGGTAGCCGAGGTCCTCCAGCAGGTCACCGGCGTGGTCCGGCAGGCCGCTGCGGTGCGAGAACAGGTCGGCGATCGTCACGTGCTCCGTCACGTACGGGTCGGCCAGCGCGAAGCCCGGGTCGTGGGCGGTCACCGGGTCGTCCCAGGTGGCGACCTTCTGGCCGACCGCCCCGGCGACCACCGTCGAGGAGATCGGCTTGGAGACCGAGGCCAGCTGGAACACGGTGTCCGGGTCCACCTGGTCGGGCTTGCCGAGCTGCCGGACGCCGAAGCCCTTCGCGTGGATCACCTTGTCCTGGTACACCACGGCGACCGCCACCCCGGGGACGCCGGTCTTCGCCATCGCGTCCTGTACGTAGCCGTCGATCCGGCCGACGGCGGCGTTCACCTGCTGGTCCGTCAGCTGCGGCGCCGGCTGGGCGGGCGGCGCGGTGGCCGGGGCGGTGGCCGGGGCGGAGGAGGGGGACGAGGCGGAGGAGGGGGACGGCGTGGGCGCGGCCTCCGGGTCGGTGGCGGCCGCCGAGGTGCACCCGGCGAGCAGCGGGCCGCTCAGCAGCAGGGCCGCCAGCGCCGGTGCGCCCACCGCCCGGCCGGAGCCGTGGGCGGTGCGACCGGCAGTGCGGTGGGCTGCGCGGTGGGCTGCGCGGTGGGCTGCGCCGTGACGGTCCATCGGGGGTCCTCCCTCGTCCGGGCGGCGCGGCACCAGGCCCGTCGGTGCCGCCGTCCGCCGTACGGCGGGAGTGTGGACGGCGGCACGCGCCCCCGGCCGCCGCCGCGCGCTGCCCCCCACGCAATCCACCCGTCCGGCGGCAGGCCGCGGCGCAGCGCGGGGCTCCGGGCCGCCGGGGGTCTGGTCACGCGTGCCCGGGCCTGCCAAGCTCTCAGGCGCCAACTGTCCCGAACGATCAGGAGGACGACGGATGCGACTGTTCGGACCGAGACGGTCCCTGTCCCGCTGGCTCACGGCGGCGGTTCTGTTACTGGGCGCCCTGACCCTCGCGGGCGCCCCGGCCGCGCAGGCGGCCCAACCCGCCCAGCTGGCCCAGCCCGCCCGGTCCGCCCAAGCCGTGCAGGCCGCGCCGCAGGCCGACGGCACGACGACGATCTGCGGCTACACCCCGGTGCCCACCGGCTGGGTGATCGTCAGTGAGCAGTGGTCCGGGTGCAGCGGCTACGGGTTGTTCACCATCGCCGACGCCTCGGCCCTGACCTCCGTCCAGGCCTGCTCGAACGGGCCGGTGCCCAGCGGCTGGGTGATCACCGCGATGCAGAGCGGCGCCGGCACCTGCGGGAGCTACCCGCTGTACTCGCTGCTCAAGGTCACCACCCAGACCGTCCTCCAGGACTGCGGGCAGTCCCCGATCCCGCCGGGCTGGGTGATCACCGCCATCCAGACCGTCTCCCCGGCCTGCGGCACCTACAGCACGTACACCCTCGTCCCGCTGGGCGACCGGACCAGCGTCCAGGCCTGCGGCAACTGGCCCGTTCCCAGCGGGTGGGTGATCACCGCGACCCAGAACGGCGCCGGGTGCGGCAACTACCCGCTGTACTCCCTGTTGAAGGTCACCACCCAGACCACCCTCCAGGACTGCGGACAGTCCGCCCTCCCCAGCGGCTGGGTGATCACCGCCATCCAGACCAACTCCGCGGCCTGCGGCACCTACGGGACGTACACCATCGTCCAGTTGTCGAACCAGAGCAGCATCCAGGCCTGTGGGAACTCGCCCGTTCCCACCGGGTGGGTGATCACCGCGATGCAGAACGGCGCCGGGTGCGGCAACTACCCGCTGTACTCCCTGTTGAAGGTCACCACCCAGACCACCCTCCAGGACTGCGCGCAGTCAGCCGTCCCGGCGGGCTGGGTGATCACCGCGATCCAGAGCAACTCCTCGCTCTGCGGCAGCTACGGGACGTACACCATCGTCAAGGTCACCGACCAGACCAGCATGCAGGTCTGCGGGCCGTCCACCATCCCGGCCGGCTGGGTCGTCAGCAGGCAGGGCTCCGGCGCCCAGTGCGGCGTCTACGTCGTCTACACCATCACCAAGTCGGCCTGATCCTGGCGCAGTTCGGCCTCCCGGCTGCCCCGACCGCCCCCGCCCCCGGCCGGACGGGGCCGGCCCGGGCGGTCACCTGAGCGCGGCCACCCGGTCGTCCGTGCCGAAGGTGCGGCGGTAGGAGGCGGGTGAGATGCCGAAGGCCGCCCGCATGTGGGCGCGCAGGGAGTTCGCGGTGCCGAAGCCCGCCCGGTGGGCGACCAGGTCGATGGACAGGTCCGTGGTCTCCAGGAGCTGTTTGGCCAGTTCGAGCCGCTGGGCGGTGAGCCACTGGACCGGGGTCATGCCGACCTCGTCGCGGAAGCGCCGGGTGAAGGAGCGCAGGCTCATCCGGGCGTGCTCGGCGAGCCTGGTGAGGGGCAGCGGTTCGTGGAGGTGGGCGAGCGCCCAGGCCCGGGTGGCGGTGGTGCCCGCGATGGTGGGGTCGGGGACGGGACGGTCGATGTACTGGGCCTGCCCGCCGTCCCGCCAGGGCGGCACGACGCACATCCGGGCGACCCGGTTGGCGGTGGCCGCGCCGTGGTCGCGGCGGATCAGGTGCAGGCAGAGGTCGACGCCCGCGGCCACCCCGGCGGAGGTGAGCACATCGCCGTCGTCGACGAAGAGCACCTCCTCGTCGACCTTGACCGCGGGGTAGGCCCGGCGGAACTCGGGGGCGAGGTTCCAGTGGGTGGTGGCCGGCCGGCCGTCGAGCAGTCCGGCCGCGGCGAGCACGTAGGAGCCCGAGCAGATCGACACCAGCCGGGTGCCGGGGCGGATGCGGGCGACGGCCGCGGTGACCTCGGGCGGCAGCGGGCCGCCGCCGGCCAGCTCGGGCATCGCATGGGTGGGCGGGATGACCACGGTGTCCGCCGCGGCCAGGGCCTCGGGGCCGGCGGCCGGCTGCACGGTGAAACCCGCGTCGCTGAGGACGGCGGCCCCGTCGGCGGTGCAGACCGTGACCTCGTAGAGTCGGCGACCCTCGGCGTCCTCCGCGCTGCCGAACACCCGGGACGGGATGCCCAGCTCGAACGGCGGGACCCCGGGCAGGGCCAGCACCGCGACCCGGTGCGGATCGGGCGCCATCGGCGCCGGGTTCGAGCAGTTCCGCGGTGCCTCCGGCCGGATCCTTGCCATGGCCAGATCCTGTCACATAGTGGCCGGACGGCCAACCCCGCGCCGGCTCCGGACACGGGATGGTTGACCTCGTTGCGCCGGGCAGACCCGGCGGTGGAACGGATCGACCGGATCCGACGAGAGCAAGGCGTACGGACATGCGTGCAGTCGTGGTGGAGCAGTGGGGCGGCCCGGAGCAGCTGGTGGAGCGGGAGCTGGCGCGGCCCGAGCCCGGGATGAACGAGGTCCTGGTGAAGGTGCACGCGGCCGGGGTGAACCCGGTGGACTGGAAGACCAGGGCCAGCGGGGCGCTCATCGAGTGGGGCGAGGTGCCGGTGGTCGGCTGGGACGTCTCCGGCACGGTGGAGGCCGTCGGCCCCGGGGTGAGCAACCACCGCCCCGGCGACGAGGTCTACGGGATGCCGCTGTTCCCGCGCCAGGCGGGCGGGTACGCCGAGTACGTCGTCGCCCCGGCCCGGCACCTCGTTCCGAAGCCGGCCGGACTGACGCACGTGGAGGCGGCGGCGCTGCCGCTGGCCGGGCTGACCGCCTGGCAGGCCCTGGTCGACGCCGCCGACGTGCGTCCCGGCGAGCGGGTGCTGGTGCACGCGGCGGCCGGTGGCGTCGGCCACCTGGCGGTCCAGATCGCGAAGGCGCGCGGCGCGTACGTCATCGGCACGGCCAGCGCGGGCAAGCACGACCTGCTGCGCGAACTGGGTGCGGACGAGGTGGTCGACTACCGTGCGGTCCGCTTCGAGGAGGCCGTGTCCGAGGTGGACGTGGTGCTCGACGGGCTCGGCGGCGAGACCGCCGAGCGTTCCCTGCAGGTGCTGCGTCCCGGCGGCCGGCTGATCACCCTGCCCGGCCCGGGCGACGTCCCGGCGGCGCGGGACGGCGTCAGCGCGAGCTGGGTCCTGGTCGAGCCCGACCACCTGGGCCTGCGCGAGCTCACCGCCCTGGCCGAGCGGGGCGCGCTGCGGCCCGTGGTCGAGGCCGTCCTCCCGCTCGACCAGGCGGCGAAGGCCCATGAGCTCGGCGAGCAGGGCCGCACCACCGGCAAGATCGTCCTGACCGTCGTCTGACGGCCCTCGGCCTCGGCGGCTTCGTGGCGGACGGCCTCCAGGCCGGTCTCGGCGCCAGGCAGGCCGGTCGAGCGCTACGCCTCCGGCCCGTACGCGCCGAGGCCCTGGCAGACCAGGCCGTCGCGGAAGGTGAGCACCTCCGCGACGGCCCGGCCGCGCTCGTTGCGGTAGTTGATGACGAGGGTGTCCACGGAGGCCCGGACGTCCTCGACGGTGAAGTGCAGGTCGGGCAGGTGCTGGAGGCCCTTCGACCAGTAGACGCGCAGGGCCTCCTTGCCGCGCACCTCGCCGGACGGGTCGCCGATCAGCTCGACGATCCGGGGCGAGGCGAAGACGACGTCCTCGGTGAAGTGGGCGAGGATGCGCTCCAGGTCGTGGGAGTTCCAGGCGGCGGCCCAGTCCTGGGCGAAGCGGGTGGCGAAGTCGTGGTCCATGGCCCGGAGGCTACGACAACCGGCCCTCCCCCGCCCGCCGTTCCGCGATTCGGTCACGCCCCCTGGGCCAGCAGCGGCACCCGTACCTGGTTGAACCCGTAGTAGACGGCCAGCAGTCCGTGGACGGCGAGGGCCGCCGGGGCGGAGAGAAAGGCCAGCGCGACGGTGAGCGGGTAGACCACCAGCCCCAGTTCGAACCGCCACCGGGCCGCCCGGGCGGCCGGCACGTCCACCCGCTCGTCGAAGCACCGGCCGGTGCGCGTGACGTGGTTCCAGAAGGCGGAGAACAGCGCCGACTGGCCGACCATCACCGCGCCGTACACGGCCGCCGCGACGTTCGCCGCCGAGCCGTTGCGCAGGTTCTGCGCGACCACGGCGGTCGGGAACGGCAGCACCGAGATCAGCATGAGCAGCAGCAGGTTGAGGAACATCAGGGTGCGGTCGACCCGCGCGAGGTGGACGAACAGGGTGTGGTGGTTCACCCAGACCACGCCGATCACCAGGAAACTCACCACGTACGCGAAGTACGACGGCCACTGCGCCCCGAGCGCCCGCCACAGCTCCGCCGCCCCGTGCGCCTGAGGGATCTTGATCTCCAGCACCAGCAGGGTGATCGCGATCGCGAACACCCCGTCGCTGAACGCCTCGATCCGGCCCGTGTCCCTGGTCTCCACCGGCAGAGCATCTCAGCCGGGCGGCCGCACCGCGCCGCGCAACGCGCCAGGACACCGATCCGCCCCGGTGCATGGAAGGGCGATTACGGGGCAAACGCAGACGAACAGGCGGTGGCACCACGCCACCGACGGACGACGGACCACGGACCACGGGAGGACCGCATGGGCAGCCTGTCGAACAAGGCGCAGGAACTGGCCGGGAAGGCCAAGGAGAAGGCCGGGGACGCGATCGGCGACCAGAAGCTCAAGGGCGAGGGCCAGGCCGATCAGGTCGAGTCGAAGGTCAAGCAGGCCGCGGACGACGTCAAGGACGCCGCGCGCGGCGCCGCCGACCGGGTCGAGGGCGCCCTCGGGCGCGACCGCTGACGGCGGCACCCGACGGCGGACACGAGCCTGACAGGCGGACACGAAGAGACGAAGGGGAAGGGGAACGACATGGCACTGCTCCTGTTCATCCTGCTCATCGCGGTGGTGTTCGGCTTCGTGGGTGTCCTGGTGAAGGGGCTGCTGTGGCTGCTCCTGATCGGGATCGTCCTCTTCGTGGGCGGCCTGGTGTTCGGCGGCCTGCGACTCGGCAGCCGCCGGGCCGGGAGGTAGCACGGGCCGACCGGGGCGAGGCCGGGACCGGGGCCGGGACCGGGGCCGGGGCCAGGGTCGACCGGTCGGCCCCGGCCCGCCGCCGCCGCCGGAAGTCCTGACCCTGAATCACCGACCCCAGGCGCGACACCGCCCCCGCGCGGGGGCGGGCCCGGCAGTCGTGCGCCGGGCCCGCCCCCCCGAACTCTCGTGGTCAGCCCGTGAGTTCGGCCCGCAGGCGGCGGGCGGCGCCGACCAGGCTCTCCAGCGAGGCGCGGGTCTCGGGCCAGCCGCGGGTCTTGAGGCCGCAGTCGGGGTTGACCCAGAGCCGCTCGGCCGGGATCGCCGCGAGACCGGCCCGGAGCAGCTCGACGGCCTCCTCGGTGCTCGGCACGCGCGGGGAGTGGATGTCCCAGACGCCCGGGCCGACCTCGCGCGGGTACCCGGCGGCGGCCAGCTCCCCGGCGACCTCCATGTGCGAGCGGGCGGCCTCCAGGGAGATGACGTCGGCGTCGAGGTCGTCGATCGCGGTCATGATCGCGCCGAACTCGGCGTAGCACATGTGGGTGTGCACCTGGGTGTCGGCGCGCACGCCCGAGGTGGCCAGCCGGAAGGCCTCGGTGGCCCAGTCCAGGTAGGCCGGGCGGCCGGCGGCGCGCAGCGGCAGGGTCTCGCGCAGGGCCGGTTCGTCGACCTGGACGACGGCGGCGCCGGCCGCCTCCAGGTCGGTGACCTCGTCGCGCAGGGCGAGGGCGACCTGCCGGGCGGTCTCGGCGAGCGGCTGGTCGTCGCGGACGAAGGACCAGGCGAGCATGGTGACCGGGCCGGTCAGCATGCCCTTGACCGGACGGTCGGTCAGGTCCTGGGCGTAGCGGAACCAGTCGACCGTCATCGGGTGCGGGCGGGAGATGTCCCCGGCCAGCACCGGCGGCCGGACGTAGCGGGTGCCGTAGGACTGCACCCAGCCGTGCCGGGTGGCCAGGTAGCCGGTGAGCTGCTCGGCGAAGTACTGGACCATGTCGTTGCGCTCGGGCTCGCCGTGCACCAGGACGTCCAGCCCGGCCTTCTCCTGGTAGGCGATGACCTCGCGGACCTCCGCCGCCATCCGCTCCCGGTACGCGGCGGCGTCGATCCGCCCGGCGGTCAGGTCGGCGCGGGCGACGCGCAGTTCGGTGGTCTGCGGGAAGGAGCCGATGGTGGTGGTCGGCAGCAGCGGCAGTGCGAGCCGGGCCCGCTGGGCCTCGGCCCGTACGGGGTAGGGCTGGGCGCGCCGGGCGTCGCCCGGGGTGACGGCCGCGGTGCGGGCGCGGACGGCCGGGTCCCGGGTGATCGGCGAGGTGGCGCGGGAGGCCAGGTCGGCGCGGTTGGCGGCGAGTTCGGCGGTGATCGCGCCGGTGCCCTCGCGCAGGGCGCGGGCCAGCAGGGCGGCCTCGGTGGCCTTCTGCTTGGCGAAGGCCAGCCAGCGGGCGATCTGCGGGTCGATGTCGCGTTCGAGGGTGGCGTCGATCGGCACGTGCAGCAGCGAGCAGGACGGCGCGACGTCGACCCGGTCGGCGAGCCCGAGCAGGGTGGCCAGGGTGGCCAGCGAAGCGCCCAGGTCGTTGATCCAGATGTTGCGCCCGTCGATCACCCCGGCGACCAGGCGCTTGCCGGGCAGCCCGCCGACGGCGGCGAGGTCCTCCAGGTTGGCGGCGGCCGGCCCGGTGAAGTCCAGCGCCAGGCCCTCCACCGGGGCCTTGGCCAGCACCGCCAGGGCGTCGCCGAGGCGGTCGAAGTAGCTCGCCACCAGCAGCTTCGGCCGGTCGGTCCGCGCGCCCAGCTCACGGTAGGCCCGGGCGGCCGCGTTCAGCTCGGCCGGGGTCCGGTCCTGGACGAGCGCGGGCTCGTCCAACTGCACCCACTGCGCGCCCGCGGCCCGGAGTGCCGTGAGCAGCTCCTCGTAGACGGGCAGCAGCCGGTCCAGCAGGGTGATCGGCTGGAAGTCGGGGGCCACCCCGGGCGCCGGCTTGGCGAGCAGCAGGTAAGTGACCGGCCCGACCAGCACCGGACGGGCGTCATGGCCGAGCGCGAGGGCCTCCTCGAACTCGGCCACGGCCTTGGCCGGGTTCGCGGCGAAGGCGGTGTCCGGTCCCAACTCCGGGACGAGGTAGTGGTAGTTGGTGTCGAACCATTTGGTCATCTCCAGCGGAGCGACGTCCTGGTTGCCGCGCGCCATGGCGAAGTAGCCGTCCAGCGGGTCGGCGTCGACCGCCTCCCGGTGCCGCGGCGGGATCGCGCCGACCGCCACGGTGGTGTCCAGCACGTGGTCGTAGAGCGAGAAGTCGCCGGTCGGGACCTCCTCGATGCCGGAGTCGGCGAGCTGCTGCCAGTTCCCCCGGCGCAGGTCGGCGGCGGTGGCCAGCAGTGCCTCGGCGGTGACGGCGCCCTTCCAGTAGCCCTCGATCGCCTTCTTCAACTCCCGGCCCCGGCCCTGCCGGGGGTAGCCGTGGGCGGTGGCGAGGGTCGCCGCGGCTGCGGACTTCGTGGTCAAGGGACTCTCCTTCGCGAGTCTGATTCCTCAAGTGCCCGGCGACGGGGGCGAGGACGCGAAGGGACGACAGACCGGGCGACCGCCCGCACACGGGTACGGCTCCGCCTGGTGTGGTCGCCGACCCGCCCTCGAGGTCACCGGATGGCCGGGCGCGAACGGTCGCGCCCGGGCAGTGGCAGGTCTTCGGACTCGCGGGCCCGCCCGTCCTCGTCGAGGACCGGCACCTACTGGCCGTCGCTTCCCAGACCCGACCCGGGCCCAGTGCGTATGACGGCGGTCGTTCCCACTCACCGCTGCGGGGCAGTCCCGGACTGGCCTGTTGAAAGGCGTCACCGGGTTCCCTCTTACGACGCCCCGCCTGGCGGACGGGGCGAACCAGCTGCACCTGTCACCCTACGTCCGGCCCGCCGGTTTCCGGCCGGAGAACCGCGCAATCGTCCGCATGATGAGACGGCGCCGGCCGCCGAGCGGGGCGCGCGGATCATTCCGCACTCCGGGTGCGACGTTCACGAAGTGGTGACGATGGGTAGTCGAAGGAGTGCCGAGAGCAGCCGAGTTGGGGGGTGGTCCAGGGAGCGACGATGCGGGAACACGAGGAGAGCGGTGCGCGGGCCGGGACGGCCGGGCCGGACGGTTCGCGGGTGCCGTCGCAGGGCGGACCGGGCGCGGCCGAGGAGGCCGATCCCGGCTCCGGAAGACCGCCCCGGGCGGTGGGTGGCGCGGTCCGCTGGCCGGAGCAGATGCTGCCGCTGCTGCGTTCCCCGAACTCCGCCCACCCGGCGGCCGGGCACGGCGAGGAGGAGGACGAGGGTGCGGCCGAGCCGGGGCCCGCCGCGGTCGCCGCCGTGCTCGGACTGGCGCTGCTGGTGGGCGAGTTGATGCTGATCTGTGGCGAGGGCGCCGAGGACGTCGAGGCGGCGATGCTCGCCGTGGCGCGCACCTACCGGGTCCGCCCCTGCGACCCCCAGGTCGCCTTCACCCGGGTCGCGATCTCCTACCGGCCCGGCCACGGCGACCCGCCGGTGACGGCCGAACGCTTCGTCCGCCGCCCCACCGGGGACTACTCCGGGCTGGCCGCGCTGTTCCGGCTGGTCACCGAGATCACCGCGGGCGGTCTCGCCGTGGACGACGCCCACCGGCGGCTGCGCGCCGTGCGCCGGCACTGCCGCCACTACCCGGCCTGGGTCCTGGTCCTCTCCTCCGGCCTGCTGGCCGGCGCCGCCACCCTGCTGGTCGGCGGCCGGGCCGACGCCCGGGCCTGGCTGGTGTTCGTGAGCGCCGTGGTCACCACGGTGGTGGGCGGCGTGCTGGCCGACCGGGTCGAACGGCACGACCTGCCGGAGTTCTACCGGATCGCGGCGGCCGCGACCCCGGCCGCGGTGGTCGGCATCCTGATGTCCTTCAACCAGCTGCAGCTGCGCGGCTCGGTGGTGATCACCGGCGGACTGTACGCGCTGCTGCCCGGCTGGCCGATGGTCGCGGCCGTGCAGGACGGCCTCGCGGGCTTCTACCTCACCGCCGCCGCACGGCTGTTGGAGGTGCTGTACCTACTGGCGGGCGTGGTCGTCGGGGTGATGACCGTGCTCTACATCGGGGTCAACAACGGCGCGGACCTGGCGGCCGAGAGCGGCCCGGCCGCCACCTCCAACCCGCCGCTGCAACTCGCGGCCGCCGTCCTGCTCGCGCTGACCTTCGCGGTGCTGCTCAACACCGAGCCGACCACCCTGCCGGCCGTCCTGGTCAACAGCGCGGCGGGCTGGACCACGTACTCCGTGCTGGCCGACGCCGGCACGGAGCCGATCGTGGCCACCGGCCTGGCCGCCGTCCTGGTCGGCCTGTCCGGCCAGCTGATGGCCCGTTACCGGGGCGGCTCGGTGCTGCCGTACGTCACCGCGGCCCTGGGGTCGCTGCTGCCCGGGTCGCTGCTGTACTTCGGGCTGCTCGCCTTCGTCCGCGGCGAACCGGAGGCCGGCCTCGGCCGCCTCGGGCACGCCACCGCCACGGCGTTGTCCCTGGCCATCGGCGTCAACCTGGGCCGGGAGGCGGCCCGGCTGTTCCTCCCGGCGCGGCCGTCCGCCCCGGCCGTCCGGCACCGGGGCCGCCACCGGCGCTGAGGCACCTCGCCGGGCCGGCGCCAGCCGCTTCGCGGGCCGCCGTGCAGGCCGCACAGAGTGAGTTGATCATTCACCGGTACCTGGACACCCTTGGCTGATCACGGAGGGACCGGACCTGTCGGCGGCCGGGTGCGGGCCGGCAGGCAGCCGGCCCGGGCAGCCGGCCCGTGCCGCTGCGGCCGCAGCCGACCACCCTGGTCGGCCGGAGTTCACCGCCGCCACCGGGGCACCGTCAACGGCGCGCGCCGGGACCGGCGCCGAGGCGGCCGAGCATCGCCATCACCATGATCCGCATCTGCTTGTCGTTCGTCACCGCGCAGTGGGCGTCGACACCCCGCTCGTCCGGTTCCTCGTTCGGGTCGACCAGGCCCAGCCGGATCAGGTCGACGGCGTACTCCCGGCACTGGGCGTAGCTCTCGGTGGCACTCACCGCCTCGACGTGGTCGATCCGGGTCGGATCCCCGGCGCGCAGCAGCGCCGGGGTCGGTACCGGCCCCAGCACCTCCTCGAGCCACTCCGAGACCGTCTCCCGGGAACTGCCCCGCTCCAGCTCCGAAGCGGACGCGGCGGTGAGTGCCAGGTGGACGAGGAGCAACCCGAACCATCTGGCGACCTCGGCCGGAGGAGTGTCCCCACCATCCGGCGGCATCACGGCCCGGTACAGCCCGGCCAGATCATCGGTACTCGCGGCGGCGATGACGGCCTTCACGGCGCTGCCGAGCGCAGCCTCGTCGGTGCTCACGTCAGTGGTCCTCCCCACAATCGGCAGCCGCCAACTTACCGCCTCCACCGGGGAATCGGCACGACTCGACGATCGTTCACCCCCGGGCCGGACACACGTGCGAGGAGGGGCGGAAGCGAGGCCGGGAGCCGCAGTCACATCCCCGACGTCCTGGCGCTGACCCGGTCGGGTTGATGGCTGATGGCTGGTCACCTACTGCAGCCACTCGGTGTACCACGTGCGAAAGCAGGGGCTCACTGGGACGAAGCCGCCCCAGTCCGGGTCGATCTGCCAGACCTCGCCCTCTCGTGGGCCGTTCAAGACCAGCCTGAGGTAGCTGCCGCAGCCCTCTTCGGCCAGCATGAGCGTGCCCCCGGTCAGCTCACCGGTCGATGCGCCGATCCGGCCGCGCACACGGCTCCGCACCCGAACTGTACGATCTTCACCGAACGCACACCTGTGCGAAGAAGTTCGTGGAGAAGCAGGTTCATGTCCCACCCCTTCGTCATCGTCCCCCTCCTCATCCTCCTCATCAGACTGGGCCTCTGGCTGAACAAGCGCCGCAAGGCCGCCAGGGGGCTCGACGCGGCCGCAGCGGGTCTGGTGCCGCGCGCGGAGCTGGTCGAAGTGGGCGACGCACCCGCTGACCCTGCCGCGCGAGCGGCGCTGGACGCGGCCAAGGCCGGGGACTGGCGTCCGGCCGACGCCTACCTCTCGGACGGCGATGTCGACTGGAGCACCCGCTACTCCCGGATGAACCCGTTCGGCGCCCTCGCGGCCACCGACGACGGCTGGCTCCGGAAGTGGCGCGAAGAGCAGCCGGACAGCCCCCAGGCCGCCCAGGTGCACACCGATGCGCTGGTCAAGCGGGCGTGGCAGATCCGCACCGCGAAGTACGCCTCGCAGGTGACCCGCGAGCAGGCCATGGGCTTCCACCAGGTGCTGCAGGAGGCCGAGGAGGTGTCGTACGAGGCGGTCCGGCTCGCCCAGCCCGGGGACCCGAACGCCTGGGTGGTGCAGCAGCCGATCGCGATGGGCCAGGGCTGGTCGCACGAGCGCTACCGCGCACTGTGGGCGGAGATCGTGGCCCGCGAGCCCCACCACCTCGGCGCGCACGTCTCCGCACTGCAGTACTGGTGCGAGAAGTGGCTGGGCAGCAACGAGTTGATGCACGAGTTCGCCGACAAGGCGATCGCCGGCGCGCCGGCCGGCAGCCTGCTGACGGCGCTCAAGCTGCGGGCGTACTGGGAGCAGATCCTGCGCGACAAGTCCGCCTCCTCGCTCTACCGTTCCCCCGCCTACACGGCCGCCGTGGACGCGGCCCTGCTCGACCTGGCGGCCGCCGATCCCGCCCACCCCGGCATCGTCGCGGCACGCGGCTGGACCGCCCACGCCCTGATCGAGAACGGCCGCCCGGCGCAGGCCCTGGACCTCTTCCGCGGGATGGGCCGGGAGATCGCCGGCCCGTGGCTGTACTACGGGAACCCGGCCGCCGTCTTCGACTCCGCCCGCACCAAGGCCGCCCGCGCTGCGGCCTGACCCCTCCTGACCTGACCCGACCCGATCCGACCTGACATGACCTGACCTGACCTGACCTGACCTGACCGCCGCAGGCTTCCACGCGACGGCCCTCCGCCCGACAGGCGGAGGGCCGTCGCCGCCTTCCGGCAACTTCTCCCGGATCGGGCCGGGCGGCCACCCGCTCGGCCCACCCGGCCCGGCCGCCTCGGCCCGGCGGTCAGTCCTCGGCACCCCGCCGCTCCAGCCGGGTCCCGGCCCGCAGGGTGATCGACATCAGGTCGCTGGGACCGTCGAGTTCGAGCCGGTGCCAGCGGCCGCGCGGGACGATCACGGCGCTCCCGGCCGCCAGCCGCACCGACTCCTCTGCCGCACCGGGCTCGACCGGACGGAAGAAGACCCGGGCGCCGCCGGCCAGGCAGCACACCGCCTCCTCCGCCTCCGGGTGCATCTCCCAGTGGTCGGCGTGCACATCGGCGTCGGTCTCCACATGGAAGGCCGCGGCCTGCCAGGCGCCCTCGGCACCGGCACCGCCGCCGGTCATCCGCCGTTCGGCGGCCCGCAGTTCGCCGTCGGGGCGGAAGTGCAGCGCCGAGGCGAACAGGTCGACGACGGCGATCGGAGTGGTGGTCATGAGGAGGTTCCTTCCAGTTGGAGGTCTTCTTGGCGTTCTCCGGCGGCGAGCGGACGCCCCTCGGGCGTGCCGGGCCGCCGCCGGGGCAGGACGGTGACGGCGACGACCGCCGCCAGCGCGAACAGCACGGCACCGGCGGCCAGCCCGAGCGCGTACCCGGCGTCCAAGGCGGCCGGCCCGGCGCCCGGCCCGGTGGTCGCCCCGGTACTCGATCCGGTGACCGAGCCGGTGCGGTGGGCGGCGAGGGTGGCCAGGGCCGCCAGCCCGACGCAGCCGCCGAGTTGGCGCGAGCTGTTGAGCAGCCCGGAGGCGGCCCCGGCCTCGCGGGGTGCGACACCGGTGGTCGCGGCGGCGGCGACGGGGGCCAGCACCAGCCCGGTACCGACGCTGGTGACCAGGGACGGGCCCAGGACGTCGCCGAGGAACCCACCGTCCGGACTGATCAGCGCGAACCAGCCCAGCCCGACGGCGGCCAGTACGGCCCCGGGCACCAGGGCCACCCGCGGGCCGCGGTGCGCGGTGATCCGGGTCGCGACCAGCGAGCCCACCACCAGCCCCGCCGAGAACGGCAGGAACGCGGCCCCGGTGGCGGCAGCGCCCAGCCCGAGCACCTGCTGGAGGTGGAGCGAGACGAAGTAGAAGGCCGCGAACTGCCCGGCGGCAGCCAGGAACACCAGCACGTTCGCCCCGGCGACCCACCGGCTGCGCAGCAACCCGATCCGCAACAGCGGCGCCGGAGAACGGAGTTCGGCCGCCACGAAGGCGACCAGCAGCGCAGCCGCAGCGCCCAGCGTCGCCAGGGTGGCCGGGGAGCCCCACCCTCGGCTCTCGGTCCGGACGACGCCGAACACCAGCAACCCGACGCCCCCGGTGGACAGCACCGCGCCGAGCACGTCCAGCCGTTCCCGCCGTACGGGCTGCGCCCCGGCCCCGATCCCCTCGGGGAGCAGCGCGAGCGCCGTCGCCACGATCGGCAGGTTGACCAGCATGACCCAGCGCCAGCCGGCGTACTCGGTCAGCACCCCGCCGGCCAGCACGCCCAGCGCGCCCCCGGCGGCGTTGGCGGCGCTCCACACCCCGAGGGCGCGCACTCGCCGGGGGCCCTCGGGGAAGGCGGTGGTGAGCATCGCCAGCGCGGCCGGGGCGGCCGCCGCGGCGCCCACGCCCTGCCCGGCACGGGCGGCGACCAGCTGCCAGGGATGCTGGGCCAGCCCGCCCGCGAGCGAGCAGAGCCCGAAGACGGCCAGGCCCAGCATCAGCAACCGCCGCCGCCCGTACAGGTCGCAGGCGCGGCCGCCGAGCAGCAGCAGCCCGCCGAAGGTGAGCGCGTAGACGTGGATGACCCAGGAGAGGTCGAGCGGGGCGAAGCCCAGGGCGTCGCGGATCGCGGGCAGCGCGACGTTGACCACCGACAGGTCGAGGGCGAGGACGAACTGGGCGACGGTGACCGCCGCGAGCACCAGGCCGGGGCGGCCTCGCGAGTTTTTATACATGTAAGGAAAGTACCCTCGGAAGCTCAGCGCTGTCGAGCCGCCCAGGACCGGCGAGGCACGACGGGCCCCCCGGACGAGGCATGACGAGACGAGGCATGATGAGGGGATGCAGCAGCCCTCCCCCACCCCCCGCAAGGCCACCGGCCGCCCTCCCCGCATCTCCCAGGAGGAGGTCGTCGAGGCGGCCCGCCGGATCGTGGCCGAGGAGGGCGTCGAGCGACTGACCATGCGCCGGCTGGCCACCGACATCGGCAGCACCCCGATGGCGCTCTACCACCACGTGCGCAACAAGGAGGAGTTGCTCGTCCTGCTGCTCGACGACTACGCCGCCCGCACCCTCCACCCGGTCGAGCTCCCGGCGGACCCGCGCGAACGCGTCCTCACCGCGGCCGCCGCGATCCACGATGCGCTCGCCGCCTGCCCCTGGATCGTCGAAGTCCTGGCCGCCGACGACCTGTTCTCCACTCACGCCCTCTGGTTCGTCGAGCAGATCGTCGACGGACTGGTCGACTGCGGCCTGCCCCCGGAACGCGCCGTCCAGGGTTACCGCGCGATCTGGTACTACACCGCCGGGGAGATCGTGGTCCGTACCACCGCTGCCAGGCGCCGCACCGACGACGACCGCCCCACCTACCGGGAGCAGGTCTTCGCCGGCCTCGACCCGGCCGTCCACCCCCGACTGGCCCAGGTCGCCGACCGCTGGGAGACCCTCACCGCCCAGGACAGCTACCGCGACGGACTGCGCTCCCTGGTCTCCGGCCTCCTCGCCACAGGCTGAATCCTCGCCACCCGCTGAGACCTTGCCACCCGCTGAAACGCGGGACCGGCCCGCCGGGCGAAACGCCCGAGGGGCCGGTCCCGGGCCGGAGTTCAGGACCAGGGGTCGGTGAACGCCCTCCCGGGGACGGGCTTGGCGATCAGCGCGATCGCCGTGAAGAAGTTCACCTGTCCGATCGCCAGCATCAGCGTGACCAGCGCCTTCTCGTCGTAGTGCGCGGCGACCTCGGCGTACAGCTCGTCCGACACCCGCTCGCCGTCCGGGTTGGGCTGCAGCACGGCGTCCACCAGCGCGAGGGCCGCCCGCTCGGCCGCGGTCAGGTACGGCGAGTCCTGCCAGGTGGACACCGAGGTGATCCGCTCCTCCGACTCACCGGCCTTGCGCAGGAAGCCGGTGTGCAGGACGGTCAGGTAGGTGCTGCCGGCGAGCTGCCCGGCCCGCAGCTGGACCAGGCTGACGGTGCCGCGCGGGAGCGAGCGGTTGCCGACCGCCCGGAACAACGCGGCCGAGACGTCGGCGAGTTCGGGGACGAGCTCGTTCGGGTCGGTGGCCAGCCGGGGGCGGAGCGGGATCTCGGCGGTGATCGAGCGGGCGGTGCTGGATCCCGCGGTGCGGTCGGTGCTCATTCTCGTGTTCCTCTCGGGCGTTCGATGTGCTCTCACCGACCCGACGGATCCCGGCGCCCGAGTGTGACAGCGCCGGGAAAAATTCGTTCAACCGCGCTCCGCCCCGCGCCCGCCGTCGTGCCCCGCCCGCATGCTCAGCACCGCGCCGACCAGGATCAGCACGTTGGCCACCGCCACCGCGGCTGCCACCAACGCCGTCCCCGTGGGTGTCGGTGTCGGTGTCGGTGTGGTCGCGCTGACCGTTGCGGCGGTCGGAGACGGCATGGGCGGGTACCCTCCGCATCGCGGAAGTCAGGCTTGCCTAAGCGTCTCGGATCCCGACCCGCAGAAGGCCTGAGCCCCACCCCGCCGGAGGCCCGAGCGCCCCGAGAGGTGCCGTCCCCGCCCACCGCCGATACTGGGGTCGCAGTCCCGAGGCGGCCCCGGCGGGCCGGGTACGGCCCTCCCCGCGCCGCGGAACCCGAGGAGTTCCCGTGTCCGAACCCGCGTCGACCGGCCCCGTCGGCCCCGCCGCTGCCGGCCCCGTCGGCGGCCCGGTCGTCGTCGGCTTCGACGGCTCCCCCGAGAGCCTCACCGCCACCGAGTGGGCCACCCACGAGGCGCAGCGCCGCGCCGTCCCGCTGGAGGTCCTGGAGGCCTGGCCCTGGCCCAAGCGGGACGTGGTCGGCAGCGACCAGACCTACCACCGTGCCCTGGCCCACCTCGCCGAGCGCGAGTCCGCGCTGACCGCCCTGGCGCCCGGCCTCTCCGTCGTCTCGTCCGCCGTGTCCGCCGACCCGGTCGAGGCGCTGGAGGACGCCTCACACCGCGCCGCCCTCCTCGTGCTCGGCTCCCGCGGGCTCGGCACCCTGCGCGGCTTCCTGGTCGGTTCGGTCAGCCAGGAGGTGCTGCGGCGCTCCGCCTGCCCGGTCGTCCTGGTCCGCGCCGACCACGACGAACCGGACGGCCCGGTCACCGTCGGCCTCGACCTGACCCACCCCGCCGAGGAGGTGCTGGAGTTCGCCTTCCGGGCCGCCGCCCTGCGCTCCGTCCCGCTGCGGGTGGTCCACGTCTGGTCCCCGCCGGCCGGCAGCGAGTACATGTCCTTCGACGCCATCGGCGGGCTGGAGCCCGAGGTCTCCGCCGTCGAACGGGACGGCCTCACCGCGGCCCTGGCCCCGCTCCGGACCCGCCACCCCGACGTCGAGGTCACCGCCGACCTGGTCCGCGGCAAGCCCGCCGTCGAACTCGTCGACGCGGCCGCCACCGCCCGCCTGCTCGTCCTCGGCCGCCGCCTGCACCACGCCCCCCTCCGCCACCACCACCTCGGCCCCGTCGCACACGCCGCGATCCACCACGTCCACTGCCCGGTCGCCGTCATCCCCTACGGCTGACCACCCACAGCCCGGTGCCACGTCACATCGGAGTTCTCCGGGGGAGGTCGGGCGCGCCCGACCGCCCCCGTGCTCACGCGGTCGGCCAGTTGTGGTGCGCCAGGCCGCCGGGATCGGTGAGGGCGCCGTGGATGCCTGCGGCCGGGTAGGGGATCAGGTCCTCCGGCAGGGCGCCATCGGCGAAGAAGCGCAGGTCGAGGCACTTCTCGGGCTCGCGGTTGACGGGCTCGCCCTCCCACTCGGTGGCGACGAAGAACAGGCCGAGGCGCAGCGTGGCGGGGTCCTGGCGGTGCAGGACGGTGTAGGCGAGGCGGAGGTGGTCCGGATCGACCAGGAGGCCGGTCTCCTCCTCGAGCTCGCGGGCGGCGCCCTCGGCCGGCTTCTCGCCGGGGTCGAGTTTGCCGCTGGGGGCATGCCACTGGCCGTAGCCGTAGGGGCCGCCGCGCTGGGACAGCAGGATCTTGCCGTCGGGGGTGCGGGCGATCACGTGGACGTCGACCACCGGCGGCGGGGTCGTGGTTGTGCTGCTACTCATGCTCTCTCCAACTTCCCTGTGGGGTTTTGGTGTTGATCGCTCGGGCCGGGACCGCTTCCAGGATGGCCTGTGCGGTCTGCTCGGAGGTGAGGTGGGTGGTGTCGATGGTGTGGAGCCGGTAGCCGAGTCGGTCCAGGATCGGGAGGGCCTCGGTGTAGAGCCGGAGTTCCCGGGCGGTGGCGGCGGCGTCGAGTTCGAAGCGGTGCCGGGTGCCGCGGGCGGCCAGGCGTCGCTGCACGGTGTCCGGGTCGGCGGTGAGGATGACCGCGAGGTCGGGGACGTCGGCGCCCTGGTTGATGGCGAGGAGGAAATCGACGTCGACTCCGTCGGCACGCTGGAGGACGAGGGTGGAGGGCATCCAGCGGTCCATCAGCACGGTGGTGCCGGCCGCGCGGTGGGGGCGGATGTCGTTGTCGAGTTGGTGGAGGCGGTCGGCGGCGACGGCCAGGGCGAGGGCGGGGCCGCGCATCGTCGCGGCGGCCCGGCGCACCGCGGTGCCGTAGGGGGTGGCCGAGGGGCCGGTGGCGGTGTGGACGGTGTGTCCTGACGCGGAGAGAGCGCGGGCGGTGGCGGCGACGGCGGTGGACTTGCCCAGCCCGCTGGGCCCGTCGACGCTGATCAGCAGGCCGCTCACGTCCCGACCTGCTGACGGAGCGTGGAGTTGCGGTGGTGCTGTTCGCGGGAGATGTCGGCGAGCCAGCCGTGGAGCCGGGTGAGGGGGACGTCACCGAACTGCTGGCCGGTACCGAAGTTGAACTCGTCGCGGCCGCGCATCGCCTCGTCGGCGCCGTGGTCGGTGAGGTCGATGTCCTGGTAGGTCTGCATGGCCTCGGGGTCGTGGCCCTGTTGGACGAGGCGGTGGAAGACGGGGCTGCCGGGGTAGGGGCGGAAGGTGAAGGCGGAGGCCCGGAAGGTGCCCTCCAAGCGGTCGGAGAGGGCCCAGAGATCGCGGATGTGGGCGAGGGTGGCGAGCGCGTCGTCCCGGGTCTCGCCGGGGTAGCCGAGGATGAAGTACCCCTTCACGCCGATTCCGCGTTCCAGGAGCCGGCGAGTGACGTCGAGGGTCATCCCGGGGGTGATCCGTTTGTCCATCGCACGCAGGATCCGCGGGGAGCCGGACTCGATGCCGAGCGCGACCTCGCGCAGTCCGTTGGCTCGCAGCTGTTCCAGGACGGTGTCGTCCTCGCGGGCGAGGACGTTGATCCGCCCCGTGGCGTCCCAGACGTACTTCTCACCGATGCGTTCGGCGGCGAAGGCCTCCAGGGCCGGGTGGATGACGCGGCGCGCGCCGAGGAACAGGTCGTCGACGGCCCTGAACGCGGTACATCCGTACCGGTCGTGGAGCTGGTGCAGCTCGGCGATGATGTTCTCGGGGGTTCGGGTGCGGATGCTGACCTCGGGGTTCATGGAGGCGGCGGCGCCGCAGAACCCGCACTCGTAGGGGCAGCCGCGCGAGCAGACGAGGTTGGCCTCCCATCGGCCGTCGTCGGCCTGGAACGGGTCCTGCGCGAGGTAGCGGCGGTCGAGGGTGAGCGAGTTGATGTCGGGGGCGAGCCAGGGGGCGGTGTCGCCGGGGCGCGGGATACCGGTGGCGGTGGTGCCGAGGAGGCGGTCGCGCCACATCACCTTCGGCAGCTCCCGACGGCGGTGGACGTCGCCGAGGAGGGCGGTGACCCGGGTCTCGCCCTCGCCGATCACCAGGGCGTCCAGCCGCGCGAACCGCGGGTCGGCGAGCACGCGTTGCGGGTCGGCCTTGGCGTGGTGGCCGCCGGCCATCAGGGAGATCACCGGGTCGAGCCTGGCCGCGATCCTCGCCGTGAGGTCGTAGGTCGGGGCGAGGAGGTTGAAGCCCACCCAGCGCGGCCGCAGCTCGTTGATGATGTCGGCGGTGTCCTGGACGCCGAGTCCGTGGGCCTCGGCGTCCAGGATGCCGACGTTGAAGCCGTGCTGGGCGGCGTGGGTGGCGAGGTAGCCCATGCCGAGGACCGGAAGGGTGTAGTCGTTGACACGCGGGCGCAGGTCGTAGTCGCGCAGCGGGGCGTTGACGAACAGGCAGTCGAGGATCCGGTTCGGATCGGCTCCGGCGACCGGGTCACGGGTGGTGCGGGTCGGATCCTCCGAGCTGATCGGTGCGGGCATGGGCCCCCCAGGTGAGTGTCGACAGGGTCAGGGTGTGCAGGTGGCGCGGGTCGTGGCCGGCCAGATGGTGCCAGTGCGCGCCGAACAGGGCCTCGGTCTTCTTCGGCTTGTCGGCGGCGGGCCAGGGGTGGTCGGGGTCGATGCGGGCGGCCCAGGTGCGGACCGCGAGATCGGCGTGCGGGTAGACCGAGAAGTCGCCGGTGAAGTCCGCGGCGGCCGCGGCCGCCGTCCAGGGGCCGATCCTCGGCACGTTCACGAGTTCGGTCGCCAGGGCGGCAGCATCCGACTGCTCCCAGCGGGCACGGCGTTCCAGGTAGGCGGTGGCGGCCGCGCGCAGCGCCGTACGGTGGAAAGTCGTGCCGACGGCGGCGAACTGCTCGTCGGTGAGGGCCAGCACCGCGTCGGGCTCGGGTGCCGTGTGGTGGGCGTGGCCGTGGGCGGGCAACTCGGTGCCGTGGACGGCGCACCAGGTGCGGTAGAGCTTGCGGGCCTGGTCGGCGCGGACGACCTGGCGCAGGATCGCGGTGGTGATCGCGTCCCACAGCCAGGGGTTGGCCACGCGCACGCTCGGCCCGAGGGCGTTCAGCCCGGTGCGCAGGGCGGTCGGCACGGCGTCGGGCAGGTCGCCCGGGTCGGTGGTCACGACGGCGGGCCTGTGGTCGTCCGTACCGTCCGTGCAGGCCAGGTCGAGGCCTGTCGGGCTGAGCGTGGCCAGCCACCGGCCGCCGGCGGTGCGCAGGGGGCGCTGCCAGTGGCCGGTGGTGGTGTTGCGCTGCCAGGCTGGGTGATCGGTCGTCAGGACGGTGTGCACGGGGCACTCCTTGCCTCGGGTGGCGTTCGTGGTGCCCCAGCTTGCCAAGCCGGGAGGGGCGCCGTCCGGCGCGGCTGCTGCTCACCGGCTGCCTCGTGGCAGGGGTTCGATGAGGACGCGGGCGCCGAAGGGGTAGCCGCGGGTGTGCGGGAGGCGCTGGTTGGCGGGTCGGGGGTTGGTGTTGAGGCGGATCTCGAAGCCGCGCCAGGTGTCCAGGACCAGGACAATGCGGTCCAGGAGCAGGGCGGTACGGCTGGCCTCGAAGCGCTCGCATCCGGGACGCGGATGCTGCCCGGGGCCTGGTGGAGCAGGTCGGCGGCGGGCGGCAGGAGGAGGTCGGCCCGGGTGCCGTTCGGCAGGGTGAAGATCATGATCGTTTCTCCCGTTCGGTGTCGGCCGGCCGGCAGAGCCGCACGGGCCGAGGGGGCGGAGACGGGTCGGCCGGCCATCGCTTCCCCCAGGTCCAGGGAGGCCGGTGGGCGCCGCGCAGGCACGCCACCTGATGGGCGGCCTGCCTGCGGAGGTGGGCGTCGAGGTGGTCGAGCCGGACGGTGTCCATCACGGCGGTGAGCACGACGACGTCCCGTACGGTCTGATAGTCCGGCCAGGCTCGCGGAGTCCGCTGGTCCGAAGTCGATGGGCGGATGGGGTTACGCCGCCGGTATCCGGTCGAGCTCCGGCTGCTGACCGAGCCGCATACCGACGGCCGACCTGGGCCGGCCAACCCGTACGGGGGTGCCGCTGCACAGCACCACGACCTGCGGCTCGACCTGCCGGCCGAAGACCGTTGCCGGGGAGGGCCGGACCGCCCCGGGCAGGTCGAGTTCGGCCCACACCACCTTGTGGTCCGGCCCTTCGTCGACACCGAACCGGTCGACCAGCCCAGCCACGAGCATCAGACCTCGACCGCTGGTGGCCCCCTCCCCCGGCTTCCGGGGTTCGGGCCTGCCGGGCCCGGGGTCGGTGACGGACATCCGCAGCACCCCGGTCGGGGTGAGACACAGCGCAGCAGTCAGCTCTTCGTCCGGCCGGCCGCCGTCGCAGCCGTGCACAACGGCGTTGGCCGCGATCTCGGACATCACCAGCTGGACGTCCTCCACCCGTGGAGCGTTCAGGTGCAGACCGAGCTCCGGCAGCTGCGCCTTGGCCCAGCGGCGAACGGCGCCGATCCGTGCCAGTTCGGCGGGGAACCTCATCGTGACGGTGCGTGGTCTCGGCTCCATCGGGGCGCCTCACTCGGGTCGAATGCCAGGACGTGCCGTACTGCCGCCCTCAGGACGGCCGGACGCGTCGTGCGGCCTGAAACCGCCTTGCAGAAACAGGAAACCGCCCATGGTCGCTAGGAGTAAGGTGTTGGCGACCGTCCGCTGTTTAACGTGTTTAGCGGCACCGCCAGGGAGACCCCCATGGGGCGTACTCGTCAGCCCAACGAGCGGTTGGGCCAGCTCATCCGTGAATCCGGTCGACCCAACGAAGCCCTCGCCCGGGCCCTGTGCGCGGTCGCGGCCGCCCACGACGACCCGGCGCGACCGAGTCGATCATCCGTCACCCAGTGGGTCCGCTACGGCTGGACCCCCTCCGGCAACCTCCCGCAGTACCTCGCGGAAGTCCTCACCAGGTGGCTCGACCGGGACATCACCCTGGCCGCGATGGGACTCGGCGAGGAGGAACCGGATCTTCGGGACTGGGACTTGGATACGCTGAAAGCCCTGGCGGCTCTTGGACGGATCGACGTTGACGTGGAACGCAGACAGCTCCTCCGCACCCTCACGTACTCGCTCGGGGCGTTGAGCATCCCGCCAAGCAGCTGGTGGGATCACAAAGCCCGTGCCGACAGCCGCAACAGCACCCGGCACCGCGCCGGTCGGGCTGATGTGGAGGCCGTGCGGGAGATGACCGGGCTGTTCTCCCAGCTCGACCAGCGCCGCGGCGGCGGGCACGGCCGCACGGCGGTCGCCCAGTACCTCCTCACGGACGTCCACGACTTCCTCCGCGGCACCTTCGCCTCCGACCAGGTGCGACGCGACATGTTCTCCGCGGCCTCCGAACTCGCCTACCTGGCCGGGTGGACGGCCTTCGACAACGGCGAACACCCCACCGCCCAGCACTACTACACCGTCGCCGTGAAACTGGCGGCCGAAGCCGACGATCCCGCCATGGCCGCCCACGTCCTGCGTGCCATGGCCCACCAGGCGGTCGACCTCGGAAAGCCGGGCCACGCCGTCAGGGTCTCGGAGGCCTCCATGTCCGGCGCCCGGTACGCGCTGGCGAGCCCGCGCGAGCGCTCCCTCCTCGGCGTCGTCCACGCCCGCGCACTCGCCGCAGCCGGACGCGCCCCCGAAGCGAACGCCGCACTGCTCCAGGCCGAACGCGACCTGTCCGCAGCCTCCCCCGTCGACGAGGAACCGGCCCGGGTCTTCTTCTTCGGCGAGGCCTCCCTGGCACATGAGACGGCGTCGGCCCTGCGGGACATCGGCGACCTGGACGGCGCGGCCCGGGAGTTCGAGCGCAGCGTCGCGACGCGTAAGGCCTCCGCGTTCACCCGCACCCACGCCGTCACCCTCGGCCACCTCGGGCTCGTGAAGGCCGAACAGCACTCCGTCGAGGAGGCCTGCGCGATCTGGGCGCGATCGCTGGACGCGATGCAGAGCGTACGCTCAGCCCGTACCCGTGACGTCGCCCTGCAGATCCGCGGAGCGCTGTCCGCCTACCGTGGCCGCAAGGTCCCGGTCATCAACGCCGTCGACCGGCGCGCCGCCGAGTACCTGGCGGCCACCGCCTGACCCGCCGACCTGGCGCGGTCTGTTCACAGGAGGGGAAGCACAGTGACCGAAGTGTTCACCGTGGAGGCACTCGGGTACGTGGTGGGGGGCCGCACCGAGCCCACCGACGACTACTGGGGAGGCACCCGCGCCGTCATCCGGCTCGACGGCGACCGCTTCCCACCGGAGGCCACCAAGGGGCTGGAGGCGTTCTCCCATCTCGACGTGATCTTCCGGTTCCACCTGACCGACCCGACCGACCTGAACTTCGGCGCCCGCCGCCCCCGCGACAACCCGCAGTGGCCCGAGGTCGGCGTCTTCGGCCACCGGAACATGCGGCGCGTCAACTGGCTCGGCTCCTCCCGCTGCCGCCTCCTCAAGGTCGACGGCCTGGACCTGCACGTCGAGGACCTGGACGCCGTGAACGGCACCCCGATCCTCGAGGTGAAGCCCTGGTTCGAGGAGTTCGGCCCCCGCGGCGACACCCACCAGCCCGCGTGGACCACCGAGATGCTCCACGACTACTTCGCCCCGGACCCCACCACGCCCTGATCGGGTCACCGCGAACGGTGGGTTTCCGACGACCGGACCCAGCGAGTTGGTGGTCGTTGTGACATCAACCGTTCAGCAGTGTGAGCAGACAGATGGCAGACGTGCGGCCCGGCCGGGGGACCGCGCCCCGGCCGGGCCGTACGGGCTTTCAGGGGCGCCAGTACCCGAGGGCGTGGGTGCGCGGCCTGGGGACGTCGAGGTCGCGGCGGACGAAGCGGGCCAGGTCGCGGGTGGTGGCGGTGGCGCAGGCGATCCACACGTAGGACGGACGGGCGGATCAGGCAGTTGAGGCCACGGCGGACCGCCGCGCCAGGGCCTCCGACATCCGCACCGTCGCGTACAGGGAGGCGACCAGCGCGAGGGCGAGCGCCGCTCCCCCGGCGAAGAGGGTGCCGGAGGAGACGGCCTTCGGGCTGCCGGCCTCGGCGCGGGCCGAGCCGGAGATGAACGGCACCACGGCGAGCACCGCGACGCCGAGGGCGACCTCGCCCCAGACGACCTTGGGGAAGTGCCGGAGCGTCAGGTGCAGCAGCGAGCCGGTGTCGTCGGTGCTGCGCGCCCGTACGATCCGGGGCATCAGCCAGAGCTGGTTGAAGGCGCCGGCCGCGACCAGACCGGCGACCAGGAGGATCTTGACGAGCAGCGCGACTCCGTAACCGGTGGTCCAGAGCTGCGAGATGCCGCCGACGTGCCTCCAGCTCAGCCACAGTCCGGAGACGGTGACGGTACCGACGCAGACCATCGCGACGAGGCCGAAGCGCCGCCACACGTCCGCCCAGAGCAGCCCGGCACCGTCGCCGAGGCGCCTGCGGGTGCCGGCGAGGGCCGCGAGCAGGGCCAGGCCGCCGAGCCAGACGACGCCGGACACGATGTGGGCCTGGTCGAACACCAGGTTCAGCCACGCGTCCAGGTCGGCGGGAGCGGTGGTCGGCACGGCGCCGACCAGGGTGACGGCGAGGGCCAGCGGCAGCGCGGCGAGGGCGATCCGGTCCACGTGGCGGCGGGCGGCCGGCACGGCGAGGGCGATCAGGACGGCGGCGGCCACGACCAGGACGGCGTTCTGGAGCAGGTACACGGTGCCCTGGGCGATCCAGGCCGCCTTGGCCGCGGGCGCCCGCAGGAAGTCCAGGATCCGGTCCGGGGCGAGCGCGTCGCCGAAGGGCATCCCCTTCCCGGCCCGGGCCACCCGGGCGGCGAGCTGGAAATAACCCGCGACCAGCAGGACGGCGCCGGCCCCAGCCAGGTAGCCCGCTGCCCTTCTTCGCAGCACCTCGGCGTCCCGGGCGCCCGTTTCCGGGGCCCGCAGGGCCGGGCGTACGGCGGTCGCATAGGTGACGGTGGCTCCGATGGCCCCGCTGAGGCCGAGGAAGTAGCCAGCCTTGGTGAGGATCCGCCAGAGCTGGGGCATGGCGTATCCGGCCGTGGTCGCGGCCAGGGAGGCAGTGTGCATTAGGTGAGGCTAACCTAATTTCACCTCAAGGTCACAACGCGCTCCCCCCTGGGCCAACTCCCGGAACCCGCCGGCGCGCTCAGCCCAGAAGCTTCGTCACCACCCGGTCGAGCGCGCGGAGGTCCTCCGGCGGCAGGGCGAGCAGGGCGTCCGGCGGGGTGGTGAGGATGCCGGTGGCGAGCGCGGCCTTCGCCTCGCCCTCCTCGGTGAGGTGGACCAGCTTGGAGCGCCGGTCGGCAGGGTTGGTGATGCGCTCGGCGAGGCCGCGCCGCACCAGGTCGTCGACGATCACGGTGGTGTACGGCGGATCGGCGGTCAGCCGTTCGGCCAGCTCCCGCAGGGTGATCGGGCCGCCGGCGAGGCGGCGCAGCGCCCGGACCCGGCCGAAGCTCATCCCGAGGGCCTCGGCAACGGCCTTGCGCCGGTTGTAGCGTTCCAGCACGAGCGCGTTCATCCCCTGCCAGACCCGGCCCGCCGTCCCGGGGTCGACCTCACCCGCCTGCGGGTGCCCGCCGGTGTCACTGCGCCCCATCAGGCGTCCACCCTCTCCTTCGCCGTCCTGCTGTCCCCGCCGGGCTCCCCGTCTGCCTCCTCGGCGGCGAGCCGCTCCGCCGTGCGCTCGGCCGTCGCCCGGGCCCAGCGGCCGGAAGTGAGCGTACCGGCGACCAGCACGACGGCACCGCAGCCGGCGATGATCCACCACGCCGTCCGCGCCGTCCCGGTGAAGGCTGCCGGGTCGGCGTGCGCCGCGCCCGCCATCAGGGCGCCGATCACGGCCACCCCCAGCGACTGGCCGACCTGTCGGCTGGTGGAGGCGACAGCCGCCGCCACCCCGGCCTGGGCGCGGGGCATCCCGGACACGGCAGTGTTGGTGATGGGCGCGTTGACCAGGCCGAACCCGATGCCGAACAGCAGGAAGGCGAGCACCAGCAGACCGGTCGACAGGTGCTCGGAGTAGCTGACCGCCTGGATCACGGCGCTCGCGCTCAGCGCCGTACCGGCCAGCAGCAGCGGCGTACGCGGGCCTCGTGCGGCCACCATCCGGCCGGACAGCGGGCCGGTCACCAGCGCCATGACGGCCATCGGCAGCATGTACAGCCCGGCGTGCAGCGGTTCGAGCCCGCGGACGTCCTGGAGGTAGAGGGAGCTGACGAACAGGAAGCCGCCGAGACCGGCGAAGGCGGCGACCGCGATCACGGTGGCGCCCGCGAACGGCGCGGAGCGGAAGAACCGCAGGTCGATCAGGGGGTCCGTACGCCGGGGCTCGTACCGGAGCAGGCCCAGCAGTGCGGCCAGGGCCGCCGCCGCGCAGCCGAGCACCACGGGCGAGGTCCAGCCGCGCTGCGGCGACTCGATGATCGCGTACGTGAGTCCGGCGAGCAGTACGACGACCAGTGTCTGGCCGACCGGGTCCACCCGGCGGGCCCGTGCGGCCCGCGACTCCGGGACGTACCGGCCCGTCAGGAAGAGGGCGGCGAGGGCGATCGGGACGTTGATCCAGAAGATCGCCCGCCAGCCGGCCGACTCCACCAGCGCCCCGCCGAGGATCGGCCCGGCGGCCATGCTGATGCCCACGACACCGCCCCACACGCCTATCGCCCGGGCGCGCCGGCGGGAGTCGGTGAAGGTGTTGCTGATGATCGACATCGCGACGGGGTTGAGCATCGAGCCGCCGACCGCCTGGAGCATCCGCGCCGCGATCAGCCAGCCGAGCCCGGGGGCCAGGCTGCACAGCAGGGAGGCCGCGCCGAACACCACCAGCCCGATCCGAAAGACCCGGCGCCGCCCGATCCGGTCGGCGGTCGACCCGGAGAGCATCAGCAGGCTCGCCAGGACCAGGGTGTACGCGTCGACCGTCCACTGCAGCCCGGACACCGAGGTGTGCAGGTCGCTCCGGATGGCGGGCAGGGCCACGTTCAGGATGGTGACGTCGAGACTGACCATCAGCAGGCTCATGCAGCAGATGGCCAGCACGAGCCAGGGCCGTGGAGGGGCGGCTTCGGGCATGGGGAACACTCCCAGAGTTAATTGTGTTGGTGTAATCATTGTGGTCACACAACTAACCTGGAGGCAACTCCCACCCGACACCAGCACAAAGGGCCCAACTCCCGGGCGAGCACGTCCGGATGCGGTCTCCTCCTGCGCCCCGGCTCCCGCTATAACAGGGACGCAGGGGACCGAGGAGGGTGCAGCATGCAGGCGAGGAAGCAGCAGGATCAGGCCGGGCACGCCCAGCACGACCCGAGCACGACCCGCCGGGCCGGAACCCGGGCAAGCGGTCTCCACGGTGTTCTTGTCCAGCATCCGCTGCACCACCGGCCGGCCGCCGGGCCGACCGTCCGCTGCGCGGACGAACTCCGGAAGATCGTGTGGGAGGACCACCTGGCCGCCATCTCGGAGATCCGCAAGCGGCACAAGTAACCGTCCGACTCCGAACTCGGATCGGTGCTGCGCACGGCCGGCGGCGGCCTGCTGGTCGCCGTCACCCTCGTGTGGGGCGCCTACCTGGCGAAGACCCTCCGCCGCGGCCGGTAGCCCCGGGCGGCCAACGGAGCCGGGCCCCACCTGGACAACCAGGCGGGGCCCGGCTCCCGCGCTTTCCGCGCGAGCCCCGGGCCAGGCCGCCGCGCCAGGTCAGGCCTGCGCCAAGCGTGCGTCAGGCCTTGGGCCAGTTGCGCAGGAGGGCGTCGAGGGCGTCCAGGATGCGGGACCAGGTGTCCTCGGTGGTGCGCGGGGTGTGCTGGAAGCTCCCGGCCCGCTCCAGGGCGACGTAGCCGTGGAAGGTGCTGCCGAGCAGGCGGACGGCGTCGGTCTCGTCGGGCTCCGCGAGGTCGTAGCCGCGCAGGATCGCACGGGTCATCTGCGAGTGCCGGACGGCGGCGCTGCCGAGCGCCGTCTCGTAGTCGAGTTCGAGCTGCGCGGCGGCCCAGCGGCCGGGGTGTTCGCGGGCGTAGTCGCGGTAGGCGTTGGCGAAGGCGGCCAGGGCGTCCTTGCCGGCGCGCCCGGCCAGGGCCGCGGCGACCCGGTCGGCGAGTTCTTCCAGGGCGAGCAGGGCGATCCTGGTCTTGAGGTCCTGGGAGTTCTTGACGTGCGAGTACAGGCTCGCGTCCTTGACGCCGAAGCGTCGCGCGAGCGCCGAGACCGTGACCTTGTCGAAGCCGACTTCGTCGGCCAGTTCCGCCCCCGCCCGGGTGAGTCGTTCCGCGTTCAGTCCTACGCGTGCCATCTGCTGTCCTTCCATCGCCTGGGGCCATTATACGTTTGCCTAATCCTCCTAGGTAATTTACGTTGGCCCCTATGAAGCCACTGACCGAAGAAGAGATCCGTTCCGCCTTCGTGAACTGCAGCAAGGGCGAGGCGAAGCGTCTGCACATTCCCCGAGCCCTGACCGAACTGGCCTGGGACGACCTGGACTTCCTCGGCTGGCGCGATCCGCAGGCACCCGACCGCGCCTACCTCGCGGCCGAGCTGGACGGCAGGACGGTGGCGGTCGCGCTGCGCTCCTCCGGCGCCGCCTCCTGGCAGGCCCGGCGCAGCATCTGCTCGCTCTGCGTGACCACCCACACCGGGGGCGTCTCGCTGCTGGTCGCACCGCTGGCCGGAAAGGCCGGCAAACAGGGCAACTCCGTCGGCGCGTACATGTGCACCGACCTCGCCTGCTCGCTCTACGTGCGCGGCAAACGGGACGTCGGGGCCCGGCTCCACGAGTCGCTCACCGTGGAGGAGAAGATCCGGCGCACCGTGGCCAACCTCGCCGCGTTCGTCGCCAAGGTCACCGCGTGACCGGGGGCGGGGGCCCGGTACAGGGGCGGCTGGCGGACGTCTACCGAGGGGACGTCGACCAGGCGTGGGCGCTCACCCAGCTGCCCCCGTCCGCGGGCGGCTCCGCCCCGCAGCAGGACCAGAAGGCGGCGTTCGCGCGGGTGGTGAACTCCCTGCACAAGAACTTCGTCCAGGCCGTTCACACCCCGGACTTCCGGGTCACCCACGAGGCCCCGAACGCCGACGGCCAGAGCGTGGTCACCGACGCGGACGTGACCGTGGACGGGCACACCCTGCGGCAGGCGATCCTGAGCACCGCGCAGGGCTCGGGCCAGGTGCAACTCGCCCTCACGTTCACCCTCGGCCAGGTCAAGGGCGAATGGCGGCTGGTGAACCTCGGCATGGACGTCGACGCGTCCGTCTCGGCCACCGGCACGGCCGCGGCCGGCGGCTGATCGTCGGCAGCGGCTAGGGTGTGCCGGGTGCAGCCGACGTTCGTTGACTTCGAGGTGACTCCGCCCCACGACCACGGCGTGCGGGCCGAGTTGACCGGTACCGAGTTCGGTGGGGACCACCATCTGGTGCGGCCGGGCGACCGGGTCGACCTCATCGGGTTCGCCGCGACCGCACGGCCCGGCACCGATCTGACGGTGACCGTACGCGGGTGTGCCGAGCCGACCGCCCGGAAGGTGCCGGTGCTGGTCAGCGTCAACGGCGAGCAGGTCACCGTGCTGCACGCGGCGCCCGGGCCCGACGGACCGGTCGAGTCGCGCATCACGGTGCCGTCGGCGCTGTTCTCCCGCGGTGCGGAGGACGGGTTGTCGCTGCGCGTGGCACCGGACGCGGACGGGGCGTTCCGGCTCTGGCACGTCCTGGTCGATCCGGTGGACGAGGAAGGGCGGTCCGCGCGGACCCGGCGCGAGATCGCCGAGGGGGGAAGCCTGTGGCCCTACCTCACCCGCACCGGTGCCCCGGGTGCCGAGGACGGCGAAGGCACTCTCTGGCTCCAACTGGGGGGCACCGGCCGGGCCGCGCTGGCCGCGCTCGGCTGGCGGATGCGGGACGGAGAGCGCGCGAGCGTGGCCTTCGACGCCGCGCAGCGGTCGTTCGTGGGACGGCGGATCTCCGGACGGGACGAGCTGCCCGCGTCCTATCGCGGTGAGGTCGTGGGCATCCGCCGAATGCCGCGTCAGCTGCCGCGGCCGCACCGCACGGTCGTGTTCGACACCCAGCTCCGCCGCGACGGCGAGTGGCGGGATGCCGTACCGCTCACCGTCCACCTGGACATGGACGACGGCCACGTGCCGCTGGCCGAACTGGAGTGGACCGACCGGAGCGGGGCACGCACGGGGATCGCCCTCATCCCGGACGGCCGCGGGTTCTTCGGCCACCACCAGCCGGCGGGGCGCGAACCCGTGGCGTACCGGGGCCGGATACGCGGCTCCGCCGACCTGCCGTTCCCCTTCGAGACGGTGCCGGCTCCGCCCGCGCAGCCGCCCGGGCCGGAGGTCGAATGTTTCAGGGATTTCACGGACCGCGGCATCTTCCTGTCGCACGTGGTACGGCCCCTGTCCGAGGCGGATCCCGCGGTGCTGCCCGCGCTGGTGGACAGCGCGTTGCGCGCGTTGGCCGCCGACCCCGGCAACTTGCTGCACCTGGCCGTCCGGGGTGACGACGGACCGGTGTCGGACGTCGTCTCCGAAGTGCTCGCCTGCGGAGCGGCGTACCGGGACCGGGTCACCGGGATCCTGTGGGAGCTGGTGCGATCCGTCGACTTCACCGCGGACGTGCGCTGGCGTGCGGCCCATCGGCTCGGACTGATCGCCTCCTCGGAACGCGAAGACGCCGTACGGGCGCTGGAGGAGGACGGTGTCCGCGATCCCGAAGCGCCACGGCCGCAGCGGCCGCCCGGCACCGAGGAGGAGTTGGCCGCCGCGTTCGAGGCCGCCACGGCGGTGTGGCAGCGGATCGAGCGCGAGCTGGCACGGCGGTTCCCGAGCTTTCCCGTGACCTTGGGTGCTCCGGCGACCCGCGCGGAGATCAAGGCGTGCGAGCAGGCGCTCGGCTGCCCGTTGCCGGTCGAATTCGCGGCCTCCTGCCTGGTCCATCGCAGCATCGCCTTCGGCGATCTCGTGACGGGAATGCCGAACCAGCAGGACGTGGCCCAACTGGCCGACTATCGCGAGTACCTGGGACGCGAGTGGAGCAACGACAGGCCCGACGCCGCGGACGCCCTGTTCCACGGCGAATACGGCTGGCGGGACGGCTGGGTCCCCCTCGAATCCGACGAACCGCACAACGGTGCAGCCCTGGACCTCGATCCGGCACCGGCCGGGCGGTACGGACAGATCCTCTCGATGGACCACGGCATGCCGCAGGACGTGTCCGCCGCCGGCTGGTTCGACCTGCTGGAACGCTTCGCGGCCAACCTCGAGCAGGATCGGTACCTCCTCCACAAGGACGGGTACCTCGACCTCGGGCACGGCTGAGCACGCGCCGAGCAGTCAGCCGAGGCCGGCCCTGAGCGCGGCGAGGGAGTCGTCCAGCGCCCTCGCCGCGGCGGGCACGTGCGGGGCGAGGGTGCAGAAGGCGTGGACCAGGTCCTCGTGGTTGCGGTGTTCGACCGGGACGCCGGCTGCGCGGAGCAGCTGGGCGTAGCGGATGCCTTCGTCGCGGATGACGTCGCCCTGGACGGTGGCGATGTAGGCGGGCGGCAGGCCGGCGTGGCTCCGGGCGTAGGCGGGTGCGGCACCGCAGGTCCTGGGGTCGCGCCCGCCCAGGTACCAGCCGGCGGCCAGTTCGACGGCGCGACGGGGCAGGACGGGGGCGTCGGCGTTCTCCGCCCCCGAGGGCAGGCTGGGGTCGATGTGGGTGCACGGGTACCACAACAGCTGGAAGCGCAGCGGTGGCCCGCCGGCGTCGCGGGCCCGCAGGGCGACCACCGCCGCCAGGTTGCCGCCGGCCGACTCGCCGGCCACGGCGATGCGCTCCGGGTCCGCTCCGAGTTCGCGGGCGTGGGCGGCGGTCCAGCGCAGCGCGGTGAACGCGTCCTCCACCGCCGCCGGGTACGGGTCTTCGGGGGCGAGGCGGTAGTCGACGGAGACCACGACCGCGCCGGTTCGGTGGGCGATGGTGCGGGCGACGCTGTCGTGGGTGTCGAGGTCGCCCATGACGAACCCGCCCCCGTGGTAGTACACGACCACCGGCAGACCGGCCGCGTCGGCCCGGGGCCAGTAGACGCGCACGCCCACCCCGTCGACTCGGCGGTCCTCGATGCGCGGCAGTTCGACGACGCACGGCTGCGCGGCGGCGCTCGCGATCTTGGCGCGGCGCAGCTCCTCCAGCGGGACCGTGTCGAAGTCGGTCACCGGCATTCCGTCGAGCAGCTTCCGCAGAGTCAGGTCCAGTGGCACGGCGTCGCTCACTCCTCTCACCTCGGCCGGCGGCTTCCCGCGCACTGCCGGGAACGACGCTCCGGCCGGGCGCCGGGCCGCTCGCCGATCACCCTAGAAGGCAGCAGGGGCGAAACCGGTGGACCGGCATCGGCGGGGCGCGGCTCCCTGACGCGAGGGCGCGGGTGCGCGCCGGCCCCGGCGCAAACGCGCCCCCTGCCCGCAGGGCGCTCGGGGAAACCTCCTACGATCACATCGGATCCCCCGGCGGACGCCCATGCCTCCCGGCTGCGCGCCCGCCGCCCCATGCCCGCCGCCCCATGCCCGGCACCACAGGACGGCTCCACCGACGGCGATGGAGTCGTGCACCGAGGAGGAACCTCCATGCAAGCCCGGAAGATCGGCGCGGCCGCCGCGACAGCGGTGGCGCTTCTGGCTGCCCGCGACCTCATCCAGAAGAAGCACGCGCTGCTCCGGAACTTCCCCGTGCTCGGGCACGCCCGGTACCTGCTGGAGACGATCGGTCCCGAGCTGCGGCAGTACATCGTGACCTCCAACGAGGAGGAGCGTCCGTTCAGCCGCGACCAGCGCACCTGGATCTACGCCTCGGCGAAGGAGCAGAACAACTACTTCGGCTTCGGCACCGAGGTCGACGTCGAGCACGTCCAGGGCCACGCCTACGTCAAGCAGCGCACCTTCGCCGGCGCCCTGCCGGACACCCACGACCCGCAGTCCCCGCTGCCCTCGGCCAAGGTGCTCGGCGGGCCGCGCGGCCGCGCCAAGGCCTTCCGCCCAGCGAGCGTGGTGAACATCTCGGCGATGAGCTTCGGCTCGCTCTCCGGCGCCGCCATCAGCGCCCTCAACAAGGGCGCGGCGGAGGCCGGCACCATGCACAACACCGGTGAGGGCGGCCTCTCGCCGTACCACCGCCAGGGCGGCGACCTCGTCCTCCAGCTCGGCACCGCCTACTTCGGCTGCCGCGACGAGGACGGCACCTTCAACCTCGACAAGCTCAAGGACGTCGTCGCCGGCGCCCCGGTCAAGGCGATAGAGATCAAGCTCTCCCAGGGCGCCAAGCCCGGGCTGGGCGGCATGCTGCCGGGCGCCAAGGTCACCCCGGAGATCGCCGCGATCCGCGGCATCCCGGTCGGCCAGGACTGCGCCTCGCCGTCCCGGCACACCGCGTTCGGCGACGTCGACTCGATGCTGGACTTCGTCGAGCTGATCGCCGCCGAGACCGGCCTGCCGGTCGGCGTCAAGAGCGCGGTCGGCGACCTGGGCTTCTGGCAGGAGCTCGCCGCGCTGATGGAGCGCGGCGACCGCGGGGTCGACTTCGTGACCGTCGACGGCGGCGAGGGCGGCACCGGCGCCGCGCCCCGGATGTTCGCCGACTCGGTGTCCCTCCCGTTCCGGATGGGCTTCTCCCGGGTCTACGGCACCTTCGCCGAACTCGGCCTGACCGACGACCTCACCTTCATCGGCTCCGGCAAGCTCGGCCTGCCCGAGAACGCCGCGGTGGCCTTCGCCCTCGGCGCCGACATGATCAACGTGGCCCGCGAGGCCATGCTGTCGATCGGCTGCATCCAGGCCCAGAAGTGCCACACCGACAAGTGCCCCACCGGCATCGCCACCCAGAACCCCTGGCTGGCGCGCGGCCTGGACCCGGCCTCCAAGTCCACCCGCGCCGCCGTCTACCTGCGCACCCTGCGCAAGGAACTGCTCAAGGTCTCCTCCGCCGTCGGCGTCGCCCACCCGGGACTGATCACCGCGAACGACATCGAGATCATGAACGGCGACTACGAGGCCCGCACCCTCGGCGGCGTCTACGGCTACAAGGACGGCTGGGGCGAGCTCGGACCCGAGCTGGCGGCCGAGATCACCGCCCTGGTCACCGCGAGGCCGGTCGGCTGACCGGCGGGCCTCCCCGCGCGCGGCGGCCTCCCACCCCCACCGGGGCGGGAGGCCGCCGTCGTCTCCGAGGCCCGGTGGGGCCCGGCGCGGCAGCCCGGTTCAGGCGCGCGCGGCGGCCCGAGGCGCGCGCGGCGGCCCGGGTCAGGCAGGCGCGGCGGCCCGCAGCCGCTCGGCGGCGCTCTCCGGGCTGACGTCGGTGACGAAGGCGTCCAGCCCGGACTCCACCCCGGCCAGGAACTTGAGCTTGCCGGGCGCCCGCCGGACGGTGAACAGCTCCAGGTGGAGGGCGAGTTCGGCGCCACCGTCGACGGGAGCCTGGTGCCAGGCCGCGATGTACGGGGTGCGATTGCGGGCCGCGCCGGGCCCGGCGGGGAACAGGGCGTCGAAGCGGCGCAGCAGGTCGAGGTAGAGCCCGGGGAACTCGGCGCGCTCGGCCTCGTCGAGCGCGGTCAGGTCGGGGACCCTCCGGTTCGGGTAGAGGTGGACCTCGTACGGCCAGCGGGCGGCGAACGGGACGAAGGCCGTCCAGTGCTCGCCCCGGAGGACCAGCCGCTCGGGGGATTCGCGTTCGACGGCGAGCAGGTCCTCGAAGAGGTTGCGGCCGGTGCGGGCCCGGTGCGCCTCGGCCCGGGCGATCATCCGGGCGGTGCGGGAGGGGACGAACGGGAAGGCGTAGATCTGCCCGTGCGGGTGGGCGAGGGTGACCCCGATCTCCTCGCCGCGGTTCTCGAAGCAGTACACCTGCCGTACGCCGGGCAGGGCGGACAGCTCCGCCGTCCGGTCGGTCCAGGCGTCCAGCACGAGGCGGGCCCGGGGTTCGTCGAGGTCGGCGAAGGAGGCGTCGTGGTCGGAGGTGAAGCAGACCACCTCGCAGCGGCCGTCGCCGGGCCGGAGGGTGTGCAGGGGTTCGTCCCGGGGGGCGACGTGGTCGGCGGCGCCGGTGGCGAGCGAGGGGAAGCGGTTCTCGAACACCGCGACCTCGTAGTCCGGCGCCGGGATCTCGCTGAGCCGTCCGTCGCGCGAGGGGCAGAGCGGGCACTCGCCGGCCGGCGGGTGGTAGGTGCGCTGCTGGCGGTGCGCGGCCACCGTCACCCACTCGCCGAGCACCGGGTCGAGCCGGGTCTCGGAGAGGCTCGCGGCCGGTTCGAGCGGCCGCTCGTCCGGGACCTCGCGGAGCGCGCCCGGCCCCTGGTCGAAGTAGACCAGTTCGCGGCCGTCGGCCAGCTTGGTGGCGGTTCTGTGCACCGCTGTACTCCTTACGCGTGGGGCGTCGGCCCGGCACTTGCGAGCTTCAACAGATTCAAACAGAGACGATCGCTTGTCAACAAGCATCGACGCTGGTGGCGGCTGCTTCCAGCCGTCGGCCCGACCCGAATGAACACGGTCATCGCAGATGTTGACCGCGGGGGCAGTCATGTTTGATTATGTCGGAATTCGCTCCCGCGTGCCGGTGCAGGCCGACGGCGGGACCACCGCGCACGCCAGGCATGGAGCTGCAGATGATCGACGAGGCCACCGAGTTCGAGGCCGTCCACGGCGTCCGCCCGAGCGGCGTCTGGGCCGCACCCGGCCGGGTGAACCTGATCGGTGAGCACACCGACTACAACCACGGCTTCGTCCTGCCCATCGCCCTCCCCCACACCACCCGGGTGAGCGCCCGCCGCCGCGAGGACGGCCGACTGCGGCTGTTCAGCTCCCAGGGCGGCGGCACGATCACCGAACTCGCCCTGGACGGCCTGGCACCCGGCGTGGTCACCAGCTGGGCCGGCTACCCGGCCGGTGTGTTCTGGGCGCTCGCCGAGGCCGGGCACACCGTCGGCGGGGCCGACCTGTTCGTCGACAGCGACGTGCCGAGCGGAGCCGGCCTCTCCTCCTCCGCCGCCCTGGAGTGCGCGACGGCCGCCGCCCTGAACGACCTGTACGACCTCGGGCTGAGCGCCCCGGAGCTCGCCGTGCTCGCCCAGCGGGCCGAGAACGCCTTCGTCGGCGTGCCCTGCGGCGTGATGGACCAGATGGCCTCCTCCTGCTGCACGGCCGGCACCGCGCTGTTCCTGGACGCCCGGACGCTGGAGCAGCGGCACGTCCCGTTCGACCTGGCGGCGGCCGACCTGCGGCTGCTGGTGATCGACACCCGGGTCAAGCACGACCTCGGCGACGGCGCCTACGCGGCCCTGCGGGCAGGCTGCGAGCGCGCCGCCGAGTTGCTCGGCCTGCCCGCGCTGCGCGACCTCGCGGCCGCCGACCTCGGCCCGGCCCTGGACCGGCTGCCCGGTGAACTCCGGCCGCTGGTACGGCACGTGGTGACGGAGAACGGGCGCGTGCTGGAGGCCGTCGACCACCTGGTCCGCGGCGACCTCGCGGCGCTCGGACCGGTCCTGACGGCCGGACACGCCTCGCTGCGCGACGACTTCCGGGTCTCCTGCGCCGAGACGGACCTCGCGGTCGAGGCCGCCGTCGCCGCCGGGGCGCTGGGCGCCCGGATGACCGGCGGCGGGTTCGGCGGCTCCGTCATCGCCCTGGTCGGCGCCGAGCAGGTGGCCGAGGTCTCGACCGCCGTGACGGCGGCCTTCCGCGCCGCGGGCTTCGCCGCCCCGGTCGCCTTCACCGCCGTTCCCTCGGCGGGCGCCCGCAAGGTGGGCTGAGCACCCGGTGGGCCCACCGGAAGGCGGGCCCCACCGGAAGGAACCGGGATCAGCCGGTGGTCGGCACGACCAGCAACTCGCCGACCGCCTCGGCGAGCACCCCGCGGGCCGCCGCGGGCAGGGCGTCGTCGGTGATGAAGCAGTCGACCTCCGCCAGGGTCGCGAAGCTGCTCAGGCCGACGACGCCCCATTTGGTGTGGTCGGCGACCACGACGGTGCGGCGGGCGGAGGCGATCAGGGCCCGGTTGGTCTGCGCCTCGGCCAGGTTGGGCGTGGTGAGGCCGGCCTGCTCGCTCACCCCGTGCACGCCCAGGATCAGCAGGTCCACGTGCAGCGACCGGACGGTCTGGTCGGCCAGCGCCCCGACCAGGGCCGCCGAGCGGGTCGGCGACCCGCCGGTCAGCAGCAGGGTCGGGACGTTCTCCCGGCCCTCGCTCCCCGCGGCCCACAGCAGGTCAGCGATCCGCAGCGAGTTGGTCACCACGGTCAGCTCCGGGACCTCCAGCAGCCGGGCGGCGACCGCGTACGTCGTGGTGCCGGCCGACAGGGCCACCACGCTGCCGGGCTCCACCAACCGCACCGCGGCGTCCGCGAGCGCGGCCTTGGTGCCCTCCTCCAGGGCGGACTTGGCGTCGAAGCCGGGCTCGAAGGTGCTGGCCGTCCCGGCCGCCACCGCGCCGCCGTGGACCTTCTCCACCGTGCCCTGGCGCACCAGCGCGTCGAGGTCCCGGCGGATCGTCATGTCGGACACGCCGAACTGCTCGACCAGCTCGGCGACCCGGATCGCACCGGTCCGGCGGATCGCCTCCAGGATCAGCGCCTGGCGCTGGGCGGCGAGCAACGTCTGGTCAGCCACGGAGGACCTTTCGATCGAACGAGCGCGTACGGCCGGGGCGTCCCCGTCGGCGACCGGCGACGCGGCCGGAGCCTGCGTGATCCATTATCCCCGGCCCCGACGGGCCCCGGGCCCCGGTACCGGACAGCAGGGCGGCGGCGCGGCGGCGGTGACGGCTGCGGCGCGGGAGCGCACCCGCGTGGGGGCCGGGTGCGCTCCCGCGCCTGTCCCGGGGACGGACGGACCGTCCGCCCCCGGGAATGCGAGGGCTAGGGCGTGTCTGACAATTCGCGTCGGATCAGCGCGCGGCGTTGGGGTGCGTGCATCGCAAGGCGGAGGAGGGAGTCCATGCGGAGCATCGGCGACTGACGACAACGCGGCGAGGTGCGCTTGTGCCCTGGGGGTACCTCCCGGCCGAAGGCTGGGGGAGCGTCGCGCGCCCGGCGGGAATTGTCAGACACGCCCTAGGGACGCGGGCGGGACGTCAGGCCGGCAGCCCGACCGCACGCTCCCGGTTGCGACGCTGCTGGATCACCACCGCGGCCACCAGCAGGGCGCCCTGGGCGACGTTCTGCCAGAAGGCGTTGATGCCCTGCACGGTGAGCCCGTTCTGGAGCGCGCCGAGCAGCGCGACCGCCAGCAGGGTCCCGCCGATGCTGCCCTTGCCGCCCTTGAGGGCGCAGCCGCCGAGCGCGGCCGCGGTGATCGACTGGAGCTCCAGCCCCTCGCTGCCGGAGACGGGCTGGCCGCTGCCGGTGCGCGCGGTGAGCAGCACGCCGGCCAGGGCGGCGACCGTACCGGAGAGGGCGTAGGCGGCGATCAGGTACTTGTTGAGGTTGATGCCGGCCAGCCGGGCTGCGGTGTCGTTGCCGCCGATGGCGTAGATGTTGCGGCCGATGTCGGTGTACGTCAGCAGGGCGTGCACGGCGACGGCGGTGAGGATCAGCAGCCAGACCATGGTGGGCAGTCCGGCGATCTTGCCCCGGCTGAGGAAGACGAAGACCGGGTCGTTGAGCACGTAGCCCTGGGCGCGGCCGTCCGAGACGAGTTGGGCGACGCCCTTGTAGGCGGCGAGGCCGGCGAGGGTGGCGATGGTCGGGTTGACCCGGCCGTAGATGATGACGACGCCGTTGAACAGGCCGATGCCGGCGCCGATGGCGAGCGAGGCGCCGATGCCCAGGTAGGGGTTGGCGCCGGTGGAGGTGAAGACCATGGCGCTGGTGACGGAGGCCAGGCCGGCCTGGGAGCCGACCGAGATGTCGAGGCCGCCGCAGATGATCACGACGGTCTGGACGACCGCGAGCAGGCCGGAGATGGTCGCGGCCTCGGCGATAACCTGGATGTTGTCCCAGCCGACGAAGTTGGAATTGAGGCTGCCGAACAGGGCGACGACGGCGATCAGGGCGCCGATCAGGCTGAGGTTCTGACCGCCGATCGCGGCGAGCAGGGCGCGCGGGCCGCCGGACCGCGCGGGCAGGGCTCCGGTGTCCGGCGCCGGGGCGGTCGGGGGCGTGGCGGTGGTCATCGGGTCTCTCCGGTCTGGGCGGGGGTGGCGGCGGCGCGGTCGTCGGACGCGGCAGGTCGGTCGGTGGCGGCACCGAGGTCGGCGGCACGGTGGTCGGCGGCGGTGCCCAGGCCGGCGGCACGGTGGTCGGCGGCGGGGCCCAGGTCGTCGGCCATGGCGAGGGCGAGGACGGCCTCCTCGGTCGCCTGGTCGCGGCCGAGCTCGCCGGTGGTGCGGCCGTTCTGCATCACCACGATCCGGTCGGCTAGGCCGAGCACCTCGGGCAGTTCGGAGGAGATGACCAGCACGGCGGTGCCCTCGCGGGCGAGGTCCGCGATGATCTGGTAGATCTCCGCCTTGGCGCCGATGTCGACGCCCCGGGTGGGCTCGTCGAGGATCAGCAGGTCGGGCCGGCGGGCGAGCCAGCGGGCCAGCACGACCTTCTGCTGGTTGCCGCCCGACAGGGTGCGCACCTCCGCCTCGACCGAGGGGGCGCGGACCCGCAGCCGGTCGGCGTACTCCTGGGCGAGGGCCTTCTCCTGCCGCTGCTTGACGAACCGCCACCGGCTGAGTCGGCGCAGGCTGACCAGCGAGGTGTTGTCACGGATCGTGCGGTGCAGGAACAGGGCCTGGGCCTTTCGCTCCTCGGGCGCCAGTCCGATCCCGGCCGCGATGGCGTCGCGCGGGCTGCGCAGCCGCAGCACCTCGCCGTTGAGGGCCACCGTGCCGGAGCGGATCGGGGCGTCCCCGGCCAGCGCCAGGGCGAGTTCGGAGCGTCCGGCGCCGATCAGCCCGGCCAGGGCGACGACCTCGCCGGCCCGGACCTGGAGGCTGACGTCGCGTACGTCGTCGGTGGTGAGGCCGTCGACGTCCAGCACGACGCGGTCGGTGGCGACCTGCTGGCGGACGAACAGCGAGGACAGGTCGCGGCCCACCATGAGCCGGACGAGCTCGCCCTCGTCGGTGGCGGCGGCCTGGACCACCCCGGCGACCCGGCCGTCGCGCAGCACGGCGATCCGGTCGGCTAGTTGGAAGATCTCCTTCATCCGGTGGGAGACGTAGACGACCGCGATGCCCTCGTCGCGCAGCCTCCCGATCAGCGCGAACAGCGCCTCGACCTCGTGCTCGGAGAGCGAGGAGGTGGGCTCGTCGAAGGCGATCGCCCGCGGTGCGACCGCGCCGGTCAGGGCGCGCATGATCTCGACCAACTGGCGCTGTGCCGCAGTGAGTTCGGAGCCGAGCAGGTCCGGGTCGAGCACCTTGTCGAAGCCCAGGCGGGCCAGGTCGGCGGTGATCCGGCGGCGCAGCTCGGCCCGGTCCAGGCGGCGCAGGGCGGTGCGCGGCAGCGAGCCGGCGTAGACGTTCTCGGCGACCGGGACGTGCGGGATGATCTCGGGTTCCTGCGGGATGATCCGGATCCCGGCCCGGCGGGCGTCCTGCGGGGAGTGCAGGTCCAGGGGCAGGCCGTCCAGCAGGACGCGGCCCTCGGTGGGTCGGTGATCGCCGGTCAGGATGCGCAGCAGGGTGGACTTTCCGGCACCGTTCTCGCCCATCAGCGCGGTGACCTGGCCGGGTGGGAAGGAGAGCGTGACGTCCGTGAGCGCCTGGACGGCGCCGAAGCGTTTGGACACCCCTTCGGCGCTCAGGCCGGCGGAGCCGCCCGGCGGTGGGAGGGGCGAGGGTTCGGGTGGGGTCATCGGGGCCTCGTTGGCGGTGCGGTACGGGCGGAGGTGCGGACGGGCCGTGGCGGCGGCGACGGTGCGGCGGAACCCGGCGGCTCCGCCGCACGACCGGCCCGCGGTGGGGTCGGGCACGGTGTCGGGCGCGGCGTCAGCTGCAGGACACGCCCGCGGACTGCCAGGTGGCAGCGTCGACCATCTTGGTCGGGGCGAAGGCCTCCTTGGGGAAGTCCTTGCCGTTCTTGAGCTTGTCGTACATGGTCTGCACGGACAGGGCGCCGACGTCCTTGCCGTTGATGAACAGGGCGGCCTTCATGCCGGAGGGCTTGCCGGCGGACCAGTCCTTGCAGGCGAGGTAGGCGCCCAGGCCGACGCCGTCGATGTCGTCCGGGCTGATCCCGGCGTTCTGCAGGGCGGTGACGGAGCCCTGGACGTTCTCGTCGTTGCAGCCCCAGGTCACCCAGTGCTTGACGCCCGGGTTGGCGGTGATGGTGGCGGCCACCTTGTCCTGGGCGCCGGTCGGGGTGTTGTCGGTGGCGACGTCGATGGCCTGCACACCGGGCACGGCCTGGTCGAAGGCGGTCTTGGCGGCCTTGACCCGGTCGCCGCAGACGGTGACGTCCTGCTTCCAGGCGGAGATGATCCGGGTGTCGGCGGCGTTCCAGCCGGCCTTCTTGAACTCCTCGGCCGCGCGCTGGCCGACCTGCTGACCCATCTGCTGGCCGGAGAAGCCGATCCGGGGTACCAGGTCCCCGGCGGCGCACTGGGACGGGGCGGGGCCGCTCGCGCAGACCTGGTCGTCCGAGGTGAGCAGCGCGGCCTTGGCATCCCGGGCCGTCTGGACCACCTGCGGGCCGACCGCCGGGTCCGGCACCACGATGATCAGACCGTTGCTCTTCTGGGCGATCGCGGCCTGCACCTCGCTGACCGTCTTGTTGGCGTCGTTGCCGAGGTTCACCACCTTGAGGTCGGCGCCCAGTTCGGCGGCCTTGGCCTTGGCCCCGGCCGCCTCGTCCACGAAGTACTGCTGGTCACCCTGCTTCTGCAGGTAGGTGATCGAGACCTTGCCGGACACCGGGGCCACCGGCGCGTCGGCCCCGGCGGAAGAGGTCTGTCCGGTGGAACAGGCCGTCAGACCGAGCGAGGTGACCAGGCTCAGCGCGGCGAGCGAGGCCAGGCGGCCACGGAGGGTGAGGTGCATGGTGGGGGCTCCTGAGGGTGTGAGACCGATCGACCATAAGCAACAGAGTCAATCAGAAAACATCGCAATCAAACGCGACGAGGCAACAGGAAACGCCCAGTTCACACGGGAGTCAAGCGTCGATTACCTCCGGAGCACGATCGACACCGTCTCGTTATGCCACCCGTTTCCGTACGGCGCGAGAAGGGACGGGCCGACGGGCGGTTCCGCGCGTGCGAAGGCGCCCGCACGGCGGCCCGAGACCGTGCGAGTGCATCGGCAGGCTCGGTCAAGGCCAGCTGATCACGCTGGTCAGAGGCGTTCGACGGAGCACGCGCAGGCACTTACTGGTCGGTAGGTAGGTGCCCGGAACAGCTTCCGACATGGGCAAGGTCACGTCAAGAGGGCGACCGTGCGGCACCGTCGGCCCCGCAGCCCCGCCCCGGGGCGCCGGGCCCGCGGTCGATCGTGTGCGGCGGGCTGCGACCGGCGGTCTGCGACGTTGATTCTTTTCCCTTCTTGTTGATTAGTGTTGGAACTCGGGTCTACGCTCCGCACCGACCTGGCGTCCGGCATGCTCTCGCCAACGCCGGTCCTCCCCCGCACCTTTCCAGCACCGGAGACGCCCATGTCCCGTAGACGCCTACCCCCGAAGCTGCGCACCGCCCTCGGCGCCGCAGCCCTGCTGCTGGGCTCCCTCGGCGGCCTCGCCACGCCTCCCGCCGCCGAGGCGACCCCCGCGGCCCCCGCCGCAGCCCCCGCCGCAGCCCGAGCAGCCGTCCACACCGCCGTCACCGTCGACGGCACCCAGCCCGGCCTCGCCTTCGACGGGGTCGGCGCCATCTCCGGCGGCGGCGGCAACTCCCGTCTCCTGGTGGACTATCCGGAGCCGCAGCGCAGCCAACTGCTGGACTACCTGTTCAAGCCCGGCTACGGCGCCTCGCTCCAGGTGCTGAAACTGGAGATCGGCGGCGACACCAACTCCACCGACGGCGCCGAGCCCAGCATCGAACACACCAAGGGCACCGTCGACTGCGGCCAGGGCTACGAGTGGTGGCTCGCCGAGCAGGCGAAGGCCCGCAACCCGAACATCGTGTTCTACGGCCTGTCCTGGGGCGCCCCCGGCTGGATCGGCAACACCGGCAGCGGCGGCAGCTTCTGGTCCCAGGACACCGTCGACTACCTGATGTCCTGGATGGGCTGCGCCGCGCAGCACCACCTGAACGTCTCCTACCTCGGCGGCTGGAACGAGCGCGGCTTCGACGCCACCTGGTACGAGCACCTCAAGTCCGCGCTGGTCTCGCACGGCTACGGCTCGACCAAGGTCGTCGCCGCGGACGACACCTGGGCGGTGGCCGACGCCATGGCCACCGACCCGGCGTTCCGCAACGCCGTCGACGTCGTCGGCGTGCACTACCCGTGCGGCTACCTGGGCAGCTTCACCAGCTGTCCCAGCACCCCCACCGCACAGGGGCTCGGCAAGCCGCTGTGGGCCAGCGAGAACGGCTCCGAGGACGCCGACGGCGGCGCCGCCTCGGTCGCCCGCGGGATCAACCGCGACTACCTCGACGGCAGGATGACCTCCTTCGTCAACTGGCCGGTCATCGCCGCGCTCTACCCCAACCTGTACTTCTCCAGCGACGGCATGTCGATCGCGAACCAGCCGTGGTCCGGCCACTACACGATCGGCCGGACCACCTGGGTGACCGCGCACACCACCCAGTTCGCCCGCCCCGGCTGGCACTACATCGACTCCGCGAGCGGCTACCTCGGCGGCGCGCGCACCAACGGCAGCTACGTCACGCTCAAGTCCACCAACAACCGCGACTACAGCACGGTCATCGAGACCATGGACGCCACCGCGGCCCAGACCGCGAGCTTCACCGTCGCCGGCGGCCTGTCCACCGGCACCGTCCACGTCTGGTCCACCGACCTGGGCTCCGACAACCCCGCGGACTGGTTCGTCCACGCCCAGGACGTCACCCCGCAGGGCGGCTCGTACACCCTCACCCTCCAGCCCGGCCACGTCTACACCGTGACCACCACCACCGGCCAGGGCAGGGGCACCGCCACCGCACCGGCCGCCGCCCCGATGGGCCTGCCCTACGCGGACGACTTCGAGAAGGCGGCCACCACCACCTCGCCGAAGTACTTCACCGACATGAACGGCGCCTTCCAGACCGTCCCGTGCGGCGGCGGCCGCACCGGGACCTGCCTGCGCCAGATGGCCCCGACCTCGCCGATCCGCTGGACCGACGAGTCCTACAACGCGCCGTACACGATCATGGGCGACGGCAGCTGGTCCAACTACACCGTCACCGCCGACACCCTGTTCGAGCAGTCGGGCAGCGTCGAACTCCTCGGCCGGGTCAACCAGCAGGGCCGCAACAACAACGGTCTCAACGCCTACCACCTGCGGTTCAGCGACACCGGCGCCTGGTCCATCGACAAGAGCGACACCAGCTGGCACTTCACCACCCTCGCCCACGGCACCACCACCGCACCGGGCACCGGCAGCTGGCACACCGTCACGCTGTCGATGCAGGGCACCACCCTCACCGCCGGCATCGACGGCGTCACGGTGGGCAGCGCGACCGACGGCAGCTTCACCAACGGACAGGCCGGCCTCGGCGTGACGGGCTACCAGACCGACCAGTTCGATCGCTTCGGCCTGACGCCCGGCACCCCGACCAGCCACACCGGCCCGATCGCCTCCGCCCTGCCCGGCAAGTGCGTCGACGCCGCCGGCGACTCCGGCGCCAACGGCACCGCCGTCCAGCTCTGGGACTGCAACGGCCGCCCCTCCCAGGTGTGGAACTGGTCCAACGGCACCCTCACCCACGGCGGCAAGTGCCTCGACGTGACCGGCGCCGCCACCGCCAACGGCACCCCGGTCGAGCTCTGGGACTGCAACGCCGGCCCCAACCAGCAGTGGACGCCCCAGCCGGACGGCACCCTGCGGAGCACCCAGTCCGGCCGCTGCCTCGACGACCCGGCCCTCGCCACCACCAACGGCACCCGTCTGGAGATCTGGGACTGCAACGCCGGCGCCAACCAGCGCTGGAGCCTGCCCTAGGGCGTGTCTGACAATTCCCGCCCAGGAGGTGGCCGGGCCCCGTGCGACGGAACCGCACGGGGCCCGGCCATTTCCCCGTGCGCCTGCCCCTCACTCGGCACACCACATTCGGGCACACCGCACTTGGGCACACCGCCGAGTGCCTGCTCATCACCTGCTCATCGCTTTGCGCACCCTTGCTCCGAACCCCCGTCAGATCTGCTTGTTCCTGATTGGTCCTGCCGTGGTCTTGTCAGAAATGAGCAGAGCCCCGTACAACTGATCCCGCCGAGGCAACACGTCACCATGCCCTGACCCCGAGATTCCGTGAGGTCGAAGCGTGTCAACTCCCCTCCCGCGGTGGCTCCGTGCCGCCGTCGCCTGCTGTACGACGCTCGCCGCAGCGTCCACCGGAACGCTCCTGGCCCACCCCGCGGCCGCCGCCGCACCCGCCCCGCCGGGCAGCACCGCCCAGTACCCCGACTACGCCCCCACCCCGCCCATGGGCTGGAACGACTGGTCCTACTACCAGTGCGGGATCGACGAGAAGACGATCCTCGACAACGCCCACGCCCTGGTCACCACCGGGCTGGCGAAGAAGGGCTACGACACCGTCACCATCGACGACTGCTGGATGGCCCAACAGCGCGACGCCAAGGGCACCCTGGTCGCCAACCCCGACCTCTTCCCGCACGGAATGGCCTACGTAGGGCGCCAACTCCACCAGCTCGGCCTCAAGTTCGGCATCTACGAGGACGCCGGGACCAGCACCTGCGGCGGCTACCCCGGCTCCCTCGACCACTGGCAGCAGGACGCCGACCTGTTCGCGTCCTGGGAGGTCGACTACGTCAAACTCGACGGCTGCAACGTCCCCACCAAGTCGGGCGAGACCGAGGAACAGAGCTACCGCGACACCTACGCCGCGATGAGCAAGGCCCTGCTCAACACCCACCGCCCGATCGTCTTCTCGATCTCCGCCCCCGCCTACTTCCAGGGCGCGGCGAACTGGGACTCGGTGATCCGCTGGTCCGCCCAACTCGGCAACCTGTGGCGGGAGGGCGCCGACATCGCGCTGGGCCAGGCCCCCGGCCGCGAGAAGTGGGCCTCGATCAAGGGCAACTACGGCTACAACGTCGGACTGCCCGCGCTGCAACGACCGGGCCGCTGGAACGACCCCGACTTCCTGCTCGCCGGCGACTCCGGGCTCAGCCAGGACGAGATCCAGAGCCAGGCCTCGCTGTGGGCGATGATGGCCGCGCCGCTGATCTCCAGCACCGACCTCACCCACCTCTCCCCCGCCGCGCTGGCCGTGCTCGGCAACGAGGACGTCATCGCCGTCGACCAGGACCGGCTCGGTGTCCAGGGCCAGGTCGTCCAGCACGACACCGGCTACGACGTGCTCAGCAAGCCGCTGGCCGGCGGGGACCGCGCGGTCGCGCTCTTCAACTCCTCCGACACCGCGCAGACCATCACCACCACCACCGCCCGGGCCGGCCTGCCCTCCGCCACCGGCTACGCGCTCCACGACCTGGTGACCAAGCAGGTCACCGGCACGACCGGCGTGATCTCCGCGAACGTGCCCCCGCACGCCACCGTGCTCTACCGGGTCCACCCCGGCGCCACCCGCGGCGCGGCGCCCGCGACCGCCCTCACCTGGCAGGACGTCAGCACCGCACAGACCCCCGGGACGTACCGGATCACCTTGGCCGACCACGGCGCCGTCGCGCTGAACGACACCCAGCTACGGGTCACCGCCCCCGCCGGGTGGACCGTCACCCCGGCCAGCACCGCCTTGCCCCGCGTCGAACCCGGCGGAACGGCCTCGGCCACCGTGACGGTGCACGGCCCGCAGGGCACCCCCGGAACCACCGTCACGGCGATCACCGCCACCGCGAGCTACCGGGCCCGGCCGGCCGCCGTCGACACCGTCAGCGGCGACCGGACGATCGTGCAGACCGTGCCCTACCCCTCGCTGGCGGCCGCGTTCGACAACGTCGGCACCACCTCCGAGAGCGCCCCCGCACCCGGCAACTTCGACGGCAACGGCGACAGTTACTCGACCCAGGCGCTGGCCGCCGCCGGCGCCACCCCGGGCGCCACCGTCAGCGCCAACGGCCTCACCTTCACCTGGCCGTCCGCAGCCCCGGGCACCGCCGACAACGTGTCCGCCGCCGGCCAGCAGATCACCCTCACCGGCCAGGGCAAGACGCTGGGCTTCCTCGGCGCCGAAGCCGGGTTCACCGCCGGCACGGTCACCGTCACCTACACCGACGGCACCACCAGCACCGGCCAGCTCGGCTTCCCCAACTGGTGCTGCTCCCCCACCGACGCCTACGGCGCGAAGACCGCCTTCACCATGGACCACCGCAACACGCCCACTGGCCCGGCCAACTACGGCACCACCTACGGCGTCTTCACCAACACCGTCCCGCTGACGCCCGGCCGGACGATCCGCTCCGTCACCCTGCCCGACGCCCCCGCGATCCACGTGTTCGCCCTGACCGTCCAGGCCTGACCCGCCCCACCCTGACCGACCATCCCTGACCGTCCAAGCCTGACCGACCTACCCTGACCGACCTACCCTGACCCGCTGATCCCGGGCCCGCGCGTCCCCACGGGCCCGGGATCAGCAGCAGGCGGCCCGCACCGCGCCCCGTCAGGCGCGGAAGGCCGCGAGCAGTTTGTCGGTGAGGCGGTCGAGGTAGTCGGGGGCGGTCGGTGTGTGGACGACGGCGAGGCGCCAGTAGAGCGGGCCGGCCAGGAGGTCGAGGGCGATCTCGCGGTCCAGGTCGGCGGGGAGTTCGCCGCGTTCGACCGCCCGTTCCAGGAGCTGGGCGGCCCTGCTGCGGCGCGCGTCGCGGACGTTGGTGAGCAGGGCCTCGGCCAGCTCGGGGGTGCGGCCGGCCTCGGCGAGCAGGTCGGGGATGATCCGCGCGGGCAGCCGCTGGTTGAGCGCGTCGGCGACCTCGGTGACGAAGGCCAGGACGTCGCCGCGCAGGGTTCCGGTGTCGGCCGGTCCGGTGTCGGCCACGGCGAAGGCGGAGACCAGGTCGACGGTCATCTCCAGCTTGGAGGCCCAGCGGCGGTAGATGGCCGCCTTGCCCGCGCCGGCGCGCTTGGCCACCGCCTCCAGGGAGAGCCGGGCGTAGCCGACCGCGGCGAGCTCCTCGAAGAACGCCTCGGCGATGGCCTCGGTCACCGAGTCCTGGAGGACGGGTCCGCCGGGGAGCCGCCGTGCGGGGGCGCGCCCGGGGGCTGGGGCTGGGGCGCGACCGGAGGCGGGGGCGGGGGTCGACGGCTGGGGCGCGGAGGTGCTGGACATGCCCCGAACCTACATGAGGCGGAACGGTTGCGTCTCGACTGGGCGAGGTCTATCGTCGGCATCGAAGACGAGACGAAACCGTTCCGTCTCGACAATCGGTCTGGGGTGCACCATGCGTTTCCTGTACGAGGACGAGTCCTTCTCCTTCGAGGCCCTGCGCGCGGCCGGCTTCGCCAACGACGGCGGCGCCGACCTGGGCGAGATCCTGACCACCCTCCGCAAGGTCGGCGAGGGCGACGAGGAGGCCTGGCTGCGCGAGTGGAAGCGCACCGCTCAGCGCGTCCACGCCATCGGCACCGGCGCCCTCGCCGCCGGCCACCGGGTCAGCGCCCGCGAAGCCCTGCTGCGCGCCTCGAACTACTACCGCACCGCCGAGTTCTACCGCCGCGACGACCCCGCCCACGACCCCGAGGTCAAGGCCCTCTCCGCGCTCTCCCGCGAGACCTTCGCCACCGCCGCCGGACTGCTGGACCACCCCGTCGAGGCCGTACGCATCCCCTACCAGGACACCACCCTCCCCGGGTACCTCTTCCTGGTCGACGACTCCGGCCTCCCCCGCCCGACCGTCGTCTTCACCAGCGGCTTCGACTCCACCCTGGAGGAGGCCTACTTCGTCATCGGCGCGGCCGCGCTGCGCCGCGGCTACCACGTGCTGGCCTACGACGGCCCCGGCCAGGGCGCCGTACTGCGCGAGCAGGGACTCACCTTCCGGCCCGACTGGGAGGCCGTGGTCACCCCGGTGGTCGACTACGCCCTCACCCGCCCGGAGATCGCCCCCGACCGGATCGCCCTGTTCGGCTACAGCCTCGGCGGGTACCTCACCGCCCGCGCCGCCGCCCACGAGCACCGACTGGCCGCCCTCGTCCTGGACGACGGCCTGTACGACTACCACGACGCCCACACCCGGGCCATGCCGCCGTTCCTCCGGGACTGGGTCCAGACCGGGCGCGACGACCTCGCCGACCCGGTGCTGAGCCTGATGATGCAGGTGAGCACCCAGTTGCGCTGGGCCCTGCGCAACGGTGTGTGGACCTTCGGCGCCGCCTCCGCCTCGGACTACATCCGCCGGACCGCCGCCTACACCCTCGAAGGCGTCGCCCCGCTCATCGCCTGCCCCACGCTCGTCCTCGACGCCGAGGACGACCAGTTCTTCCGCGGCGAGGCCCAGCGGGTCGCGGCCGCCCTCACCTGCCCGCACACCCTGATCACCCTCCCCGAGTCCGAAGGCGCGGGTGAGCACTGCCACATGGGCGCCATGGCGCGCTTCCAGCAGATCACCTTCGACTGGCTCGACACCACCCTCGCCCGGCCCTTGACCTCAAGTCAGCTTGAGGGTTGAGACTGATCGACATGCCGAACGACACCGCAGCTCCCCGCCAGCACGCCGACACCCCGCCCCACGCGGACACCCTGCCCCTGCCGCTGCCGCTGCCCGCCACCGAACTCGACGCGCTCGCCGGGCGGCTGGCCGCCGGGGCGGCGGTGGTCGGCCTCGGCGAGTCCACCCGCTTCTCCCGGGAGACCTTCGGGGTGCGGGAGCAGCTCTTCCGCCGACTCGTCCGGGACCACGGCTTCCGCGCCCTGGCCGTCCAGGACAGCACGGGAGTCGGCCAGGCCCTCGACGCGTATGTGCGTGGCGGCGCCGGCTCGGCGGCGGACGCCCTGGCCGGGGCCTGGCGGCCGGGGCGCACCGAGGAGATGGCCGGCGCCCTGGAGTGGATCCAAAACTTCAACCGTGACCACCCGGCTGACCCGGTCCGGATCCTCGGCGTGAAGCCGGTCCAGGCCGGGGAGGCCGACTACGACGCCGTCCTGGCGTACGTGCGCACGGTAGCGCCGGAGCGGCTCGCGGAACTGGCGGCCCACCTGGAGCCGATCCGGACGGCCCACCGGATCGACGAGCACGTGCAGCGGGCGCGGGGCATCCACCCCGGCCGGCCGTTCGCCGAACACGCCCGCGACGCACGGGCGTTGGTCGAGTCCCTGGCCGGCTCCGGCACCGGTGCCGGTGCCGGTGTCGGTGTCGGTGCCGGTGACGGTGACGCCGTCGCCAGGGTGCGGCTGATCGTGGACTTCCACGAGCACAGCGTCGCCGGGCGCGGCAACTATGCCGGCGAGGCCGAACTGTGGGCGGGGACCATCGCCGGTTTCCAGCAGCGCACCGGCCTGCGCACCGTCTACTGGGACGGCATCGCGCACACCGCGGCAACCGAAGCAACGCTCGGCGTCGCAGCCGAGCGCGGCCCGCAGGCCACCGCCGGCAGCCTGCTCCGCAAGCGCTACGGCGCCGGGTACGTCTCCGTGGCGATCGGCTTCCACCACGGCGACCTCGGCGCCGTCGTCGCCCCCGCCCCGGCCGCGGACCTGGTCGACGCCAAGCTCGGCGAGCCCGGCCTGCCCGCCCGCTGGCTGGACCTGCGCCGGGAGGACGTCCGCCGCGAGTGGGACGGCCCGGCCAAGGCCCGGGTGATCAGCGGCATCTACACCCCCGAACGCGACGCCGTCGAGCACCTGGCCGTGGACTCGCTGGCCGAGGCGTTCGACGTGCTCGTGCACGTCCGCCGGACTTCCCCGGTGCACCGGCTGCCGTGAGCGGCCCGCGGGCGTGCCCCGCGCCGCCTGCCGCTCCCCATGCCGATCCCCGGGGCGTTCAGCCGAAATCCGGATCCACCGGCGGCCACGGGTAGCCCAGTTGCTCGGCGTGGTGCGAACCGCCCCAGACCTGGGCGGTGGCGCGCGGGTCGGCCGCGGTCAGCCGGGCCTCCAACTGCTCGGCCTGGGCCGACGGGTCGTCGGCGGAGACCGGGAGGGTGATGCCGAACTGGACCCAGGGCAGGTCCGTTTCGTACCGGTCACGGGGGTGCAGCAGGACGAGGTGGATCAGATCGGGATTCTCCCGGTGGGACCAGACGGCGTCCACCTCGCAGTCCCACCTGAGCAGCCAGTCCGCGCGGCCCCTGAGCCGCGCTTCGAGCAGCCGTGCGACCGCTCCGGTCACCGCCTCCCAGCCACTCTCCGCCTCGGCCCGCCGCACCTCGGTCTCGTACGGCCCCGCGTCGAAGCGCAGTTCCGGCAGGCCGAAGTCCGGGAAGGCCGGGTCGCGCCAGCCCGTCCAGACGATCTGGTCCCCGTCGCGCCGGACCGTCACGTACAGCGCGCCGCAGCAGCGTTCGTAGCCGCAGCCGCCCCAGGCGAGCCGGACCTCGTGGGGCACCGCCGTGGCGAGCAACGGCCCGTCCGGGCCCAGCAGTCGGCGGGGACCGACCCCCGCGTACCGGGGGCCGCCGACGACGTGGGGGGACACCTCCGCCAGGAGGTCCCGACCGTTGACGATCGGCCGGACCTCCAGCTGGCGGTCCTCGGGCGGTGGGTGGAGGAGCCTCAGGTCGAGGACGTCCGGTTCCTTGGGCATCGGCCAAGGATCGGGGAACCGGCCGCAGTTGTCATGCGAATTGTCCGGGCTCCGGTCAGGCCATCAGGCCACGGAGGCGCGCCCGGGATCGACCGGGTCGATGGCCTGCTCGTCGAAACGGACTTCGAGCGCCTCGAGTCCCCTCTCCCGCCGGAAGACCTTCTCCGCCTCGGTGATCGGCAACAGCCACAGGATGCGGGCGTGGGCTCCGCCTTCCCAGGTGCAGACCTCGAAGTCGGGACCGAAGGGGTACGGCAGGCTCACCAGGTAGTGGTCGCAGGCGGATTCGTCGAGCCACGGGCGGCCGATCGGGACGGTGTGTCCGACGTCGAGTCGCTGGTGCACCGGTCCGCAGTGGTAGTACGCGTTGACGGTGATGCTCTCCAGGTTGATCCATTCGTCGCGCGGCGCCGCGAGGAAGAACTCCGTGCCGTGGCCGTCGTGCTGGGTCGCCTCCCAGCACCCCGACGTCACGTACAGCCACCAGTCGCCCGGATACGCGGGATGGACCCGGAACACCCGGAATCCGGGCACGCGGTCCTCGATCGGCCCGTCCACACCCGGGACCTCGTCGATGACGCGACCGGGGAGTGTCCGGCGGAGGTGATCGAGAAGGGCGGTGCGTGCTGCGATGTTCGGCATCCGCTCATGGTGGCCGAGCCCGCCCGGAGCCGATCGACCGGGGTCGGTGCCGGGCCGACCGACTGGCTGGCCGACTGGCCGACCGACTGGCTGGCCGATCTCCACCGGATCCGATCCTCCTGGACATCGGATCACCGGCGCTCGCGCAACCGGTCGTGCCGACTGCCACCTCCATCAGCACGATGAGTAAGGTGGGATGCCGATACCGGCCCTGAACAGCGGTAACGCGCGAAGGGGCCGGGCCGGCGGGGGCGGGACGCGGGGAACGGGGGACGTCGGGTGTCGGACGGGACGTGGACTACGGAGGCGGAGGAGTTCGCGCGGCTGCTGAGCGAGCTCAAGACGCGCTCGGGGCTGAGCTACCGGACGCTGGCCAAGCGGCTGCACACCAGCACCTCCACGCTGCACCGCTACTGCAACGGGACGGCACTGCCGCACGAGTTCGCCTCGGTGGAGCGCTTCGCGCGGTCGTGCCGGGCGACCCCCGAGGAAGTCGTGGAGCTGCACCGGAGCTGGATCCTGGCCGACGCGGTCCGGGGGCGCCGGGCCGAGCAGCGGGCGCCGGAGGGCACTGCGGCCGACCAGCCCGCGGCGGCCGACCTGCCCACGGCGGAGGCGAACCTGCCCACGGCGGAGGCTGAGCCGGTGGTCTCGGTGGCGCCGGAGCCGCCCGCACCGACGCGTCGGCGCCGCAACCCGCTGATCGTGTCCGCCACGGCCGTCGCCCTGTTGGCCGCCGTACTGGTCGTCGCGCGACCCGTGAACTGGGGCGCCGGGGGCGAGGCGAAGGGCGACCAGCAGGCCGCCGGTGCAACGGCAGCAGCGACGGCGGCAACGACGGCGCCGACAGCAGCGACGACGGGGAGCACGGCCACGACCGGCGCGGCCGGCCCCACTCCGACCGGCACCCCGACCGACAGCGGCCCCGCGCCGCTCACCGTCGACACCCGCCCGTACGTCTACGCCGACCCGTGCAGCCAGCACTTCCTGGTGAACAGCGGGCCCGCCCAGGTCGGCCCGCCCGCCCCCGAGCGCGACGCGCCGCGCTGGGCCGCCGCCTACGGCGCGGTGTCCGCCGGCGAGCAGGAGGTCGCCCTCACCGTCCAGGGCACCGGTACGGACACGGTCGTCCTGCTGGGACTGCACGTGCGGGTCACCGCCAAGGGCGCGCCGCTGGCCTGGAACGACTACTCGATGGGCATCGGCTGCGGCGGCGGCGTCGACACCAAGTCCTTCGACATCGACCTCGACCGGGGCAGTCCCGTCGTCACCGTCAAGGGCGGACAGCGCGACTTCCCGTACAAGGTCAGCAAGTCCGACCCGGAGGTCTTCTACGTCACCGCCCATACCGAGGCGCACGACGTCCGCTGGGACCTCGCCCTGGACTGGTCCAGCGGCGACCGCCACGGCACCGTCCGCATCGACAACGGCGGCACGCCCTTCCGTACCAGCGCCGACGTCGACCGCCCGGGCTTCGACTACCCGTCGGACCGCGGCGAGTGGATCAAGCGCGGCGGGTGACCTCGTCGGCCGCCCTGCGCGGGCGGCCGTAGCCGTCGGTGCGCCAGGGCGACGGCCGTCCGGCGGGGCGACATGCCCGGCGGGGGGGAGCTGCCCTCGGTCCGGGTCGAGGGCGCGGCGGGGCAGTGAACCGGTCCGGCCCGGCACCGTCGTCCACACCGCCCACTTCCGCGGCTCGGGCGAGCCGGCCGCCTTCCCGCTGCCCGCCGTGACCGCCACCGTCCCGGCCGTCGAGGGCGCGGACCCCAACCGGCGGATCGGCGCCGGTCTGCTGCTCCTCACCCCGGCGGCCGTCCCCGCCGACGCGCTGCGCGGGCAGCCCGCGACCGTCCTGGTGCCGCTCGCGGACGGGCTGCCGGACGCCGAGGAGCGGCTGACCACCGCCGTGATGGCGATCGACCCGCAGGCCCGCGCCGAATTCCCGCTCGACCGGACGCTCGACCCCACCTACCTGGCGGTCAAACGGCTGCTGACGGCCGGCTCGACGATCACCCTGCTGTGGTGTCCCTCAGCCTGCTGGTCGGCCGGCTGGAGCGCTTCCGGGAGCAGCGCCGCGTCCTCGGCGTGCTGAACGCGGTCGGCACCCGCCGGCGCGTCCTGGGGCTGTCGGTGCTGTGGCAGACGCTGGTCCCGATGGCCCTGGGCCTGGTGCTGGCGGCCGCCGCGGGCCTGCTGACGGGGGCGGTGCTGCAGTACTCGGCGGGCGTCTCGGCGGCGGTGGACCGGGACGCGATGCTGACCATGTCCGGGATCGCGGCCGCCGCGGTGCTGCTCACCACCGTCCTCGGGCTGCCGCAGCTGCTGCGCCTGATGAGCCCCGGCGCCCTGCGGCACGAGTAGCGGCACGGTGACGACCGGCCGCGCCCTCCACCCGGGGGTGCGCGCCGTGGGACGCCTACGGCTTCCCGGACCTGGGCTTTCAGCCGAGTCGACTCGACTCCGGCGGAGCGCGGTTGAGCAACGGCGGGCGCCGCGCCGCCGGCGCCCGCCGACAACTGAGGTGAATCGACGGAGAATTACGCATGCACATGGGCTGTTCCGAAGCCCCGCCCCGTGCCTACACTGCCGCTGCCCGCCGACCACTTCTCGGCCGCGGGCGACACCGCAGCGCGCGACCTTTGCGGCCGCGCGCCCGCACGGAGGAGGAACCGACCATGGTCAAGCACTACCTCAAGTACGCCTACAGCACCCTCACCGCGGCGATGTTCCTGCACATGGCCTGATCCGGCCGACCCCGGCCAGGGCCGGGTGGTCCACCGTCCGACCCTGGCCCGGGGAGCCCGCTTGTTCGCGACCGCCATGAGCCAACTGCGTTACGGCGCAGCCATCCTGACGAACCGCCGGATCCGCCCCAACGACCTGGAGCGCCTCGCCCGCGACCTGGTCGACACCATCGCCGAGTTCGGCGAGCCCGGCGAGGACTCGGCGCTGCTGCCCGGCCGGGCCGGGCAGGTCGACCCCCAGCTGCGCCGCGAGGTGACCCGGCGCAGCCTGCGCGCCACCGCCCGCGCCGCCGTCGGGCACACCGCCTACTACCGCCGGCTGTTCGCCGAACTCGACCTCGATCCGGCCAAGTTGGAGCCGGAGGACTGGTCACGCGTGCCGGTCACCCCCAAGCAGGCGCTGAGAGCGCTGCCCGCTGCCTTCGTCTCCGCCGCCGCCACGCCCGCCCTGATGGCGCTCACCACCGGCACCAGCGGCACCCCGACCGCGGTGTGGTTCTCCCGGGCCGAGATCGAGAGCGCCATCGCGTTCAGCACCATCTCCGCCGTGCTCGGCCTCGGCCTGCGACCGCGCCACACCGTCGCCTACGCGGGCTGCTCGCGCGCCACCCTGCCGCTGGTCTACGCCGAGGAGTCGACCACCCGCGCCGGCGCCGGTTTCGTCCAGTTCGGCACCGTCGACCCGGCGTTGGCGCTGGACCGGCTGGCCGCCCCGCTCGGCCTGCCCGGCCGGGCCCCGCAGATCACCCACCTGACCACCTCCGCCTCCTACCTGGCCGCGCTGGTCCAGGAGGCCGAGCAACAGAAGTGGCAGCGCGGCGACTTCGGGCTGGAGTCGATCAGCGTCGGCGGCGAGGTGCTGTCCGCGCCGCTGCGCCGCCGGGCCGAGGCGGTGTTCGGCGCGGCCGTGGACTCGGCGTACCTGATGACCGAGATCCTGCCCTCGGGCGCGAGCCCCTGCACCGAGGGCCATCTGCACCACACCACCGAGTTCGGGCACCTGGAGGTGCTCGACCCGGTCAGCGGGGAGCCGACCGCCCCGGGCGGGATCGGCACCGTGGTGCACACCCCGTACGTGCCCTACCGCGAGTGCACCCTGCTGCTGCGGTACGCCACCGGGGACCTGGTCCGCCTCCCGGACGGGCCGCCGGACTGCGAACTCGCCCATCTGCCGGCCACCTCCGGGATCCTCGGCCGCTGGTCCGGACCGCTGAGCACGGCCGTCACCACCCGCGAGGTGCTCGACCTGGTGGAGGCCGAGCCCGAAGTCCCGCTGCCCGCCCGGTACGCGCTCACCGAGGGACCCGAAGGCCCGGCGGGCCCGGCGCGACTGCACCTGCTGGTCCCCCGGCTGCCCGCGACCGCCCTGGTCGGGCGGCTGGAGGAGCGGGCGGCGGCGGCCGGCCTGCGGCTGTCCGCCATCGTGCCGCACGAGGACCGGGCCACCATGCCGCCGACCGCGCCCGTCCGCGCCGACCTGCGCGAGCACAGCTTCGAGGCGCCGGGCGCCACCGACCCCAGGAGGCGTTGAATGAGCGTCAGCCCCCTCGCGCTCACCGCGCTGAGCGCCGCCGTAGCCGTCGAGATCGCCGTCGCGGCCCGCTACCTGGCCCGGGTCCGGATGCCCCGGCCGCCGGTCGGGGTGTACACCGGGGGCGACGTCGCCGTGCTGTGCGCGGGCGTGGTCGTCGCGCCGCTGCTGTACGCCGCGCTGCCCGGGGCGGCGGTCTCCGCCGTGTTCGGCCTGGTGCTGTGCCTGGCCGTGCAGTTCACCCTCGCCCCGCTGCTCACCGCCGCCGGGCTGCGGGCCGCGCCGTGGTCCTGGGCCGCCGCCCTGACCGGCACCGCCGCGACCGCGCTGGCCGCCCTGACCGGCCACCCGGGCGGCGCCCGGGCGGGCAGCGGCCTGCTGATCGCCGTCGCGGTGGTCGGGGTCGCCAACCTGTGGACGCAGAGCGGGCTGCGGGCCGGGCACACCGCGGCGCTGGCCGCCGCGCTCACCGGGTACGACCTGGCCGTCACCACACTCACCGACACCACGGCGCGCTTCCTCACCCAGGTCCAGGACCGCCCGTTCGCGCCGATGCTGGCCCTCACCGGCGGGGACCGGCCGGTCGCGGTCGGCCTCGGCGACCTGCTGCTGCTGGTCCTGTTCCCGCTGGTCGCGGCGAAGGCGTACGGCCGGGCGGCGGCCTGGTCCGCCGCGCTCGCGGGCGTCCTGGTGACCAGCGCCGTCAGCGCCTGCTTCGCCCTCGGCGTGCTGTCCGGCGGCTTCCCGCTGCTGACCGCGCTGGGGCCGCTGATCGTCGCCCAGCACCTGTACTGGCGGCGGCGTTCGGGCGGCGAGCGCACCACCGCCCGGTGGCGCGAGGGCCGGCCCGGCCCGGCACCGGCGCCGTCCGGCATCGAACTCGCGGCCGCGCTGGCCGCGCCCGTGCCCGAGGGCACGCCGCCGGGCAGCTGGCTGGCCCTCGGTGCCGGCCGGGTCCTGGGCACCGGCCCGACCCCGGGGCTGGCCCGGCGCGACGCCCGCCGCCAGGGGGCGGACGCCCCCACCACGGCCCGGATGGTCTGAGCGCCCCGGCCACGGCCGCAGCCGTCCGGCCACAGCCGTCCGGCCTCAGCCGAGGGTGGCGTCCAGGAAGTCCCGCCAGGCGGCCTGCACCCGTGCCACGTGGGCCTCGCCCTCACCGGCCAGCAGGTCCAGCAGCAGCCCGCGCAGCACGGCGAGCACCACGGTGGGGTTGGCCCGGGTGCCGTCGAGCACCCGGGCCAGCGGCGGGAGCCATTCGGCCAGCGAGGCGGTGCCGAAGTCCCGCCAGGGTTCGACCTGCCCGAAGGCGCGGACGTACCCCTCGAAGAACAGCCGCAGCGCGCCCCGGCGTGCGGGGTCCGCCAGCCAGGCCCAGAGCCGTTCGAGGGTCTCCCGGGCGCTGCCGCCCTCCTCCTCCGAGCGCTCCAGCAGCGCCAGTTGCTCGGCCCGGCCGACCGCCAGCACCGCCCGGACCAGTTCCTCCTTCGATCCGAAGAGGTAGAGCAGCACGCGCGGGCTGGTGCCGATCTCGGCCGCGAGCGGGCGCAGCGAGAGGTCGGACACGTTGTGCTCGGCCACGTAGCGGACGGTCGCGGCGAGCAGGTCCTCGCGGCGCGGCGACGGTCGGCGCATCGACGGGCGGCGCGGCGCGGGGTGGCTGGGTGCGGTGGCTGGGGTGGACACGTGGTCTATCGTTCCACTGAAACGAGTGTTTCAGTGGAAGGGGATGGAGCCATGGCCACCACCGCACCCGGAACCATGACCGTCCGCGAGGCCGACCGGCCCGGGGACCTGGGCGCCGTCGCGGCCCTGCACGGCGTCCTGTACACCCGCGAGTACGGCATGGACGCCACCATGGAGGCCTATGTCGCCGCCGGCATGGCCGAGTTGGTGCTGGCCAGGGCCGTCGAGGGCTCCGCGGCACCCGGGCGCCTGTGGGTCGCCGAGCTGGACGGCCGGGTCGTCGGCGCCGTCGGGCTGGTCCGGGCCGAGGAGCGCCCCGGCTGGGGCCAGCTGCGCTGGGTGGTCCTCGACCCGGTGGCCCGCGGCCGGGGCCTGGGCCGCCGGATGCTGGAACTCGCCCTGACCGAGGCCCGCGACCGCCGGTACGACGGCGTCCTGCTCTGGACGATCGCCGGCCTCGACGCCGCCCACCACCTGTACGCGACGGCCGGGTTCGAACTGACCCTCTCCCGCCCGGCCCACAAGTTCGGCCTGGACACCGTGGAGCAGCGGATGGAACTGCGCCTCTGACCGCCCGGACCGGCGCCCGACACCCGTTCAACTCCGGTCCGCCGAGGGGCCGTTCTGGACGGATGTGCCTGGAACCGTTCTCCCACTGGACGGTTGTCAGGTCTGGCGGGGCGAGCCGGCGGGCACAGTACTGACATCCGGATACGGGCCCGGCCGCAACTCCCCCACGAGTGCGACCGAGCCCCGACCGGCGACCGGGCCTGGGCGTGACTCCCCCCACGGAGCAGCGGCCGGGCCCGTCGACTGTTCATCCGGCGACACGCAGCGTACATGTCATCTCTACCCAGCGCTACCTCGCCGTCAACCGGGTCGGCCCGGCCCGGCGCCTGCGCGCGGTTCCTTACCGAAGCGCGGTTCCTTACCGAAGCGTGACACGGCCCCCGGATCGGCCCTCCGCCGGGGTCGCGGGCGGTAGCGTCCCCGGTCATGAGGATTCTGGTCACCGGCGGCGCCGGGTTCATCGGTTCGGCCGTGGTACGTGCCCTCGCGGCAGCGGGCCACCAAGTCCGCGTGCTGGACGCGCTGTTGCCCGCCGTCCACCCCACCGGGGCGGTGCCCCCGCTGCCGGACGGCGTCGACTTCCGGCACGGGGACGTCCGGGACGCGGAGGCGGTCGAAGCCGCGCTGGCCGGGGTGGACGCGGTCTGCCACCAGGCCGCCATGGTCGGGCTCGGCCTGGACCTCGACGACGCGCCCGCCTACGCGGGCTGCAACGACCTGGGCACCGCCGTCCTGCTCGCCGCCATGGCCCGGGCGGGGGTGCGCAGCCTCGTCCTCGGCGGGTCGATGGTGGTCTACGGCGAGGGCCGCTACCACTGCCCCGAACACGGGGAGGTCTCCCCCGGCCCCCGGCACCCCGGCGAGCTGGACGCCGGACGCTTCGAGCCGCCCTGCCCTGAGTGCGGCGCCGGGCTGCGCCCCGGCCTGGTCGCCGAGGACGCCCCGGCCGACCCGCGCAACGTCTACGCCGCCACCAAGCTGGCCCAGGAACACCTGGCCGGCGCCTGGGCCCGCGCCTGCGGCGGCCGGCTCCTGACGCTGCGCTACCACAACGTGTACGGCCCGGGGATGCCGCGCGACACCCCGTACGCGGGGGTGGCCTCGCTGTTCCGCTCGGCACTGGCCCGGGGCGAGGCGCCGCGGGTGTTCGAGGACGGCGGGCAGCGCCGGGACTTCGTCCACGTCCGGGACGTCGCGGCGGCCAACCTGGCCGCGCTCACGGCGGTCGGCGACCGGGCCCCGGGCAGCGTGCGGGCGTACAACACGGGCAGCGGCGAGGTCCGGACGGTCGGCGAGATGGCCGGGGCCCTGGCCGCCGCCCACGGCGGGCCGGCGCCGGTGGTGACCGGGCAGTACCGGCTCGGCGACGTCCGGCACATCACCGCGGACTCCGCGCGGCTGCGCGCCGAGCTGGGCTGGCGGGCCCGGGTGGGCTTCGCCGACGGCATGGTGGAGTTCGCGGCGGCGGCGCAGCGCGCCTGAGCACCTCCGGGCGGACGCCGGGCGCGGGCGGGCTGCCGGGCGAGGGCGGGCGGGCCGCCCGGCGGCGCTCAGCCCCGGGCGGCCGGCAGGACGATCTCGAAGCAGCAGCCCCCGGCGACGTTACGGACCCGGGCCTGCCCGGCGTGGGCCTCCACGATGCCCCGGACGATGGCCAGCCCGAGCCCGGCCCCGCCCTGGCCCCGTTCCCGGGCGCCGTCCGGCCCGGCCGGCGGCGGGGTGCGGGCGGCGCTGCCGCGCCAGCCCGTCTCGAACACCCGGGGCAGGTCCGGCTCCGGGATGCCGCCGCAGCCGTCGGTGACGGCGAGCACCACCTCGTCCGCCTCCCGGCGGGCGGAGACCGCGACCACGCCGTCCTCCGGGGTCGAGCGGATCGCGTTGACCAGCAGGTTGCCCAGCACCCGGGTGATCTCCCCGGAGTCCACCTCGACGGGCTCGGCGGCGACCTGCCCGCCCTCCAGCCGGACCCCGCGCTGCCGGGCCAGCGGGTGGGCCCCGGCGAGTGCCTCGTCGACCAGGTCGTACACGGACACCCGGGACACCGACAGGGCCAGCGCGCCCGCCTGGATCCGGGAGAGTTCGAAGAGGTCGTCGACCATCCCGGTGAGCCGTTCCACCTCGGTCCGCATCCGCCGCAGGTACTCCTCGGGGTGCTCGGCGACGCCGTCCTCCAGGGCCTCCGCCATGGCGCGCAGGCCCGCCAGCGGGGTGCGCAGGTCGTGCGAGATCCAGGCGATCAGCTCCCGCCGGGAGGTGTCCAGGGCCTGCGAGCGTGCCCTGGACTCGGCCAGCCTGGCACTGGTGGCCGCCAACTCGGCGCCGAGCTGGGCCAGTTCCAGACCGAGCGGGCGCTCGGGCGCGGCGAACCCGGCATCGCTGCCGACCGTCCGGGCGGCCACGGTCAACGCCCGGCTCCCGGCCACCACCTGGCGGCCGAGCAGCGCGGCGGTGGCCAGCGAGACCACGGCGGCCATCGCCAGCACCGTGATCACCACCCCGAGGTCGTGCCGGGACAGGAACATCGCCTGGGCCACCGCGAAGGTCCCGGAGGTGACCGCCAGCACGGTCACGGCGGCGACGCTGAACAGCGACAGCGCGAGCGAGCGGCGGCGCAGCAGCCGGACGGCCGCCCAGCCGAGCAGGCCCGCCCCGCCCGCGCCGAGCGCGGCGAACAGCGCGATCAGCAGCAGGTCCTTCACGCCGGGCCGCCCTTCCCGCCGGTGGGCGCGCCCTCGGCCGGTGCCGGGTCGTAGCGGTAGCCGACGCCCCACACCGTGGAGACCAGCCTCGGCGCGGCCGGGTCGTCCTCGATCTTCTCGCGCACCCGGCGCACATGGACGGTCACCGTGGAGAGGTCGCCGAAGTCCCAGCCCCAGACCCGCTCCATCAGCTCCTGCCGGGAGAACACCGTGTGCGGGTGTCGGAGCAGGAACGCCAGCAGGTCGAACTCCCGCAGAGTCAGGGCCAGTTCACGACCGCCCCGGTACGCCCGGCGGGCCTGCGGGTCGAGCGCGATGTCGCCCGAGACCAGCCGCCCGCCGCCCGGCCCGGCCGGCCCGGCCGCCGCCCCCGCCGCGCCCGCGCGGGAGCGGCGCAGCACCGACTGGACCCGCAGCACCAGTTCGCGCGGGCTGAACGGCTTGGTGACGTAGTCGTCCGCGCCGAGTTCGAGCCCGAGGATCCGGTCGGTCTCGTCGCCCTTGGCGGTGAGCAGCACGACCGGCAGCTCGGCGCCGTCCGGGTCGGTGCGCAGCCGGCGGAGGATCTCCAGGCCGTCGATGCCCGGCAGCATGAGGTCCAGGACCACCAGGTCCGGCCGGGGGGCGGTACGGGCCAGGGCCAGGCCCTGGGGGCCGTCGGCGGCTCGGTCGACGTGGTGGCCCGCGCGGGTCAGGTAGCCGGCGACGACCTCGGCCACCGTGGGGTCGTCGTCGACCACCAGGATGCGGCCGGGCCGGGCCGGTCCGGCGGCGGGCGCCGGGCCATCGGCGGGCTCCGGGCCGGGGGCGGGCGCCTGGCCAGTGACAGGCGCCGGGCCGGGGGCGGCGGGCGCCGGTGCGGCGGCGGTGGGGCTCTCGTTCACCTCGCCGAGGATACGAGCCGACGGCGGCCACCGGCGGCCACCCGGACGACACGTCCGAGTTCCGTAAGATCCCCCGCCCGGCGCGGCGGCCCCCGGCCGTCCCCCGAACGGGGCGCACCGCCCCGACGTCGTACTTCCGTAAGGGCGCGGCTCGGCTCCGACGGCGCCGGGCGCGGTTAGCGTGACCGGCGTGACTCCTCCCCTCCCCCTCGCCCCGGTCGTCGACGTCGTGCTGCCCTGTCTGGACGAGGCCGCCGCCCTGCCCTGGGTGCTCGGACGCATCCCGGCCGGCTGGCGGGCCGTCGTGGTGGACAACGGTTCGAGCGACGGTTCCGCCGACCTGGCACGCTCCCTCGGCGCGACCGTGGTCGAGGAGCCCCGGCGCGGCTTCGGCGCCGCCTGCCACGCCGGGCTGCGCGCCGCCACCGCCGAGCTGGTCTGCTTCATGGACTGCGACGGCTCGCTCGACCCCGCCCAACTCCCCCGGGTCACCGGACCGGTGCTGGCCGGCACGGCCGACCTGGTCCTCGGCCGCCGCCGACCGGCCACCGCCGGCGCCTGGCCGGTGCACGCCCGGCTCGCCAACGCCGTGCTGGCCCGGCGGCTGCGGGCCCGCACCGGCGCCCCGCTGCACGACCTCGGCCCGATGCGGGCCGCCCGCCGCGAGCGGCTGCTGGCCCTCGGACTCGGCGACCGGCGCTCCGGCTACCCGCTGGAGATGGTGCTCGCGGCCTCGGCCGCCGGGCTGCGGATCGCCGAGACCCCGGTCGACTACCTGCCGCGCGCGGGCCGCTCCAAGGTGACCGGCACCCTGCGCGGCACCCGGCAGGCCGTCCGCGACATGCGCGCGGTCCTGGCCGCGCCGCCGCCGACCCTGCTGGTGATCGCCAAGGCGCCGGTGCCCGGCCGGGTGAAGACCCGGCTCACCCCGCCCTGCACCCCCGTGCAGGCCGCGGCGCTGGCCGAGGCGGCCCTGACCGACACCCTGGACGCCCTGGCCGCGATGCCCGCCGGCCGGCGGCTGCTGGTCCTGGACGGCGAGCCGGGCGGCTGGCTGCCGCCGGGCTGGGAGGTCGTCCCCCAGTGCGCCGGCGGCCTGGACCGCCGGCTGGCCGCCGCCTTCGCCCACGCCGCCCGGCTGGCCCCGGACGCCCCGGCGCTGCTGGTCGGCATGGACACCCCGCAACTGGACCCGGCCGCACTGGCCGAGCCGCTGTCCGCCGCCCGGCGGCCGGGCGTGGACGCCTGGTACGGCCCGGCGGCCGACGGCGGGTTCTGGGCGCTGGGCCTGGCCCGGCCGAGCGAGCGGCTCGCGGCCCGGCTGCTGCACGGCGTGCCGATGTCCACCCCCGGCACCGGCGCGGCCCTGCTGCACCGCCTGGCGCAGGCCGGCCTGACCGTCCACCGGCTGCCCGGGCTGACCGACGTGGACACCGTCGAGGACGCCCGGCTGGTCGCCGAGCAGGCCCCGCGCAGCCGCTTCGCCGCCCGGCTGCGCGCCCTCGACTCCGTTCCGGAGGTGGCAGGTTGAGCCTCGCCGCGCCCTGGGTGGACGACCCCTTCGCCGAGGCCGTCCGCACCGGTTTCGGCCCGCTCTGGCTGCGCCGCGAGGACGGCCGGCGGCTGCACCTCGACATCGAGCGCTGGTGCGCCCCGGCGGCGGGCGCCGACCACAGCCTGCTGCGGCGCTGTGCCCGGCTCGCCGCGCCCGTGCTGGACCTCGGCTGCGGTCCCGGCCGGCTGGTCGCGGAGCTGCTCGCCCTCGGGGTGCCCGCGCTCGGTGTGGACGTGACCAGGGCGGCGGTGGCCCGCACGGTGGGCCTCGGCGGCGCGGCGCTCTGCCGCTCGGTGTTCGACCGGCTGCCCGCCGAGGGCCGCTGGGGCGCCGCCCTGCTCGCCGACGGCAACCTGGGCATCGGCGGCGACCCGGACGCACTGCTCCGCCGGAGCGCCGAACTCCTCGCCCCGGACGGGCTGTTGCTGGTGGAGGTGGAGCCCGAGGAGGTGGACGAGCGGGCCGTCGTCCGGGTGGAGGGGCCGGACGGGCGGCTCGGCCCGGCCTTCCCCTGGGCCCGGCTCGGCACGGCCGCCGCCCTGCGGCGCTCCCGGGCCGCGGGCCTGACGGAGGCGGAGCGCTGGACCTCGCACGGCCGCCGCTTCCTCGCCCTGCGCAAGGGCTGAGCCACCCGGGCAAGGGCTGAGCCGCCCGGGCAAGGGGCGACCGGCCCTCGGGCCCGTCCGGAGGATGCGTCACACTGGTGCGCGCCGTCCCGGCGTACCGGGCGGCCGGGCGGCTGTTGGTACAGGAGGGGGCAGTGGTGGGCAGCGACATCGTCGGGGAGTTGGCAGCGGCACTCGGGTGCGGTGGCGCGGCGGTCACACGGGTCGACCGCGACCACCACCGGCTCACCGTCCCGGTCGGGCCCGGGGACCAGCTCACCGTCGACGTCCTCGGCGACCCGCGCACGGCGGACCGGGTGGTCCACCTGCTACCGGGCGGCGGCCTCAACGTCGCCGCCAACTACTGCACCGCCCAGGGCCGCAGCCTGGCCCGCTTCCTCGCCGACCACGGCTGCCTGGTGCTCGGCACCACCCCGCGCGAGGACGCGCTGACCCCCGACCGGATCGGCCCCCGGTGCGCCGACTGGGGCCTGGACGGGCAGCAGGCGGACCTCGAACGGGTCGTCGCCGCCGCCGGCTCCGTCACCGGCCTGCCGTACGAACTGCTCGGCCACTCGGCCGGGGCCGCGCTCGCCCTGGCCACCGCCGCCCGGATCGGCGGCGAGGGCCCGCGGCGGGTGCTGGTGCTCGACACCACCGGCCCGTACGACCCGCAGCGGGATCCGGAACTGCTGTCCCGCGCCGAGGAGTTGCACCAGCTGCTCGAACAGCGGCTGGCGGCGGGCGAGTGGACTGTCGACCCCGGGCTCAAGGGCCTGTTCGCCCGCGCGGCCGCCGCCCCGGACGCCCCGAGCGGGCTGCCCCGGCCGGTGGACGGCGGGGCGCCGTTCAGCAACCTCGGGCTGCTGCACTACGCGCTGATCCGCACCCGGGACCTGCCCGGCCCGACCAACTGGATCCACCACCGCGGCCACAGCGCCGGCAGCTACACCTTCGGCGCGGCCCCCGCCGACGACCGCTTCACCCTGGCCCACTCCCCGCTCCCAGTCTGGCAGCAGGCGGTCGCCCGGCTCGGCAGTGGCCTCCAGCCCACCGCGCTGCTGCGCGACCTGGCGGCGCTCTGGGCCGGCCGGGCCGGCCCCGACCTGCTCGACCGGGCGGCGATCCGGGCCGAAGTGGTCTGGCTGAACGCCGAGTTCGGCCGCGGGGACCACGACCTCGGCGCCCGGCTGATCGCCCGGGGCGGCGCCGAGGTCGACTACCGGGTGGTGCCGGACTACGGCCACGGGGACATGGTCTGGTCGGCCACGGCCGAACGCGACGTCTGGGGGCTGCTGCTGCCCCTGCCGCGACCGGGGCGGCCTGCGGCGGGGCGGTGAGGTGAGGTGAGGTGGGCTGAGGTGAGGTGGGCTACTCCCGCGGGTCCCCGGCAGCGGTCCGCACCGGCTCCGACGGGGCGGGCCGCCACTGCGGGTGCTCACGCTCGGCCCAGGCGCGCTCGACCAGGCCGGTGCGCATCCCAAGGCGTGCTTCGCGGTCCCGCCAGGCCATCCGGACGTGCCCGGCGATCACCACGGCGATCGCGGCGGCCAGCCAGTCGTGCACGAAGGTGGCGCCGATCCGCCAGGCCGGCGGGGCGAGGTGGGTGAGCCACATCAGCAGACCGGTGCCGACGATCACCAGCATCGAGCCGAGCGTCCACTGGGCGTACAGCTTCTGCCCGGCGTTGAACTTGCCCGCCGGGCGGTGCCCGGCCCGGGCCCGGAGGGCGCGCAGCCACTGCCGGTCCGCCGGGGTGAAGCGGCTCAGCCGGGAGAAGTCGGCGCGCAGCGCCCGGGAGGCGAGCCCGAGCAGCAGCGGCACCGGCAGGGCCAGGCCGCACCAGACGTGCACGGTGACCACCAGCGGCCGGTTGCCGACCAGCACGGCCAGCGGCCCCAGGTAGAGACAGGCGGCCGTGGCCAGGCAGACGCCCATCAGCGCGGCGGTGGTGCGGTGCACCCAGCGCTCGGCCCGGGTGAAGCGCAGGACCGGTTCAGCTCGTCGGTGCATCGTCCCGCCCGTTCGACCGGCCGACCCAGGCGTCGACGTCGTATCCGTTGCCCTCCCAGTACCCCGGCTGGACGGAGTCCGTGACGGTGATCCCGGAGAGCCATTTCGCGGACTTGTAGAAGTACATCGGCGCGACGTACAGCCGCACCGGCCCGCCGTGGTCGTGGCTGATCGGCTTGTCCTGGAGGCGCAGCGCGACCAGCACGTCGTCGCGCCGGGCCTGTTCGAGGGTGAGGCTCTCGCTGTACGCGCCGTCGAAGCAGTCGAAGCGGACCGCCTTCGCGCCCGGCCGCACCCCGGCGGCGTCCAACAGGTGGGCCAGCGGCACCCCCTCGAACGGGGTGTCCGGCACCCGCCAGCCGGTGACGCACTGGACGTCCTTGACCAGCCGCCGCTGCGGCATGGCCTGGAGGTCGGCGAGCCGGTGAGTGGCGGGGCGCTCGACCAGTCCGCCCACGGTGAGGGTGTAGTCGGCGGCGGTCCGCTCGGGGACGGAGGTCACCACCGAGTAGTAGCGGAAGCCGTTGTTGCCGGGCAGCAGCCCGGACAGGCCGCTCGGGTCGCGCTCCGCCAGCCCGGACTCCACCCGCTGGAGGAACGGCCCGGCGGCCACGCCGAGCGCGCCGAGGCCGAGCAGGCCGAGCACCACCCGGCGCCCGACCGGGGTGCCCCGGCCCTCTTCGTCTGTACTGTCCACGGGAGGATTCGACCAGGTCGGACCGGTCCGGGGCCAGTGGCGGGGGCGTCCCGTCAGACTTTCGTCATCTCCGGCCCGCCCTCGCGCACCGGTCGCGATCCCAGGACGGGCCCCAACACCCCGGCCAGTGCGCGCAGCGCCGGGACGGCCAGTACGCAGGCCAGCGCGGCGCCGTACGCGGTGCGTTGGGCGTCCTCGCCGCCCACCAGGTAGAGCATCTGCCCGGCGGCCGGGACGGCCAGCCACTCCCACCGCCCGTCCAGCCCGACCAGGGCCACCACCAGCAGCCCGTACCAGGGGTAGCTGGGCGCGACCAGCAGCAGGGCCGTCCCGGTGACCAGCAGCGCGCCGCGCCAGGGGCGGTCCGGGTCGCCCCGGCGCAGCACCCACAGCACCACCGCGGCCAGCACCAGCGCGGCCGCCCACGGCGCCCAGCGGTCCGGCAGTACCGCCCGCACCAGGCCGAAGCGCTCCAGATGGCCCTGCTCGTAGCCCTCCTCCCGGAGGTACCCGGGCAGGTAGCCCAGGACGCCGACGCCGGAGGCCGCGACGTACGGGAGGTAGACCACGGCGAAGGTGCCGAGGGTCGCGGCGAGCAGCACCAGGTCGCGCTTGGCGGGCCGCCGGGCGAGCAGACCCGAGAACGCCCCTGGCAGGGCGAGGGCGGGCAGCAGCTTGGTCGCGACCGCCGCTCCGAGCAGGGCGCCGGCGGGCCCGGCCCGGCGGCGGGCGGCGCAGCCGAGCCCGGCCACCATGAGCAGCGCGCCCAGGGTGTCGACGTGGGCGTCGTTGACGGCCCACACCGTCACACCCGGGCACCAGCCCCAGAGCGCCGCCCGCCGACCACGCCGCAGCAGCAGGGCGGTGGTGGCGACCGCCAGCAGGGCGCCGCCGACCTGCACGCCGCGCACCCCGCCGCCGAAGGGGTGCTCGGCGAGGAACCAGGCCTCGGCGACCGGCGGGTAGATGGTGTGCACGGCGGGCCGGTTGATCCGGGTGCAGTCCCCGGCCGCGGTCCGGTGTTCGTCCCAGGCCGTGCAGTCACTCCCGGCGGGGAACAGGCCGGGGTCGCGCAGCCGCAGCAGCGCCGGGTCGTCCGGGGCGTGGGCGTACGGGGAGATGCCGGCGGCCTGGACCCGCCCGTCCCACACGTAGCGGTAGGCGTCGTCGCTGGTGCGCGGCGGCGCGAGCAGCCCGACGGCGGCGACCAGCACGCTCCCGACCAGCACGAGGGGTGCCACCCGGCGCTCCGGCACCCGCCGCAGCAGGAGCAGGGCGAGGGCGAAGAGGGCGGCGTCCAGGACGTACCAGTCGTGCAGCGGCGCCCGGTCGGCGAGCGTGCCGCCACCGGTCACGGTGCCCGCGAGGGCGGCGACCAGGGCGGCGAGGGCGGCGGCGCAGGGCAGGGTCCGGGTGAGCGCCGGGCGGTCAGGCACCGGGGACACCGGGCAGACCGGTGGTCAGGCCGTCCAGGGCGTGCGGGCAGGGGCAGTCCCGCTCGACCGGCAGGGCCTCCAGAGCCTTGAACAGGACGGCGCGCAGCCGGTCGACGTTCCCGGCGAAGACCTCCAGCACCTCGGCATGGGTGACCCCCTCGCCGCTCCCCACCCCGGCGTCGTGGTCGGTGACCAGCGCCAACGAGCTGTAGCAGAGCCCGAGTTCACGCGCCAGCACGGCCTCGGGGTGCCCGGTCATCCCGACCACCGACCAGCCGTTGGCGGCGAACCAGCGCGACTCCGCCCGGGTGGAGAACCGCGGACCCTCGATCACCACCAGCGTGCCGCCGTCCACCGGCTCCCACGCCGCCGAACGCGCCGCCCCCAGCACCGCCACCCGCCCCGCCGGACAGTACGGATCGGCCATCGACACGTGCACCACCGCCGGCACCGAGCCGTCCGGCAACGGCCGGCCGTCGTAGAAGGTCTGCACCCGGCCCGAGGTCCGGTCCACGAACTGGTCCGGCACCAGCAGCGTGCCGGGCCCGTACTCCACCCGCAGCCCGCCCACCGCGCACGGCCCCAGCACCTGCCGCACCCCCAGCGAGTGCAGCGCCCACAGGTTCGCCCGGTAGTTGATTCGGTGCGGCGGCACCCCGTGCCCCCGCCCGTGCCGCGGCAGGAACGCCACCCGGCGCCCCGCCACCTCCCCCACGAACACCGCGTCGCTCGGCGGACCGTACGGCGTCTCCACCCGCACCTCCGCCACCTCCTCCAGCAGCGCGTACAACCCCGAACCGCCGATCACGCCCAGTTCGGCCCGGGGGCCCTCCTGATGCACCGTCACCTTCGTCAACCTCTCCTCGGGAATCCGATCCCGACCAATGTAGGAGCGGACCGGGACGGGCCGGGCGAGGCGCCTCCTTACGGTTCCCGAACGTCGCGGGCGCCCCGGCGCCGGGCGCGGCGCAGCGTGACCGCGAGGGCGAGGGCGGAGGCCCCGAACAGGGCGGCGGTGGCGGCGAGCCAGCGGCCGAGGTAGACCCCCTCCGAGAGCCCGGTGGCGCCCGGGTAGGGCGCGGAGAGGTCGAGGATCAGCGGGAACCAGACGAGCAGCAGCAGACCGGACAGGAACGCCGGGACCCGGAGGAAGTTGATCCAGCCCACCGTCGGCGCCGGCACGGCGCGGTGGCGCAGCACGGACCGGGCCGAGAGGTCGGCCAGCGAGTACAGCGGGAGCAGGATCAGGTCGTGGGCGACGGCGGCGCCGACGAACCAGACCGCCACCGCGAGCGGCCGGACCGTCACCAGCCGCTCGACCGCGTAGCCGGTCAGGGCGAGGGAGGCGAGCAGCGCCAGCAGGTGCAGCGGTCCGGCGCCGTACCAGCGGGTGAAGGCCGCCCGGCGGTTCCTCGGCCCGGTCATGCCGGCCCCGTCCGGAAGGTGAGGCGGCCGACCCATTTGGTGTTGTTCACACCGGGGTTGGCCGGGACGATGATCCGCGCGGGGTAGCCGTGGTCGAGCGAGAGCTCGGCGCCGTTGACGCGCAGGGCGAGCAGCGAACGGGGGTCGCGGATCTGGTTGCCCCGCAGCACCACGGAGGTGTACGGGCCGGGCGGCTGGACCGATTCCACCAGGACGTTGGCGGCGTCGGGCAGTCCGGCCAGGGCGGCGAGGTCGGCGAGCGGGAGCCCGCTCCAGTGCTGGTCCTCGGTGGACCAGCCCTCCACGCAGGCGATCGGCAGCCGGGCGGAGCGCTGCGGCAGGGCGAGCAGCTGCTCCCTGGTGAACACCCGGCCGGGCCCGCTGCCGTGGAGCTCCAGCCGCCAGTCCGGCCCGACCATCGCGGCCGTGACGCCGACGGCGGCCGCGGTCTTGTTGACCTGGAAGCCGTTCGGCCCGGAGTCCCGGTCCCGGTTGTGCGGCGCCAGCAGAGCGGTGCCGCGCAGCCGGCCGCCGATGCTCTGCCCCGCGGTGACCACCAGCAGTGCCAGGGATCCGGAGCCGACCAGCGCGAGCGCCCCGCGGCGGGCGATCGTCGGCGGGGCGGGCTCGGGCGCCACCAGCCCGTCGGCGTCCGGGGGTTCGGGCCGGGTGCCGGTGCGGCCGGTGCGCAGCTCCACCAGCAGCGAGCGGGACCGCAGGGCGCGGACCATCCGGCCCAGCCGGAGCGCGACGTGGACGGCGAACGCGGCGATGAACACCCACGCGCCGTAGAAGTGCAGGGTGTAGAAGGAGCCCGGGAAGACGTAGTGCAGCTGGATGTTGAGGATGCCGGTGGCGAACTCGAAGACGGCGCCGCCGACCAGCATCAGCAGCGACAGCCGCTCCAGCGCGTGGGCCGCGCTGCGCGCCGGCGGCCACTCGAACAGCTTGGGGATCACCGACCACAGCTTGGCCAGCAGGACCGGCACCAGGACGACGCCGAGGGTCACGTGCACGCCCTGGGTGAGCCGGTACAGCCAGGACGGATCGGTCGGCCAGTCGAACAGGTAGAAGCCGAGCACGCCCTTGTCCGGCGTCTGGTCGTTGAGCGGGTCGAGGTCGGGGTTGTAGGCGGCGTACGAGAGGGCGCCGGTCACGAAGAGCACCGGGATCCCGAGCAGCAGCACCAGCCCGAACACCGAGGTCAGCCAGGGCCCGCGGATCGGGCTGCGCCAGAACCGGGGCCGGAACGGTCCGGGCGGCGCGGGCAGGCGGCCGAGCCGCTCGGCGAGCGCCGCCGCCGAGCCGGACACCCGGGCGGTGACCACGGCGCGGCCGTGCCCGACGGCTCGGCCGAGGGAGCCCAGCGCAGCGCCCAGCCGTCGGGGCCGCTTCCCCGGCGGTTCGTCACCGTTGTGCGCCGTGTCCACCGACCACCTCCAGTCGCCCGGGAATCCGCGGGGCGGCGCGGCTCGTCGGCCGCCTGCCACCGGGAAGGGAACGGGCGTGCGCCGACGCTCCGTTCGGCGTCGACGACCGGTCGGCCGCAGCCCGCCGGACAGCCAACCACCCGTACGGAGCGCTCCCGGTGAAGCCGCCCGGAACCGACCGGGCTATCACCCGGACGGCCCCGGCACGGAGCCCGCTCGGACCCCGCTCCCGTAACCCTCGCCAGCCATGTCATCATGTGAAGACATCAGCTGATGACATCGGCTGGTGACATCCCTCGGTCAGCTGTGCCCCGAGGTGCCCGGGGCGGCGTCCCGCTCCCCGGTTCGGACTCTCGATCTGTGACAAGGGAGGGCGCGTCCATGGAGACCCCGACGGGCCGGTCGACGCGACGTGAGCGGGCCCTGGTGCCCGTCCTGGTGTTCCTCAGCGCCGTGGTGGCGGTGATCAGCAGCCTCGGCGCCCCGATGATCCCGACCATCGCCGCCGTCGACCACGTCTCGCTCGCCGAGGCCCAGTGGTCACTGACCATCACCATGCTGGTCGGCGCGATCGCCACCCCGGTGCTCGGCCGCCTCGGCGACGGCCCGGACCGCCGTACGGTCACCCTGGCGGCGGCCGCCGTGGTCGTGCTCGGCAGCGTGCTGGCCGCGCTGCCGCTCGGCTTCTGGTGGCTGATCGCCGGCCGCGCGCTCCAGGGCGTCGGCGTCGGCCTCACCCCGCTGGCCATCGCCACCGCCCGGGACGCCCTGCCCACCGCGGCCTCCCGCTCGGCGGTCGCACTGCTGTCCATCACCACCGTGGCGGGCGTCGGCCTGGGCTACCCGATCACCGGGCTGATCGCCCAGTCCTTCGGCATCCACGCGGGCTTCTGGTTCGGCGCGGTGATCAGCGGCCTGGCCCTGCTGCTGGCCGTGCTGGTGCTGCCCCCGGCGAAGCACCGCGAACGGCGCCCGCTCGACGTGCCCGGCACCGTCCTGCTCAGCCTCGCCCTGGTCGGCCTGCTGCTGGTGCTCAGCGAGGGCGAGAGCTGGGGCTGGGCCTCCGGCCGGCTGTGGACGGTGGCCGCGCTGTCGGTGCTGCTGCTCACCGCCTGGATCCGGCACGAACTGCGCACCGCCCACCCGCTGGTCGACCTGCGCAGCCTGCGCAACCCCGTGGTGCTGAGCGCCGACGTGGCCGGCCTGGTCGCGGGCGTCGGGATGTACCTGCTGATCTCCCTGGTGATCCGCTACGTCCAGACCCCGACCGGCACCGGCTACGGCCTGGGCGCCTCCGTCGTGGTCGCCGGGCTGGTGCTGCTGCCCTTCTCCGCGGTCAGCCTGCTGTCCAGCAGGCTGGTGCCCGTCCTCACCCGGCGCACCTCCTCCGCCCTCGTCCTGCCGATCGGCTGCGGTGTCTCGCTCGTCTCGATGCTGGTCTTCCTCCTCGCCCGCGACCACTTGTGGGAGCACCTGGTGGTGATGGGGATCGCCGGGCTCGGGGTGGGCTGCACCTTCGCCGTGATGCCGGGTCTGATCGTCGCCGCCGTGCCCGCCCAGGAGGTCGGCAGCGCGGTCAGCTTCAACCAACTGCTGCGCACCATCGGGTACTCCACCGGCAGCGCGCTGTGCGGCGCCGTGCTCCAGGCGCACACCGCGCCCGGGCAGCTGCTGCCCGCGGACAACGGCTACCGGGACGCCGCGCTGATCGGCTGTGCGGTCTGGGTGGTGATCGGTCTGACTACGATCGTCCTGCCGCGGGTCAGTGCCGCGGCCGCCGCCCGAAACGGGGTGCGAGTGGACGAGGAGCTGATGGTGGAAGAGAGCATCGCCGTGGCCGGCGAGGGCGAGGTACCCGTGCTGCGGGCGGGGGCCGAACGGTGACCGCGTCGTCCGGCGGCCCCGACCGGGCCGGGGGCGCCGAAGCCCGTACGGAGCCCGCGCCCCCGCGCCGCCGGGACGCCGCCCGCAGCCGCGAACTGCTGGTCCAGGCGGCCCTGGAGCTCTTCGCCGAACGCGGCTACGACCGCACCACCACCCGGGAGATCGGCGAACGGGCCGGTGTCGACCCGGCGTTGATCGCCCGGTACTTCGGCGGCAAGACCCAGCTCTACCTGGCCACCGTCCGGCTCGAACTCGGCAACGAGACCCCGGCCGACCTGCTGGAGGAGGAGCGGCTGCGCACCCTGCTGGTGCGGCTCACTCAGCGCGGCCCCGGCCCGCCCTTCCAGTCCGCGGTGCTGCCCGGCGACAACACCGAGGTGCAGCAGGCCTCCCGCACCTACCTGTACGAGCGGGTGGTGGACCCGCTGCGCGAGCGCTTCACCGCCGAACGGGTGGACCGGCCGCAGCTGCGGGCCGAACTCGCCGCGGCCGCCTTCGCCGGGGTCGTGCTGGCCCGCTCCAGCGGGGCGTTCAGCGAACTCGCGGCGGCCGACCCCGAGGAGCTGCTGCCGCTCCTGCACGGCCTGCTGGCCGCCAGCCGCCCGAGCTGACCCCGACCCCGTGCGGGGAGCCCGCGCGGGGGCCCCGCGCGGGCGGTCACCCCTTCCAGAGGCGGGGCGCCGGGGTCAGAGCCGGAACATCGCGGTGTACGGCTGGGGGATGCGTTCCTGGCGCGATCCGAAGTCGACGAGCACCGCGATGTCTCCGTCACCTTCGACGGCGATGACCCGGCCGAGGCCGAACCCGTCGTGGGTGACCCGGTCCCCGACGGCGAAGTGCTTGCGCGGCGCCTCGGTCCGGGGCTTGAAGGGGCTGGTGGGCAGGGGGCGGCGACCTGCTGAAAAATTCGTCATTTGTCATTCAGTATGCGCCGCAGCACCACGGGTACGGACCCATTTCGACGTCACGATTTCGACGTCGTCGCGAAAAGTGCCGACACCGCGGGCGGCGGCCTGCTACAGTCGACTTAGTTGCAGTAGTGGTTCCCATGAACTTTGTGTGCGCCTGCTGATCTTGCAGGCGCATTTTTCGTTCCCCGGCTCTTCCCCGGTGGGCACTTCATGCGGTGACTCGAAGCCCGCACCGTGCGCGCTTCGGACAGTCCCTTGAAGGAGACTTTTAATGGCTAATGGCACTGTGAAGTGGTTCAACTCGGAGAAGGGCTTCGGCTTCATCGAGCAGGAGGGTGGCGGCCCGGACGTCTTCGCCCACTACTCGAACATCAACGCCAATGGCTTCCGTGAGCTGCTTGAGGGCCAGAAGGTCGAGTTCGACGTGACGCAGGGCCAGAAGGGCCCGCAGGCCGAGAACATTCGCCCGCTGTAGTTCACCCGCCAGGGTACCTGCCTGGTGGTGAGGGGTCCGCACCGCGCACATGCCCGGTGCGGGCCCCTCTGCGTTCCCCCGCCGCGACCGCCCACGGTTCGAGGTTCTGCGCGCCTGCCCCTCCGCGGTGAGGGCCGACTGCGGCGACGTACCCCGCACGGTCCGACCGTCCCCGCTCCGCCCGTCACACGTCCGGCCCGTTCCCTGCGGTCTCCCCTGCGCCCCGCGCCACCGGAGCCTTCCTCGTGACGTGCCGCCCTGAGGAAGGTTCCCGCATGACCCGTTCCGGTCGCTCCTCCTACCGAGACTCGGACATCGGCTCCACCAACGGTTCCCACTCCGTCGGCCGGCCCTTCCGGGGCCGCCGCCCCGCCGGCCGGAACACGCCCCAAGGCCCCACCGGAGCGGGCGAGTCGGCGCTTCCGGCGAGCAGCACCCCGGCGCTGCCGGCGGTCGAGTCCTTCACCGAGCTGGACCTGCCGCAGCCGCTGCTGTCGACGCTGACCGGTCAGGGCGTCACCACGCCGTTCCCGATCCAGGCCGCGACGCTGCCCAGCTCGCTGGCCGGCCGGGACGTCCTCGGCCGGGGCCGCACCGGCTCCGGCAAGACCCTCGCGTACGGCCTCGCCGCGCTCGCCCGCACCGCCGGGCGCCGGGCCGAGCCGCGTTGCCCGCTGGTCCTGGTGCTGGTCCCCACCCGCGAACTCGCCCAGCAGGTCACCGAGGCGCTCACCCCGTACGCCCGCGCCGTACGGCTGCGCACGGCGACCGTGGTCGGCGGGACGTCGCTCAGCCGCCAGGCCTGGACGCTGAACCGGGGCGCGGAGATCGTGGTGGCCACCCCCGGCCGGCTCAAGGACCTCGTCCTGCGCGGCGACTGCCGACTGGACCAGGTCGGCGTCACGGTGCTCGACGAGGCCGACCAGATGGCCGACATGGGCTTCCTGCCGCAGGTCACCGAGCTCCTCGACCAGGTGGACCGGGCCGGGCAGACGATGCTGTTCTCCGCCACCCTGGACCGCGGCGTCGACGGCCTGGTACGCCGCTTCCTGGAGGACCCGGTCACCCACTCGGTGGACCCGGCCGAGGGGACGGTCGGCACCATGGAGCACCACGTGCTGCACGTGCAGAACTACGACAAGGGCGCCACGATCGCCCACATCGCCTCCCGCGACGGCCGGGTGATCATGTTCACCGAGACCAAGGACGGCGCGGACCGGCTGGTGGAGGAGCTGCTGGCGAACGGGGTGAGGGCCGCGGCCCTGCACGGCGGCAAGCTCCAGGCGCAGCGCACCCGCACCCTGGAGCAGTTCCGCACCGGCGAGGTGACCGCGCTGATCGCGACCAACGTCGCCGCCCGGGGCATCCACATCGACGGTCTCGACCTCGTCGTCAATCTGGAACCGCCGACCGACCACAAGGACTACCTGCACCGGGGCGGGCGCACGGCCCGGGCCGGGGAGTCCGGCACCGTCGTCACGCTGGTGCTGCCCAAGCAGCGCCGCGGGGCGGTCCGGATGATGAGCACCGCCGGGATCACGCCCGTCACCACCAGGGTCACCGCCGGTGACGAGGACCTGGCCCGGATCACCGGGGCCCGGGTGCCCAGCGGCGTGCCCGTCACCGTTCCCGATCCCGTGGTCGAGCGGCCGCGCCGCGGCCCGTCGGCCGGTCACGGGCGGTACGGCCGTCCCTCCTCCGGCTCCGGCTCCGGTGGTGGCCGGAGCGGCGGCGGCAGTGCCCGGAGCGCCGGGGGCGGCGCCCGGACCGTCACCGACCGTGACGGCCAGGGCTCCTCCGGCCACCACCACCGGGCACCCCGGCGGGCCGCCCGCTCCGAGTAGCACCGCCGGGCCGCCGCTCACCAGGCCAGGCCCGCGCTCGCACCCGCCCGCACCCGGCCCGCCCGGCCTCACTCGCCCTCGGCCGCCCGTTCGGCCAGCGCCCGTCGGCGGTGTTCCCGGGGCGGGTGCCCGTACGCGGCCCGGAAGGCGCGGCTGAAGTCGTCGGCGCGGGGGAAGCCCCAGCGGGCGGCCACCGCGTGGACGGGCGTGGTGCGCCGGGCGGGGTCGGCGAGGTCGCGGCGGGCGTGCTCCAGGCGTTGGGCCCGGATCCAGGCGGCGAGGGTCTCGGCGTCCGGCGCGTGCCGGGTGAAGACCCGGTGCAGATGGCTGACGGAGACGTGGTGGGCGGCGGCGATCGTCGCGGGGGTGAGGTCGGGGTCGGCGAGGTTGCGCCGGACGAAGGCGCGCACCGCCTCCGCCAGCGCCCGGTGCCGGGTCTCCTCCGGTACGGCCGCCTCGGCCTCCAGTTCCCCGGCGACCCAGGCGGCGACCAGGTCGACCACGATCGTTCCCAGCCGGGCCGCCTCGGCCGGCCTCAGCGCCGTCGCCTGCCGGTCCAGTCCGACCAGGAACTGCGACAGCAGCGCCGCCGAGCCCTCCCGGGCGTCGAAGGCGCGGCCGAGCAGGTCGCGCAGCCGGTGCGGCGGCAGCGGCAGCAGCTCGGCCGGGAAGTCGATGCCGACCCCGGAGAGCCGGGGGACCGTGTCGCCGGCGGTCGGGCCGCCGAAGGTCCGCAGGTCGTAGGGGTGCGAGCTGTCCACCAGGTGCAGGGAGCCCGGCCCGAGCGTCTCCGTCCGGCCGGCCGCGCGGGTCAGCGCCATGGTGCCCTGCTGGAGGAACGACAGGTGGTAGACCCCCGTGTCGGCCCGGCGCACCATGCGCTCCGTCCGCCGGAAGCGCACCGACGGGAACGACGTCCCGAGCAGGACCACCTCGCCCAGCTCGGCCCGCCGCAGCTCGGCCCGGAAGTCGCCGGCATGGGCGCTGGTCGCCTCGCAGGCCCGGGTCCGTTCCAGCAACTCCCGCCAGCAGTCGAAGCGTTCGCTCGCGGGCAGCTCCTCACCCCGGAACACCGTTCCGGTCACTGCCGTCACGTCCGCCGCCTCCGGCTGCTCCCCCATCGTCCTCGCAACGCCGTCCGACAATCGGATCATCCCGCCGGATGAGGTTCCGGCCCGGCCGGGCCCGGGGCCGCGGCGGGCGGGGCCTTGTCCAGGGAGACCGCCGGCAGTTCCCCCGACTGCTCCGGCTGCTCGGCCCGCTCCGACCGCTCCAACTGCTCGGGCCGCTCCGGGTCGCTCCGCTCGATCCGGCCCAGCAGCCGGGCGACGGCGTCGGTGCGCTCGCGCAGCACCGCGACGTGCTCCGCCCGGTCGGCCTCGGTCGCCGCCTCGGCGGGCCGGACCGGGATGCCCCGCTGCCGGGCGGTCGCGATCAGGCTCTCCCCCGCCTGTCCGACGATCACCAGCACGGCGGCCGCGAAGCAGCCCGCGTCCAGGGTGCGCGGCCGGCCGAGCAGGCCGCGGTGGACGATCTGGGCCGGAACGGTCAGCTCGTCCAGCCGCTGGTCGACCGAGCCGCGTTCGAGCGCCGCCAGGACGACCGTGGCCAGCGCCTCACCCGCCTTGGTGACCGCCCACTTGCGCCCGGGCACCGGCGGGAGGAACTCGCGGATGCGGTCCACGTCCTGTTCCAGGGCGCTGGTGGTCAACACCTCGAAGGCGTTGCGAGTCCGGATCTCGACGACCTTGTCCCACTCGACCTCCTCACCGTCGAAACCGACCCGCACCGGCCCCAGGTGCACCGCGCCGTAGCCGTCGAGCAGCCCGAGCAGCTTGTGCACCACGGCCGGGGTACGGGGGTGACGGCCGATCAGCGTGCCCAGCGACAGCTTCCACGGCTCGGTGGCCGGCACCGGCGGCGGGGCCACCGAGCCCAGGGCCGCCAGCGCCCACCGCCCGCCCGCCGCGGACCGTCCGCCGCGCAGCACCGCCTGCCGGCCCGCCTCCCCCAGCCCGGCCGCCGCCCCCACCAGCCGTCCCAGCCCACCGGCCCACTCGACCCTGGCCACCCGCCCGCCCCCTCCACACCCCGACGAAACCCACAGGTCGGACATGGTACGGCGGGACCTCCGGCCGCCTCCGGGCACCTCCCCCCCCGGGGTCTCCGGGGTGCGGATCCGGGCTTTCCACCACCCGCCGACGCTCCGTCAAGGATGATCGCCGTACGGACGGATGGCGGCGGACCGGAGGATTCGGGCCTGCGCGCCGGGCGCGGGATCCGTCCCACCCGACCTGTACGATGTAATGCATGACAAGCATGAATGACCCTTACGAGCTGCGCCCGGGCGTCCCCACCGTCGAGGTCTTCCGCCGCCTGCGCACCGACGCGGGCCTCTCCGACCGGGCCCCCGAGGACGTCGCGATCGGCCTGCCCAACACCTGGTACGGCGTGGTCCTGCACCACGAGGGCGAGCCGATCGGCATGGGCCGGATCATCGGCGACGGCGGCACCGCGTTCCAGATCGTCGACATCTGCGTCCATCCGGCCCACCAGGGCCGCGGCCTGGGCAAGCGCATCATGGCCGCCCTCACCGAGGAACTGGACCGCCGGGCACCCGCCACCGCCTACGTCTCGCTGATCGCGGACGGGCCCGCACGCCTCCTCTACGAGCGGTTCGGCTTCAAGGACACCGCGACCCACGACTCGGTCGGCATGTACCGTCCGATGGCAACGGGCTGACCGCCCCGGCCACGGGGGCGCCAACCCGCACCCCGTCTCCCGAGGAAGGGCGCCCGCCACGATGGACCACCCGCCGAACGCCCGGCCCCGCCGGTGGGCGGCCGCGGCCGCCGTCGCACTGCTGCTGTTCGGAGCCCTGGCGGCCCTGCTGGCCGCGCACGGCTGGGCACCGTACGGCTTCGAGCGGGACGCCTCCGACTGGAGCGCCGCCCACCGGCCGGCCGCCGCCCGGACGGCCGCCGAGGTGGTCACCTCGCTCGGCACCGGCGCGGCGCCCTACCTCCTCGCCCTGGCCGCCGGCGCCGTCGCCGTCCGGGCCCTGCCCGCCCCGCGCCCCACCCGCCGGGCCGCCCTGCTGCTCCTCGCCCCGGCGCTCTGGCTGATCGCCGGGCAACTGGTGCGCTACGGCCTGATGGAGGCCTGTGCCCGCCCCCGCCCGCCGCACGCCGACTGGGCCACCGCCGCGTCCGGCTTCTCCTTCCCCTCCGGTCACTCCTTCAGCTCCGTACTCTGCGCCGGCCTGCTCGCCCTCGCCGTGACCCGCGCCCGCCCGGCCGCCGCCCGGGCCGCCGTCGCGGGCGCCCTGCTGTTCGCGGCGGCCGTCGGCCTCAGCCGGATCTACCTCGGCGTGCACTGGCCCCTGGACGTCCTCGGCGGCTGGCTGCTCGCCGCCGGCTGGCTCGCCCTCGGCACGGCCGCCGTGCCCCGGGCCGACCGCCCCCGGGCCCCGCGCACCCTCCCGCACCGCCCCGGGTAGGCTCCCGCCGGGCTCGGCAGCCGAGCCCGGGCGCCCCGGCGGAATCCCTGACGGGGCCCTGACGAACCCCCGGCGGACGGACTGTCACACGATGCCGGGCCCACCGCGTTACCAAGGTATGGATCAAGAATCGCGTGCGGACGCGTCGCCCGAACCACCCTGGCCGGAGTTCCCGGACTTCGTCGCCGCCCGCGCCCGGCACCTGCTGCGCACCGCCTTCCTGCTCACCGGCGGTGACGCCCACCTCGCCGAGGACCTGGTGCAGGAGGCCCTCGGCCGGATCTACGTCAAGTGGCGGCGGATATCCCGGCTGGACAACCCCAGCGGCTACGCCCAGACCGTCCTGGTCAACACCTTCCTCTCCTACCGGCGCAAGCGCAGCGCCTCCGAGCGCGTCACCGACGAGTTCCCCGAGGTCGGCGTCGACGACCCGGACCCGGCCCTGCGGCTGACCCTGCTGCGCGCCCTCAGCGAACTCCCCGCCCCGGACCGCGCGGTGCTGGTGCTGCGCTTCTGGGAGGACCGCAGCGTCGAGGAGACCGCCGCCGCACTACGGCTGAGCGGCCCCGCCGTCCGCACCCGCTCCCGACGGGCCCTCGCGCGGCTGCGCGCCGTCCTGGGCGAGGACATCGACGCCGTCCTGAACGGATCAACGGCGGAAGGAACCGCGACGGCGGGAATACCCGCGACGGCGACGGACGGATCCAGCCCGAAGACCGGCCCCGACGGCCCCTCCCGGAAGGCGGTGCTGCGCCATGCCCAGTGACGACGACGCATTCGCGGACGCGTTGACCGACGGCTTCGCCCGTGCCCTGCGCGGCGCCGCCGAGCTGGCCCCCGAGCCGGTGCACCACGCGCTGGCCGCGCAGGCCGAGCAGCGCGGCCGCCGCCGACGGCGCAACCGCCGGGCCGCCCTCGCGAGCGGCCTCGCGGTGCTGGTGCTGGCCGGGGCCGGCGGCTTCGCGGCCGTCCGCGGCGGCTCCTTCGCGGCGGTCGGCCCGGTCGGCCCGCCGGGTCCCGCCCTGCCCAGGATGTCCGCCCAGGAGCTGACCGCGCTGTACACCGGGCTGCTGCCGAAGGGCACGGTGACCGACTTCACCGCCAGCTCGATGGGGAAGATCGACCCGCACCAGACCGGCTCCACCCTGATGTTCGACGACGGCGCGGGGGCGAGCATCGTGATGTTCACCGTGGAACGGACGAACCTCGCGCCCGAGGCGGGCGCGGTCTGCATGGACCCGTTCCAGACACCGCAGGACTCCTGCGACCGGAAGGTCCGGCCGGACGGCTCGGTGCTGGTGATCGACAAGCTGCGCAGCGAGCACACCGAGAACGGCCGCGAATGGCGGGTCACCTGGGCCGCCCCGGACGGCCGACGGGTCAAGTTCACCGAGTACAACGGGCAGCCCGCCAGGGCGAACCGGCCGAACCCGCCGCTCGACGACGCCCAGCTGACGGCCCTGGTGACCGATCCGGCCTGGGACCGGGTCTTCGCCACCCTCCGACCGGCCGACGGCGCCCCGAGGCCGACCGCCGTCCCGACCCCCGCAGCGTCCGCCGCCACACCGTCCGCCACCGCCCCCACGGGCCCGGACCTGCTCGCGAAGCTCGTCCCGCTGCTGCCCGCCGGGGCCGAGGTGAAGGGCCAGGACCCGGCGCACACCGCGCTCACCGTCAGCTTCCAGGGCCGCACCAGCCTGCTGATGGTCAGCGCGGAGCCGCCGTCCCAACGCGGCCGCGACGAGCTCGCCGGAATGGACGGCAACCCGCCGACCCCGCTGGAGGTGCGGGAGAAGCGGCCGGACGGGACGGTCGTCGTCACCAACCGCTTCGGCAACGGGAAGACCGCGACCGACCCGGTGCTGCACTGGCTGGCCGCCGTCCACTACCCGGACGGCAGCCAGGTGCAGATCTCGGAGGGCAACGGCGAGAACGCCTACACCTACCGCCCGGGCGATCCGGCACTCGACACCGACCGGTTGAAGGCGCTCGTGACCGACCCGGCCTGGCGTCGCTGAGCGGGCGAACCGGCGCTCCGGCACCGTGAGTTGACGACGGCGAGTTGACGACGGTGAGTTGCCGCTCACCCAGGGCCGGGGCGCCGCTCCGGGGCGGCGCGGTCAGCGGAGCCCGCCGCCGCAGCCGCTCGCCACCTCCGGGGCCGGCTCGCTGCGGCGGGCCTCGAAGTCGGCGAGCCAGCGGAGCGCGTCGCCCGCCGAGGCGTCCCAGCCCGTGCCCAGGTCGACGGCATCCTCCAGCGCGTGCCGCAGGCCCAGGTCCTCCAACGGGCCGGGCGCCTCGGCGCGCCCGCCCACCAGGGCGACCCGGCCGCGGACCCGGCCCGCCCCGGCGGCCTGGTCGGGGACGGTCCAGGCGTGCCAGTCCCGGCCCATGGTCAGCACGTTGCGGGCGGCGTAGCCGATCTCCGGGAAGGCCGCGAGCACCTGCTCCAGGTCGACCCGGGTGCCGTCCAGATCCGCTCCGGTGTGCTGGTGGCGGGTCGCGGAGAGGCTGAGGTAACGGGAGTCGGGCAGCGGGAAGTGCGCCACCTGCCACTGCGCGCCGACCCAGCAGGTGGCGGCGCCGTCCTGCCAGCGGTCCGCCACCAGCTCCATCGGGATCACGGTGTGGTAGACCGCGAGCCGCGACCGCGGGGTGCGGTCGGCCCACTGAGGGTCCCGGCGCACGACCGAGCGGGCCGTACCGGAGAGGACCAGGGCGTCGCCGGTGACGCTGCGTCCGTCGGCGAGCGCCGCGACCACCGACTCGCCGTGCTCGGTGTAGCCGACCACCCGGCTGTCCGCGAGCAGTCGGACGGCGTCCAGCTCCCAGCAGGCCTCCAGCAGCGGCTCGTGGACGTCCAGCCGGTGGGCCGTCGCGTGCGTCGGGCGGCCGTCGCCGTGCCGGGCGGGCAGGGCGATCGTGCTGACCGGCTCCCCGGTCGCGCCGTCCATCACGCGGAACTCGTCGATCACCAGGGACCGTTCGCGGACGGCGTCGCCGACGCCGAGCAGGTCCAGCAACCGGAACGTGTGCGGCGCCAGCCGGACGCCCGCCCCGCCCTCGGTGAGCACCGGCCGTTGCTCCAGGACGAGGACGTGATGGCCGCGCGCCCCCAGCGCAACCGCCGTGGCCAGACCGCTGACACCACCGCCGGCAACCAGAATTCGCATGCTTCCGATGATGGCTCCGGGGGGACTTGGCGGGCGATGCGGTCACGTTGCCTGTGTCAGAACCTCCCGCCGAGGTGACACATCGCAAACTCCGAGGTTTGAAACGCGCGATGTCTGATTTGTGCGGTTGGCCGCACCGCACCGCACTGCGCCTCCCCACCGGACGCTCAGAGCGAGCGGCCCATCCGCTCCATCGACACCATGCAGTGGGTCCACGGACGGACCCGGGCCCGCGCGGCCGCCACCACCTGCGCCACGTGCGCGGCCGCCGCCAGTGTCATGTGGCGGTGCCAGCCGTCGGCACCGCGCCCCTCGTAGTCGTCCAGGGCCCCGACGTGCGAGGCGGAACCGGCGAAGTCCTGCTCGACCCGCTGCGGGAGCTTCGCCAGCCGCAGCAGCACCCCGAGCGGCGTCGCCGTCAGGTTCGTCAGCCAGCAGCCGACCGGCTGCTCCTGCCCGGCGTCCCACTGGCCCAGCAGCAGCAGCGGCAGCCCGGCCCACTCCACCGGCACGCCCCCGACCAGGCTCCGGCGCACGGCGCCCGTCGCCGGGTCTGTCCACTCCACCGGCCGCCGGAGCATCCGGTGCAGTTGCAGCACCCGGCCGGCGGGCAGCAAGCGGCCGCCCCGGCCCGTCCCCCGGTCCAACACCGGCAGGTCGGTGGGGACGGCGGACAGCAGCGGCGCGCCCGCCCGGGCGTAACGGTCGAAGACCGGCCCCAGATCGGCCCCCGGGAGGTCCAGGACGACCGGGCGGGGCCCGATCGTGCTCGGGTCGCACACCCGGGCGGCCGCCGCGACGCACCCGGCCGCCCGCTCGCCGAGCGGCACCAGGTGCCATCTGACCGGCACGGTGACGTCGCTGGCCACGCCCCACATCCCGATCGCCCGCCGGCCCTTCCGGGGGACCGGCAGCGCCTGCACCACCCAGGCGGTGAAGCGCAGTTCGTTGTCGGCGTGGCGCTGCAGCGCCCGGCTGACCGGCTCCCAGTCCCAGGTGGACGCGGCGATGAAGTGGTGCAGGCTCTGGGCGAGTTCGGGCCCGCCGACCTGGGCGGCGATGTTCCGGATCGACTTGCGGCCCTCCGCCGCGATCAGCCCGCGCAGGTAGAGGGCGCCCTTGGCGCGCTGGTCGCTGCGCGGCAGCGGGGCGAAGAGCACCTCGGACAGCTCCTCCAGGACGCCGCCGGCGGTCGGGCCCGGGCTCGCGGTGCCCGGGGGGCTCGCGGCACCCGGGGGGCTCACGGCACCCGGGGGGAGGGCGGACGGGGTGCGGACGGACGGGCTGCGGCGGGCGGTCCGGCGCCGGGTGTCGGGCTCCGCGGGGCGAGTGAAGATCGTGTCCACACCAGCGCGAACGGTCATGTCGGCAAGCCTATTTCCACTTCCCCGGGGGTGGCCGAAAACCGTCGCCGCGCCGCCCACCGGTGGGACGGCGGGCGGCGGGTGGCAGGGAGCGCGGCGTCCGGGGTCAGGCCTTCCGGGCCAGTTCGCCGTCCACGCCGTCCACGTGGGTGGCGGAACCGGTGGCGGAACCGGCCGCGGAACCGGCGGCCGAAGCGTCGCCGGCCGCGGTGGGCTCCGGCGCCTCGCGGCGGCCGCGGGCCCACATCAGCACCGAGAGCGTCAGGGCGATCGCGGTGGCGAGGGCGGCGGTCAGGGTGACCGCCCGGGCGTCGTAGCCGAGGTCGATGGTCGCGCCGCCGAGCCAGGCGCCGAGCCCGTTGCCCAGGTTGAACGCGGAGACGTTGGCCGAGAGGGCGAGGGCGGGTGCGGCGGCGGCCACCGCGAGGATCCGCGCCTGGAGCGCCGGGATGATGGAGAAGCCCGCGGCGCCGAACAGGAACAGCGCGATCGCGGCCGGGACCTGGTGGGGCGCGGCGAGCCAGAACAGCAGCAGGGCGACCAGCAGGGCGCCCTGGGCGCGCAGCACGCCGCGCATCACGTTGGCGTCGGCGGCCTTGCCGCCCAGGATGTTGCCGAGGACGGAGCCGATGCCGAAGACGATCAGCAGGATGCCGACCATGGCGGGCGCGAAGTGGCCGATGTCGCGCAGCAGCGGGGCCAGGTAGGTGGAGGTGGTGAAGACCGCTCCCTGGGCCAACACGGTGATCAGCATGGACAGTTGCAGGCTGCCCTTGCGGAACACCCTCATCTGTTCGCGCAGCGACAGGCTCCCCTCCGCGCCCTCCTCGCTCTCGGTGGACAGCGCGCCGGGCACGAACCTGACGATCAGCAGCAGGCACAGCACGGCGAAGCCGGTGACGTAGCCGAAGGTGGCGCGCCAGCCGAAGTGCTGGCCGATGAAGGTGCCGATCGGGGAGCCCAGCACGTTGGCGAAGTTGAAGCCGAGCGCGATCTTGGCCATCGCGGTGGCCTGCTTGTCCGGCGGGGACATCAGGGCGGCGACGTGCCAGGCGACGGCGGCGAAGGTGCCGTGGCTGAGCGAGGTGAAGATGCGCGCGCCCATCAGCGTGGGGTAGTTGGGGGCGAGCACGGCGATGACGTTGCCGACGATGAAGACGCCCATCAGGCTGAGCAGCAGCCCCTTGCGGGACCACTTGGTGGTCAGCAGGGTGATGATCGGCCCCCCGATCGTCACCCCCAGCGCGTAGCCGGTGACCAGCAGGCCGGCGGTCGGGATGGTCACGTCCAGGTCGGCGGACATCTCGGGCAGGATCCCCGCGATGACGACCTCGGCGGTGCCGACGCAGAACACTCCGAGCATCAGGGCCAGGAGGGGCAGTGGCATGGCGACCCAAGCCTTTCGTAGGGAGCCAGGTTCAAGGATGATGCATGCGATTGCATATAGATAATGGACGAACGTGCCTGGGTGGTCAACTGCCGCAAGGAGTTACGCTGGGAAACAGTGGCGGACGGACAAGCAGAACGTTCCGAAGGACTCAGTGAGGGGCCGCGTCGATGGAGACATGGGGACCGGGGAGCGGGCGGGACGAGATCGCCATCTGGCGACAGCTCACCCGCCTGATGGAGCAGGTCAACGCGACCGCGGGCAGGCGGCTGACCCGCAGCCACGGGGTCTCCATGAACGAGTTGCTGCTCCTGCTCTCGCTCGCCGAGCAGCGTGACGGCACCCTGCGGATGTCGGACCTGGTCAAGACCCTCGGCGCCAACCAGCCCTCGGTCAGCCGGATGGCCGCCCGCCTGGAGGACGCCGAGTGGGTGGTGCGGCGCAGCGCCCTGGACGACAAGCGCGGGGTGGACGTGCGGATCACCGAGGCCGGCCGGCGACTGGCCGGGGAGGCCGAGCAGACCCTGCGCAAGGCCCTCGCCGAGGCGCTCGACTCGGCCGCCCTGAGCGACTCCACCGCCTCGCTCGTCGCCCGGCTGCGGTACGCGCCCGCGGTGCCGATCGACTGAGCACCCGCCCTCCCCGTACCGGCCCCGGTCGCAGGCCCCGCCCGCGACCGGGGCCGCTTCATGCCGGTTCACATCCCGGCAACAGGACTCCATGCGAAGTAACGGCACAGAAATATATGCATTCGAATGCATCTAATGTGACCGCTATCACGTTGCCGTGTATACGGATCAAGCACTAGCGTTCGAGGCCGACAACCGGCGGACGGTCGACTCGTTCCCACCGCCCACTCCCCCGCTCGAGGACGCTCACGGAGGTTTCGTCATGTCTGGTACCGCACTCCCCGGCCCGACCGCACACCCCCGTCCGACCGCGCACCCCCGTCCGACCGCACACCCCCGTCCGACCGGCCTGAACCCGGTCGCCGATCTCCCCAAGCCGCCCGGCCTGCACTGGAACGTCCGGGCCGAACAACCCGTCGACTACAGCGTCAGCATGGTGCGCGGACTGCTGGACCTCGACGACCCCACCCTCGCCCGCGCGGTCGGCGGCGGCCACGGCCGCCCCTTCCGCTGCCTGCTCGCGATCGACTCCGCCGTCGACGCGCTCTACCACGAGCGCTTCGCCGCGTACTTCGACCGCTGGCGGATCGACGCGACCTGGCAGGTCGTCCAGGGCGACGAGGACGCCAAGTCCCTGGAGCAGGCCGTCCTCGTCACCGAGGCCATGTCGCGGATGGGCATCCTGCGCCGCGCCGAGAAGGTCGTCGCCGTCGGCGGCGGCGTCGTCCTCGACATCGTCGGCTTCGCGGCGAGCATGTACCGCCGCGGCGTGCCCTACATCCGCGTCCCCACCACGCTGGTCGGCCAGATCGACGCCGGCATCGGCGTGAAGACCGGAATCAACCACGGCCACCACAAGAACCGCCTGGGCGCCTACTTCGCCCCCGAACTCGCCCTGATCGACCCGCACTTCCTGCGCACCATCGACCCCCGGCACGTCGCCAACGGCATCGCCGAGGTGATCAAGATGGCGCTGGTCAAGGACGCCGTCCTGTTCGACCTGCTGGAGGCGACCGTCGGCGACATCACCCCGGAGACCCTGGGCGGCTGCGGCTCGGCGGTCAGCGAGGTGCTGTCCCGGGCCATCTCCGGCATGCTCGACGAACTGGAACCCAACCTCTGGGAACAGGTTTTGGAACGTTCCGTCGACTACGGCCACACCTTCAGCCCCTCCCTGGAGCTGCGTGCCGACCCGCCGCTGCTGCACGGCGAGGCCGTCGCCGTCGACATGGCGATCTGCCTCGCCCTCGCCCACCTCCGCGGCCACCTCTCCGAGCACGACACCGACCGGGCGCTGAGACTCCTCCAGGGCTTCCGACTCCCCGTCGCCCACCCGATCTTCACCCAGGAGCTGCTGGAGGAGGCGCTCGCCGACGCGGTCAAGCACCGGGACGGCCTCCAGCGCGTCCCGCTCACCCGGGGCATCGGCTCCGTCGTCTTCGCCAACGACCTCACCCCGGCGGAGCTCGGCCGGGCCCTGGAGTTCATCGGCGCCTGGACGACGGGTGCGCGGGCCGAGCTCGTCGGCGCGCCGGTATGAGCGCGGACACCATGCCGGACGCCGCGCCGGACGCCCTGCCGGACTCCTTACCGGGCAGCGACCGGGACGCCGCGCCGGTCAGCGGCCGGGGCGCTCCGCCGGACGGCCTCCCGGCCGCGGACATCACCGTCTTCGACGTCGGCGGCACCCACATCCGCCGGGCCGTCTGGCAGCGCCGCGGCGGGCTGGGGGCCCGCACCACCCACCCCTCCCCCAACTTCAAGCGCTTCCCCTCGGCCACCGTCGCCGAGCTCCAGGACATGATGGTCCGCCAGCTGTGCGCGGGCGTGCCGCACACCCCGGCCCCCGTCGCCGGCATCTCCTTCGGCGCGGCGCTCGACCACCGCTCCGGCCTCGTCTACGCCTCCGCCCCGCTGTGGGGCGCGCACAGCGAGCCGTACGACCTGCGGGCCGCGCTGACCGCCCGGCGCCCGGACGTCCGGTGGCACATCGTCAACGACGTCACCGCCGCCCTGCTGCACGCCGCCGCGGCCGCCGGGCGCAGCAACCATCGCAAGGTCCTGCTGGCCACCATCAGTTCGGGCATCGCCTGCCGGGTGCTCGACCAGCGGCAGCGCCGGATCCCGGTCGACGACAGCGGACTGCAGGGCGAGATCGGCCACCTGCCGGTCCACGCCGAACTCCTCGGCCACACCGTCGAGTTGGCCTGCGACTGCGGCCGCCCCGGCCATCTCGCCGCCTACGCCTCCGGCCCGGGCATCGCACGGCTGGCCGACACCCTCGCCCGCCGGGAGCCCGCCCGCTGGGCGGCCTCCCGGCTCGGCCGGCTCACCGCCGACGGCACCGCCTTCGAGACGGCGCTGCGCCAGGCCCTGGACGAGCAGGACCCGCAGGACGTACGGGAGGAGGGGCAGGGCGGGCAGGACACGCTCGCCGCCGACCTGCTCGACGCCGCGACCGCCCCCGTCGCCGCCGTCCTGCGCACCGCGCTCTGCCTCGACCCCGAGCTGGACGAGGTGGTGCTGACCGGCGGCGTCGTCCACGGCCTCGGCCACCACTACCGGCGCGCCCTGCTGGGCCACCTCACCCGCGAGGGCCTCTACCTGACCAGCGACCGCACCCCCGACTGGCTGCACCGGCGGATCACCGTCACCGCTCCCGGCGAGGCCGACAGCCTCGCCGGAGCCGGGATCGCGGCCGCCGCCGGAGCGTCGACATGACGCCGGCCGAGCGCCTCCCCAGCCACCGGGCGCTGGTCCGCGAGCCCGGCGGCGTACGGCTGCGGCTGCGCCCCACCCAGGCACCCGCCCCGGGCGAACTCCTGGTCGCCACCCAGGTCGCCGGGCTGTGCGGGACGGACATCCAGATGCTGCGCGGGCTGCGCGACGACCCGGCGCCGGTGATCGGCCACGAGGGCATCGCCCGGGTGGTCGCCGCCGGCCGGGGCGTCCCCGCCGCCCTGCGCCGCCCGGGCACCCCGGTGGTCGTCAACCCGACCCACCGGACGGACCCGTCCTTCCTGCTCGGGCACAACGTCGACGGTCTGCTCCAGGAACGCACCCTGATACCCGCGACGGCCGTCCGGGACGGCCTGGTGGTACCGCTGGCGCAGGAGCCCGACCCGGTGCTCGGCGCCCTGATCGAGCCCTTGGCCGCCGTCCGGTACGCCCTCGCCGTGCTGGCCACCGGCCGCCCCCGGACCCTGGTGGTGTACGGCGACGGAGCGATCGGGCAGCTCGCCGTCCGGGCCGCCCGCCGCCGGCTCGGCACCGACGTCCGCGTCCTGCTCGTCCACCACACCCCGGACGGGCTGGCGTGGAGCTCCCAACGGGCCGTACCCGGCGTGGAGTTGACGCTCGACGCGACGCCCCCGGTGGGCCCCGGGCCGGTCGCGGCCCTGCTCGCGACCCCGCGCGACGGAACCCTGGCCGCGCTCGCCGGCGCCCTGCGGCTCGGCACCCCCGGGCGCTCCGACCGCCCGACCGGCGACTCGACCGGTGATCCGACCGGCGACCTGACCGTCGACCTCTTCGGCGGCCTCCCGCCCGGCGCCACCGCCGCCGAGCTGCCCGGCGTCGACCTGGCCGCCGTCCGGGCCGCCAACTGCGCCGGGCACCCCGTCCCGTACGCCTTCACCACCGCCCGCACCGCCGACGGTCGGCTCGTCCGACTGACCGGCCACCGCGGCGTGGGCAACGACCACCTCGCCGAGGCCGCCGCCGAGCTGTGCCACCACCCCGAGGCCTACCGCGACCTGGTGACGCACGTCGTCGGGCCGCCGGAAGCCGCCCGGATCATGACCGGGCTCTCGGTCGGCGGCGGGCGCAGCGTCGCCGGGAGCCGGCTCGTCAAACTCGCGGTGCGCTTCGCCCCGGCGCCGCCCACACCCCTGGAGGCCCAGTGACCGCACCCGACCGCCCCCGCCGCCGCGCCCTGGTGGTCGGCGGGTCCACCGGCATCGGCCGCGGCGTCGCGGACGCCTGGGCCGAGGCCGGGCTGGACGTCACCGTGCTCAGCCGCTCCCGTCCGACCGGCCCCGGGGCCGAGCGGCTGCGCTGGGCGGCCACCGACCTGACCGACGCCGACCGGGTCGCCGAGAACCTGTCCCTCGCCACCACCGAACCACTGCACGCCGTCTGCTACTCGGCCGTCCACTACGGCGACCGGCGGGCCCTCTTCCGCGAGTGCACCGAGGCCGAGTGGCGCCGCCAGCTCGACGTCAACCTGCACGGCCTCTGGCTGACCCTGTCCTGGGCCGTCCCGGTGCTGCGCCGACCCGACCGCCCCGGAGTGTTCCTCGGCATCTCCTCCGAGGTCGTCTACAACGCCGGACCGGGCCGCTCCGGCTACGCCGCCACCAAGGCGGGCGCCGCCGCCCTGCTCGACTCCGTCGCCCAGGAGGAGACCACCGAACTGCCCGGCACCGAGGCGCTGCGGATCGTCCAGGCGCTGCCCGCCGGCATGGTCGACACCCCCGGGATCCGGCGCCGGCGCCCCGACGGCTTCGACTACACCGCCTACATGCGCCCGGCGAGCTTCGCCCCGCTCGCTCGCGAACTCGCGGCGACGGCCGGCGCCGGGCTGCACGGCGCCCACCTGGTGGTGGACCCCGAGGGCGGCTGGCGCCCGGTCGGCGAGGGGCTGCCGGTCTCGCAGAGCCGGCCCGTCCCGGCCGCGGCCGCAGCCAGGGCCGGGGCCGGAGCCGGAGCCGCGCCCGGGGCCGGCTCGTGACCGCCGCCCCGCTCCTCGGGCTGGCCGCTTGGCGGCTGCCCGGGGACAACCTCGACGCGGTCCGGCTCACCCACCGGGCCGGCGCCGACGGCCTCCAGCTCGACCTCGGCGGCCCCGGCCGCGGGCCGTGGCTCGACGCGCCGGGCACCGTCGAGCGGATCCTGGAGCGCTGCGCCCGGCTCCGGGTCCGGCCGCTCGCCGTCGCGGGCAACACCCTCAACGACATCGGCCTGCACGCCCCGCCGGGCGGTCGGGACGCGCTGCGCGCCCGGCGCGTCCTGATCCGGGTGCTGGACGCCGCCCACGCGCTCGGCGCCCCGCTGGCCTTCGTGCCCAGCTTCCGCCGCAGCGCCGTCACCGACCGCGCGGAGCTGGACCGGACGGCCACCGTCCTGGCCTGGGCGGCGGCGGAGGCCCGGGCCCGCGGACTGCTGCTCGCCAACGAGAACGACCTCGACCCGGAGCGCGCCCGCCGCCTGGTCGACCAGGTCGCGGCGGCCGGCTTCCGGCTGCTGCTGGACACCTACAACCCGCGGGTCGCCGGGGTCGACGCGGTGGCCCTGATCGAGGCCGTCCACCCCTGGCTCGCGCCCCAGGTCCACCTCAAGGACGGCACCGGCGGCGTGGTGGCACGGGACCTCCTCGGCGACGGCGACGGCCCCGTCCGGGAAGCCCTCGCCGCCCTCGCCGCGCACGGGCTCCGGCCCGAGGCGCTGGTCCTGGAGAACGACCACCGCGACGGCGACCCCGTCCGTCTCGCCCTCGACCTCGAACGCGCCCGCGACCTCGCCCGCACCCTCCAGCCGTCCGCCCCCCGCCCCTGAGGAGCCCCCATGCCCAACCCCCCGGCCGAGTACGCCACCACCACCCTGCGGGACGGCGTGGTGAGCCTCCGCACCCGCCCCTTCCCGCACGACGCGCTCCGCGCCGACACCGTCCTCATCAAGCCCGACCACCTGGGCATCTGCCGCGCCGACGCCAAGGAGGTGGTCGGCTCGCGCGACGTCCCCGAGGACCGCGGCCCGCTCTTCGGCCACGAACTCGTCGGCACCGTCGCCTTCGCCGGCGCCCGGACCGGCTTCCGGGAGGGCGAACTGGTCACCCTCAACCCCAACATCACCCCCACCCGCACCACCGGCTTCGCCGAGTACGTCTTCGTCCACGGCACCGAGGCGCAGCTGGACCAGGCCGTGGTGCGCGTCCCCGAGACCGGCATCCGGGACGCCGTGTGGATGCCCGAGCCCTTCGCCTGCATCGTCCACGCGCTCCGCAAACTGCTCGAACTCACCGCCCGCACCGACCTCCAGGGCATGCGGGTCGCCGTCCTCGGCGCCGGCTGCGCCGGGGTCACCTTCGCCCTGTACGCCCGCCACCTGGGCGCCGCGCCCGCCGTCTTCAACCGCGGCGAGGCCCGGCGCGCCTTCGCCCGGCAGCAGGGCCTGCTCGCCGCCGAGGAGCTCCACCCGCTGACCGACGCCAAGGCGCCCCAGCACCAGGACCGGTACCAGGTGGTGATCGTGGCCACCACCGTCGTGACCACCGAACTCCTCGACACCGCGAGCGACTTGGCCGCCGACGGCGCCGTCCTGTTCGTCTACGGCGGCACCCGTCGGGGCGACAGCTACCCGCCCGGGCAGGCCGACATCGACACCATCCGCCGCGCGGAACTCATCGAGCCGGTCGAGCACCACGGCAAGCGGCTGCACCTGGCCGGCGCCTACGGCTGCCACCGCGAGGACTACGAGGAGGGCTTCCGGCTGCGCGCCGAACACCCGCTCGCCTTCCCGCTGGAGAAGCTGACCTCGCTGCGGATCGGCCTGGACGACTTCCCGCACCGGATGACCGACATCGCCGCCGAACGGGAGGACCACCCCGGCAAGGTGATCATCGACCTGGCCTGATCAGCGACCGGATCCGATCAGCGACCTGGCTCGATCACCGCGCCGGCGGCCTGGTCGCCGGCGGCTGCCCGTCCTCCCGCACCCAGGCGCCGACGCCCAACCGCCCGGTGGTGCCCAGGTCCAGCTCCGGCACCACCATCACGGGCGCGGCGCCCGGCAGCGCCCGGACCCGCAGGTACGGGGCGTTCACCGGGTCACCCGCGCCCGCCTCGGCGGTGTTGCGCCAGGCCAGCGTGGACCGCGCCCCCTCGCCCGGCTTCAACACGAGGGGCCGCGGCGGGTCGTCCGCCCCGGTGCCGCTCGCGATCTGCGCACCCCCGTGCAGGAGTTGCACCCCGTCGACCGGCCTGTGCTCCACGTCGAGGAGCTGGAGCTCCGGGTACCCGTCGACGTTCACCGTGGCCGTCCCGCAGTTGCGCAGGTGCAGCCCCACCACCCGCAGCCCCATCGCCGCATCGCCGTCGTCCGCACTCACCCGCACCCCGGACGCCGGGCACGGTCCGTCCGGGCGCGAGGCCTCGGCGCTCGGCACGCTCCGCACCTTGACGACCGTTACCCCCGAGGTCCTCCCGTCCAGTTCCACCCGCCCCTTCTCGGTCGCCCCCGGTGCGAGATCCGTGACCGTCCTCGTCTCGTTGCCCAGCACACCCCCGGTCGCCCCCGAGCGGCCGAACACCACCGTCACATCGGCCGCTTCGCCGCCCGGGTTGGTCACCTCGTACTCCGCGCACACCGCACTCGCCGCCGTGATCCGCACCCCGTCCTTCGCCACCGGGCCCGGCGAAGCCGACGCCACCCCGCACGGCCCCGCGCTGCCGGAGCCGGCGGCGGAAGGCCCCCCGCCCGCCCCGGCCACCTGGCTCCCGCACCCCGCGAGCAGCACCACCGCCGCCACCGCCCCGACCCCATGCCTCACCGGCACCACCCCGCCCATCCGGAACTCACCCATCCGACCATCCGATCACGAACCAACCCACCCCACCATGACCGCCGTCACTCCCCCTGCAACAGCCCCGCAACGCTCCGGCCGCCGGTCCGATCAGCGAGCGCCATGAACACCAGTGCCGGAAACCCGATGCTGATGGCCTGGCGACACCACCCCTCCGGCTCCGACCACGCCTGGATCGCCGTGGACCTCCGCTGCCCCGGCCGTGGCGCAGCGGCGCAGCCCTGGCTGTTCCGGCCGAGCATCGACGTCCTCATGGGTGACCGGACGGAGGTGGAGGCCGTGCTCGAGGCACACGACCTGGCCGTGGAGCTGCAACCGGCGATGTCGCTGTCCGCCGTCCAGGAGGGCCTTCGCCGGCGGGGCCGCCACAGGCTGGCCGCAGTACTCCGGGCCGCCAAGCACGACGGACTGCGCGGCCCGGCCGATCCCGAGCTCCTGGCCGACTGGCGCGCCGGGCTGGTCAGCGGCGCGAGTGCACCACGGCGGCATCCGGTCTTCTTCCACGACAGGCAGCGGCGCCTGGCGACCCAGTTCCAACTCGACGTCACCACGATCACCCGAGCCGACCTCGCGGACCTCACCCTCTCGGTCCTGGAGCACCTCGTGGAACGGGCGGACACTGTCCGGTCCGACCGGACCGGCTCCACCCGCCCGGCAGCAGGGCCACAGCCTGCCCACTGACGAGGCATCTACCAGAAACGTGGGTGTTCAGGCGGTCCCAGACCAGCTCGATCGGAGCTTTGACCAGCCGGTGGACACCGTCGATCGGCGCGATGAAGTCGCGCTCGCCCATGCTGCGGCGCTTGCCTCTGCCCGCGGGGTGGGTGCGCAGGCGGTGGCACAGCGGCGAGCTTCTCCAGGCAGCGTGGAGACAGACGGCACCGCGACCCGCTCGGGCCACGGGAGGTCAGCTCCTCAGCCCCGCCGGCTCGCCACAACCGGTGCCACTGGTACGCCGACTTCAGGCTCACCCGCAGCCGTCGTGCGACCTCCGGCGGCTTGACCTCCTGCTCGAACAGCTCGGCCGCCTGCATCCGAACCGCTTCCACATCAAATGCCCTCTGATAAATACGCGACGGTGTGAACGGCCCGGTGGTTTCCGAGCCGTTCACACGGTGGGGGCGCGGGTCAGCCAGTCCGGCGGGCCTGGTGCCGACCCCCTGCCGTCGGCGGCCTTACGGCTGAGGGGCGCCGACGGTCGGCGGTTCAGGAAGCGTTCTGGACCTGTGCCATGGTGGTGTCGGTGTTCCAGCCGGTGATGCGCAGCTGCGGAATGGAGCCCTTGAGGTCGTCAGTGCGGATGGTCGCGGTGATGGTGGTCGACTCTCCGGGCCAGAGGCTGACCTGGTTGTCGGTCCAGCGCACGGGCAGGAGGGGCTTGTTCTGGTCGTCGACGAGATGGACGTCGGTGAGCAGCGCCGGGGTGGTGCCGCTGCTGGTGTTGGAGAGCTTGACGCTGACGGTCGTCGTGCCGTCGGCCTCGGTGCTGGTGGCGGTGGCGGAGACCTGGCTCTTCGCCATGTCGTTCAGCCCCTGGAGGGAAGCGAAGGCGTTGGTCGCCGTGTACGGGAAGTCGTCCTTCACCTTGCCGTAGTCGAGCTTGTCCTGCTTGGTGGAGAGCCAGTAGACGTTGCGGCTGACCTCGTTGCCCGCGGGGTCGGTGAGGGTGAGTTTGGCGAGGTAGGTGGTGGACAGGTCGGGGGCGTTCTCGGGGATGGTGAGCGCCACCGTTTTGCCGCCGTCACCGGGGACGGTGAGGTTCGGGGTGGTCCGGTCGAAGCGCTTGGTTCCGTCGGTGTTGTAGAGCTCGACGTGCGCGGTCAGGCCCTGGGCCTGGCCGGTGCGGCGGTTCACGACGACGACGGAGCGGTTGTCGTAGGAGTACTGGATGTGGAGGTCCTCGTTGGCCTTCTGGGCCGCGAAGTACGCGCCGCCCTGGTCGAAGTACCGGTCGAAGAGCTGCCAGTGCAGGGACGTCCAGGGGGAGTTGAGCATCCAGTAGATGACGCCAGTCGAGGGGTTCGATTCGTCGGTGAAGTTGCGTCCGTACGCCTCGAACTGGGCCCGTACCGCCTCGTACTGGGCGAGCTGGGACTTGCGGACGAAGTCGTCCAGGCCGGTGGCCTTTCCGTAGCGCCCGTTGAGTGCCTCGCCGAAGACCTTGAGGTTGCGGAACTGCTCCAAACCGGCATCCGGTGTCCGGTGGTACTGGGTGTCCTCGGGGTGCTGCCAGAGGTCTTGGAGTTCCTGCGGCGACAGCATCCGCCGGAGGGTGTCCGTCGTGGGGATGCTCGGCCCCGCACTCGTCTCGGCGTTGAACCCCTCGGCGCCTCCCTGTCGCTTGTTGTACCAGTAGACGGGCGGCACCCATTCGTAGGGGCTGGACATCTTCATGCCGCTCACGTAGCCGGCGGCTTCGGCACCGTTGATGTCGCTGACGACCGGGAGCTGCCAGTCCACCTCGGCGAGCGCGTCCTTGTAGGTGTTGGCCGTGTCGGGGGTGGGGGCCTCGTCACTGCCGATGAGGAACGAGGTGACGCTGGGGTGGTTGCGCAGTTCGGAGGCCCAGGCGAGCAAGGAGTCCTTGGCGATCCTGCGTTCGTGTTCGTCGAGCGGGAGGCGTCGCTCCGCCTCCTCATCGGTCGGGTCGACCTCCTGCCACTTGTTGCAGCACTCCCAGCCGGCCATCAGGAGCATGCCTGCCTTGTCGGCCATGTCGTAGAACTCGTCCGGTTCCGGGTGGCCTTCCAGGCGGATCAGGTTGATGCCCATGTTGAGGGCGTAGGCGATCCGGTCTTCCGCCTCCTGCCGGTTCCAGCGCAGCAGGATGTCGGGCGACTCGGCCGCGCCCCGGATGAGGAGCGGACGGCCGTTGACGGTGTAGGTACGCTTGCCGGCGGCGTTCAGCGGGGCCTGGATGTCCCGGATGCCGAAGCTCTTGCGTGCCTTGTCGGTGACGGCACCGTTGGTCGTCGCCGCCAGCTGGAGTTCGTACAGCGGCTGGTCGCCCATACCGGCCGGCCACCAGATCTTCGGGTCGGCGAACTTGAGCTGCGGGGTGTCCGCCGCAGTGAACACGACCGGCTTGGTCTCGCGCGGGGCGAGCGTGACGTCCTTGCTGAAGGCGAGCTCGCCGATGGTGCCGCTGACGGTGGTGGTGACGGTGTCGTCGGTGGCGTTGCCGACCTTGGTCTTGACAGTGAGTTCGGCGGAGGTGAGGGACGGGTCGAGGGTGGTGTTCACGTGGGTGTCGCTGAGGTTGACTCCGCCCGTGCGCCGGATGGTGATGTCCTGGGACAGGCCCATGTTGTTGTCCGCCGGGCTGGGCGACCAGTCGATCCATCCGGTGGTCAGGTGCCGACCGGGGTCGTTGGGGTAGATCCGGAAGGCGACGGAGTTGCGCCCCGGCTGGACGTAGGGCGAGATGTCGAGCTCGTAGAGCGGGTAGATGCCGGCTACCTTGTCGGCGGCGGCGATCTTCCTGCCGTTGACGTAGATGTCGGCGGCGGAGAGGACACCCGTGACATTCAGGTAGCTGCGCCCGGAGGTGTCGTTCGCGGTGAAGTCGGAGCGGTACCACCACGGCACCGTGAAGGGGTCGGTGGGCTGCTTCATGTTCGTCGAGTAGAACGGGTCCGGGTAGGTGTGGTCGGCCACGAGCGCGGCCATGACCGTGGAGCGGGGGCCGGCCGGGTGCCAGCCGTTCGGCTGGTAGCCGGGGGTGGAGATGCTCTCCCCGCTGTCCGTCACGCCGGCCGAGGACTGGATGGCGAAGCTCTTCAGGGCGGTGGTCGAGCCGGCCTTGTCGGAGACGGCCGTGGTCTCGGTCGCGGCGGCCTGCGAGGCTGCCCGCGCGGGTCGGGGCATCCCGCCCATGGTCGCCGCCGCGACCATGATCCCCGCGACGACCACGGCACTACCGCGTCGCGTGAGTGTGCCGGTCAAGGACTTGGACATAGAGACCTCCTCGGTGTGGGGCCCGAGAAACGGGCGTTCGCTGTTCCCGCATGGACATGGCCGCCCGACGAAGGCCTCCGTCCGGAGTGCCGGACGCGCCCGCCGTCCCCGGCGCATCGCCCGGGTATCGCGAGAGGGCCAAGTGGGAACCGCTTGACCTTGGTGATGCGGGTACGGTCACTGGCGTGTCCGCAGGATGGAGCACCGCATGGGACACGCTCCTGGCTGGTCACGACGACCTTGCGTGACCCTTCCGGTCAACCCGCGCCGCCGTCCGGCGCAGCGGCCACAGCCTGTTCAACGCAGATCTTCAGAAGGGACGGATTCACAGGCCACGCCCACGAGTTCGGAGCATGACCTCGGGACGGGGCACCGGCTGCCTCTTGGGGGAGAGGCTCGCGCAGGCATAAGTTAAGTTCCATTACTTGATGGGATCAAGAGCCGGATGGTTACGATCCGGTTTCGCGCCGGGGTGAAGCGTCGCCCCCGGTAGGCGTTGGAGCGGTCCGGGCGACCTCCCCCAAGGTGACCGACGCCCAGTTCTACCGTGCGCGCGTGTGGCACCCGGCCTACAACGCCATCGGCGACGCGACGCAGGGCACGGTGTCCGACGGTGCCGTGTCCGGAGCCTTGCGGACACCGGCGCTGATCGACACGAACAGCCAGATCTCGCGGATCAGCGCCGCCGCGTTGCCCGACGGCACGATGCACGTGCAGACGCTGGTCCTGGGGCCGCTCCCGCCGGCCGCCCCTCGCGCCACCGAGGCGGGCGGGCCGGGTACGACGGCGTCCTGACCGTCCGCACGGGCCCGGCGCGGCAACGCACCGGGGGCCGGCGGGAACCGGGGCCCGGCCGGACGCGTGATCATGAGGCATGAGCACACATCTCCCCGAGGAGCCGGCGACCCCCGCGCTGGTCGTCGACGCCGATGTCATGGAGCGCAACATCGCCCGGATGAGCGCGGCGGCCCTGGACGGCGGCTTCGCGGTGCGCCCCCACGCCAAGACCCACAAGTGCCCGGAGATCGCGCGGCGCCAGCTCGACGCCGGAGCGGTGGGCCTGAGCGTGGCCACCGTCGGCGAGGCGGAGGTCTTCGCCCGGAACGGTGTGTCCGACCTCTTCATCGCCTACCCCCTGTGGGTCGACGACGCCAAGGCCCGTCGGCTGCGCGCCCTCGCCGACGCGGTCGCCCTGCGGGTGGGGGCGGACTCCGTGGAGGGTGTCCGGCGGCTGGGGCGGGCGCTGCGGGGCGCGGCGGCCCCGGCCCAGGTGATGATCGAGATCGATTCCGGTCACCACCGGACCGGAGTCGTTCCGGCTGCCGCGACCGAGATCGGCCTCGCCGCCGTCGACGCCGGGCTGGAGGTGGCGGGCGTCTTCACCTTCCCGGGCCACGGCTACGGCCACGACCCCCGCGCCCGCGAGCAAGCGGCCCGCGACGAGGAGCGGGCGCTCGGCGAGGCGGCGGAGGCCCTGCGGGCCGTGGGGCTCGCGGTGCCGGTGGTGAGCGGCGGGTCGACGCCGACGGCCGGGCAGTGGCGGTCGGGCGCGGTGAACGAACTGCGCCCGGGGGTGTACGTCTTCAACGACGCCACCCAGCTGGCCATCGGCAGCTGCACCGCGGACGACCTCGGGCTCTACGCGCTCGCGACCGTGGTGAGCACCCCGGGCCCCGGCCGTTTCGTGCTCGACGCGGGCAGCAAGGTGCTCGGCTCCGACGCATCGCCCTGGGTCCGCGGTCACGGCTACCTCCCGGACCACCCGGACGCGGTGGTGGCCTCCCTCTCCGAGCACCACGCCACCGTCGTGCTGCCCGAGGGCGGGCCCACTCCCCGCCTGGGTTCCCGGGTCTCCGTCGTCCCGGTCCACGTCTGCACGCCGGTGAACCTGGCCGACACCCTGGAGGTGGTCCGGGCCGGCGAGGTCGTCGACCGCTGGACGGTGGCCGCTCGGGGTGCCAACAGCTGACCGGCGGCTGACCGGCAGCCGAGGGGGCGCAGTGTCCGCGCTACGAACGGTCGGGCAGCGCCACCGCGTGCAGGCAGGGGTGCCGCACCGTCCCCTCCGGGGCGGACAGGACGGTGGCGACCTCGCCGGCGATCTCCACCCGGAGGTCGCCGTCGCTGTTCGTCCAGACCGGCCCGCCGCCGGGGCCGATCTCCTCCGTCACGTGGACCACGACGACGGATCGCGGGGCGTGCCCGCCGATCGACCCGGGCAGGGCCACCGCGTAGCGGCGTTCAAGGCTCTTCATGGCCGGCCTCCTCGTCGGATTCCCCGCCCGGTGGCGTCGATTCTCCTCCGAGGTCGGGCCGTCGTACACGAACGGTGACCGTCTTCGCAGCACCCTTCGGCCCGGCAGGGTGCCGGGCCCCGGAATCGGTGGTCGCCCGCGCGCCTACCCGGCCGGGGCGGATGCACACGTCCGCCCCCACCACGGTCGGGCGCACCAGCAGGGACGCGGACCCTGGTGCGGACGGTCCGGAGCGGGCAGGCTGCTGCTGCCCACTCCGGACCGCCGGACCAGGCCCAGCCGCCCAGCCGCCCCGCCGCCCGCCCGCCGCCCGCCCGCCCGCCGGCCGTACGAAAGCGAGACCGTGACCATGAGCGACGACCCCCGAGCCGGCACCGTCGACGGGCTGCTGCGCCGGAGCGCCCGCCGGGCCCCCGACCGCGTCGCGCTCACCTTCGCCGACCGCAGCTGGACCTACCGGCAGCTCGACGAGGCCGTCAGCCGCGCCGCCGGGCACCTGCTCGGGCTCGGGCTGCGGCCCGGCGACCGGGTCGCCGCGTACGGGCGCAACTCCGACGCCTACGCGATCGCCTTCCTCGCCTGCGTCCGGGCCGGGCTGGTGCACGTCCCGGTCAACCACGCCCTCACCGGCGAGGAACTGCGCTACCTGCTCGGCCAGTCCGGCACCCGCGCGGTGCTCACCGACCCGGCGCTCGCGCCGGAGGTCGAGCGGGTCCGGGACGGCCTGGCCGTCGAGCACGTGCTGCCGCTGCGGGAGGACCCGGCCGGGCCGCCGGAGGCCGCGACACCGGGGACCGGACGTACGGGAACAGGAGCTACGGGAACCGGATCCACCGGAACCGGCCTGCTGGAGGCCGCGTCGGCCGGCCCCGTGCCCGAGCTCGGCACCGGTCCGGCCGACACCGAGCTCGCCCAGCTGCTCTGCACCTCCGGCACCACCTCCCGCCCCAAGGGCGCGATGATGCCCCACCGCGCCCTGGTGCACGCCTACCTGTCCGCCATCCACGCCCTCGACCTGCGCGCGGACGACCGGCCGCTGATCTGCATGCCGCTCTACCACTCGGCCGCCCTGCACGTCTTCCTGCTCCCGTACCTCGCCGTCGGCGCCTTTGTCCTGCTGCTGGAGTCGCCCGACATCCCCGAGCTGCTCCGGCGGATCGAGGGCGAGCGGATCGGCTCGCTGTTCCTGGCGCCGACCGTGTGGGTCCCGCTGGCCAACCACCCGGACCTCGACCGGCACGACCTGTCCTCCCTGCGCAAGGCCCAGTACGGCGCCTCGATCATGCCGGTGGCGGTGCTCGACCGGCTGCGCGCCCGCTACCCGCAGGTGGGCTTCTACAACTGCTTCGGCCAGTCCGAGATCGGCCCGCTGTCCACGGTGCTGCGGCCCGAGGAGCACCTCGACCGCCCGGCCTCCTGCGGACGCCCGGTGCTGTTCGTGGAGACCCGCGTGGTGGACCGGAACGGCACGGACGTGCCGCCCGGCACGCCCGGCGAAGTCGTCTACCGCTCACCGCAGTTGTGCCTCGGCTACTGGGACTCGCCCGAGCAGACCGCCGAGGCCTTCAAGGACGGCTGGTTCCATTCCGGGGACCTGGCGGTCACCGACGAGGCCGGTTACCTGACCGTGGTCGACCGGATCAAGGACGTCATCAACACCGGCGGAGTGCTGGTCGCCTCCCGGGAGGTCGAGGAGGCCGTCTACAGCCACCCCGCCGTGGCGGAGGTCGCGGTGATCGGCGTCCCCGACGAGAGGTGGATCGAGGCGGTCACCGCCTTCGTCGTGCTCCGGCCCGGCGCCGCCGCCCCCACCGAGGCCGAGCTGGTCGCCCACGTCAGGAGCCGGCTCGCCCCGTTCAAGGTGCCGAAGCAGGTCCGCTTCGTCACCGAACTGCCCCGCAACCAGAGCGGCAAGCTCCTCAAGCGCGAACTCCGGGCCCGGGCCTCCGGGATCAGCTAGCGCGGCCGGACGGGACGGCGACGGTCACGGCGCGGTCCGGACCGGAAAGCCGGTGGCGCGGCCCTGGCTCTTCAACCAGGTGAGCACCTGGCCGAGGGCCTCGACGGTCTGCTGCCGGTCGCCGCCGCCGTCGTGGAACAGGACGGTCGGGCCGTTGCCGAGCTCCTTCTTGACCGTCTCGACGATGGCCGCCGTGCCGGGCTTCTCGAAGTCCTTCGAGTCGACGTTCCAGCCGAGCGGGCGCATGCCGTTCGCGGCGGCGATCCGCCGGCTGTCGGGGGTGAACGAGCCACCGGGAGCCCGGTAGTACATGACCTCGGCGCCGCCCGCGGCCTGCTCGATCATCTTCTTCGCGTCCAGGATCTCCCGCTCCTGGTAGGCGACGGGCTTCTTGTCCATCGAGGTGTCGTGGTCCACGGTGTGGTCGCAGAGCCGGTGGCCGGCCGCCACCACCTGCTTGACCAGGTCCGGGTGGGCCTTGGCCTGCGGTCCGATCATGCAGAAGGTCGCCTTCACCCCGTACCGCTTGAGCACGTCGAGGACCTTCGGGGTCCAGACCGGGTCGGGGCCGTCGTCGATGGTGATGTTGACGGCGTTGCCCCCGGCCTCCGAGGCGTGGGCTATGCCCTCGGGTATCCGCCCCTGCTGCGCACCGCCGCCGCTGCCCTGGGCGCCGTCCTGGCCACCCTGCCCTCCCTGCCCGCCCTGCCCCTCGCCGGACCCGTCCTGGCCCTGGGCGACGTTCCGGTCATGGCCGGGGACCGTCGCGGTGACCGTCGGAACCGCCCACGCCGTCGCCGCCGCGACGACGACCGCCACCGCGACGGCCGCCCGCGACCGGTTGCCCACGTTCCCCATCCGCGCCTTGAAATCCATCGACGTCCCCTCCCCCGGCTCCACCTGCGTGTTCTCCGAGGTCGAGGACGTCAACCACCCCACCGGGGTTCCCCGCTGCGACGCGCGTAGCAGACCGGTGACAATTCCCGGCCGGGACGCCCTGACGCGGGTCGGGCGCCGACCGCCGGGCGGCGCCTACCAGCGGTCGTGCACCTGCGGCCGGATGCGGCGGTCGTACAGCTCCCGGACGGCGTCGAGGGTGGCCTCGGGCAGCGGGGCCAAGGCGGCGGCCGCGGCGTTGGCGCGGGCCTGGGCCACATTGCGGGCCCCGGGGATCACCGTCGTGACCCCGGGCTGCTGGATGATCCACCGCAGCGCCGTCTGCGCCGCCGTGGCGCCCTCGGGGGCGAGCGCGGCGAACTCCCGGGCCGCCTCGACGCCCGTGGCGAAGTCCACGCCGGAGAAGGTCTCGCCCTGGTCGAAGGCCTCGCCGTGGCGGTTGTAGGTGCGGTGGTCGTCCGGGCCGAAGACGGTCCGCTCGCTGTAGCGGCCCGAGAGCAGCCCCGAGGCGAGCGGCACCCGCGCCAGGATCCCCACCCCGGCCGCCTCGGCCGCGGGCAGCACCCGCTCCAGCGGCTTGAGCCGGAAGGCGTTCAGGATGATCTGCACGCTGGCGACGCCCGGGCGCGCGATCGCGGTCAGCGCCTCCGCGCAGGTCTCCACGCTCACCCCGTAGGCGGCGATCCGCTCCTCCGCCACCAGGGTGTCCAGGGCGTCGAACACCTCGTCCGAGGAGTAGACCGGCGTCGGCGGGCAGTGCAGCTGCACCAGGTGCAGCCGCTCCACGCCCAGGTTCTCCCGCGAACGGTCGGCCCAGGCACGGAAGTTGGCGAGGTGGTAGTGCTCGGGCCGCTGCTCGACCCGGCGGCCGAACTTGGTGGCGACGAACACCTCCGCGTCCGGACGCTCCTTCCGGAACCGGCCGATCAACCGCTCGCTGCGACCGTCTCCGTAGACGTCGGCGGTGTCGAAGAGCGTGACCCCCGCCTCCACGGACGCCTCCAGCACGGCCAGGGCGTCCCCCTCCCGGACGTCACCCCAGTCCGCACCGAGCTGCCAGGTGCCGAGTCCGACCACCGAAACGGGACGGCCGGTCCGGCCGAGTACGCGCTGTTCCATGCCAGGAGCCTCTCACGACGCGTCGACCGACGCCGCCCAGGGGCGGACGTCCGATCGGTGAGTCAGCGGCTGACGTGAAGAACGCAGATGTCGTCGCGGCGGCTCTCGGGGGTGACGAGCGTTCGCACGAGGTCGTCGAGGAAGCGGCGGCCGTCGGCCTGGGCGGTGGCGGCCGCGGTGCGGGCCAGTCGGGCCATGCCTTCGTCCAGGGGCTCGCCGGGCTTCTCGATCAGGCCGTCGGTGTACAGCAGGAGGTGGTCGCCGGGCAGTAGCTCGAGCGAGGCCGATTCGTAGTGGGGATCGGTGGTCGCGCCCAGCAGGATGCCCCGGGGCGTCGGCAGGAAATGGGCCTCGCCCCGGCGCAGCAGCAGGGGCGGCGGGTGTCCGGCCCGGACCCAGGTCAGTCGGGAGAGGGCGGGCTGGTAGACGGCCATGATCAGGGTGGCCGTGCGGTCGCTGGGGTCCGCGGCGTGCAGGAGCAGGGTGTTCAGGCGGGAGAGGATGCCTGGCAGGGGTGTGTCGGTGATGGCCATGCCCTTGGCGGTGAAGCGCAGCAGCGCCATGGTGGCGACCGCGTCCAGTCCGTGGCCGGCGACGTCGCCGACGACGAGCAGCGCGTTGCCGTCCGGCAGTTCGATGGCGCTGTACCAGTCGCCGCCGAGATTGAGACCTTCCTGCAGCGGCCGGTAGGCGACATCGACGGTCAGACCGGCCAGCTGGAGCACCTTTTCGGGCACCGGCAGCAGGGTCTCCTGGAGGCGGGCGGCCAGGTCGCGTTCCGCGGCCAGCAGGCTCTGTTGGGCGATCGCGTTCTGCTGGTGCTCCAGCAACTGCTGTTCGGCGTGCTTGGTGGCGGTGAGGTCCTGGAAGAAGCCGTGGACCTGGACCGTCTGACCCAGCGCGTCCGTCTCCGGCTCCGAGACGACCCGCACATGACGGACCTCACCCTGGGGGAGGTGGATGCGGAACGTCCGGTCGAGCGGCTCGCCGGCGCTCAGCAGGCGCCGGACCGCGTCCTCCAGGGCCGGACGGTCCTCGCTGTCGGCCCGGGCGGACAGCTCCTCCAGCGTCACCGGCCCCAGCGACCGGTCCCGGCCGAAGATCGAGTACACCTCGTCGGACCAGTTGATCTCGCCGCGGACCAGGTCCCGGTCCACCCAGCCCATCCGGCCCAGGTGTTGCATGAGCGCCAGCCGGCGCTGCTCGCGCTCGGTCGTGTCCAGGCGGTTCCAGGTGACGATCAGGCCTCCCTGGCAGGGGGCCGCCCGGACGCGATACCGCGACAGGCGCGGGATGCCGGGAGCGCCCTCCTCGTACCTCAGCTCCCCCTCGTAGGGGAGCCCGGACGTCAGTACCCGCAGGTAGCCCTGCCACAGGTCGGTACCGGCCACACCCGGGTAGGTCCGCAGCACGCTCCTCCCCGTCAGCTCCGCTCCCCGGCGCCCGCCGATGTCGACCGCCTCGGGCGAGGCAGCCGTGAACCAGAAGTCCGCCACCTCTCCCCCGGGGCCGAACTCCGGCTGGAGGAAGACCACCGAACCGGGCAGGCCGGCCAGCACCTCCCGGACCACGGCCACCGCCGGGCCGCCTTCTGATGAGGGGCCGCCACGCGATACCCGTGCTGTCCCTTCGTCGTAGGTCTTCATTCCACGAGCATGTCACGCCCGCGCGGCCGTGCCGCCCCGTTGTGACACCACCCACGAACCACTCGCACCGGTGCCGTCGTGGCCGGCCTCGCACCCGGGGTCGGTCACGAACCGGCTCAGCCGGTAGGTGGTCGGCTGCACCAGACGGCCGCACAGCATGTCGATCCGGATCGTCGAGGGGTCGATTCCCGCCTCCCGGAGCGGGCGCAGCTGTGCGCGCAGCTTTGCCTCGTCCTGCGTTTCGAAGATCACTTCCCACCGCCCGGCGTCCGGCGCGGTGCGAGCGGCAAGCCGCTGCCTCTCGGCCTCTTTCCGCCGCTTCCTCTTCGCCTGTCCTGGCACCGGCCCAGAATCGCCGGTCGGGGTCGGGACGGCAAGGCAATTGAACCGGAGGCCCGTGCTCCCCGCTCGGTACGCCTTTGTCGGACGGGCGTTACCGGGGCCTCGCGCTCGGGTCGCCGAGCAGGGAGTCGAGGTGGGCGAGCAGGGGTGCGGTGCCGTCCTCCGTGGCGAGTCCGCGGGCGAGGGCGGTGGCGCGGTGGTGGTGGGTCGGGTCGGTCAGGCAGGCGGTGATGGCGTCGCCGAGGGCCTCGGCGGTGAGCGACTGGAACGGTACGGGCCGGGGCGCGACCCCCAGGTCGTGCAGTCGGGCCGCCCAGAACGGCTGGTCGGCCATCACGGGCACGGCGACGGCGGGCACCCCGGCCCGTAGGCCGGCCGCCGTGGTGCCGGCTCCGGCGTGGTGGACGACGGCGGCGGTGCGGGGGAACAGCCAGTCGTGCGGGACGTCGCCGATGGTCAGGACGTCGCCGCTGCGGGCATCCAGCTCGGCCCAGCCCGCCTGCACCACCGCCCGTACGCCCGCCCGCTCGACCGCCGAGGCGACCAGCCCGCTGAGCCGCTCCCCCTCCCCGACCGCCATGCTGCCGAAGCCGATGAACACCGGGGGCGGACCGGCCCGGAGGAAGTCGACCAGGTCGGCCGGGGGCTGCCAGCCGTCCGGCCGCGCGGGCCACCAGTAGCCCGCCACCCGGGCCCAGGACGGCCAGTCGGCGGGGCGCGGCAGCACCAGCGGACTGTAGCCGTGGAAGGCGGCCGGATGCCGGCCGCTGCCGCGGGCGGGTCGGCGGGCAGCCCGAGCCGGGCGCGCAGCCTGGTCACGGCGTCCGCGAAGATCCCTTCCGCGCGCCTCAGCACGTCCCGGCCCGCCGCGAGCCTGCCCTCCGGCCCCGGGTCGTCCGTGTTCCGGGCGTTGGGCAGCGCGAACTCCCGGGTGGCGAAGGACGGGGCGAGGTAGGTGCCGACGACGGGGACGCCGAGCGCCTCGCCGGCCGCCCGGCTCAGCGGTGCCGGGCCGAAGGCGGTGAGCACCACGTCGGCCCCGCCCGCCGCCGCCTCCGCCACCCCGTCGGCCAGCCCGTCCGTGTAGGCCCGCAGCGCGGCCTGGGTCTCCGCGCGCGACGTCGCCCGGGAGACCTCCCGGACCAACCCCTGCGGGTCTCCCGGCACCGGCCGGTGTTCGAGACCGCAGTCGGCGAGCAGCCCGGCGAAGGACGCGTGGGCGGCCACGGCGACCTGGTGGCCCGCGTCCGACAGCCGCCGCCCCAGCCCGGTGTAGGGGGCGACGTCTCCTCGTGAACCGGCCGTGACGATCAGGATTCGCATGGCACGATTCTGCCTCCCGCCACAACTGCTGACCCACGGGGCCTCGTTGTGGGCGGCGGCTCCGGTCCTGCGCGGGGCTGTCAGGGGGCGGCCGCGAGGAGGGCGGTCTGGAAGACGAAGCGGTTCCACGGGGTGCGTGGGTCGCGGCCGGTGGTGGTGGCGAGGCGGCGGAGGCGGTAGCGGACGGTTTGCGGGTGGAGGTGGAGGCGGGCGGCCGCGCCCGCGGCGCCGTCGGCGTAGATCACCGCGTCGAGGGTCCGCCGGGTGTCGTCGTCCTGGGCGAGGTGGCCGAGCACGGCCTCGGTGACCCGGGCGGGGGCGGCGTCCGGGTGTCCGGTCACCAGGGCCACCACCTCCAGGTCGCCGCGGTCGAGCACCCGGCGCTCGGTCCGTACCAGGGGCGGGGCGTGCCGGAGGCCGTGGAGGGCCAGGCGGTAGTCGCGCGGGGCGGTGGCGGCGGTGACGCCGGTGAGCCGGGCGCCGGTGAGGACGTGCGCGGCGGTCAGGCGGTCCAGTGCCGCCGGGTCGGCCGCCTTGAGCAGGGCGGCCCCGACGCCGTCCATGACGGTGTGCAGCGAGGTGAGTTCGAGCTCGCCGGACCGGCCCGCGGCCCGGGCGTCGAGGGAGGTGGCCACCAGCGCGGCCGCCTGCGCCGCGTCGGCGGCTCCGGCGACACCGGCGGCTCCGGCGGCTCCGGCGGCCGGGGAGACCACCAACAGGTCGAAGGTGGTGGGCAGTTCGGCGTCGAGTTCGCGCAGCCGCGCGCGCAGGGTGCCGGCGTGGCTCTGCCGGCCGAGCAGCAGGTCCGCGAGGAGGCCGCGCAGGGCGCGTTCGCGGTCCTCGCCGAGGACGCGGCCAGCGGACTCGTAGCCGTCGAAGACCGCCTCCGAGGACTGGTCGAGCACCGTCAGCCAGACCCGGGCCAGTGCGCTGAGGTCGCGGGACGAAACGGCGTCGGGGAAGCGTTCGCCGATCCGGTCGAAGAAGGCCAGCGCGGCCACCCGGTAGGCGCGCAGCACGGCCGCCAGCGGGCGGGCGTCACGGGCCCGGACGGCACCGACGCCGCGGAACATCCGGAGGTCGTCGGCGTCCAGGGCGCCGTCCACGGACCACAGTTCGAGCACCCGGCGGAGGGTCCAGACGATCAGGGAGCGGACCTCTTCGAGCTGGCGGGCGTCGAGGTTCGCGTAGGCGGGGATCTCCCGGGTGACGGCGGCCATGGCGGCCTCGACCAGGCCGGGCTCGTCCGCCAGGATCCGCGCCACGGCGGTGGAGCGGTCAGCGGCAGCGCGGTCAGCGGCAGCGCGGTCAGCGGCCGAACGGTCCGCGACGGGCCGGTCGGCGGCCCCGCCGCCCGCCGACGCGCCCCCTACCGGTGTGCCGTGCTCCGATGGCACAGTCTTCTTCATCACCACCTGACAAGCCTAGTGCCCGCCCTCACGGCCCGCCCGTGACCATGGGGACGGTACGGCCGTCGCGCCCGGGCGACGGCGGATTCCCCCGAGGGAGAGCTGAATGCCGTTCCAGCCTGAGGTGATCGTGGTCGGGGCCGGACTGGCCGGTCTGGTGGCGACGCACGAGCTGGCCAAGGCCGGCCGGCGGGTGCTGGTCGTCGAGCAGGAGAACCGGCGGAACCTCGGCGGCCAGGCGTTCTGGTCGCTCGGCGGCCTCTTCTTCGTCGACAGTCCGGAGCAGCGGCGGGCCGGGATCAAAGACTCCTTGGAGCTGGCCCGGCAGGACTGGCTCGGTTCGGCCGGCTTCGACCGCCCGGACGACGAGGATGTCTGGGGCCGGCGCTGGGCCGAGGCGTACCTGGCGTGGGCGGCGGGCGGCAAGCGCGGCTACCTGCGCGAGCTGGGCCACCGGGTGGTGCCGCTGGTGGGGTGGGCGGAGCGGGGCGCCGGTTCGGCCACCGGCCACGGCAACTCGGTGCCGCGCTTCCACATCACCTGGGGCACCGGGCCCGGCGTGGTGGAGGCCTTCCTGCGCCCGGTGCTGCGGGCGGAGCGCGCCGGGCTGGTGCGGTTCGCCTTCCGGCACCAGGTGGACGAGCTGCTGACGGAGGACGGCGCGGGCGGCGCGGTGGTCGGCGTCCGGGGCTCGGTGCTGGCGCCGGACGACTCGGCACGCGGGGTCAAGTCCTCGCGCGAGGTGACCGGCCCGTTCGAGGAGCGGGCCGCGGCGGTCGTGGTGACCTCCGGCGGCATCGGGCACAACCACGCGCTGATGCGCGCCAACTGGCCGACCGAGCGGGTCGGTCCGGCGCCCGAGCACCTGATCTCCGGTGTGCCCGCCCACGTCGACGGCCGGATGCTGGCCATCACCGAGCGGGCGGGGGGCCGGGTGGTCAACCGGGACCGGATGTGGGCCTACACCGAGGGCGTGCACAACTGGGACCCGGTCTGGCCGGACCACGCCATCCGGATCCTGCCCGGCCCGTCCTCGATGTGGTTCGACGCCAAGGGGCGCCGACTGACCGGGATGTCCGGCGTGCCGGGGGCCGACTCGATCGGCGCGATGAAGCAGATCCTGGCCACCGGCCACGACTACTCCTGGTTCGTCCTGACCCAGTCGATCATCGAGAAGGAGTTCGCGCTCTCCGGCTCGGAGCAGAACCCCGATCTGACCGGCCGCGACCTCAAGGTCGCGCTGCGCAGCCGGCTGGCGAAGGGCGCCCCCGGCCCGGTGGAGCGGTTCAAGCGGCACGGCGAGGACTTCGTGGTCGCCCGGACCCTGCCCGAGCTGGTCGCGGCCATGAACGGAATCGCCCGTGGCCCGAAGCTCGACGCGGCCATGATCGAGCGTCAGATTGTCGCCCGGGACCGGGAGTTGGACAACGAGTTCAGCAAGGACGTGCAGGTGATGGCGATCCACAACGCCCGCCGGTCGCTGACCGACCGGATCGCCCGGGTCGCCCGGCCGCACCGGATCCTCGACCCGGCGCACGGCCCGCTGATCGGCGTACGGCTCAACATCCTGTCCCGCAAGACCCTCGGCGGCCTGCAGACCGACCTGGACTCCCGGGTGATCGGCGCCGACGGGGCACCCGTCCCCGGCCTGTACGCCGCCGGGGAGGTGGCCGGGTTCGGCGGCGGCGGCGTGCACGGGTACAACGCCCTGGAGGGCACCTTCCTCGGCGGCTGCATCTTCTCGGGGCGAGCAGCCGGACTCGCCATCTCCCGTACTCGGTGAGTTGATTGACGTACTGTCAGCCGGTCAGCCAGGGCGCCTCAGGGAGCTTGGCGTCGGCGTTGCGGCCGGAGAACTCCACGGTGGCCGGTGTGCCCAGGCCCGCCATCCGCATGGTGACCCGGCGCAGCGAGCCGTCGCCGTCCACCCAGTAGGTGAGCGGCGAGCGGTTGCCGTCCGGCGCGGCGCCCTGGGCGCGCGGGCCGGAGAAGCGGTCGTAGCTGCGGCCGTCGATCCGGTCCTGGCCGAGCCAACGGGCGCCGGACTGGGCGAGCAGCACCGGGTTGTCGGGGCGGTCGGCGCCGAGCTGGGTGAGCAGTTGGAGGCCGGCGTCCAGCGGGTCGGCGGTGTACGAGCGCGGCGACCAGTCGGACCGGGGGACGTGCTCGGCCTGCTGCCACGGCGGGCTCTGGTCGTCCGCGGGTTCGGGGGCGAGGCCGAGGCCGCCGGTGTCCCAGACCACCAGCCCGTGGTCGAGCGGACCGCTCGCTCCGGTGGAGCGGTAGCGGCCGGCGCCCCGGTGGGTGCGGTAGTCGACGACCCCCTCGACCTGGATCCGCACTCCCCCGCCCTCGTCCGCGGTGAGCACCACGTTCACGGGGCTGGCCTGGTAGAGGTTCAGCCGGGACAGCGCCAGCCGGGCGGCCTCGTCGCTGCTGACCGGCCGCTCCGCGGCCTGGTCGGATACCGTCTCGTACGCGGCGACGCCGCCCGCGACGGCGGCGCACACCGCGAACACGACCAGCGCCGTCAACCAGCGGGGGCGGCGGCGCCGGGGCGGTTCGGCGGCGGGGGCGGCCTTCGTCTTCCGGGCCATGCGGGGGTCTTCTCCGATCGGTCGTTACGGTCAGGCGGCCAGGCGGGTGGGCCGGTGGGCCAGGCGGGCCAGGCGGTCCGGCTGAGCCGAAGCGGTTTCGGGCGGGCCGGGCACGGGAACCGGGCGGGTCCGCGGTCCTCTCGGTCCGCGGACCCGCCCGGTCCGGGCGTCACCCCGTCAGGCCGGGGTGGGTGGCCGACAGCAGGGCTACTGGTGCTGGCCCCGGCGTCGGCGAACCACCAGGAACAGTCCCGCGCCGAGGGCGATCAGCACCGCGGCGCCGGTCGCGATCAGCGGCATGGCGCCGCTGGCCCCGGTGTGCGGGAGTTCGCCGCCGGGAGCGGGCGCCGGCGGGTTCGGCGTGCTCGGCGGGGTCGTCGGCGGGGCCGTCGTCGGCGTCGGGGTCGGCGTCGACGAGGCGGTGGGCGTCGGGGTGGGGATGAGCTTGTTGACGGCCGTGACGCTGACCCCGTCCTCCAGGTTGTCGGCGGTGAGCACCAACGGTCCGAAGACCGTGTTGTCGGGCGCCGAGTAGCCGTCGGGCGGGCTCAACTCCTGCCAGTAGTACGTCCCGGGCACGCCGGTGCCCTGGCAGATGCCGTCCTTGCCGGTGGTGCACGGGTCACCGACGGGCGTGTCCGGCTTGGCCCCGGTGGCCTGGAGGCCGTCGGTGCCGTTGGTCTCGTGCCAGAGCTGGAACTTGGCACCGGCGAGCGGCTTGCCGTCCTGGTCGTTCTTGACCAGCTTGAGCGCGCCCTCCTGCTGGCGGTAGCCGAAGTCGAAGGTGTGGTCGTTCTCGCCCGGTCCGCCGGTGGTCAGCGCCCGTTCGGGGAACTTGGCGCCGGCGGGGACGATGCCCTTCGAGTCGATGAAGTGGTTGTCGCCGACGTCGTGGTCGGTGGGCACCCAGTGGTACAGCGGGCCGCCCTTGGCGTAGTCGGCGGGGTTGTCGATCCGGATGGTGTACTTGGTGTGCGGCTTGAGGCCTCCGGGGACGTTGCTGTTGTCGAAGTAGTACTCGCCGCGCGCCGTGGTCTTCGTGGTGCCGAGGACCTTCCCCGACTCGTCGTAGAGGTTGACGGTGGCGCCCTTGACCGGGGTCTGACCCGGGTTCTGGATGCCCTTGCGCTCGGGGTCGTACCAGACCCGGTTGCCGATCTGCAGCGGCGCCTGGTCGCAGAGCACTTCCAGGTCACCCATCGCCGCGCCCTTGCCGAACGGGGAGCCGGTCCCCGCCGGGGTCAGCCGCAGCCCGAACTTCGGGTCGTGGCTGCCGTCCGCGCGCTCCATGAAGGAGGTGCCGTAGCCGACCGGGGTGTGGTCCGGGTCGAAGGCGGAGCCCGCCACGGTGCTCTCGACCTTCGAGAGCGCGATGCCGGCGAACACCGTGTTGTGGTGGCCGACGGCGTCCCAGCCGGTGGAGAAGAACCGAGCACCGCGAACGGTCTTGCCGCAGCCGAGGTTGACGTCCATCACGTACGTGCCGTTCGACGGGCAGGCCTTGTTGAGGTCGCCGCCGGACATCACGGTGGCCGAGTTGGGCGCCGGGGCGCCCGGTCCGCGGTCGGCGAAGCGGTCCTTGAAGGCCAGCAGCATCGAGCCGTCGGTCTCGAACAGGATCTCGCCGAGCTCGGGCTCGGGGAACGCGATGGTGCTGTTGCCGCAGACCTTGCCGTTCTGCGAGGCCGGGAAGGTGCTGGTCCAGGCGAACCAGCCGGCGCCGTCGCACGGGCCGCCACCGACGGTGGACTGCCGCGGGTAGTCCATCGGCTGGTCCAGCACCGGCTTGCCGAACGCCCCGGTGCCCAGGTCGAACGGCAGGACCAGGGCGCGCACGTCGGTGAGCTTGCCGGTGGACTCGCCGGAGCAGACCCCGCCGAGGAAGCCGGTGCCGTCCTGCAGCCCCAGACCGTAAGGACGCCAGTCCGCAGCCGACGGGCAGCCGGGGTCCGGGATCGGGTAGGCGGCCTTCGGCGCCGAGGCCGTCGGCGCGGTGGCGTCGTAGCGGTAGAGCTTGCGGTCGTTCAGGTTGACGACGAACAGGTCCTTGCCGTCGTCGGTGATCTTGATGCCGCCCAGGCTCTCCTTCCCGGGGACGTCGAGGAAGGCGTCGTCCGTCCCGGACCCGTGCGCGGTGCTGCCCGCGTTCGGGACGGTGGTGAAGACGCTCGTCCTCCCCGGCTTGGTGGGGTCGCTCATGTCGGTGACGTAGATCCCGCCGGAGCCGGCGGGGCCGTAGTCGGTGGTGCGCTTGGCCGTCGCCGCGGAGAACACCCGCTTGTCGGCCTTGTTCCAGGCGATGCCGAAGATCGTTCCGGTGTCCGCGTCGGTGGCGACCTTCGTCGCGACGACGTCCTTGCCCGGGCCCTCCTGACCGCGCGCGCTGTACGGGAAGGAGACCAGGGTGCGCTCGGACTTGCCCTGGTAGGTGGGCGTCTGGCAGGCGGTCACCAGCGGAGCGTTCTTCTGGCAGTAGTCCGCCGGGTTCCACAGCCCGGTGGTGTAGGAGACGTTCTTGCCCCGGCTGAGGTCGACGAACTCCTCGTTGGAGCTGAGCTGGTTCGGCGCGCCGTCCAGGCCCTGGCGGGAGGCGAAGGCCGGGAACAGCACGCCCGGCTTCGGATTCACCACCTGGACGCGGTACTTGCCGCCGGTGGCCTTGCTGGTCGCGGGCGCCAGGGTGACCGTGCCGTCCGCCGCCGTGGTGCCGTCGATCGACACCCCGGCGTCGTCGGTGAGGGTCACCTTGACGCCCGCCATGTTCGGCTCCAGCGCGGGCGTCCAGGTGCCGGAGTCGTCCACGGCCCGGATCACCCGGACCGTGACCGTCCCGTCGCCGGTCTGCGAGACCGCCGCCGGGACCGCCGCCAGCGAGCTGCTGCCGACGACGACGGCGAGCGCCGCGATCCGGCCCACGACGCGGCGGCCGGACCGGCCCGCCCGTGACCGGTCCGGGCCGCGCGCGGCGCCGTTCATCAGTTCATTCGTTGTGTTCATCCCTGCTCTCATGGTCCAAAGAGCCCAAATGGCCCGACTACCTGAGGGAGCCCACAGCGTGGCCTGAAACTGCTGTGGTTAACGTGAGCTTAAAGGGATTTCACCCAACCGGGTGGTCGATTGTGGAACTTTGATGACCTGTCAGACGTATCCACCACGACTTCCCTGACGGATGGCCAGGTTTCACCCCCTCTCACCAGCGGGAACCCGGACCCGGACAAGCTCTCGACACGGAATGAGCGCCAAGTCGACAAAGCCGCCCGACCACGGAGGGTGGCCGAACCTCGAACAGCACTACGAATGCCCCGGGAATTCGTCACGGCCTGCACAGAACCGTCCACGATTCATTCCAACCCACCAGCCCCAGGAGCAACCTTTGCCCGCGCTCGACCTCCCCCACGGTCCGACCGCGAACGACACCTCCCACCCCTGTCCTGCGTCAACACCGCTGACATAACCTGCGGGCATGAGCGAACGCGTGGTCCCCGAGCCCCAGCGCCGTCGGCGGCGACCCACCAAGCAGGGCGTCGTGCTCTCCCGGGAGCTGATCATCGACACCGCACTGCGGCTGGTCGGGCAGCACGGCGCCGAGGCGCTCACCGTCCGCCGGCTCGGCACCGCGCTCGGCGCCGACCCCAGTGCCGTCTACCGCTACTTCCACAGCACCGACGACCTGCTGCTGGCCATCGCCGACGAGCTCATCGGGCGCGCCCAGGCCGGCTGGCGCCCCACCGGCGACTGGCGCGCCGACCTGCGCTCCATCGGCCTGCGGATCCACACCGCCTACCTCGCCCACCCCCAGGCCGCCCTGCTGGCCGCCCACCGCACCACCGGACGCAGCCACGAGGCGGCCGCCGTCGAGACGATCCTCGGAGTGCTGCGCACCGCCGGCTTCCCCGACCCGGAGGCCGTCGCGATCTACCACGCCTTCGTCGACCAGAGCCTCGGCTTCGCCGCCCTGGACGCCGCCGCCCTCGCCCTCCCCGCCGCCGCGGCCACGGCCGACCTCCAGGTCTGGCAGGCCTCCTACGCCCGCCTCGACGCCGCCACCCACCCCCACATCGCCGCCACCGCCCACCTGCTCTCCACCGACATGCGGCGCAGCGGCTACCCGTACGCGCTCGACCTGCTGCTCGACGCCGCAGCGGCCCGCCTGGCGGCGGGCTGAGGGGGGGAGGCCGCCCGACGGGCGGGCGGGAGGGCGGAGCCCGGCCCGCGGGGCGGGCGGGAGGGCGGAGCCCGGCCCGAGGGGCGGGCGGCGCCAGGCGCGAGGCCCGTCGCGGACGGCAGGGCGCCCAGGGGCCGAGGAGCCCCGAGGCCGTACGGCAGGGACGCGCCACCGGCAGGGACGCGCCACGCCGCAGGGCGGCAGGGTCGCCACGCGGGCACGGGTCGCCGGGCCGGCGGCCCGGCGGCCCGTGGTCGGTCACTCGGCCGCGTGGACGAGTTCACCCCCCACGTAGGTGCGCAGCACGCGGGCTTCGGCGATCTGCTCCGGGGGGCCGGTGAGGATGTCGCGGTCGAGCACGACCAGGTCGGCGAGTTGCCCGACGGCGAGCGTGCCGGCGTCGTCGTGGCCGTTCACGTGGGCGGAGCCGGCGGTGTAGGCGGCGAGGGCGGAGGCGAGGTCGAGGCGCTGCTCGGGCAGGAAGACCCGGCCGTCGGTGGCGCCGGGTTCCATCCGGTTGACGGCGACGTGCAGGCCCGCCAGCGGGTCGGGGCTGCTCACCGGCCAGTCGCTGCCCGCCGCGAGGGTGGCGCCGGCCCGCTGGAGGCCGCCGAAGGGGTACTGCCAGGCGGCGCGTTCGGGGCCGAGGAAGGGGATGGTGAGTTCGTCCATCTGCGGTTCGTGCGCGGCCCACAGCGGCTGGATGTTGGCGACGGCGCCGAGCCGGGCGAAGCGGGGCAGGTCGTCCGGGTGCACCACCTGGAGGTGGGCGAGGTGGTGCCGGGTGTCGCGTCGGCCGTTCTTCGCCCGGGCGGCCTCGACGGCGTCCAGCGCCTCGCGGACGGCCCGGTCGCCGAGGGCGTGGAAGTGCACCTGGAAGCCGAGCGCGTCGAGTTCGGTGACGTACTCGCAGAGCGCGGCCGGATCGACGAAGCTGAGGCCGGAGTTGGCGGTGGCGCAGCCGCAGCCGTCCAGGTAGGGGCTGGTCATCGCGGCGGTGAAGTTCTCCGCGATGCCGTCCTGCATGATCTTCACCGAGCCGGCCCGGAACCGGCCGTGGCTCAACTCGGCGCGGCGCCGGACGAGTTCGGGGATCTGTTCGGCGCCGCGCGCGCGGTCCCACCAGAGCGCGCCGGTGACCCGGGCGGTCAGTTCGCCGGAGCGGGCGGCGGCCAGGTAGGCGTCGGACGGGTCCGGCTGGCCGTTGAACTCGCCGAGCAGGGCGTCCTGCCAGCCGGTGATGCCGAGCGAGTGCAGCAGACGCTGGGCCCGGAGCAGGCCGGCCAGTCGCTGGGCGGCGGTGGCCGGGGGCACCAGGCGGGCGACCAGTGCGGTGGCGCCCTCCTGGAGGGTGCCCGCCGGGGTGCCGTCGGGTTCGCGTTCGATCCGGCCGTCGGCCGGGTCGGGGGTGTCCCGGGTGAGGCCGGCCAGCTCCAGGGCCCGGGTGTTGGCCCAGGCGCCGTGGTGGTCCCGGTTGGTCAGGTAGACCGGGCGGTCGGGGACGACGGAGTCGAGCAACTGCCTTGTGGGCAGGCCGCCTTCGAAGCTCTCCAGGGACCAGCCGCTGCCGGTGATCCACTCCTGGTCGGGGTTGGCCTCGGCGTAGTCGCGGATCCGGTCCAGGTACTCGGCCACGCCGACCGTACCGGTGAGGTCGCAGGCGGCCAACTCGACGCCGCCGTAGACCGCGTGGACGTGGGCGTCCTGGAAGCCGGGCAGCAGCAGCTTGCCGGTGAGGTCCACGACCTCGGTGCGCGGCCCGATCAACTGGTGGACCTCGTCGTGGCCGACGGCGGTGATCCGCCCTCCGGTCACGGCCAGGCTGCTCGCCCGGGTACGGGCGGCGTCGCCGGTGTGGACGGGGCCGTGGGTGAGGACGAGGTCGGCCTCGGTCATGGGTGGTGCTCCGTTCGTGCGGTACGGGAGTGCGGGCGGTACGGGCGGTGCGGCTCAGGCGGTCGGGTCGAGGAAGTACGGCGAGCGGCGCCGCCAGCGGGCCCAGGCCGCCGACGGGAGGCCGGTGACGATCATCAGCACCACCACGGTCAGCTCGAACCAGCCGTTGTCGGCGGACAGTTCGAAGTGGTCGGTGGAGTCGTAGAAGGTCCAGGCCAGGTAGCCGCCGACGGCGAGCAGCGCCGCCGCGCCGAGCAGTGGGCCGACCACCGCGCGCAGGCCCTGCACCGGGTCGGTGCGCAGCAGGCCGCGGAAGCGGACGGCGGAGGCGACGGCGGTGAGCGCGTAGTAGAGGGCGACGATGATGCCGATCGCGTTGACGGCGGCCGAGATCAGGTCGTTGACGGTCGGGATGGCGATCGAGGCGAGGGCGAGCAGCGCGGCGAAGCCGGTGACCAGCAGGGTGCCGACGGCGGGGGTGGCGTGCCGGGGGTGCAGCCTGGTCCAGACCGGGCCGAGCACGCCGTCGCGCCCCATCGCGTACATCCCGCGCGCGGTCGGGATCACCGAGGACTGGAGCGAGGCCACCGCGGAGAAGGTGAGTGCGATCAACGGCAGTGCGGCGAGCGGCTGGTGGGCGAGGGTGGTGCCGAAGTAGGTGAGTCCGTGGGCGCCGTTGTCGGCCAACTCGGCGAGCGGGAGCACCCGTTGGAAGGCCGTCCCGGCGAGCAGGAAGAGCAGCAGCATGACCACCAGGGCCAGGAAGCCGCCGCGGGAGGCGTCCCGCGGGTCGCGGACCTCCTCGCTGACGCTGAACACGGACTCGAACCCCCAGTAGCAGAAGACCGCGAGCACCATGCCCTGGGCCAGGGCCCCGAAGGAGGGCAGGTCGAAGGGGTTGAACCAGTGGAGCGAGAAGGGCTGGTCGCCGGCGAACAGGCCGTAGCCGCAGAAGCCGAGCAGCACCGCGTACTCGAAGACCAGCAGGGCCTTCTGGAGTCGGGCGGCGAGGTCGAGGCCGCGGACGGCGACCAGCGCGGCGCCGATCAGGACGACCAGGCCGAGCACGGTGCACTGGACGGTGGAGTCGGCGTCCAGACGCAGTCCGGCGATGCTGCGCAGGTGCGCCTGGTCGAGGAGTTGGATGACGGCCGAGCCGGTGACGGTGGTGGTGTAGGCCATGAAGACCACGGTGCCGACGGTGTTCACCCAGCCGGTGAGGAAGCCCAGCCAGGGGCTGAGCGTGCGGCCGACCCAGCGGTAGCTGCTGCCGGCGTCGGGTTCGACGGCGTTCAGGCGTCCGTAGCCGCCCGCGATGGCGAGGACGGGGAGGAAGGCCAACAGCATGATCGCGGGCAGGTGGAGGCCGACCACGCCCGCCATCAGCCCGAGGCCGATCCCGATGCTGCTGGTGGCGGCCGTACTGGAGGCGGCGATGGCCGCGCCGTCCAGCAGGCCGATGGACTTGTGCATGGCGCCGTGCTGCGCGCCGGTTCTCGGGCCGCTGCCCGTGTCGTCCCTCAGCGTCGATGCCAACGGATCACCGCCTTGCTCGTGGGGGGATGTGGGGGCGGGCGCGGAGGTTCGGGGGGCGCCCGGGGGTGGGGAAGTGCGAGCCATGAAACCGGCGGCGTCGTTTCACGTCAATGCTGTTGTCATAAGCGCTCGGACCGACGGGAGGAAGGCCCGGCGGTCCGGAAGGCCCGGCGGTCCGGAACGTGCTCGTTCCCCTTCGGGCCCGGCTCCTCGGACGGAGCCGGGCCCGGAGGGGAACGGCGGGCGCCTTCCGGCGCCACGCCGGGCCGGTCAGTGCTTGAAGGCGTCCTTGACCTTGGCCCCGGCCTGCTTGAGGTCGCCCTTGGCCTGGTCGCCGCGGCCCTCCGCCTCCAGGACGCGGTCGCCGGTGGCCCGCCCGACGGTCTTCTTCACACTGCCCTTGACCTCTTCGGCCTTGTGCGCGGCCTTCTTGCCGATACTCATGACTGGTTCCTTTCGTGATGGCGTCCGGCGCGTCGTGATGGGTCCGCGCGTCGTGATGGCGTCCGACGCGCGGACGCGGCGCCCTGCCGCCGAACGGCCGCGCCTACCAGTAGTGGCGGCGGCCGCCGACCTCGCGGCCGACCGCGCCCATGACCAGCAGGACGAGGCCGATGAGAAGCAGGATGACGCCGACGGTCCACAGGATGGAAATGCCGCTGACGAATCCGATGACGAGGAGGATGACTCCGAGGACGATCACGACGAGCTCCGTTCCTTCGCCCTCCCGGTGTGATCCTTCGCTGGTGCGGAGGCATGCTGCGCCTTCCCCGTTCTCGGGGTTCGATTCACGAATCCCGGAATTTCCCTGGTGACCGAGGTCGAAGGGGGCCCGCGGGCCGGTTCGGGCGGATCGCACCCCCGGCGGCGAGTCCGAGCCCCGGCCCACCCCGGCGACCCGGCGGGCTCACGTCCGGCGGCCAGGCCGCGGGGCCCGCGCTCCGGGTGGTTCACCGGCTCCCCCGCCGCCTCCCCCACCGGCTCCCCCGTCGGCACCGGGGCACGGTCGCGCCCGCTCCACCGGAGGCCGGTCCACGGGTCTCGTTCCGGCAGTGCTTTTGACGTACCGTCAACAAGCCCTGCCCCCGTCACCCTCACCGGAGCATCCGTGACACCCCTCAGAACGGCCCGCACCGCCGTGCTCGCGGCGGCCGGCCTGCTGGCCGCGCTCATCAGCGCCGCCCCACCCGCACAAGCGGCCGCCCCCGCCGCGCCCACGGCCCCCGCCAGCCAGGCCGCCGCGCCCGTGCAGACCGGCGCCCAGCTCGCCGCCTCCTGGACCGGCCCGCTGAGCACCCGGGGGCGGTACGTGGTCGACGCCAACGGCGACCGGTTCAAACTCAAGGCCGGCAACTGGGCCGGAGCACAGGGGACTTGGGAGGGCAGCGGCTCGACCACGGACCCCGCGGACAACCAGGCCGGCCAGGTCTCGTACAACATCCCGCTCGGGCTGGACCGGGCCCCGATCGACCGGATCCTGGCGGGCTTCCACGGCCTGGGCCTGAACGCCGTCCGGCTGCCGTTCGCCAACGCGATGATCCACGACACCGCCGCCGTCCCGGACGCCGCCGTCGCCGCCAACCCCCAGCTCAGGGGCCGGACCCCCTTGCAGATCTACGACGCCGTGGTGGCCGCGATGACCGCCGACGGGTTCGCGGTCGTCCTCAACAACCACACCACCAGCTACCGCTTCTGCTGCGGCCTGGACGGCAACGAGCGCTGGAACAGCGGTCAGAGCACCCAGCAGTGGGAGGACGACTGGGTGTTCATGGCGAACCGCTACAAGGCCGACAAGCGGGTGGTCGGCGCGGACCTGCGCAACGAGGTGCGCCGCGACACCTGGGACGACCCCAACTGGGGCCTGGGCGACGCCCACGACGAGTACGCGGCCTTCGAGGAGGCCGGCAACCGGATCCTCCAGGCCGACCCGGACCTGCTGGTGATCATGGAGGGCATCAACTGGTACGGCATCCCCGCCGCCGGGTTCTCCCACGGCCGGCCGATGCTCACCCCGGTGGCGACCCTGTCCAACACCCTGATCCGGTCCGACAAGCTGGTCTACGCGGCGCACTTCTACGCCTACACCGGCCCGGCCAACACCGGCGCCGGCAGCGGCCCGGGCTCGACCTCCGACCCGCGCTACGAGGAGTTCACCCCCGAGCAGCTCGCCCAGGTGGTGAACCAGGAGGCACTGTTCGTCACCCAGGACGGCCAGCACTTCACCGCCCCGGTCTGGGTCAGCGAGTTCGGCGCCGCCGGGCGCGGCTCGACCGACGCCAAGGAGCAGGCCTGGTTCGACCGCTTCACCGACCTCCTGGTCGCCAACGACACCGACTTCGCGGTCTGGCCGCTGGTCGGCTGGCAGCACGACGGCGTCCCGAACGACAGCTGGGCGCTGCTCTCCTACGACACCGGCGGCCGGCAGCTCGGCCTGAACGACCCGGGCGACTGGCGCGCGGCCGACTGGAACAAGCTGGTGAACGCCCCCTCGTACACCGGGCCGGTCACACCGGTCGTCCGCTGGAACATGCTCGACCTCGACCACGGCGACCAGAACGTCTCGGCCCGGATGCTGGCCCGGCCCGACTGGAGCCCCGGCAACCGCAAGGGCGACTGCCCGGACGGCCAGCGGCTGGCCGGCCTCGGCCGCGGCAGCAGCCGGGGCCTGTGCACCGACGCGGGGCAGCCGCCGCTGGGCGCCGGGGACTGGGTGACCGTCACCGACCAGCGCTACGTCACAGGCGGCGACTGGGCCTCCGGCTACGACAAGCTCCAGTGCCCGGACAACGCCTTCGTCGTGGGCTACAGCGTGCGCAACAACGCGATGTCCGCACTGCTCTGCGCCCCGGCCGCCACCGCGCTGCCGAGCACCGGTCGCACGGTCTGGTTCGACCACGGCGACAACCGGCCGGCGAACGGCGGCTCGGTCGCGAGCGACTGGGCGCCCGGCTCCTACAAGGGCCAGTGCGCCGACGGCGAGTACGTCGCCGGGGTCGCCGACACCTGGCGTTGGCTCCAGTACGGCGTCCCGGACGCGCTGCTCTGCCGCCCGCTGCGCTGATCACCGCATCCGCCGGGCCTGTGCCCGGCGGATGCGCCATCCGCCGGGCACGTGCAAGGTGGTGGAGTACGAACCGCCCGGCCGGCGACCGTCCGTGGCCCCGCGGACACCGTCCGCCGGGCGACCGGCCCCCAGCCGCCCCTCGACCGAAGGAGGCGCCATGCCGTCCAGGACGATCCCCCGCCGGGCTCTGGTGCTGACCGCCGCCGCCCTCGCCGTCCTGCCCGCCGCAGCGCTCACGGCGCCCGCGCGGGCGGCCGCCGCGCCCCCGGCCGCCACGGCCACCCCGACTTCTTCGGGCACCACAGGCAGCACGGGCCGCACGGCAGCCGCCTCCGGTCCGGCCGCTGCCGCGCCGGTGCGCTTCGTGGACCTGCCCAACTCCGCACTGCCGACCGACCGGGCGCCGCACCGGATCACCTTCCGTTACCGCAACGACACCCCCAAGGATCAGACGGTCGCCCCGCAGATCCTGGTCGAGTCGCCCCAGCGGGGCCCGTTCCTCAGCCCCTCCGACATCCGGCTGGAGCTGCGGGGGACGGACGGCAGCTGGCACACCGTGCCGCTGGCCAGCCAGACCGGCACGCTGTACACCGCGCTGGTCCCGGCGAAGATCGTCCTGCACTCCGGCCACACCCTCACCGAGAGTTACCGCATCACCGTCCTGCACGCGCCCGCCCGGGGCACGGTCGAGCCCCGGATCGCGGTCTACGCCTGAGGTCCGTGCCGGAGGCCGACGCCTGAGGTCCGCGTCTGAGGTCCACGCCTGAGGGTCCAAGCCTGTGGTCCACGCCTGAGCCACCAGCCCCCGCGCGTCGGACCCCAGGCGCGCGGCGGCCTCCGCCAAGCCGGCCGGTCCCGCGGCCGCGGCCTCCTCGGTCAGGCCCGGCGGCGGCCCGACCCACAGATGCAGCCCGCCCCCTCCGGCACCCGGGCCGGGGCGCCCCCGCCGTGCGCCCCAACTCGCCCCCCGTGCTTCCTAGGTGCGCTTGGGGAAGCATCGGCCCCCGTTATGGAAAGACCACCCGTTCGAGTGAGTTTGGCGGGCTGGAGTCGCTCGTTTGCGCAGGAGCTGTCCGCTCTCCGGTGCCTTCAAACGTGCCCACGTCAATCCCTTCCGGCGGCAAGATTCGGCGAGGCGGTCCGACACCGGTCGGATCCCGTCCTCCCACACCTGCCGCAGAGGGGACCAGCCGTGACCACCGAGGCCGTTCCGCAGAACCAGCCCAGCCAGCAGAGCCTCAGTACCTCCGCCGCCCGCAACCTCGCCACCACCACCAAGACCGTGCCGCAGATGCTCGGGATCACCCCGCGCTACCTGCTGCGGGTGCTGCCCTGGGTGGACCTGGAGGCGGGCGTCTTCCGGGTCAACCGCCGCCGGGGCTTCATCCTCGGCGACGGCCTGGTCGGCACCTACGTCGACGGCTCCGGCGCCACCCGGGTCATCCCCGAGGACCTGCGCGAACTGGCCTTCCTCAGCCACGTCGACGGCCCGGTGCTCACCGCCCTGGCCGCCGGGTTCACCGAGCGCGAGGTCGCGCCCGGCGAGCTGATCGTCGACGCCGACGCCCCGGCCGAGCAGCTGCACATCATCGCCTCCGGGCGGGCCGAGAAGCGCGCCACCGGCGAGTACGGCCAGGACGCCCTGCTGGGCGTGCTCGGCGACGGCGACTTCTTCGACGCCGCCGCCTGGGCGGCCGGCACCGCGATGCCGTACCGGGTGAAGGCCGTCAGCTCCTGTACCGTGCTCAGCCTGGACCGCCGCCTGCTCACCGAACTCGCCGACCGGGAGCCCTCGTTGCGCACCCAGCTGGACGAGTTCGCGGCCACCCGGGGCCAGGTGGACGCCGAGCACCCGATCGACCTCAGCTCGGGCCACTCCGGCGAGCCGTACCTGCCGGAGACCTTCGTCGACTACGACGAGAGCCCGCGCGAGTACGAGCTGAGCATCGCCCAGACCGTGCTCAAGGTGCACACCCGCGTCGCGGACATCTACAACTCCGACATGGACCAGGTCCAGGCCCAACTCCGGCTGACCGTCGAGGCGTTGCGCGAGCGCCAGGAGTGGGAGATGCTCAACCACCCCGAGTACGGCCTGCTCAACAACGTGGTGCCCACCCAGCGGGTACGCACCCGCGGCGGCGCGCCCACCCCGGACGACCTGGACGAGCTGCTCGCCCGGGTCTGGAAGCAGCCCGCCTTCTTCCTGGCCCACCCGCGGGCGATCGCCGCGTTCGGCCGCGAGTGCACCCGGCGCGGGGTGCCGCCGCAGATCGTCGAGCTGTTCGGCAGCCCGTTCCTGACCTGGCGCGGCGTGCCGCTGCTGCCCTCCGACAAGCTGGACCTCAAGGGCTCGGCCAACTCGGCGCCCGGCACCACCAACATCCTGCTGATGCGGGTCGGCGAGGAGCGTCAGGGCGTGGTGGGCCTGCGGCCGGCCAAGGTCCCGGACGAGGTCGAGCCCGGGCTGGCGGTGCGCGCGATGGGCGTCGACCGGCAGGCCATCACCTCCTACCTGGTGACCAGTTACTTCTCGACCGCCGCGCTGGTGGACGACGCCGTCGCCGTGCTGCAGAACGTCGAGGTGTCCAACTACCATGACTACTCCTGACGGATTCGGGCGCGGCACCGGCGTCAACGCGGCCCCGGGGGCACCGGCCGTTCCTGGAGCCCCGACTGTTCCGGGGGCACCGGCCGTTCCTGGAGCACCGGCCGTTCCGGGAGCCGCGGCCGCACCGAGCGCTCCTACCGCCTCCCCGGCCGCCGCGCCCCCGCTCCCGCTCCCCGAGGCCCTCGCCCACGCCGCCGGCGGCCCCCGCTACTGGCTGCCCACCCGGGCCGACCGGCCCTCACCGCCCACCGCCCCCGCCGCGGGCTTCGACGTCGAGGCCGTCCGCCGCGACTTCCCCCAACTGCACCGCGAGGTCAACGGCCGCCCGCTGGTCTGGCTGGACAACGGCGCCACCACCCTCAAGCCCCGCCAGGTGGTCGAGGCGGTCGGCGAGCACTACTCGGCGGGCACCTCCAACGTCCACCGGGGGGCGCACACCCTCGCCAAGCAGGCCACCCAGATCTACGAGGAGGGCCGAGCCGAGGCCGCCAAGCTGCTCGGCGCCCCGGACCCGGACGAGATCGTCTTCGTCCGGGGCACCACCGAGGCCGTCAACCTGGTGGCCCAGACCTGGGGCAGGGCCAACCTCGGCGTCGGCGACGAGATCCTGGTCTCCGCCGCCGAGCACCACTCCAACCTGGTGCCCTGGCAGCTGATCGCCAAGGAGCGCCGGGCCCGGGTCGTCCCGATCCCGCTGCTCCCGGACGGGCAGCTGGACCAGGACGCCTACCGGGACCTGCTCTCCTTCCGGACCAAGCTGGTGGCCCTCACCCACGCCTCCAACGTGCTGGGGACGGTGCCGCCGGTGGCCGAGATGACGGCGCTGGCCCACCGCTACGGCGCCAAGGTGCTGGTCGACGGCGCCCAGGCGGTGGCCCACTTCCCGGTGGACGTCACCGCGCTGGACGCCGACTTCTACGCCTTCTCGGGGCACAAGATCTTCGCCCCGACCGGGATCGGCGCGCTGTACGGCAAGCGGGAGCTGCTGGAGGCCATGCCCCCGTGGCAGGGCGGCGGCAACATGATCGACTCGGTGAGCTTCGAGGAGACCAGCTACGCCCCCGTCCCGCACCGCCTGGAGGCCGGTACCGGCCACATCGGCGGGGTCGCCGGGCTGCGGGCCGCCCTGCGGTACGTCGCCGGGCTGGACCGCGCGGCCGCCACCGCGCACGAGGAGCAGCTGACCGCGTACGCCACCGCGGCACTGCGGACGGTGCCCGGGCTGCGGCTGATCGGCGAGGCCCCGGGCAAGATCGGGGTGCTCACCTTCCTGCTCGCCGGGACGGACCCGATCGCCCTCGCCGGGGCGCTCGACCAGCAGGGCATCGCCATCCGGGCCGGCCACCACTGCGCCCAACCCGCCCTCGCCGCCTACGGGTTGCAGAGCGCGGCGCGGGCCTCGCTGGCCCTGTACAACACCGTGCAGGACGTCGACGCCCTGGTCTCCGCGCTCCAGGGCCTCCAGGGCGAGGCCGCCGCGGCCGGAGCCTGACCGGACCGGGGGCGGGCACCCCGACCACCCCCGCCCCCGGTCCCCCGACCCCCTCTCCACCCCCGCCCCCGCTCCGAAGCGGAGGCGGGGGCGTGCCGTGAGATCGACCACGGTTTCGCGCCGGACCCGTCGGCGACCCCCGCCGGGATGGAAGCGACATTTCTGGCCGGAAACCGTCGAAAGGCGTCCCGTATTCATCGGATTCGGGGGCATTCAACGGACTTGTCTGCCCGTCGGCAGCCCTGGCGAAGAGTTCCGTACCTCGGCGATTTACCGCGTGTTCACATGCACTCGTCAACCGTGTTCACCGCTACGCTCTAGCGTCTAGCCGCCGCGCCGCTCGTGCTACGCGCGTCACGGCCCCAACTTCTGACACACATGACGATGACGTCGAGGATCCGACCATGCACGCAGTTCCCTCCCGCAACAGGTGGCTCCGCTACGGCGCCGGCCTGCTCGGTGCTGCCTCGCTGACCGCCTTCGGCGGTGCCCCCGCGGCCTTCGCCGCCGACGGCCCGCAGACCGCCACCCCGGTCAAGCACCTGGTGGTGATATTCCAGGAGAACGTCTCCTTCGACCACTACTTCGGCACCTACCCGAACGCGGCCAACACCGCCGACGACAAGGTGAAGTTCACCGCCAAGCCCGACACCCCCAAGGTGGACGGCCTGAGCGACGACCTGCTGCACAAGAACCCGAACCGGAACAACCCGGTCCGGCTGAGCCCGTCCCAGGCGGTCACCTGCGACCAGGACCACACCTACAAGGACGAGCAGCTCGCCTTCGACGGCGGCAAGATGGACAAGTTCGTCGAGCACACCGACATCGAGAACTGCAAGGCTCCGATGTACACCGCGCCCGGCCTGGTGATGGACTACTACGACGGCAACACCGTCACCGGCTACTGGAACTACGCCCAGCGCTTCGCGATGAGCGACAACTCCTTCGGTACCAACTACGGGCCCTCCACCCCGGGCGCGATCAACCTGATCACCGGCAACACCCACGGCGGCTACCCGGTCGACCCGAAGACCGGCCAGCAGACCACCGACGCCTACGTGGTGGCCTCCCCGGACGCCAAGGGCGTCGGCACCGTCATCAACGACCCGGACCCGGGCTACGACGACTGCTCCAGCCCCGCGCACAACCACCTGGTGATGACCGGCAGGAACGTCGGCGACCTGCTCAACGACAAGGGCGTCAGCTGGGGCTGGTTCCAGGGCGGCTTCAAGCCGACCGGGACCAAGGACGGCAAGGCGGTCTGCGACTCCGCGCACAAGAACATCGTGGGCGCCTCGCAGACCGACTACAACCCGCACCACGAGCCCTTCCAGTACTACAAGTCCACGGCCAACCCGCAGCACCTCGCTCCGAAGGACGTCGACGAGATCGGCCACGCCGGCCAGGCCAACCACCAGTACGACCTGACCGACTTCGACGCCGCCCTCCAGCACGGCAACCTGCCCGCCGTCAGCTACCTCAAGGCCGCCAACTACCAGGACGGCCACGCCGGTTACTCCGACCCGCTGGACGAGCAGCAGTTCGTCGTCGACACCGTCAACAAGCTCCAGAAGTCCAAGGACTGGGCCTCCACCGCCGTCGTCATCGCCTACGACGACTCGGACGGCTGGTACGACCACAAGTTCGCCGAGCCGGTCAACGGCTCCAAGGACGCGGCCAACGACAGCCTGAGCGGCGCCGGCCAGTGCGGCAAGGACGCCGGCTGGGGCGGCTACGCCGACCGCTGCGGCTTCGGCCCGCGCCTGCCGCTGCTGGTCGTCTCGCCGTACGCCAAGGCCAACTTCGTCGACCACACCCAGACCGACCAGACCTCGATCCTGCGCTTCGTCGAGGACAACTGGAAGACCGGCCGGATCGGCGACTCCTCCTTCGACGAGCACGCCGGCTCCATCGAGGGCATGTTCGACTTCAAGAACCCGCAGTCGGCCACCCTGATCCTGGACCCGACCACCGGCGCCCCGGTCGGCGGCGACACCCCGAGCGGCCGGCCCACCGGCGGCTCCTCCGCCACCACCCCGGCCGGCTCGGCCACCTCGGCCACCGGCTCCACCGCCGTCGCCGGGGCCACCAGCAGCGTCTCCGGCCCGCCGCTGGCCGAGACCGGCGCCAACTCCAGCACCGGGCCGATCGCGGCCGCGGCCGTCGCCCTGCTGGCGGTCGGCGGCGGAGCGGTCCTCCTCGCCCGCCGCAAGCGCGGCCGCCGCGCCTGACGCACGGCCCGCACCCCGCACCACCTCCGGCACCGCCGGGTCCTGCTCCCAGGGCCCGGCGGTGCCCGCGTTCCCGGGGCCGACATCCGCCGCGGCCCCGGGCTGGGCTACCCTTCCCGCCATGACCGCCAGCGCCCCGCGCCGCCGCACCCTGCTGGGCGCGGCCCTGGCGGCGGCCCTCGGCACGGGCTGCACGGCCGGCTGCTCCGGCCACGAGGCACCGGACCGCGCGCTGCGGCTGGCCACCGGGCCCGAGGGCGGGCCGTACAACGCCTTCGGACACTCCTTCACCGAGGCCGTGAACGCCAGCGGACACCTCACCCTCACCCCGGTGAGCAGCGCGGCCAGCGTCGACAACCTCCAGCAGCTCGCCGACGGCTCGGTGGACCTGGCGCTCACCACCGCCGACGTCGCCGAGGACGCCGTCCTGGGCCGCGACACCTTCGAGCGTCCGATCGGCCTGACGGCGCTGGCCCGGGTGTACGTCAACTACCTGCACCTGCTCGCCCCGGCCGACGGGCCGGTGCGCGAGCTGGCCGACCTGGCGGGCCGCCGGGTGGCCACCGGCGCGGTGGGCTCCGGCAACCAGGTAACGGCCGGGCGGCTGCTGCGCCGGGCGGGGATCGACGTACGGCAGCAGTCCCTCGGACTGGCCGAGTCACTGCACGCGCTGCGCGACGGCACCCTGGACGCGGTGTTCTGGTCCGGCGGCGTGCCGACCCCCGCGGTGTCCGCGCTCGCCCGTGAACTGCCGCTGCGGTTCGTGCCCTTGGACACCGTCGCCGCTCAACTGCGGGAGCGCTACGGCCCGGTGTACACGGCCGTCACCCTGCCCGCCGGCGCCTACGACCTGGCCGCGCCCGTCCCCACCCTCGGCGTCGGCAACTACCTGACCGCCCGGCCGGGCGTCCCCGAGGACGCCGTCCGGCGGCTGCTCGGCATCCTCTTCGACCAATGGGCCACCCTGCTGCGCTCGGTGACGGCCGGCGCCCGGCTGGAACCCCGCTTCGCCGTCTCCACCGGCGCTGTCCCCCTGCACCCGGGGGCGGCGGCCTACTACCGCTCGGTGTACGGGTGACGGCCGGCCAGAAGATGACGGCCGGTCAGGAGGTGCCGCCCCGCCGCCCCCGAACCCGCCGGGCCCGGTTTGTAGCTCCCCGTACACCTGGCTACGCTTCGGGGCATGTGGTTGAACGTCCGGCCGGCCGACCAGGTCCAGATCCATGCGGCCCCCGAACAGCACGCGCGCAGGCGGCGCGGACCCGCCCTGGACGCGGCGTGATCCTGCGCATCGACCGGGCCTGGCTGCTGGACATCGCCCACCGCTTCCTGCCCACCGACCCGGACATCACGGACTACGGGACCCTCTCCGCCGCCGTGGCCCGGCACGCCGACGAGGTCATGGACGTGCCCGTGTACGAGGGCCCGCACCAGCGCGCCGCCGCGCTGATGCACCAGCTCATCCGGGTGCCCGCGCTGGAGTCCGGCAACGAGCACTTCGCCGCCGTCGTCGCCGCCGCCTACCTCACCGCCTCCGGCGTCACCGTCACCGCCGGCCCGAAGGCCGCCGCCGACCTCGCCGCCCGCATCCGCGCCGGGCGCGCGGACGTCCGGGAGGCCGCCGCCGCCATCCGCACCTGGTACCACTGAGCCGGCACCACTGAACCGCTCAGGGCGCGGGGAGGCGGAACTCGACGGTCAGCCCGTGCGGCAGCGAGGGCGCGACGGTGAGCGTTCCGCCGCCGGCCCGGGCGAGTTCGTCCGCGATGGCCAGGCCGAGGCCGGTGCCGGGAAGGTTCTGGTGCTCCGGTGCGCGAGCGAAGCGCCCCAGCAGCAAGGGGAGTTGAGCGTCCGGGACACCGGGGCCGGTGTCCCGGACCCGGACCACCGCGCCGCCGTCCGGGCCGGGCCGGACGGTCACCCGGACCTGGGCGCCGGGCGGGACGAACTTGCCGGCGTTGTCCAGCAGGGCGTCCAGGATCCGCCCGGCCGCGTCGGGCAGGGCGCGGGCGCGCAGCCCGGGGGTGATCTCGGCGGTCAGCTCCGGGCCGCCCGCCTCGAACACCGGGACCCAGGCCGCCACCCGCTCGGCCACGGCCGCGGAGACGTCCTGGTCCTCGACCGGCGCGGCGGCCGCCTCCAGCCGGGCCAGGGCGAGCAGGCCGTCGAGCAGCTCCCCCAGCCGGTCCGCCTCGTCCAGGGCGAGGGCGTGCGCCTGCCGGCCGGGGCCCGGCGCGACGTACGGCTCGGCGTTCTCCAGTTGCAGCACCAGGGTGGCCAGCGGGTTGCGCAGCTGGTGCGAGGCGTCGGCGACGAAGTCCCGGCGGCGGCGCAGCGATTCGCCGACCGCCGCCGCCATGCCGTCGAAGTGCTCGCGCAGCCGCCGCAGTTCGGGCGGTCCGGTGTCGGCGGTGGCAGCGACGGCGGCGCGCGGTTCGAAGCGGCCGTCGGCCATGGTGGCGACCGCGCGGTCGAGTTCGTGGACGGGCCGCAGCAGCCAGCGGGCTATGCCGGCCGCGACCAGGGCGGCGGCGCCGAAGGCGGTGACGGCGCCGGCCGCGATCAGCGTCCAGCGGACCAGCACGTCCTGCCGCGCGGCGTCGGTGGGGACGGTCAACAGGACGGCGCCGCCGACCCGTTCGTCCTGGCCGACCGGTTCGGCCAGCACCACGGTGTCCGGCCCCCAGGGCAGGACGGTGGGCAGCGCCTCGGTGGAGCGGCCGGTCAGGGCGCGGTCCTCGGCCTGCCGGGCGGCCGGGCCCACCGGGGCCGGACCGGCCCGGCCGACGGTGTGTCCGGCGCTGTCGACCACCGTCACCGCGGCGCCGTAGAGCTGGGCGTAGCGGGTGAGTTCGGCGTCGAGTTCACGGCGGTCGGCGTCGGTGCGGATCCGGTCGGCGAGCTCGGCGAAGCGGACGCCGTCGGCCCGGCGTTGCAGCAGCAGGTGTTCGGTGCGGCCGCGGGCGTAGGAGTCGGCCAGCGGCAGGGCGAGCAGCAGCACGGCCGTGCCGATGAGCGCGGTGAGCACCGCCAGCAGCCGGCGCCTCACCGGCCGTCCAGGGCGCCGAGTTGGTAGCCGTAGCCGCGGATGGTGCGGACCAGGGCGGCCCGGCCGGTCTTGGCCCGGATGCCCGCCACGTGCACGTCCAGCGAGCGGGAGGAGGCGAGGAAGGCGTCGCCCCAGATCCGGTCCAGGATCTCCTCGCGGGAGCGGACGTCGCCGGGTTGCGCGGCGAGCAGCGCGAGCACGTCGAACTCGCGGCGAGTGAGCCGGACTTCGGCTCCGTCGACGGTCACGGTGCGGGCCGCCGGGTCGATCGTGACGTCCCCGGTGCGCACCTGCCGCTGCCCGCCGGCCGGTTCGGGGGCGGCGCCGGTGCGGCGGCGCACGGTGTCGATCCGGGCGATGAGTTCGGCCATCCGGAACGGCTTGACCACGTAGTCGTCGGCGCCGGCCCGCAGGCCCTGGAGGACGTCCCGCTCCTCGCTGCGCGCGGTGACCACGATCAGCGGCACCGCGCACACCGTGCGCAGCTTGCGCAGCAGGTCGAGGCCGTCCAGGTCGGGCAGGCCGAGGTCGAGCAGGACGAACTCGGCCTCCCGGACGTGCCGCAGCGCCTCGGCGGCGCGGACCACCCGGCGCACGGTGTGGCCGCGCCGGGCGAGCGCGGTGGCGAGGGCCTGGGCCATCCGGTCGTCGTCCTCGACCAGCAGCATGTGCACGAACCCTCCCCGGCGGTGAGGTGACTACGGTACGGGCTGCGCCGCGGCGGCCGGCGCCGGGGTCTCCGCGGGGTCGAGCACGGCGTGCCGGGTGTCGGGCATCAGCACGTAGACGACCAGGGAGACCAGCGCGCAGCCGGAGACGTACCAGAAGAAGCCGGACTCGTGGCCGCTGTTCTTGAACCAGAGCGCGATGTACTCGGCGGTGCCGCCGAACAGCGCGTTGGCGAGGGCGTACGGCAGCGCGACGCCGAGGGCGCGGATCCGGGTGGGGAAGAGTTCGGCCTTCACGGCCGCGTTGATCGAGGTGTAGCCGGTGACGACGAGCAGCGCGACGAGCGAGAGGCCGAGCGCGGACCAGTAGCCGGAGGCCGAGCCGAGGGCGGTCATCAGCGGGTAGGTGCCGACGGTGCAGCCGAGTGCGAAGGTGATCAGCAGCGGGCGGCGGCCGATCCGGTCGGAGAGCAGCCCGGCCAGCGGCTGGACGGCGGCGAACACCGCGAGCGCGGTGAAGCTGACCAGGGTGGCGGTGTCCTTGGCGAGCCCGGCGCTGCCGATCAGGTACTTGGTCAGGTAGGTGGTGTACGTGTAGTAGGCGACGGTGCCGCCGAGGGTCAGGGCCATCACCAGGGCGGCCTGGCGCCGGTGCTCCCACAGGCTGCGCAGGGTGCCGCGGGCGTCGGCCCGCTCCCGGCCGGCGGACTCGGCGGCGAAGGCCTCGGTCTCCGGCAGCCGGCGGCGCAGCCAGAGCACCACGACGGCCAGCACGGCGCCGAGCAGGAACGGCAACCGCCAGCCCCAGGAGTGCAGTTGGGTGCTGCTGAGGGTGTGCTGCAGGACGATCAGGATGCCCAGGCCGAGGAGCTGGCCGCAGGTCATCGAGACGTACTGGAAGGAGGAACCGAGGCCGCGCCGGTTCGGTGCGGAGGCCTCGGTGAGGTAGGTGGCGCTGGCCGCGTACTCGCCGCCGATGCTCATGCCCTGGAGCAGCCGGGCGAGCAGCAGCACGACGGCGCCGAGGTAGCCGGCCCGCGGGTAGGTCGGGGCGACGGCGATCAGCACGGCGGCCGCGGACATCATGGTGACGGTCAGGGTGAGCGCGCTCTTGCGACCGTGCCGGTCGGCCGCCCGGCCGAGCAGCCAGCCGCCGACGGGGCGCATCAGGAAGCCGACGGCGAAGATGCCGGCGGTGTTCATCAGCTTGGCGGTGGAGTCGCTGCCGGGGAAGAAGTCGTCGGCGAAGTAGACGGCGAAGCTGGCGTAGACGAACCAGTCGTACCACTCCACCAGGTTGCCCAGTGACCCGCCGATCAGGGCGCGCCGCCGCCGGGCGCGGTCCGCGCCGGGCGGCTGGGGGCGGGGAGCGGGGGCGGCCGGGACGGCGGCGGACGGGGACATGGCGGCTCCAGCGGCTGGTACGGCGGGTGGGTGTCCCAGAGCGTGCCGCCGCGCGCTGGGCGGCGGCAAGGAGCGCCGCGCAGAACTTACGTTCCGCTAAGGAAGCCTGCGCCGCGGCTCACCCGTCGTGTTCCTCGGCGCGACCGCCCAGGCCCCGGCCCGCGGCCTGTCGATCGGCTGCGGCTGCTTCGGCTGCTCCGGCTGCTCCGGCTGCTTCGGCTGCTTCGGCCGGTGGGCGAGGCGGCCCGGTCAGCGGCGGGCTGAGCCGGGACCGGACGCCGGACCGGACGCCGAGCCGGAGCCGGAGCCGGACGCCGTCCCCGAGGCGGTGCGGCCCGGACCCCGGCGGACCGCGCGGCCGGCCATCGACAGCAGGTCGCGGGCCGGTCCCTGCGGACGCCGGCCGCTGGGCCAGACCGCCCGCAGGGACCGGCTCAGGTCCACCCCGGTGACCTGGACGGCCACCAGCCGCCGCGCCCGCAGGTCCTCCTCGACCGCCAGCCGGCTGAGCACGGCCGGCCCGGCCCCGGCGACCGCTGCGGCCTTCACCGCCGTCGAGGAGGGCAGTTCCAGCAGCGGGCCGGCCGGCCCGCCGTGCGGCGCCAGCACGGCCGTCAGCACCTGCCGGGCGCCCGACCCCGCCTCCCGCAGGATCAGCCGGGCGGCCGCCAACTCCTCGGGGGCGACCCGGCTGCGGCGCGCCCAGGCGTGCTGCGGGGCGGTCACCACCACCAGCTCGTCCCGGGCCACCACCGCGGTGTCCAGCCCGGCCGGGACGGTGGCGCTCTCGACGAACCCGAGGTCGACCTCGCCGCGCAGCACCTTCTCGGCCACCAGACCGGAGTTGTCGGCGCTCAACGAGACCACGGTGTCCGGCCGTTCCGCCCGCAGGGCGACCAGCCAGCCGGGCAACAGGTGCTCGGCCACCGTCAGGCTCGCCGCGACCCGCAACCGGTCGTCGCGCTCGCCGCGCAGCGCCTCGATCCCCGCGTCCATCGCCCCGGCGGCCTCCAGCACCCGGCCGGCCCAGCCGGTGACCAGCACCCCGGCCGGCGTCAGGCGGGAACCGTTCGGGGAGCGTTCGAGGAGGCCTACCCCGATCCTGGTCTCCATCACCCGCATCCGGGCGGAGGCGGCCGGCTGGCTGATGCCGACCTCCCGGGCGGCCCGGCCGAGACTGCCGAGCCGGGCGACGGCGAGCAGCAGCTCCAGGCTGGGGAGGTCGGGCACTCGGGGGGAAAGCGGCATGGTGGGGTCCACGGACGTCGGGGCGGATCGAGCCGGACGGAACGGGGCGGGACGGCGAACTGCCGTCCCGCCCTCGGGGGTTCTGGTCGTGGTGGGGTTCAGCGCCGTCGGCGGCGAGCACGGGCCGCCCGGGCGGCGAGGGCGAGGGCGGCACCCGCAGCGATCGCGACGAGGCCGACCGGCAGCACGGTGCCGGCCAAGTCCGTTCCCGTGCGGGCCAGTTCACCCCCGGGCGCGGGGGCTGCCGGCCCGGGCGAGCGCTCGCCGCCGGTGCCCGCGCCCGGTGCGGGCGGGGCCGCCGAGGCGGACGGGCTCGGGCTGCCGGACGCGCCGGGGCCGGGCGACTCCCCCGGGCCACCGGGGTCCGTGGGCGTCCCGCTCGGAGTGGCCGTCGGGGTGGTCGTCGACGTCGGCGTGGACGTGGGTGTCGAGGTGGGCGTGGACGTGGACGTGGGCGTGGAGGTGGGTGTCGACGTCGGGGTGGTGGTCGGCGTCGCCGTCGGGGTCGGATCTCCGGGGACGAGCCGGATGACCTTCCGGGGCTGCGTCTCCACGATGTCGTCCTCGCCGAGGTAACCCCTGACGCCGATGTCGACCCGGTCGGTGAACGGGTTGTCCGGCCCGAACTTCAACCGGATCGGAATCTCCGTGACACCGGGCGGAATGGGCCCTTCGTCCTCCGGGAGCGGGAAGTCCTGCCAGTTGTCCGTCGGATCGTTGAACGACGTGGTCGACTGCCACCGGCCGTCGAGGAAGTACTGGACCTCGATCTGATCGGACCTGATCCCGGCGTACTGGGTGTCGTGGACCTCGAAGAACAGCCGGTTGAACTGCCCGTCCGTCTCCGAGCGGTGGAGAACTACGGCGAACTCCTGCCAGTCGGCCCCGGGTTCGAAGTCGCGGGGCAGTCCGCGCAGTTCCAGGGAGGCCTCCGTCGCGGTCACCGGAGTCGTGGTTACCGGAGTCGCGGTCACCGGTTTCGCCGCCGTCGGATTCGCCGCCGCCGCGGTCGGAAGCACCGCCGCCGCGACGAGCCCGGTGGCCCCTGCGGCGACGGCGGTGGCGGCGGCCATTCTGCTCAGTTGCACGTGATTCCCTCGTCCCGTTGATGATCAATACACCGGGAATCCTCCGTGCACCGACCAGATCCGAGTAGTACCCCCTTTCCTATGGGGTCATAGGCCGGGTTTCTGACCCACTCCGGCCGCCCTCCGCTCCCTTTTCTGCACCCGGGCGGGCACTGCACCGCCGACAAGCACCACACCGGACAAGCGTTACATTTGAGCAGAAAGGGGACCGATCACCGGCGAGGTGCGGCGGATGCACGCGATCACCGACTGGCTGCGCGGACTGTCCGGCCCGGTCGTGTACGCGGTCGTCGGCGCCATGGTCTTCACCGAGGACGCGCTGTTCTTCAGCTTCTTCATCCCGGGCGAGTCGGCCGCCGTCCTCGGCGGCTTCATCGCCCACCAGGGCAGCGTCTCGCTCGGCTGGATGATCCTGGTGGTGGTCTGCGCGGCCGTCCTCGGGGACTCCGCCGGCTACGAGATCGGCCGCCACCTCGGCCCGACGATCCTGCGCACCCGCCCGCTGCGGCGGCACGCGAAGCGGGTCGAGACGGCACAGGACCTGATCCGCCGGCGCGGACCGGCCGCCGTGTTCGTCGGCCGCTTCATCGCCTTCTTCCGCCCGCTGGTGCCCTCGCTGGCCGGGATGTCCCGGATGCCGTACCGCCGGTTCCTGTTCTACAACGCCCTCGGCGGGCTGGCCTGGGCCTTCGGCTTCACCCTTCTGGGCTACTTCGCCGGAGCCGCCTACAGCAGGGTGGAGGGCACCGTCGGCCGGGTCGCCGCCATCACGATCGCCGCTCTCGTCGCCGTCACCCTGCTGGTCTGGTTCCTCCGGCGCCACCACGCGCGGGGCCGCGAGCCGTCGGACCAGGGCGGCAACGGCGACCGCGAGCGCTGAACCGGGCGCGCCGACCCGCGCGGGCGTTGTTGACGAAAAGTCAGCAGGTTCGCCGCCGTACCTTGACGGGTCACCGACACGGTCCTACAACGGAGTCAGCTCCCCCGCTCCCCGTCCCTCGGGAGCCCTCCGGGAGCAGCGGAAGTTCGCCTTCCCGTCCCTCACCGAGGAAGAGGCTTTCCCATGCGCGCACTCCCCCACCGCACCGCTGCCCTGACCGTCTCCGTACTCGCCGCGCTCGCCCTGGTCGCGGCGGCTCCCGCCACCGTCGCCTCCGCCCCGGCCACCGCCTCCGCCCCGGCCGTCGCGGGCCCCGTGCTCACCACCGGCAGCACGGGTGGCGCCGCCGTCGCGGCGGGCGACGCCCTCGCCGCACCGCTCGCCGGCCGCTCCGCCACCTTCTACTCCACCGCCACCAGCACCACCGGCGTCACCTGCGCGACCTCCCGGCTGTCCGCCACCGTGCTGACCAACCCGGCCGCCCCCGACACCGCCACCGAGTCCCTGACCGGCCTCACCTTCGACTCCTGCACCGCCAACGTCACCGGCGTCACCTCGGTGCGCAGCCTGACGGTCGACACCCTCCCGTACGGCGTCTCGATCGCCGACGGCGCCGGCCTGCCCGTCACCCTGACCGGCGGCAGCGCCGGGCAGATCCAGGCCACCGCCGTCCTGAACAGCTGGTTCGGCACCATCACCTGCACCTACCGGCTCAGCGGAGCCTTCACCGGCGCCGCCGACAACGGCGGCCAGAGCCTGACCTTCACCAACGAGCACTTCGCCAAGAGCGGCGGCTCCGGCCTCTGCCCCGGCGACGGCTACTTCTCGGCGAGCTACGGCCCGGTCACCGACACCAGCCAGTCCGGCGCCCCGGCGGTCTATGTGAACTGACCGCCGGACCGCGGCCCGGCGCCTCCGGGGCAACTCGGCGGCGGCAGCACGAAACGATCAGAGCAGGGCAGATTCGGACCCAAGCGGGCGGGATGGGACGATACCTGCCATGTCTAGCAAGTCTCCACCGGTCCGGGGCAACGAGGCCCCCGCCGGCCCGCTCCGCCGCCTGCTGCTCGAACTGGGCGACGCCCTGCTGGGCGGGGGCCTTCCCGTCCACGAGGTCGAGGAGGAACTCCGCGGGCTCGGACGGGCACTGGGGGCTCCCGAGGTGCGGGTCGCCGCGCTCACCAACGGGCTGTTCGTCGCCCTCGACGCGGTGGAGGCCACCAGCTTCCGGCCGGTCGGCGCCGCGCTGCGGTTCGAGCAGACCGCGGACGTCCTGCACCTGGCGCACCGGCTGCGCGCCGGTGCGCTGGACGGCCCCCGGGCCCTGGCCGAGCTGGACGCCATCCGGCACGCCCCCGCCCGCTGGCCCGCCTGGGTGGCGGACCTGGGTGCACTGCCGGTCGGGGTGGGCGTCTGCCTGTTCCTCCAGCCGGTGACGGCGAACGTGCTGGCCGCCGGGGCCGGCTCGCTGATCGTGGCGGGCCTGACCGCACTCGCCCGCCGGCTGCCCAGGCTGCGCCCGCTGCTGCCGGTCACCGCCGGGTTCCTGGTGGCACTGCTCGTCCTGTCGCTCAGCCGGGCCGGCCTGCTGGAGGGCCCGCTGCGCACGATCGTGGCCACCCTGGCGATCCTGCTGCCGGGCGGGCTGCTGGTCACCGGGCTGTCGGAGGTCGCGGCGGGCGCCGCCAGTGCCGGGACGGCCCGGCTGGTGTCCGGTGCGGTGCAGCTGGCGCTGTTCCTCGCCGGGGTGGCGGCGGCCACCACCGCGCTCGGCGTGCCGGCCATTGCGCTGGCCAACATCCAGGTGGCCAGGCCGAGTTGGTGGGTGATCGCGGTGGGGCTGGCGATCGCCGTGGCCGGCGTCGTGGTCAACGTGAACACCCCGCCGGCGGCGATCCCGTGGATCGTCGCGGTGATCGCGGTCAGCGTCACCGTGCAGGTGGTGGTCGGGTCGGTCCACGGCGCGGCGATAGGCGGGCTGGCGGGCGCGGTCAGCGCCGCGGTCGCGGCCACCGTGGTGCACTGGCTGCCCGGCGGACCGCTCTGGCAGGTGCTCTACCTGCCCGCGTTCTGGATCGTGGTGCCGGGCTCCTTCGGCCTGCTGAACACCGCGCAGATCGAGGTCGGCAACGGCGCCCAGTCGGTGCTGGCCGCCGTGTCCGCAGTGTTCGGGGTGTCGATCGGCACCCTGATCGGCTCGGTGATCAGCCGGATCCCGCGCCCCTCGCTCGCCGTGGCCCAGCTGCGGGCCTGACCCCCGGCAGGCGCGACCACCGTTCTCCGCGACCATCCGACCGGCGCGATCACCGGCTCAGCCGGGGGCCGCGCCGTTTCCGTTGCTGCTGGCGCCGCCGCTTCCGTAGCCCTTGCCGTTGCCCTTGCCGTAGCCCTTGCCGTTCCCGCTGCCGATGCCGTTGCCCTTGCTGGTGCGGACCGCGAGCAGCGCGGTGTCGTCCGTCAGGCGCCCGCCGGAGTGCCGGAGGACGGCGCCGACGACGGTACCCACCAGGCGCCCGGGCTCCCCGACCCCGGGCAGGCCGGCCAGGCCCTCCAGGTGGGCGCGCAGGTCGAAGAAGTCGCCCTGGCGGTCCCGGGCCTCGGTCACCCCGTCCGTGACGATCAGCACGGTCTCGTCCACGCCCAGCCGGAGCCGCTGCACCTCCGGGAGCCGGCCGGCCAGCGGGGCGAGGCCCAGCGGGACGCCGTTGCCCGGCGGCAGCTGCCGGACCCCGCCCGGGCCCACGACGTACGGGCAGTCGTGGCCGAAGTTGACCACCTGGATCTCCCCGGGGGCGTCGTCGGGGAACCAGACGACCACCGCCGTGGCGAAGCGCTCGTCCTCCTCACCCAGCCGGGCGGAGAGCCGGTTCTGCCGGTGCACCCGCTCCTCCAGCCAGGAGGCGACCGTCGCCAGGCCCTCCTCCCGGAAGGCCGCCTCCCGGAAGCAGCCGACCAGGGCCGCCGCCGTGGCGACCGCCGGCAGGCCCTTCCCCTGGACGTCGCCGAGGACGACCCGGGCACCGTACGGGGTGGCCACCACGTCGTAGAAGTCACCGCCCACCCGGGCCTCGACATCGGCGGCCAGGTAGCGGGCCTCCGCGTCCACCCCGCCCCAGCCCGGCGGCACCGGGCGCAGCACCACCTGCCGGGTGGTCTCGGCGGCGCCCTGCAGATGGCGGACGTAGGCGGCGGCCCGGGCCCGGAAGACACTGAGCGGATACGCGAGGACGCAGCCGGCGATCACCAGCAGGAAGTCCTCGATCCCGTGGGACTTGCCCCAGACGCCGTTCAGCCCGGGATAGGCGACGACCGCGAGACCGGCGAAGGCCACGGTGACCGCTGGACCGCACAGCCCCGCGGCGACCACCGGGACCAGGGCCAGCCAGCTCAGCGACTCGAAGTCGCGGGGGGTGAGGGCGTCCACGGCCACCACCGCCACCAGCAGCACGGCCGGGATCAGCCAGGACCGGTGCCCGTACCGGACCAGCACCGGCAGCTGGGACCCTGGGTCGGACGGCGACTGCACCGGCCCGGACGCCTTCGCGGCACGCACCAGCAACGGCCCCTCCGCTCTCCTCCGGTGTCGCGACGGCGCCGGGCCCGGCGCCGTCGCGCCCACGTTAGAGGGCCGGGGCGCCCGGCGCCCCTCAGTCCGCGCCCGTCCGGAGCAGCCGGCCGGCCCGTCGCGCGGCCCGGCGAGGTGGGCGCCCAGCCCGGCCCGGAACCACCCGCCCCGCCCGGCGGCTAGTCTGACCCCGCACCGAAAGCCCGTACGAACCGCGAGAGGCCTTCCCGATGAGCACCCCCAGCACCCCCGTCGTCGAGCGGTCGGACGAGCGGCACCGCTACGAGATCCTGGTCGACGGTGAACTCGCCGGTTTCACCGAGTACTTGGACCACGACGGGCAGCGCGTCTTCTACCACACCCTGGTCGAGGAGGCCTTCGCCGGCCGCGGCCTCGCCGGACAGCTGGTCCAGGAGGCGCTGACGGACGTGCGGGCCGCCGGGAAGCGGATCGTCCCGATCTGCCCGTACGTGGCCAAGTTCCTGACCAAGCACCAGGAGTTCGCGGACCTCACCGACGAGGTCACCCCGGAGGTCAAGGCCTGGCTGCGCGGCCGACTGAGCTGAGCTGGCCTGAGCTGGGCCGAGCGGGGCCGAGCGGGAGCCGCCCGCTCCCCGGTCGAGAACGACGGAGGACGGTGCGGCCCCGCCGGGCGGGGCCGCACCGTCGGCACGTCCGGGTCGTCACATGTTGATCATGTGACCGGCGAGGCCGTGGATGGCCTCCTTGACCGCCTCGCCCAGGGTCGGGTGAGCGTGCACGTTGCGGGCCACCTCGTGGACGGTGAGGTCCCACTGCTGGGCCAGCGTCAGCTCGGGCAGCAGCTCGGTGACCTCGGGGCCGATCAGGTGGGCGCCGAGCAGCTCGCCGTGGGTGTTGTCGCAGATCACCTTGACGAAGCCGATCGGGTGGCCGAGGCCGTGCGCCTTGCCGTTCGCGGTGAACGGGAACTTGGCGACCTTGACGTCGTAGCCGAGGTCACGGGCCTGGGCCTCGGTGTAGCCGAAGGAGGCGATCTGCGGCTGGCAGTAGGTGGCGCGCGGGATCATGGCGAAGTCGACCTCCATGGTCTCCGCCCCGCCGATGGTCTCGGCGGCGATCACGGCCATCGTCTCGGCGGCGTGCGCGAGCATCAGCTTGGCCGTGACGTCGCCGATCGCGAAGATGTGGTCGACGCTGGTGCGGCCGCGCCCGTCCACCGCGATGGCGTTGCGGTCGGTCAGCTTGACCCCGGTGTTCTCCAGGCCGTAGCCGTTGACCCGCGGCGCGAAGCCGATCGCCTGGAGCACCTTGTCGGCCTCCAGCACCTGCTGCTGCCCGTCCTTGGTGACGGTCACCCGCACCTTGGCGTTCGGGTCGCTGTCGTCGATCGACTCGACCCGGGTCGAGGTGAGCACCTCGATGCCCAGCTTGCGGTACTGCTTGGCGAGTTCGGTGGAGACCTCGACGTCCTCCAGCGGCACCACGCGGTCCAGGAACTCGACGATGGTGACCTTCACGCCGTAGTTGTGCAGCACGTAGGCGAACTCGACGCCGATCGCGCCGGCGCCCGCGATGATGATGCTCTCCGGCAGCTGCTCGGTGAGGATCTGCTCCTCGTACGTCACCACGCGCTCGCTCAGGCTGGTGCCGGGCAGCAGGCGGGTGGTGGCACCGGAGGCGATGATGCAGTGGTCGAAGGTGACCACGTCGAAGCCGCCACCGCTGAGCGCGACCTGGAGGGTGTGGTCGTCGACGAAGGTGCCCCAGCCGTCGTACTCGGTGATGCCGTTCTTCTTCATCAGGTAGTGGACGCCCTTGACCCGGCCGTCGGCCACCGAGCGGCTGCGCTTGAAGGCCTCGGAGAAGTCGAAGGTCACCTGGCCCTCGACCTTGATGCCGAAGGTCTTGGCCTCCTTGGTGAAGATGTGGGCGAGCTCGGCGTTGCGCAGCAGGGCCTTGGAGGGGATGCAGCCGACGTTGAGGCAGACGCCGCCCCAGTACTTGGCCTCGATGACCGCGACCTTGAGGCCCAGCTGGGCCGAACGGACGGCGGCGGTGTAGCCGCCGGGGCCCGCGCCGAGGACGACGACGTCGTAGTGCGTGCTCATGTTGCTGACTCCTCCGAGGGTGTCACGGGTGTCGTGATCTCGTGATCTCGGTCCCATGGTGTCAGGACCGGACTCGACGCACCCACCGGGTCTCGGCGGATGCGCTCCGCGCGGCACCGTACAGGGCCGGGGGGCGATTGTCAGTGGCAGAGCCACGACCACCGGAACCTGAGTATCAGCATCAATGTCAGTGGCGGCCGCTACGGTGGTGCGCACCCTGACCCACCAGGGGCGATGGCGGACGGGAGGTGCCCTGTGGACGGTGTGCGCACGGCCGGTGGGTGGGCCCGCCGCCCGAGGACGGCAGCGGGCCCACCCGGGCGTCAGGCCGCCACCGCGTGGGCGTCGGTGCCGCCCGCTCCGGCGTCGCCCGCTCCGGCGTCGCCGGCTCCGGTGCTGCCCGGGGTGCTGATACCCGCGCCACCGGCCGCCCGGGCGGCCGGGCGCTGCCCGGGTACGGGCCGCTGCAGCGGGGAGAGGTCCCAGGCGTAGGTGCCGACGGCATGGGCGATCACGTCGATGTTGTTGTCGAAGACCGCCAGGTCCAGGTTGTCCAGGTCGTCACAGGCCTTGTGGTAGCAGGCGTCGTAGGCGGCGCCCGCCGTGCCGCCGTAACGGGCCTGCTGCTCGGGGGTCTTGATCACCTCGGCGCCGGTGTCGGTGCCGCCGGCCGGGATGCCCGCGTCGATGAACGGACCGTAGTCGGAGCGGCCGTCGAAGGCGCGCGGCTCGTGCGGCAGCTCGCGGCCGTCCAGGTAGTCGGTGAGGAAGCGCTCGATCTGGGCCGAGCCCTCCGGGCCCGCGCCGCCGCCCGCGCTGCCGGAGCCGTTGTAGACGAACTGCGCGTAGTTGGGGGATGCGATCATGTCGAAGTTGAGGTAGAGCCGGATGTTCTTCCGGTCCGTGTCGGAGAGCGACTTCACGTACGCCTCGGAGCCCTTGAGGCCGAACTCCTCGGCCGACCACCAGGCGAACCGGACCTTGTTCTTGACCGGCCGGGTGCCGAGGTTCTTCGCGACCTCCAGGATGCCGGCCGCGCCGGAGCCGTTGTCGTTGATGCCGGGCCCGGCCGGGACGGAGTCCAGGTGGGCGCCGACCATCACGGTGTTCGCCGGATCGCCGCCCCGGGTCTCGGCAATGACGTTCCAGGTCTTGCGCTGTTCCATGAAGGTGCGGACGTCCAGGGTCAGCCGCACCGGACCGGCGGCGGCCTCGGCGGCCAGCGCCTTGCCCGCCGCCTCGGTGATCCCGCCGGTCGGGACCTTCCCGGCGGTGGGCTCGCCGAGGGTCCCGTTCAGTTCGCCGTCGGTGTTGTTGTAGATCAGCGCCCCGACGGCCCCCGCCGTGGCCGCGGCCGCCTGCTTCGCGGCGAAGCTGCACCCGCCGCGCCGGATCAGCGCGATCCGGCCGGTGACGGAGCCCGCCGGGTAGTCGGCGGGCGTGCAGCCGGTGGTGGCGCTCACCGGGGCGACGCCCAACTCGGCGGTCAGGCCCGCCTCCGGGCCGCTCACCGAGTAGGTCATCGCCAGGACCGGCACCGACTCCGCCCGCGGTGACAGCACGTCCAGGCGCTGTGCCCGGGCCTCGAAGAAGGTGTACTCGAAGTCCTGCCGGGAGACCTCGAGCCCGGCCCGCCGGGCCTGTTCGTAGATGTACCGCGCGGACAGGTCGTGGCCCTTCGAACCGGCCGCCCTGGTACCGCCGTTGCGGTCGGCGAACCGTTGCAGCGCGACCAGGGTGTCCCGGGCGTCCTCGGCGCTGCTCGCCCCGACCAGCCGCTCGGCCAGCCTGGCGCCCCGGCGGGCCGGGTCCGGGTCGGCGTTGGCACTGCCCGCACTGACGAGTAGTAACGGGGCGACCAGGGCGGCGGCGGTCAGGGCGGCGAGCGGGGAGGTCCGGGAACGGGAGCGGGGCTTCAAGGAAACTCCTTCCGACGGTCGGTGGGTTCACGATTTGACATGACGGCGACCGCCTTGCCAAGGCCGCCGCGCTGCCGCGAGGTGCGCGGGACGCCCAGGGCGGTGATGCTGGAGGGGTGGGGGCGTCTCATCCAGGAGGGTGACCACATGTCCATGCTGGATAAGCTCAAGGGCCTGTTGAAGGGCCACGAGGACCAGGCCGAGAAGGGTGTCGACAAGGCCGGCGACTACGTCGACGAACGCACCCAGGGCAAGTACCAGAGCCAGGTCGACACCGCCCAGGACAAGCTCAAGGAGCAGTTCCGCGACGACCGGCCGCCGCAGTAGCGCGGCCCCCGATGCCGCCCGGCCGGGCCGGCGGCGGCGCTCAGGCGTCGCCCCGGCCCGGCCGTGGTCGGCCCCGGGCGTCTTCCGGTCCCGTCCGTCTTCCGCGCCCGTCTCCCCTGCCTGTGTTCCCTGCCCGGTGGACGCGCGGCACTGCGAGTAGACACTGTCTACGGTGATCCGGTAGACAGTGTCCATGACCGAACAGGACCGCGACCTCCGCGCCCGCCTGGTGGCCGCCGGCATCGAGCTGGTGACCGAGGAGGGTGTCCACGCCCTCGGGCTGCGGGAGATCGCCCGCCGCGCCGGGGTCTCCCACGGAGCACCGCGCCGCTACTTCCCCACCCACCGCGAACTGCTCGCCGCCGTCGCCCGGCACGGCTTCGGCCGGCTGACCGACACCCTGGCCGGTGCCGACGCCCTCTCCGCCGGCACCGGGGCCGACCCCCGTACCCGGATCGAGGCCCTCGCCCGCGCCTACCTCGGCTTCGCCGCGGCCAACCCCGGCATGTTCGAGCTGATGTTCCGCCACGACCTGCTGGAGGGCAGCGGCACCGAACTGCGCCGCTCCACCCTGCCGCTGTTCCGCACCTTCGTCGGCCTGGTCGGCGAACTCCACCCGCAGGACGAGGACCCGACCGCCGCCACCGCCGCGCTCTGGGCCAACCTGCACGGCCTGGCCCAACTCCGCACCTGGGGCAGCCTCGCCCTGGCCACCGGCAGCGACGGCATCGAACCCCTGCTGGGCGCCACCCTGGCCGCCCACCTCGGCCCGGCCATCCGGTGAAGCCCCGTCGCCGCGAGCGGCTCACCCTCGCCACCAGCGTCACCGGTGCCGTCCTCGTCGCCCTGGACGGCACCGTGCTCGGCGTCGCCCAGCCCACCCTCCAGCGCGACCTGCACGCCTCCCTGACCGCCGTCCAGTGGACCAGCACGGGCTACCTGGTCACCGTCGCGGCCCTGCTGGTCTTCGCCGGCCGGCTCGGCGACCGCTACGGCCACCGGCGCACCTTCACCCTCGGGGTGGCCGGCTTCGCCGCCGCCTCCGCCGGCATCGCCCTCGCCCCCGACATCGGCTGGGTGATCGCACTGCGCGTGCTCCAGGGCCTCTCCGGCGCCCTGCTCCAGCCCGCCACCATCGGTCTGCTGCGCGCCGTCTGGCCCGCCGACCGGCTGCCCGGCGCGATCGCGCTGCGCACCGCCGCGCTCGGCGTCTCGGCCGCCGCCGGACCGCTGGTCGGCGGCGCGCTCACCACCCACTTCGGCTGGCGGGCGGTCTTCCTGCTCGGCCTGCTGCCCGCCGCGGCGGCCCTGGTCGCCGCCATCGCCGTCCCCCCGGTCCGCACCGAACGGGCTACCGGCGGCCTGGACCTGCCCGGCGCGGGACTGCTCGCGCTCGCCCTGGCCGCCCTGGTGCACACCCTGGTGGCCCTGCCGACCGACGGCTGGTCGACCGGCACCGCGCTCACCCTCACGGCGGCCGCCCTGGCCACCCTCGCCCTGGCCCGGTACGAGCGCCGCACCGCCCACCCGCTGCTGCCCGCCGCCCTGCTGCGCGCACCCGCCATGGGCCCGGCGCTGGGAGTCCTGCTCGCGGCCTCGGCGGCGCTCTTCGCGACGCTCTTCCCGGCCAGCTACTTCCTCCAGGACGCCCTCGGCCTCGACCCCCTGCAGAGCGCCCTGCGGGCATCGCCGCTCGCCGTGGCGATGGTCGTCGCCGCACCCGTCTCGGCCGGACTGGCGAAGCGCCGCGGCACCCGCGACACCGTGCTGGTCGCGATGGCGCTGCTCACGGCGGGCACGCTGCTCACCGCCCGGCTCGGCCCGTCCTCGGGCGCCGTCGCGATCGGCGGCTGCTTCCTGCTGATCGGCGGCGGCTTCGGCACGGTGATGGCCGTCGCCACCTCCGCCGTCGTCCGGGGCGCGGCCGCCGCCGAGGCGGGCGTGGCGGGCGGCCTCCAGCAGACCGCGATGAACGTCGGCCCGGCCCTGGGCGTCGCGCTGGCCACCGTCCTGGCCGGGCGCGCGGCACCGGGCGCGGCGCTCGCCCCGGCCGCGCTGGCCGCGGCCGCCGTGGCGGCGGCAGGACTGCTGCTCGCCACCCGGCTGCCCGGCCGGGCCGTCGCCACCCGGCCTCGGGAGGCCGCCGGGCGCACGTGACAGCCAGGCAGCCGGGCAGCCAGAGGGAGCGTCAGACGCCCGTGGCGCCGTCGAGGGCCTCGCGCAGCAGGTCGGCGTGGCCGTTGTGGCGGGCGTACTCCTCGATCAGGTGCACCAGGATCCAGCGCAGCGAGGCGGTCTCGGCACCGAGCACCGCCGCCAACGGAGCAGGCAGCGGCCCGGCCTCGTCCAGCGGCACCCCACGGGTGAGCTCCCGGCCCCGCTCGACCTCCGCCCGCCAGTCGGCCAGGGCCTGCGCCATCCCGCGCGCGGCGTCCAGCCCGTAGCCGTCCGGGTTCTCCGGGCCGTACCGCGGCGGCACCTCCTGGCCGGCGAACACCCGCTGGTACCAGGTGCGTTCGACCTCGGCCAGGTGCTGGACCAGCCCGAGCAGGGTCATCGTCGAGGGCGGCACCGAGGCCGTCCGCACCTGCCCGTCGTCCAGCCCGGAGACCTTGTGCTCCAGGGTGGCCCGCTGGAAGTCCAGCCAGCCCTCCAGTGTGGTCCGTTCGTCCGCCTGTGGGGACGGGATCGGCCGCCCGTCCGGTGTGCTCGCCATGGCCGCCACTGTGGCACGCACCACTGACATTGATGCTGATACTCAGGTTCCGGTGGTCGTGGCTCTGCCACTGACTGACGCCCTGCTGGGCTGTCTTCGGGTTGTTCTGTCCGGCCGCCGGGACCTGTTCAACGGCCCCCGGCGCGGCCGAGCACGCCGGGGGCCGGTCCGGGGTCAGGGGTCAGGGGTCAGAGGTCAGGCTCGGCCGGTCGTGGAGATCACCACCACCTCGGCCACCGTTCCGTCTCACGGGGCTCGACGGCGCACGTGGCCCGGGCCGCGGGCCGTTCGGCGGCTCGCGACCCGCGATGTCACGTTCCGCCGCGCTGCCCGGTCCATCCAGCACCCGTACGACGAAGAACAGAAGAACAAAGGGAGCGTCCTCACCATGAAGGCCGTAATCGTGTGTGTCTCGGTTTCCCACGGCAACACCCGACGGATCGCCGAGGAGATCGCCCGGCCGCTGGCCGCACCCGTGGTCACACCGGAGGAGCTGGACCCGGCCGACCTCAGCGGCTACGACCTGGTCGGGTTCGGCTCGGGCGTCTTCACCGGCCGCCTCCACCCGCGCCTGCGGGCCTTCGTCCGCAGCCTGCCGACCGTCGTCCCGTCCGCCGAACGCCCCTGCCGGGCCTTCGTGTTCGCCACCAGCGGCCTGCCCGAACCCGGCTTCCGCCCGTTCACCCGGCCGACGGAGCGCGCCCTGGCGGCGAAGGGCTTCCGGATCGTCGACGGCTTCACGGCCCGCGGCCACGACACCTGGCTCCCGTTCCGGCTGGTCGGCGGCATCAGCAAGCACCGCCCCGACAACCGCGACTTCGCCGCCGCCCGCACCTTCGCCGAGCAGCTCCGGAGCACCTCCACCCCGACGTCCTGAGCCCCGCACCCTGGGTCCGGTGGCCGGGCCGCCGCCCGACCACCGGACCACCTACGTACGCCGCAGACCCGACACCCGGGCCCGCGCCCGCGCCACCCGCGCCTCCCTGACCACTCCCCTGTCCCGACGCCGGGCGAGTACCACCAACAGCACCAACTGCACCACCGCACCCACTCCCTGGCCGACCCACACCCCGTCCACCCCCCACCACCGCGACAGCACCACCGCCGCCCCCAACTGCCCACCGAGCCCGAACACCGCCGACACCACCAACGCCCGCCCGGCCCCGGTCGCCTGGTGGTAGCCGCCGAGGGCGACCGCCGGGGCGTACGGCAGCAGGTAGAGGGCAGCCAGGTGGAGGAACCCCGTGGACCGGGCGGCCACCGCCGGGTCGTCGGTGAACAGCGCGGCGAGCGGGCCGGCCGCACCGGCCGCCAGCAGCGCCGCCGCGGCGCCCAGCCCGACGGCGAGGCGGGCGGTGGCGCGCCGCAGCTCGCGCAGCGGCTCGGGCGCACCGGCCCCGACGAGGTGGGCGGCCCGGAGGGCGACGGCCTGGCGCAGCGCGTAGAAGGCCATGGTGAGCACGAGCAGCAGCCGGTAGCCGATGCCGTACCCGGCCACCGCCGCCACCCCGAACCCCGCGACCAGGGCGAGTTGGGCCGTGCCGACGGCCATCCGGGCGGTGAAGTCCAGACCGAACGGCGCACCGGCCCGCAGGATGCCGAGGGCCGCCGACCCGACGCCCGCCGCCCCGGCGCGCCGAACCTCGCCGAGGCCCCGGACCGGTCCGGCAGCCCGGGGCCGCAAGTGCAGGGTGACGGCGAGGGCGACCGCCCGGGAGCCGGCCAGGGCCAGTGCCGCGCCGGGCACGCCGAGGGCGGGCAGCGGGCCGGCGCCGAGGATCAGCAGCGGGTCGAGGACCAGCAGCAGGGCGTTGGAGAGCAGCGCGATCCGCATCGGGGTGCGGGTGTCGCCGCTGCCCTTGAAGAGTTCGTCGGCGACCCGCTGGGCGAAGAACAGCGCGAAGGCCGGGAAGGCGACGGTGAGGTACTCGGCGGCTCTGGCAGCGGCCTCGCCGTCGAGGAAGGCGGCCGCGATCCGGTCCCGCAGCAGGAAGCCGGGGGCGGCGAGGGCGAGGGTGCCGAGCGCGCAGAGCCGCCAGGCGGCGCGGGTGATCCGCCCGGCCTCCGCCCCGTCTCCGGCGCCGAGGGCCCGGGCGAGCCGGACGCTGACGCCGGAGGACACCACCAGGACGAGTCCGAGCAACAGGTTCTCCAGGGTTCCGGCCAGGGTGACGGCGGCCACGGCGGCCCCGCCGAGGCCGGCCACCCAGAGCGTCCCGATCACCGTGGCGATCACTCCGGACAGCAGCTCGGCGTAGACCGGCCCGGCCAACAAGGCCAGCCGGACGGACTGTTCGCGCACGGGTCCCCCCATCGTCGCGCCGCCCGCACCGGAGCAGGCGGCTGCCTCGAATGGATATACATCGATTCGAGGCACCTCGACAAGAGGTAGCATCATCCGCGGTACGGGGCGCATCATGGGGCGCACTTCGACGAAAGGGCTCCGACCGTGCTGACCCTCGCGATCCTCGGCTTCTTGTACGACCAGCCCCTGCACGGCTACGAACTCAAGTCCCGGATCACCGGATTGACCGGTCACGTCCGACCGGTCAGCGACGGCGCGCTCTACCCCGCGATCACCCGACTGGAGAAGGCCGCGCTGCTGGACCGCCGCACCGAACCCGGCAGCGGCGCCGCGCCGCGCCAGACCCTGGAACTCACCCCGGAGGGCCGGGCGGAGCTACTGCGGCGACTGGCCGACCCCGAGCAGGCCGAGATCACCGACCAGATCCGCTTCTTCACCCTCGCCGCCTTCCTCCACCAACTGGCCGACCCGGCCCGGCAGGCCGCCGTACTCCGGCGCCGGTTGGACTTCCTGGAGGCGCCGAGCAGCTTCTTCTACGACGGGGACGGCCGGCCGGTCACCGCCGAGCGGGAGCCGAACCCGTTCCGGCGCGGCATGCTGCTGGTCGCCCGGGCCTCCGGCGCCGCCGAACGCGCCTGGCTGGCCGAGACCATCGCCGGACTGGAGGGTGCCGCGGGCGGCGCCGCGCGGTGACGTCGGCGGTGCCCCCGCCGGAATCCAGCGGGGGCACCCGCCGCGGACCGGAGGCAGCCCGCCGCGACCCGGTGGCGCCCGCAGCGGACGGGTGGCGCCCGAACCGCCCGGGCGCTCCAAGGAGTGCGGGCCACCAGCCCGAACACCAGGCCGAACGGCCCCGCCCCGGCACGGAACCGACCCCTCCGGCACCCATCCCAGGGCGGCCCGGGCGTGGCTATGATGATCTGCCTCACGACCACGGCGCCCCTCCGCTGGCGTGATCCACCACCGCGCCCCGCCCGCCCCCTGGAGGCAGCCGTGCCCAGTGAAGAGACCACAGCCGCCGGCCCCGTTCCCCGGAAGCGGGACGACATCCCGGGCTGGTTCTTCGGCCTGGACCGGGCCGCCTTCTCCCACCTGCTGTCCGCCCAGACGGCCGCCGGGGTCAGCGGGAACATCCTGGAACTGGGCAGCTACCTCGGCCGCAGCGCCGTCCTGCTCGGGGACCACCTCCAGCCGGGCGAGCGGCTGACCGTCTGCGACCTCTTCGACTCCGAGGCCGCCGACGCGGAGAACGCCGCCGAGATGACCATGTCCTACCGCAAGACCCTCACCCGCAGCGCCTTCGAGTCCAACTACCTCGCCTTCCACGCCGAGTTGCCCGAGATCGTCCAGGCCCCCACCTCGGTGCTGGCCGACGGCCGGATCCCGGCGGGCAGCTGCCGCTTCGTCCACGTCGACGCCTCGCACCTGTACGAGCACGTCAGCGGGGACATCCTGGTGGCCCGGGCCGCGCTCGCCGAGGACGGCCTGATCTCGCTGGACGACTACCGCTCGGAGCACACCCCGGGCGTCTCGGCCGCCGTCTGGGAGGCCGTCTTCACCGGCGGACTGCAGCCGGTGCTGCTCACCCCGATGAAGTTCTACGGCACCTGGGGCGACGCCGCGGCCGCCCGCCGGACCCTGCTGGCCCGCGACTGGCGGGCCGAGGACTACGCCGTCGACGAGGACACCATCGCCGGCCACCAGGTCCTCCGCCTCAACTACCAGGTCAAGGCGCCCGCCCAGCTCCAGCGCTCGGCCTCCCGCCGGATCGCCCTGGACCTCCTCCCCCCGGTCGCCACCCGCGCCACCCGCCGGGTCCTCCGCACCCTGCGCGAACGCCGCGACGTGCGCCCCACCCCGAGCTCCTGACCCCCGGAGCGACCCCCGCTCCGGCGCGATCCCGACAGATCCGACGCGACCCCGGACACAATCCCGGACGTAGTCCCGGACGCGACCCCGGCCACCGCCCCGGACACCCCCGGACACCCGCCCGAAACGCACGGCCACCAGCGCCATCACCGCCGTCGCAGCGCCCGCTGCGGCGGCGGTTCGCGTTGCGGCGCCGCCGCGGGCCGACGAGCGCCGCCGCGCGCTGGTGAGCACCGTTGAGCGCCGTTGAACGGACCGTGGCACCACCGTCATCCGGCCGTCAGCTCGGGCTCAGCTCGGACCCGGAATGTTCACTTCATCCGACTGACGCATTGTCGAAAATTCGTTCACTCACATGGGTGAATCTCCATTAAAGGTTTGCCCATGGACCTTTAAAGACCGCATAGTGATGGCACCTCAGTTTGGTCTTGAGAAAGCCAAGTTCAGGCAAAATCCTTGTGAGTGAGGAGAGACCCATGTTCCACGCTTCCACCTCCGCGGGCCCCGGGCAGCGGCTCCGCGCGGCGATCGCGGACCAGGGCACCACACCCCTGATCGGCGTCCACGACATGTACTCCGCCTCGATCGCGGCCGAGCACTACGACGGCATGTTCGTCTCCGGCTTCGGCTTCGCCGCCTCCTACTACGGCCTGCCGGACATCGGCTTCATCGCCTGGCCCGACATGGTCGCCTTCGTCGAACGGCTGCGCGGCGCGTTCCCCACGCACCACCTGCTGGTCGACATCGACGACGGCTACGTCGATCCCGAGGTCGCCTGCCACGTCGTGCGCCGGCTGGAGGCCATCGGCGCCTCCGGCGTGATCCTGGAGGACCAGAAGCGCCCGCGCCGCTGCGGGCACGCCGACGGCAAGCAGGTCCTCCCGCTGGAGGAGTACCTGACGAAGCTCGAACTCGTCCTCGCCGACCGCACCGACCTCCTGGTGGTCGCCCGCACCGACGCCACCGAGGAGGCGGACATCCTGCGCCGCGCCCGCGCGCTCGCCGAGACGGACGCCGACGTGGTCCTGGTGGACGGCGTGCGCAGCGAGGAGTGGATCCGCCGGATCCGCAAGGAGGTCGGCGACAAGCCCCTGCTGTTCAACCAGATCGCGGGCGGCAAGTCCCCCCGGCTGTCCCTCACCGAGCTCACCGAGCTGGGGGTGGACGTCGCGATCTACAGCACGCCGTGCCTGTTCGCGGCCCACCGGGCGATCGACGAGGCGCTCACCGGCCTCAAGACCGCCGACGGGCGACTGCCCTCCCAGGCCGAGCAGGCCAAGCCGGTCGGCGTGCGGGAGTCCACCGAACTGCTGGAGCGCAACATCGCGCGCTCCCGGCGGCTCGCGGACGTGACGGCTTGAGCCCCGGGCCGCGCCGGCCCGCCCCGCCCTCGGCGGCCGCCGCGCTGCGGGCCACCGTCCTGGGGCTGACCGGGGCGTCCGCCCTGCTCGCGGTCGGCGCGGCCCCGGCCGCCGCGGGCGGCAGCCTGATCACGGTCATCGACAACTCGCACGCCGACTCCTGGCTGGAGGTCGACCGCACGGCCAACCTCCAGCAGGGCGGCGGCTCGGCGGGGAGCGACCACGACGGCGCCGGGTCCCTGGTCGGGGGCCTGGGCGGGTCCCTGGTCGGGGGTCCGGGCGGGAGCCTGGTCGGCAGCGGAGGTGGGCCATGACGGCCCGCGCCCGGCGCTCGCACTGGTGGCGCAGGTTCGACCCGTACCTGCTGGCGCTGGCGGGGGCGGTCGGCCTGGCCGCGCTGTTCCCGGCCTCCGGCGCCGGGGCCCGGTTCGCCGCGACGGCCTGCGACGTTGCCGTGGCCCTGCTGTTCTTCCTGTACGGCGCCCGGCTGTCCACCCGGGAGACCGTGGCCGGGCTGCGCCACCTGAGGCTGCACGGGCTGGTGCTCGCCGCCACCTTCGGTCTCTTCCCGCTGCTCGGCCTCGCCGCCGCGCTGCTGACGCCGGTTCCGCTGACCGAACAGCTGCAGGCCGGGGTGCTGTTCCTCTGCCTGGTGCCGTCCACGGTGCAGTCCTCGGTGGCGCTGACCGGCGCCGCCGGGGGCGACGTCCCGGCGGCGATCTGCGCGGGGACGTACTCCAGCCTGGCCGGGCTGGTGCTCACCCCGCTGCTGGTCGCCGGACTGCTGGGCTCGCACGCCGGGCTGTCGGCGGACGGGCTGCTGCGGATCGGGCTCCAGCTGCTGGCGCCGTTCCTGCTGGGGCAGCTGCTACGGCCGTGGATCGGCGGCCTGGTGGCCCGTCACAAACGGCTGCTGACCCCGGTGGACCGCGGCTCGATCCTGCTGGTCGTCTACACGGCGTTCAGCGCGGCGGTGGCCCAGGGCATCTGGCACCGGGCGACGCCGTTCGCCCTGCTCGGGATGGTCGTAGTGCTGCTGGCCCTGCTCGCCGTGACCCTGACGGTCACCGGGCTCGGGGCGCGCGGGCTGGGGCTGGACCGCCCGGCCGCGATCGCGGCGATGCTGTGCGGTTCGCAGAAGAGCCTGGCCAACGGGCTGCCGATGGCCACCGTGCTGTTCGGGGCGGAGGCGGGGGTGATGGTGCTGCCGCTGATGGCCTACCACCAGCTCCAACTGGTGGTGGGCACCGTCCTGGCCGGGCGCTGGGCCCGGGCACCCGAGCCGGTCCCGGCCGGTGGGCAGCCCGCGGCCGAGCTCAGCCCGGCGGGCGGGCCGCCAGCGCACGGCTGATCCCCCGGCGGAGCCGGCTGGAGGCACCGGGCAGGTGCCCCAGCCGGTTCAGCCGTTCCTCCGTCGACTCCGGCCGCCGGGCCAGCAGCAGCACCGCGGCGTACGGGCGCTCGCCCTCCCGCAGCCGCTCGGCCACCAGCTCCACCAGTCCGTCCAGGGCCTCGCCGGTCACCGCCGGGTGAGCGGCCAGCAGCCACAGCAGGTGGTTGTCGTTCCAGGTGCTGTGCCGCCGGACCGACAGGGTCACCAGCAGGTCGAGCGGCGCGGCGGGGTTCCGCACGATCGTGTGCCAGACGAACGGGTACTCACACCGAGCCAGCACGCGCAGCACCCCGGGGTCGGCGGTCCGCTCGGCCAGCCGCCGGTAGGCCCCGGGTTCGTGCAGGTGGTCGAGCGCCTCGGCGTCGCTCAGCCCGTCCGTCGCGCGGGTGTCGTCCATGTCGGGACGCGAGCCTATCGGGGCCCGTCCCCGAAGACGACGGACCCTACCCCCAGCGGGCGGCCGCCGTGCTGAGCACGGTGTCGGGCAGGACGGGCAACTCCCCCGCCGGCGGCAGCGCCCAGGCCTCCGGATCGGGCACGAACGGCCCGGTGCGGTCGCCGAGTTGGGCGAGGGCCCGCTCCCGGGCCAGCTCCACCTGCCGGTGGGTGACCCGGTCGATCACGCCGAGCCGCCGGGCCTCGGCATACTCGTCCTCGTCCTTCCAGCTGTGGGAGCTGAGGTCGGGGGTGATGACCAGGTCCAGGAAGAGGTCGAAGGTGTCGATCCCGATGGCCGTCCGCCGGTACGGGAGCTCGAAGTTGACGTACCAGCGCAGCGGGCGGCCCTCGGGGCTGAGGAACCGGTGCACGCTGTACAGCTCCCCGGCGGTGAAGCGGCTGACCACCACGGTGTCCCGCCAGACCCAGCGGTCGAGCTGCCAGGACCCGGTGGCCAGGTCGTCGATGCCGCGCTTGCGGGCGGCGACGTCGTCGTTCCGCTGGGAGGCGGTCCAGCTGGCGGGGGCGAGGCTCTCGGTGCCGGGGCGGGCGGTCATGGTCAGAGTGGTGCCGTCGTCGGCGAGCACGGTGTACGGCATGGCCGTCCAGATCCGTCCGTCGACGACGTCCCGGCGCACGGCGGTGCTGCCCGCCGCGAAGGGGCGCGCCGTCACCGGACGTAGTAGGCGCGGTGGTGGGCGGCCACCGGGGCGGACTGGTAGGTCCAGACGCCGGCCGCCGGGGCCTCGCCGATCAGTTGGGCGAGGTCGCGGGCGGCCTCCTCGGCCGGGTTGCCGAGGTCGAGCCGGACCCGGTCGGCGGTGCGGTCGTCCAGGGCGTAGTAGTGGTACGGGTGGTGGACGTTGAGCGGTCCGGCGAGCAGCCTGCCCTCGTCGTCGGTGCCGTAGCCGGTGATCGGGGTGTTGTTCACCGGCTCGGGGGTGAGGCCGACCAGGTCGACGTCCAGGCCGAGGATCTCCTCCTGGTGCCGGTGCAGCCCCTCCGGCCCGAGTTCGGCCCGGCGGCAGGAGATGCTCCACCGTTCGCGCACGGCGGCCGCGTTGAGCGAGGGCAGGGTGGTCTCGAACCAGCCGGGGTGCTTGGGTTCGGCGTACAGTCGGCGCCCGGCGTCGATGGCGAGCGGGTTGTCGCACAGCACGTGCAGCCGGGCGATGCCGAGCAGCTTGGTCTGGTCGTAACCCCGGGCGTACTGGCCGTAGTTGACCACCGGAATGCGCTCCTCGGCGAACACCGGGTGGGCGATCAGGTTGATCTCCAGCTCCTCGGTGATGCCGCCGCCGTTCGGGTACTGGGCGAAGTACAGCTGGTAGTTGAGCGAGACGCAGGCCCCGCCGTCGAAGGTCGCGGCGCTCAGCCCGGGGTGGCGCTTGTCCAGCAGCCGGCGGGCCCGGGCCGGGTCCACCAGGTAGTCGACGCCGATGTTGTGCAGCGCGCCGTAGTGGAAGGGCAGGTGGTACGGCTCCGGGACGGGCGGCAGCGGCAGGCCGGTCATGAGGGCTCCGAAAGCGAGGGGGCGCGGGCGGGGAGAGGGTGGTCGGCCGCCGCAGCGCCAGCAGGTCCTGGTGCATCCGTTCGGCGCTGCGCAGCGCGAGGGCGGCCATGGTGAGCGAGGGGTTGGAGGTGCCGAGCGAGGGCATCGAGCCGCAGCCGACGGCGTACAGGTTGGGGTGGTCCCAGCAGCGCTGCCACTGGTCGACCACGGAGCTGCCGGGAGAATCGCCCATCAGGTGGGTACCGCCGGCGTGGCCGGCTCCCCGGTAGCCGTGGACGGCGCCGCGGTGCTCCAGCCGGCCGGGCCAGCCGGCGCCCGGGTAGGCGGTGTGGTCCTCGGCGCCCAGCAGGGCGAAGAGCTGGTCGGAGACGGCCCGGGCGGAGGCCATGCCCTCGCGCACGTAGCCGCCCAGGTCGTAGTGGATCGCGGGGGCGGGCAGGCCGAGCGGGTCGCGCCGGTCCGGGTCGAGGGTGACCCGGTTGGCCGGGTCGGCGGGCTGCTCCAGTTCGAACTGGAGCGAGAACTGCCGCCCGAGCCGGTCGCCGAGGCGTTCGCGCAGTTCTTTGCCGCGCAGCCCGGCGTCGAGCAGCGCGGCGGCCTCGGTCGCCGGGTCGCCGCCGGCCCAGGACCAGCCCCAGTTGCCGATCTCGATCCGGAACGGCGCCCGGTGCCGGCGGGCCCCGCCGAAGCGGAAGGCCTCCAGTCCGCCGGTGGAGCCGGGGCCCCGGTAGGGACCGACCTGGCGGGGCATCAGCCCCCAGGTGAGCAGGGCGGGGTGGTCCATCAGGTTCCGGCCGACCTGGTCGCTGCGGTTGGCCAGGCCGGACAGCAGCAGCAGTCGGGCGTTCTCGATCGCGTGCGCGGCGATCACCACCAGGTCTGCGGTCACCCGGTGCGCGGTGCCGCCGGCCAGGTACTCGACCCCGGTGGCCCGTCCGGTCTCCGGGTCGGCGAGCACCCGGCTGGCCACGGCCTCGGTGCGCAGTTCGACGGCGGGCGCCCAGCGGGCCTGGGTGCGCAGCGGGGTGTACTTGGCGCCGCCCGGGCAGGCCGGGACGCAGCTGGCGCTCCCGGCGCAGGGCGCGCCGTGGCCGCTGCCGGGCCGGGTGGGCAGGCCGTTGCGGGCGTGCGGGGTGCGGGTGACGGCGAGCCGGGCCGGGTCGGTCATGGCGGGGTCGCGCACGGTCCGGCCGTCGAGGGCGCGGGCCAGCTGCCGGTCGAGGTAGCTGGCCGGGATCGCCCGCATCGGGTAGGCGTAGTCCGCGGGGAGGGGCAGGCCGACGGCCCGGCGCTGTTCCTCGGCGTCGGCGGCGACGCCGAGTTCCTGTTCGGCGTCGCGGTAGTGGGGTTCCAGGTCGTGGTAGCCGATCGGCCAGTTGCGGCCGTGACCGAGGTCGCCGGTGCGGAAGTCCTCGGGGTGCATGCGCGGGGTGAGGCCGGTCCAGAGCAGCCCGGTGCCGCCGTTGGCGCGCAGGTAGCCGCTGGCGAAGGGCAGTGGGCCGTACTGGCGCAGGTGGCCGTGGGCGGTGTAGCCGCCGTCCGGGTGGCCGGTGAGGTCGGTGACGTCGGGTGACGGGGCGTCGGGGTTGTGCGGGTAGGGCGAGGTGGGCGGTCCGCCGCCGGCCGCGCGGTGGGCGGCGGCGGTCTCGGCGCTCCCCGGTGCGGTCCGGCCGGCCTCCAGGACGAGGACCCGCCAGCCCCGGGCGCCGAGCCGCTGGGCGACCAGGCTGCCGGCGAAGCCGGCCCCGACCACGACGGCGTCCCAGTGGGCGCTCACCGCTGCTCACCTCCGAACGGGGCGCCCTCGGACGGCGAACCTCCGAACGGGGCGCCCTCGGACGGCGAACCTCCGAACGGCGCGGCCCCGGCCGGGGCCGCGGCCCAGCTGCCGTGCCCGGGGGCGGCGGCGCCGGGCGGGCTGGCCCGGAAGGTCCGCCAGACCAGTCCGTGGTCGTGGGCGCGGGCGGAGCTCGGCGCCTCGCCGGGCCAGGCGCCGACGTACCAGAGGTGGACCAGGGCGTGCTCGTCGCGGACCCGGTGGGCCAGGGTGGTGCGGTGGTGTTCGTCGGCCATGCCGGTGGCGCGGAGTTCGGGGACGTCGAAGCCGGTGAGTTCGGCGCTGACGCGCAGGAACTCGTCGAGGTCGGCGAGTTCGTCCTCCTCGGCGGGCCCCCAGGGCCCGTACGGGTCGTCGGCTGCGGTGCGATCGTCGGACACGGACACGCGGGTACCCCCACGATCGTCGGCGGACGGCCAGAAGCGGATGGCCAAGACATGACAGGCTGGTGCCGAGCGGGCACGCTCCGCCTGCTCAGCGCGATCCTCCCGTCCGGGCGGACCACCGGGGGCCGCTTGCCCGAATGTGACGCATCTTGATCAGTTCACGATCGATCGTCGCCCCCGTATGGCGGTTCCGGAACCGTTTCCACTCAGCCCAGCGCGCGCACCGCCGCCAGCACGTCCAGGCCGAGCGCCGGGTCCGCAGTCTCGGGCAGATTGACGGACAGCCGGGTGACCAGCCCCGCGTACCGGCGGTGGATCTCCCGGGCGACCTCCTCGACCGTGCCCGAGACCGCGAAGGCGTCGAACACCTCGTCCGAGACCAGTGCCGTCATCTCGGCCCAGCGCCCGCGCACCGAGTGGGTGTGCAGTTCCTCCTGCAAGCCCTCCCAGCCGTGCTGCGCCAGCACCGGGCGGTAGGCCGGGGTGGAGGCGTAGAAGGCCAGCCGCTCGCGCACCCCCGCCCGGTTGGCCGCCAGTTCCTCCTCGGTCCGGCCGGTGGCGGTGAGCACGTTGCCGACGGTCTCGAACGGCCGCCCGGTCCACTCCGCCCCCTCGGCCTCCGCCCGCGCCCGCGCCTCGACCAGTCCGGGCAGCACCTGCTCGGTCAGGTAGGCGGTGGAGCAGAACGGGTGCGCGAGGAAGCCGTCCGCCACCGCCCCGGCGGTGCGGGTCATCAGCGGCCCGACGCCCGCGAGCAGGATCCGGGGCACCCCGGACGGCACCGGGTCGGGCGAGAACACCGGCGTCATCACCGTGTGGGTGTAGAACTCGCCCCGGAACCGCAGCCGTTCACCGGTCTGCCAGCTGTGCCAGATCGCCCGCACCGCGTGCACGTACTCCCGCATCCGGGCGGCCGGCCGGTCCCAGGGCATCCCGAAGCGCTTCTCGATGTGCGGCTTGACCTGCGAGCCCAACCCGATGACGGCCCGTCCGCCGGAGGCCGCGTGCAGCCCCCAGGCCTGGTAGGCCAGCGTCATCGGGGTGCGGGCGAAGGCCACCGCGATGCCGGTGGCCAGCTCGATCGACTCGGTGCGGTCGGCCGCCCGGGCGAGTTGGAGGAACGGGTCGTACGCGGTCTCGGCGACCACCAGCCGGTCCATGCCCCGGCGTTCGGCCTGTTCGGCGGCGTCGAGGATGCCGGCCGGGTGCCCGGAGGCGGTGGCGTCGAGGCGGAGGGCGGCGGGTCGGTCCATGCGGGTGCTCCTGGTCGCGGGGCTTGCGTCGTGCGGGGCTCGTGCGGTGCGGCGGGCTCATACAGCGCCGGGCTCGGGCAGCGCCGGGCTCGTGCGGTGTGGTGTGCGGCGGTGATACCCGCCCAGCCTGCCATGCCGTCACGGGCCGGCCGGTCGGCCCTCCCCGGCGAACAGCCGGTCCAGGTGCCGGTCGACGGCGGTGAGCACGGCGTCCGGCCCGACCACGCCCAGCTCCAGCAGGGTGGTGAACCCGGTCAGCGCGAGCAGCAGGTCCGTCTCCACCACCGGATCGCGGTCGGCCGCCACCAGCCCGTCGGCGATCGCCTGCCGCATCACCCGCTCCACCTCCGCCCGCCCCCGCACCAGCCCGCCGCGCGCCCGCGCCCGGACCTCCTCGTCGTGCAGCGCCTCCAGGACGTAGGCGGCGCTCATCCGGCTGGTGACCCGCGAGTCCGGCTGCAGCGGCAGCAGTTCGACCAGCATCGCCCGCAGCACGGCGCGCGGGTGCGGCCGTTCGCCCAGCCCGGCCAGCGCCCGGGCGACCCGCAGGCCGCTCTGCTCCCCGGCGAGATCCATCGCGAATCCGAGCAGCTCCGCCCGGGAGGCGAAGTAGTGCTGGAGCTGACCGAGCGAGATCCCGGCCTCCCGGGCGACCTCACGCAGGGTCAGTTGGGTGGTGCCGCGCTGCTCCACGATCCGCCACAGCGCGCGGGCGATCGTCTCGCGGCGCTCCCGATGGTCCACCTGCTTGGGCATGCCCCAGCACTCCTCGACGACTCCCGACCAACCTTTTCCATACGCTTGACATAATACAGCCGACCTACAACGCTGGGGGCATTCCCGAGGGAGGAGCGTCCCATGCTCGTACAGCCCGTCGCCCGCACCACCGGGGGAACCGTCCGCGGTTTCGTGGACCGCGGCCTCGCCGCCTTCCGCGGCATCCCCTACGGCCGGCCCCCGGTCGGCCCGCTCCGCTTCGCCGCCCCCGCCCCGCCCGAGCCCTGGGACGGCGTCCGCGCGACCGTCGAGTACGGCCCCGTCGTCCCCCAGTCCGGCCCCCTGCAGGTCGAACCGACCACCGGCACGGACTGGTTGACGCTCAACGTCTGCACCCCGGACCCGGACTCGGCCGGGCTGCCGGTGTTGGTCTGGCTCCACGGCGGCGGCTTCATCTCCGGCACCGCGGGTGACCCGCTGTACGACCCGACCGAGCTGGCCCGGGCCGGCCTGGTCGTGGTGACCGTCAACTACCGGGTGGGCGCCGAGGGTTTCGCCCTCCTCGACGGCGCCCCGGCCAACCGCGCCTTCCTCGACCAGATCGCGGCCCTGGAGTGGGTGCAGCACAACATCGCCGCGTTCGGCGGCGATCCCGCCCGGGTCACCGTCGCCGGCCAGTCGGCCGGGGCCTCCTCGGTGGCCGCGCTGCTGACCGTGCCACGGGCCCGCGGCCTGTTCCACCGGGCGATAGCCCACTCCGTCGGCGGCAACCTCGCCACCCCCGCGCTGGCCGCCGAGATCACCGCCGCCCTGGCGGAACGGCTCGGCACCGCCCCCACCGCGGCCGGCCTCGCCGGCACCGACCCCTGGAAGCTGGCCGAGGCCGTCACCGCGCTCGGCACCGCCCTCCCCGAGCACCTCGCGCGCTGGGGCCGGCTCGCCCACACCGGCGTCCCCACCGTGCCGGTGGTCGACGGCGAGCTCCTCACCGAGGAGCCCTGGACGGCGCTGGCCGCCGGACGGGCCGAGGGCATCGAGCTGCTGGTCGGCCACACCCGGGACGAGTTCCGACTGTTCGCCGTGCTGGCCGGCCGGCACGGCGCCTTCACCGAGGACGACGCCCGCACCGCACTGGACCTGCTCGCCCCGCGCCCGGGCGGCCCGGAGGCCTACCGCGCCGCCTTCCCCGGCGCCACGCCCTCCGACCTGGTCGAGGCCGTCTTCTCCGACTCGCTGTTCAAGATCCCCTCGCTCCACCTCGCCGAGGGCAACACGGCGGCCGGCGGCACCTCCCACCTTTTCCAACTCGCCTACCCGGCCCCCGCCCTGGCCGGGGTGTTCGGCGCCTGCCACGGCCTGGACGTCCCGCTGGCCTTCGGCTCCCTGGACAGCCCGATGGCCCGGCAGTTCCTCGGCGACCCGCCCGCCCCGGAGGCCGTCGCGCTCTCCCAGGAGCTCCAGCAGGCCTGGATCCGCTTCGTCGGCACCGGCGATCCCGGCTGGGCCGCCCACGAGCCGGAGCAGCAGCTGACCCGGGTCCTGAGCGCCCGTTCGGAGACCGTCCGCTACCCGGACCAGGCCTCCCGCGGCATCTGGGCAGAGGGCGGTCCGACCCGCTTCGACCTGGTCTGACGCTCCCCCGACCTGGCCCGAAGCTCCTCCGACCTGGTCTGACGCTCCTCCGACCTGGTCTGACGCTCCCCCGGCCCGGGCGGGCACTCCCGCCCGGGCCGGCCCCTTCGCCCCTGGCCGCTCAGCGCCCGACCGAGGCCAGGTACCCGGCGGTCAGCTCGGGCGTGGCCAGCCAGGCCGCGTGGTCGCTCGGCTCGGCGTAGGTGTTGGCCAGCCGCCGGGCGACCTCCGGGTGCTCCGCCGCGGCCGCGAAGACGCCCTGGAGGTGGTCCGGCATGGTCAGCAGAGCGGTGGTGAAGTCAACGGCGTGGCGGGCGTGCCGCTGCCAGAACCGTTCGGCGGTGCGGCACATCCAGTCCGCGGTGAACGGGGCGTCGCCGTGCTCGCGGATCGCCCGCCGGTACGCCTGCGCCGCGCGGGCGGCGCCGTTGGCGCCCTGCCCGGTGATCGGGTCGTTGACCACCACCGCGTCGCCCAGGCCCAGCACGTGCACGGCGTCGACGCCCGAGCCCAGTTCGGCCACCGGACGGCGGACGGTCGGGGTGACCGCGCCGCACAGCCCGGCCCCGGCGTCGGTCGGCTCGGCCTCCCGCCACAGCTCCGCCTCCCAGGGCAGGTACTCGGCCAGCAGGGCACGGATCCGGTCGAGGTGGACGTCGGGCGCGGGCCCGTCTCCGAACACGTCCAGCGGGCCGCCGGGCAGTGCCTCCCAGAGCAGGATGTCGCACGGGCCGGTGCGGGTCAGGGCCGGCTGGAGGTAGAGCTCGCCCAGGCCGGGCAGGGCGTGCATCCGGGCCCTGGGCCCGGCGGCCGGGTCGGGCGCCCCCACGCCGTGCGCGTACAGGCAGGACAGGGCTCGCTGCGGCCGGTCGAACGGCGAGCGCCGAGGGTCCCGTTCGAAGATCCGGGCGAGCTCGCCGCGCCCGGTCGCGACCACGGTCAGCTGGTGCCGCCGGGCCAGTTCGTGCAGTCCGGCGCGGTCCAGGGGGCGGTACTCGACCCGGCCGCCGCGCTCGGCGAACAGCTCCAGCCAGCGGGACAGCTTGATCCGCTGGTCGACGGACCGGGCCGGCTCGTCGAGGGTCATGGTGAACTCCAGCGCGCGGACGCCCGGCGGCGCCACCAGCGCCGCGTCGACCGAGTGCACCGCCGGAGCCTCGTCCGCCCACAGGTCCAGGCCGGCCGCCGCCTCGATCCGCAGCGCCGGGCCGAACATCGCCTGGGTGGACAGCACCCGCCCGTCCCGCAGCTGGTCGGGGGTGCGCTCGGCGACCAGCGTCACCTCGCAGCCGTCGGCCACCAGCCCGAGCGCGAGCTGGAGGCCGGCCTGGCCCGCTCCGACGACGGCGATCCGGCGCATGCGGGGGCCTCCCGGGTCTGTCGACGATCCGTTGACGGTGCATCAACCAGGCACAGTAGTCGAGCCGCCGGGCCACCGGCAGGGTCCGGACGCGACGGAACGCGGGGCCCTCGTACGGGCCGCCCAGACCACCGGACCGGTTCGCATAGTCATGCACTGAGATAACTCATTGACCACGCCGAGACGTTTGATGTATTCAGTTCTCCGCAAATCTATTCGCCGACTCGCGGTTCGAGGTCGCTCACCGCGACCCGCACCGGGACCACTCGGAGAGGGATCGATCCACCATGCAGCCCGTCGCACCCCGCGGCTTCCGCGCCGTCACGACCAACATGGGCCTCAAGGACGTCGAGGACGACTTCGCGGCCGTCGTCTCCGAAGCCCCCTGCCGATCGGCCGCGGTGTTCACCCGCTCCCGCTTCGCCGGCCCCAGCGTCGTGCTCAGCCGCGGGGCGGCCGCCCTCGGGGCCTGTCGCGGGATGGTCGTGCTGTCCCGCAACGCCAACGTCGCCACCGGGCGCACCGGCGCGGACAACGCCGCCGAGGTCCGCGACCGGGTCGCCGGGATCGTCGGGATCCCCCCGGTGGAGCTCGTCATCGCCTCCACCGGTGTGATCGGTCGCCCCTACCCCATGGACGGCATCCGCGCCGGGCTCTCCGCCCTGAACTGGCCCTTCCCGGAGGCCGATTACACCGCGGCGGCCAAGGCCATCATGACCACGGACACCCGCCACAAGGAGGTCCGGGTCCGCTGCGGCGACGCCGTACTGGTCGGCATCGCCAAGGGCGTCGGCATGATCGAACCCGACATGGCGACCCTGCTGACCTTCTTCTTCACCGACGCCGACCTCCCCGCCGACCAGCTCGACGCCCTGTTCCGCCGCGTCATGGACCGGACCTTCAACGCGCTCAGCATCGACACCGACACCTCCACCAGCGACACCGCCGCGCTCTTCGCCAACGGACTGGCCGGACCGGTCGACCCGGCCGCCTTCGAACAGGCGCTGTACGAGTGCGCGCTGCACCTCGTACGGGAGATCGCCTCGGACGGCGAGGGCGCGTCCAAGCTGATCGAGGTCCGGGTGACCGGCGCCCGCGACGCCGCCCAGGCCAAGCGCGTCGGCAAGAGCGTGGTCAACTCCCCGCTGGTCAAGGCCGCCGTGCACGGGGCGGACCCGAACTGGGGCCGCATCACCATGGCCGTCGGCAAGCTCCGGGACGAGACCGACATCGACCCGGCCGCCGTCCGGATCGGCTTCGACGAGCTCCCGATGTACCCGGAGGAGCCGGGCGACGCCCTGCTCGAAGCGGCCCGCCGCTACCTCGGTGGCGACGAGGTGGTGATCCGGATCGACCTGGGCATCGCCGACGGCGCCTTCACCGTCTACGGCTGCGACCTCACCGAGGAGTACGTCCGGCTCAACTCCGCCTACACCACCTGACGCCCCGGCCCGGCCCCCGCCGCACCGCCTGCTGCCCCGATCGGTCACCGGGAACGGGACAGCGGGCGGCGGGCGGCAGGCGGCTGGCGGCTGGCCGCTGGCCGCTGGCCGCTGGCGACGGTGAGCGGTTCGGGCCCGCTACCGCTCAGCCGCGCAGGTGCGCGGTGAGCAGCCGCACCACGGCATCGAGCTGCTCCGCCACGTAGAAGTGCCCGCCCGGGAAGACCCGCAGGCTGAACCCCCCGGTGGTGTGCCGCTCCCACTGGGCGACCTGCTCCACCGTGGCGTTGGCGTCGGTCTCCCCCACCAGGGCGGTGATCGGCTGCGGAACGACGGCGTCCGGCGCCGCCAGGTAGGTCTCGATGGCGGTGTAGTCGGCCCGCAGCGCCGGGATGATCAGCTCACGCAGGGCCGGCGCGTCGAGGATCCGCTCGTCCGTGCCGCCGAGCCGGACGATCTCCTCCAGCATGCCGTCGTCCGACATCAGGTGCACCGCGCTGTCCCGGGGCAGCGACGGGGCCCGGCCGGCCGAGACGAACAGCCGCTCCGGCCCGGCCAGGCCGTCCCGGGCGAAGCGGCGGGTGACCTCGAAGGCGACCGCCGCGCCCATGCTGTGCCCGAAGAACACGACCGGGCGGTCCACCCAGCCGCGCAGCTCCTGGTAGACCTGCTCGGCGAGTTCCGGCACCGAGTCGATCGTCGGCTCCGCGAAGCGGTTCTGCCGGCCCGGGTACTGCACGGCCAGCACGTCGGCGTACGGCGCGAGCGCGTTGGCGTAGTCCATGTAGTAGCTGGCCGATCCGCCCGCGTGCGGGAAGATCACGATCCGGGCGGGAGCGAAGTCGGACGGGTTGAACCGGCGGAACCACGGGTTGTCGACGGCTGCGCTGCTGGGCATGCGGGGTGTGACCTCTCTCCGTGACGGACTCTGCTCACCCCAGTCTCTCAGTGCACCCGCACCACCGGGGGCGGTTACGGTGGGCGACCCGGATTCCGGCACTCCGGTCGGCCGCTCGGGGCTCCCGGGAACGGGCTCCGCTCCGACCTCACCAGTCCCCTTCGGATTCGTCCGGGGATTCGTCCGGGGATTCGTCCGGCACGACCCCCCAGGGGTCCACGGCCGCGTCCGGCTCGGTCACCCAGCCCACCGCCAGCACCAGCCGGGAGAGCCGGTGGACGGCGAGGAAGCCGAACGGGCGGCCGAATTCCACGCTGACGTGGCGCTGCAGGAACGGCGGCCGCGACACGGCCGCACCGACGGCTACGGCCCCGAAGGCCGTCACCGAGGAAGCCCGGAACCCGCGGGCGCCGAAGGTCGCGGTGGCCTTCTGGCGGGCGCCGTTGACGAACAGCGGCAGCCCGCCGACCTGGAGGCCGGGCAGCCGGTCCTCCGTCTCGGACGGGGTGCTGAGCGTCGTCAGCCCGAAGACTTCCTTGCGGGCCAGCAGATCGTGCTCGGCCGCCACGGTGAACTGCGGGACGCCCACGGTCAGCAGGTCCGCCGGCTCGTACCGCCGCAGCATCTCGATCGTCAGCCCGGGGCCGGCGGTGCCGACCGGCAGCCGGTCGGCGGTGGTACGGCGGTACCGCTGCGAGAGCGACCCGATCCCGGCCGCCAGCACGCCGCCCGGATCGGCTCCGGGCTCGCCGAGCAGCAGATGGACGGTGACGTCGCCGTACCCGAGCACCTGGAACTCGGTGACCGGGCCCGCAGGCGTCTCCAACAGGGCCGCGCGGTCCAGCAGACGCGTCGCCCCGGTCAGGTAGCGGACGGGTCGGCCCCAGTCATCCGTGTGGTTCCCGCCGAAGCCGCCGGAGTCCTGGAACGGTCGGATCCAGTCCGTCCGGAGGGTGAGCGCCGAGGCCAGCACCAGACGGCTGTCCGGGTTCAACTCGACCGGCATCTCGTCGATCGCACCACCGGTCTGCTCGCTCGCCCAGGTGTCCAGCAGCTTCTTGTCCCGCTCCGAGTCACCGCTCAGCCGCCCGACCAGGTCCGCCGGGACGGAGGCCGGCCAGTCCGGGCGCAGCCGCAGCCGGTCGTCGGCCCAGAGCGCCAGCGCGGAGCGCACCGCCGGGACGTCCCGCAGCAGGCCGAGCAGGTCACGGGCGCGCTCGGCGGCGGCCGCGACCGGCACCCCGAGCACCTGAGCCAACTCGCCCTGGACGGCGGTGCTTCCGGCCGGGGCCAGCAGCCCGAGCAGCGGCCAGACACCGGCCGGCATCAGGACCGTCCCCCGCCGAAGGTCGGCCTGCTCCACCCAGCGCTCCCCCAGCGCGTTGACGGCCTGTACGGCCTCGGCCCTGCTCATCCGTTCCCCCGTGCTCGGCGCTCCGCTGCCGCCGAGCGTAAGAGGGAAACACCGGCCGGGGCCAGCGGTTTTCCCGGTCAGGACGCCCGGGCCAGGTACCGCGCGCGAGTCAGTTCGTGGACACGGACGGCGTTGCCGTTGCCGGGGACGGTGGTCTCCCGCTCGGCCCGCAGACCGAGCTTGGCCATCACGCGCTCGGAGGCGGTGTTGCCGATCTGCGCGATGCTGACGATCCGCTCCAACCCGCAGTCCTCGAAGCCGAACCGCAGCGCCGCCGTCGCCGCCTCGGTGGCGATGCCCCGGCCCCAGAACGACCGGCCCAGCCGCCAGCCGATCTCGACGGCGGGCAGCACCTCGGGCAGGAACCGCGGCACCGCCAGGCCGGTGAACCCGGCGAGTTCACCGGTCCCGCGCAGCTCCACCGCGAACAACCCGAAGCCCTCGTCCTCCCAGGCCCGTTCCCACCGCTCGATCGCCGCACGGCTCAGCTCCGGGGTGAGGACCCGCCGGTCGCCGATCCACCGCATCACCTCGGGGTCCGCGTGCACCTCGGCCATCACCGGCACGTCGCTCTCGCGCCAGCGCCGCAGGATCAGCCGGGAGGTCTCGATCGTCACCATGCCCCCATCATCCCCTCCACTCATCCCCCGCACCGTGCCGTGATCAGGCCCGTCGCACGGCCAGCACGGCCGAACTGCCGGGCGTGGTCAGCACCTCGCTCGCCTCCAGCGCCGGGTGCGTCAGGTAGTGCAGGCGCAGCCGGTCGACCTCACCCCCGTAGCGGGGCGGCCAGTGCGGCGAGGGCGTGAAGTCGTCCATGAGCAACAGGCCGCCAGGGGCGAGCAGTTCGACCACGCGGTCGGGGTCGTCGCGCTTGCCGCCGCCGTCGCAGAAGAACACGTCGAACGGCGCGTGTTCCTCCAGCAGCCGCCAGTCCCCGTGCAGCACCTGCACCCGTTCGTCCCCCTCGAACAACGCCGCAGCCTCCCGGGCCAGTCGCCCGTCCCGCTCGACGGTGACCAGTCGGCTCCCCGGCCCGAGCCCGCTGCGCAGCCAGGCCGTACCGACGCCCGCACCCGTGCCGCTCTCGGCGACCGTCCCGCCCGGCTTGGCCGCCGCGGCGAACGCCAGCAGCCGGCCGACCTCCCGGGTGCAGCTCTTCCCGAACCCCAGCCGGGCGGCGCCCCGCTCGGCCGCCAACACCCGCTCGGGAACGCCCCGTTCCACCTCGTCCGCCATCCGCCCGCTTCCCCTCCGACTCCGGACGGACCATCATGCCGTGCTCGCCGAACCGATGGCCGGCCCCCCAGTTCCTCGCGGCGGGCCCGCCGCCGGGCCGAGTCACCTATGCCGCCGGGCTCTGGGAGGAGGTCGACCGGGCGCCGTTCGGGCTGGTGGCCGCAGCCGGCCGTGCTGGGTCACGGTGAGGGTGGACGCCGACCTCCTGCGCCCCTCGGGCTCCACCCCGTGGCCCACCGCTGATCCTCAGCGCACCGCCCCGAAGGCGACCGCCGCCGCCCTCGACCGGGAGACGGCGTCCAGCAGCAGTACGGAGGCCGCCTCCGGGGTCGGCGGCGGTCCACCGGACCGGGCGTACCGGGTGAACGCCGCCGACAGCACGGCCAGACCCCGGTGGTGCCGGGCGAACACCCGGGCGGAGGCGTGTCGTCCGCGCGCCCGCTGGCCGTCGAGGGCGGTGGCGGCGCCGACGTCGAGCAGCACCAGGTGCAGTTCGCGGCCCTGCCGGTCGGCCTCCCGGGCGAGCCAACGTCGCATCCAGGCGCGGCTGCCGCAGTCGTGCACCAGCAGCGGTCCGCCGCGCCGTACCGAGCTCCGCAGCAGCCGGACGTGCTCCAGTCGCGCCCACGGCCGGTAGACCGCGTACGGCAGGCGCGCGGGCATCACCGCCTCGCAGGCCTCGTGCACCGTCCGCGGGTCCACGGTCGCGGCCTCGCCGCCGGCCGCCCAGCGGCGCAGCAGCGTGCTCTTGCCGGCTCCCGGCAGGCCGGACACCACCACCACGGCCCCGGCCGGGTACCCCACGACGAAGCGCACCCCGGCCTCGCCGCGCAGGTCGAGCACCCCACGCGGCGCCAGCACCGCCGCCGCCGTCATCTCCGCCGTCCCCGCCTCGCCGCTGTCCACCGCTCCCCGTTCCCCGTTCCCCGTCCGATCGACCGCCGACCCTAACAAGCCGGGCGCCCGTCCCCGCACGACGCCGACGTCGACGTCGACGCCGACGCCGACGCCGACGCCAGGAGCGGGCCCCACCCGCACGGCACCCGTGGTGCCGCCGCACCCTAGACTGACGCCTCGTCAGACACGGGAAGGGTGGGCATGACAGAGGCTGGCGGGACGTACACCGGGCTGGTGCTGGACGGATTGGCGCGGGATCCGGGCCGGACAGCCCTGTCCTGCGGCACCACGGCGCTGACCGCCCAGGACTGCCTGGACTCGGTGTTCCGGACGGCCCGCGCCCTGGACCGGGCCGGGCTCGGGCCCGGGGACGGCGTCACCGTGCTCGCCGGGAACACCCCGGAGGCGGTGCTGGTGCGGCTGGCGGCCAACCTGCTGGGCTGCCGGGTGGCGATGCCCGGCCCGGACCTCCCGGTCTCCGAGCTGGTGGCGCTGGCCGGGTTCGCTGAGACCGCGGCACTGGTCTTCGACCCCCTCCGGTACGCCGCGGCGGCCGGGTCGGTGGCGCGGGCGCTGCCCGCCGCGGGGGCTTTCGCCCTCGGCCCGACGGCCTTCGGCACGGACCTCGCGGAGCTCGCCGCGGCCTGCTCCGCCGCCCCGTTGGAGCCGCGCTGCCGCCCCGAGGACGTGATGGCGATCCGGTTCACCAGTGGTACCACCGGTCGGCCGAAGGGCGTGCTGCGCCGCTTCGCCCGTCCGCCCCGGCCCGCGCTGTTGTCCGGGGCGTCCTTCCTGCTCTGCACCCCGCTGGCGCACGGCGGCGGCACGAGTGCGGACCTCGCCCTGGCCGCCGGGGGCGCGGTGGTACTGCAGGAGGGGTTCGCGGCCGAGGAGGTGCTCACGGCCGTGGAGCGGCACCGGGTGTCCCGGGCGTACCTGCCGCCGCACCTGCTCTACCGGCTGCTGGACGACCCGCTGCTGGCCGGGACGGACACCGGCAGCCTGCGCCGGGTCGGGTACACGGGCTGTCCGCCCTCGCCACGCCGGCTGGCGGAGGCGACCCGGCGGCTGGGCCGGGTGCTGCACCAGACGTACAGCCTGACGGAGTGCGGGCCGGTCTCCCGGCTGAGCCCGGACGAGCACCTGGACCCACGGCTGTTGACGACCGCTGGGCGCCCGTACCCGGACACCGGGGTGCGGATCCTGGACGAGGAGGGTGCGCCGCTGCCGCCGGGCCGGACCGGGGAGATCTGCGTCCGCACCCCGACCGCGATGGCCGGTTACTGGCGGGACCCGGAGCTGACCGCGCGGGTGCTGCGGGAGGGCTGGCTGCGCACCGGGGACCTGGGCAGCCTGGACACGGCGGGCTACCTGACGGTGTCGGGCCGACGGGACGCGATAGCGATCGTCGAGGGGCACAATGTGTTCCCTCATCAGGTCGAGGAGCCGCTGCGCAGCCATCCGGACGTACGCGAGGCGGTGATGTTCACCAGCACCGACCCGGACCGCCTGGAGCGCGTCCACGCCGCCGTCGCGGTGGCTCCGCACGCCCGGGTGACGGCGGACCAGCTGCGCCACTGGGCCCGGGAGCGCGGGGACGCCCGGTGCGTCCCGGACGCCGTCCTGCTCCTGCCGGCGATCCCGCTGACCGGGCTGGGCAAGCCCGACCTGCCGGCCCTGCGCGCGCTGGCCGAGGAGCGGACCGGTCAGGCCGTCAGCACCGCCACGGGGGCGCGCGAAGCCATGTGACGCGCCCCTCCTGTGCTTCGAGCGCCCGCGTAGGCCACCTGTTGCGCACCAGTCGACGGGAAGAACCCCCACCGTGGGCACTCGACCGTGCGGGCCGAGCTGCCGATACACCCCGGCGGCGCTCCCTCGCACCGCCCCCAGGAGGCACCCTTGACCTGGCTACGCGTCCTGACCGCGCTCGGCATCCTCGCCGCGGCGGCTGGTGCCCTGTTCCTCTTCGCCCGCTGCACCGCCCCCTCCCGGGGGGAGCGCACCGGCGGAACCGCGCCGCCCGACCTCCGGCAGGAGGCCGAGGGCAGCGGCCTCTTCCAGCGGACGGGCGGCGACGGCTGAGGAACCGCCCCTTCGGCTCCCGCGATCTCGGCTCCCCCCGATCTCAGCTCCCCGCGAGGTCGTCCGGACGGACCTCGATGTGGTCGGCCGCGAGGTCGACCGCCACCCGGTGCTCCATACCGAGCGACTCCAGGAACTTGACGGGCAGCTGGACCCGTCCGGCGCGGTCGAGCATCACGTACTCGCGCTCGCTGACCGACTCCTCACCGTGCTCGTCCGTCACGGTGCGGCGCAGCACCTCGCTGCTGGTCCGCCCGTCCCGGATGGCCACCGTGCGACGGACCTCGCCCGCGACCATCGGGTCGTGGGTGACGATCACGACGGTGGTGCCGAGCTCCCGGTTGACGGTGCGGAAGGACTCGAAGATCACCCCCGCGGTCTCGGAGTCCAGCTCACCGGTCGGCTCGTCAGCGAGCAGCACCGGCGGGTTGTTGGCCATCGCCACCGCGATCGCGACCCGCTGCTGCTGACCGCCGGAGAGCTCGTTGGGGCGCCGGTGGGCGAGGTCCCCGATCTCCAGGGCCTCCAGCAGCTCGGCCACCCGGGCGGCCTGCTGCTTCGAGCCGCTCGCCCCGCTCCGTCGGCCGCGCAACTGCATCGGCAGCGCGACGTTCTCGGCGGCGGTCAGGAACGGCAGCAGGTTGCGGGCGGTCTGCTGCCAGATGAAGCCGACCACCTCGCGGCGGTAGCGCAGCCGTTCCTTGGCGGCCATCTCCAGCAGGTCGCAGCCCGCGACGGTGGCGGTGCCCGCGGTCGGCACGTCGAGGCCGGCGAGGATGGTCAGCAGGGTCGACTTGCCGCTGCCGGAGGCCCCGACCAGGGCGACCAGGTCACCCTGCTGGATGGTCAGCTCCAGACCCTGCAGGGCCTGGACCTCGATCCCCTCGGCGCTGAAGATCCGGACCAGCCGGTCGCAGACGATGGCCGCGCCCGCTCCGTAGGCCTTGGGCGAGGCGGCGGCCAGGGCCCGCTGCCGGAGCTCCTGCAGGCTGGGAGCCTCGACCGCCGGCCGCTCCTGGGAAGTGCTCTTCACGGCTGCTCTCCTGTCTCGACGGTCCGGTAGGTCCGGTCGGTGCGATCGGTCTGTGCGGCCCGGCCGGTCTGTGCGTCCCGGCCGGTCTGTGCGGTCCGGCCGGTCGGTGCGGTCCGGCCGGTCGGTCCGGTTCCGGTAGCCGGTCCGGTGCAGGCCGTTCCCACGGCGGCGGCCCCGGCCGGTGCCCGTCGCGGTGTCATGACTGTTCCCCCGCTCGGAGTTCGGTGGCGATCTGGCGTCGACCGGCGACGAGGGTCTCCAGGACGATGCCGAGGCCGACCAGCAGGGCCAGGCCCGCGGTGGGCAGCAGGACCGGCAGGAGGACGGGGGTGATGACCTCGCCGACCTTGGCGCCGACCAGGGTGGAGATGTCGAAGGCGCCGCCGAGCAGGGCGACGGCCGCGAGGGCGACCAGGCCGCCGCCGACGGCGGCCGCGAGGGTCTGCGGCAGTGCCTCGGTGATGATCAGCGCCAGGCCCTGGCGGGGCCGCAGGCCCATGGTGCGCAGCCGGGCGAGGACGGCGGTGCGGTCGGGTGCGGCGCGGAACAGCGTCAGCAGCACGGCGAGCAGAGCGTAGCCGGCTCCGGCGGCGGCCGCGTACCAGAACAGCCGCTCGGCGGCGTGCTGCAACGGATCGTCGGCGAGCGCGGTGACCGTCTCCGCGCTGCTGTGCACCGTGTACCCCACGGGCAGGCCGTGGGTTCCCTTGCCGGCGGCCGCGGCGTCGTCCGCGACCAGCTTGGCCAGACCCGTCGGCTGGGCGCCGCCGTTGTCCCGCAGGGCCGACCTGACCTGCTCGGGGTCGATGTCCCCGACGGCGAACCACTTGTTCACCCGCTTCGCGTCCGGCAGGCGCTCCCAGGCGGGACCGGCCGGAACCACGACGAAGGGCTTGCCCGGGTCGGGCAGGGCCGGGGTCGCGGCGACGGTCGCGGCGACGCTCAGGTGCAGGTCGTTGCCGTTGGGCGTGCGCACCCGGGCCGGCCCGGCGGCCAGGCGCTTGGTCAGGTCGCGGCTGACCAGGGCGGGTACCGGGGTGTCCCGGCCGCCCGAGGTCCCGGCCAGCTTCGCCGGGTCGAACTCGCCGACCCCGACCGTGCGGGAGATCTCGGCGTAGGCCGCCGGCTCCACCATCACCAGGTACGCCTCGGTGTAGTCCTGGTCGGCGCCGACGAAGCGGGCCTTGGGCTCGACCCAGACCGCGGTGGAGGCGTGGACGCCGGGCAGGGCGTCGGCGGCCTTGGTGAAGGACTCGCCGAGGGTCGCGTAGTCGGGCAGGGAGACGCCGATGTCCCCGCCGGTGGCGATCCGCGCGGCCCGGGTGCGGACGTGGTCGACGGTGTCCAGCACGGTGGCACCGAAACCGGTGGTGGTCACGGCGATCAGCAGGGCGAGCAGCGGCAGCACGGAGGGCCGGCGCCGCCCCGTGCTGTCCCGGGCCGCCCGGGCCAGGCCCAGGAACGCGATCAGACCACGGCCCCGCCCGGCCAGCGCCGCCAACCGCCCGACCACCACCGGTTCGATCCGCGCCAGCACCAGCCCACCCGTCACCGCCAGCAGCAGCGGCGCGGCCACCAGCAGCGGATCCAACCCGCCACCCGTGCCCACACCCCGGCGCCTCACCTCGGCCACGGCCGCCACGGTGACCGCCAGCACCGCCAGCTCACCCACCAGCCGACGCCGACCACCGGCCCCCCGCCCACGCGACCACAACAGCGCCGCGCGCGCCGGGAAGGCCAGCAACGCGATCAGCGCCGCCACCGCCGCCGCCACCATCGCGCCCTCCCAGCGCGGCGTCGGCAGCAGCACCACCGCCAGCGCCGCACCGGCCACCGCCGCCGGCAGCACCGTCACCGCACCCTCACCCACCAACCGCCCCAACACCCCGGTCCGCGAACCACCACGGGCCCGCAGCAACCGGATCTCCGCGCCGCGCCGGTCGGTGGTCAGCGCTGCCGCGAGGAACAGCACCACGATCGCGACACCCGCGACACCGGCCGGACCGATCGTGCTGAGCGGCAACGACGCCCGGTAGCGGTCGTCCGCCCGGCTCAGGATGTCGGGGAGGCTGGAGCCGGTCCGCAGGTCGCCCCGCAGGGTGGCCCTGGACAGGGCCGTGGCACCGGGCCCGGTCAGGAAGGAGCTGACCGCGGTCCTGGTCCGGCCGAGCTGGTCGGCGCGCAGGGAGGCGGGGTCGACGGGCAGCCGCCAGAAGTTCTCGGCGCCCGCGCCCCAGCGGGCCAGCGCGGGCAGGCTGTCGCCGTCGACGAACCCGCTGGTCGCCCAGTGCTCGTGCTCGGGCACCGGCTTGAGGCAGGCCCGGGCCGGGCAGCCGAGGTTGTCCCAGAACGGGTCCTGGGGGTCGTTGATCCGGTAGAAGCCGACCACCACGGTGGTCCGCTGGGCGCCCGGTCCGTCCACGCCGTTGTCGATGACGTCACCGAGCTTGATGTGGATGGTGTCGGCGGCCGTCCTGCTCAGCACGATGGGCAGCGGACCGTCGCGGGTGCCGGGAGTCGGCCAGGTGCCGTCGGTGAGGGTGGCCCGGTCGGCCAGGTCCTGGAGGTAGAACAGCCCGAGCTCGGGGTCGGTGCTGTCCGAGAGCCGGACGTACTCCCGATTGCGCATGGTGCGCCCGCTGAGGGCGCGGGTGCCGTGGGCCTGGCCCGCCTGGGCCAGCGTCAGCTGTCGGCCGACCGTCCCGGTCAGCTGCCGCTGCACCCGGTCGAGCACGACGGCGTTGTCGTCGCCCTGCGTCCGGGAGGTGACCTGGAGGCTGGTCGCGTTGAGGCCCTTCTGGCCGACGAAGTCGTGCAGCGCCGCGTCCGCGCCCCGGTCCGCGATCCGCGGGAAGGCCGCCGCCAGGAAGACGGTGACGAATGCGAGCACTGCCATGAGCAGCGCGGCCAGCGGGTTCGCCCGCAGCCTGGTGGGGACCCAGCGCGCGGGGCGGTGGGCAATGTCGGGGACGGGCACGCGGGTGCCGGCCTGGGTGGTCACATCTCCTCCACGTGGCGCAGCCGGTTGGCCACGTCTCGACGGCGGCGTCCGATCAGGAAGGCCGACAGCAGCGGGGCGACGGCGATCGCGGCCGCGAACAGCAGGGCCTGGCCGACGGGCAGGTCGATCAGGGCCTCGGGCAAGGGGCGGTGGGCGGCGGGTGTCAGGACGACGAACGGGACGATCAGGTGGACCAGCAGGGCGCCGAGGGCGAGCCCGACCGTCCCGCCGAGCCCGACCAGCAGCGCCTGTTCGGCCGCGACGGTACGGGTGACCTGCTTGCGCGGCGCGCCCAGGGCGAGCAGCAGCGCGGAGTCCCGGGCGCGCTCGTGGGCGGAGCCGGCCACCGCGGCGACGAAGCCGATCGCGGCGAGCAGGGCGGTGACGAGCGCGATGGCCATCAGCGCGTTCTGCGGGGCGGCGCCCACCGGGTCACTGAGCATTCCCTCGGTGACCTCGTCGTAGAGCTGGACGTCCTGGGTGCCCGGGGCGGCCCGCAGCGCGGCGGCCAGTTCGGCCGGAGCGCGGTCGCCGGGCCCGGTGGCCGGCAGCCACCACTCGGCGTGGCTGGGCAGCGCCCGGCCCTGCGCGGCCAGTAGCCGCGCCACGGTGTCGAGGTCGACGACCAGCGCGCTGCGGCCGCCGACCGGCACGGCCTCGATCGCCTTGGTGATCTTGACCGGGACGACGCCCCCGGCGAACGGCACCCGGACGACGTCGCCGGCGGAGCCGCCGATGAGTTTCAGGTAGTCCTTGGTGGCGACTCCGGACACGGTCGTCGGAGCGTCCGCCCCGGCGATGCCGAGAGCGGCCCGCAGGGAGAGGCCGGTGCCCTTCGCGAAGCGGTAGGCGGCGGTGAACAGCCGCCCGGCGTCAGCGGGTTCGGGCGCGACAGTGACGAACGGGGGCTCCCCGCTCCTGAGCGCCGGTCCGTCGACCAGGTCCCCCTTCCAGGAGAGGCCGGCCGGCACCGGGACCTCGGTCGCGGGGCCGTCGGCGCTGTCCGAGACGGCCAGCCGGCCGACGGTGACCTCGCCCTCGGCCCGGTCGCTGTAGGAGACGGTCGCCCCGACCAGGGTCAGCGGCGCGGCGACGGAGCCCATCGGCGCGTCGACCAGCGTGGTCAGCGGGGCCGAGGCGTGCTGCCGGCCGCTCACCGGGAGGCCGACGAACGGGGCCTTGTGGACGTAGCCGTTGCGGTCGCGCAGCAGCAGGGTCACCTCCGGCGGGGAGGGGGCCATCGGGTACCGGCCGGTGTACAGGCCCGTGGTGTCGACCGTCTGCCGGATGGACAGGTCCGCGTCGATCCGCAGCGGGCGGCCGGGGAGCGGGACCCCGCCCTTGACGCCGGTCGGCGCCGGCTGGGCGAGCGGGCCGAACACCGCCGCCCGGTCGGCCCCGTCGAGCAGGTCGGCGCGGATCGGGACGCGGTCGGCGACGGCGGCCGTGTCCAGGGCGAGCAGCTGGCCCGTGCCGTTCTGGAGCGGCTGCTGCTCGTGGTAGACCGGGATCAGCCGGTCGCCGCCGGGCAGTGCGCCGTAGCGTCCGCCCTGGCCCATCAGCGCGGTGTGGGCGGCGGAGATGCGCAGGCCGCCGGCCGTGCCGAAGGCGGCCTGGTCGCGCTGGGAGGCGGTCCAGGTGGCGTGCTGGCCGAGGGCGAGCACGCCGGTGGCCACCGCCATCACCAGCAGCAGCACCGGCCCGTTGGCCCGGGCGGGCTGACGGGACAGCTGCCAGCCGACCATGGCCGGGCCGAGGCCGCTGCCCCGGGCGGCGACCCGGGCACCCAGCCGGGCGACCAGCGGCAGCAGCCGCAGCACCACCAGCGTCCCCGCGCACAGCGCGAGGGTGGGGGTGGCGACCAGCAGCGGGTCGACGCCGAGCCGGCCGGAGGAGTCGGCGGACAGTCCGCCGCCGTACTGGTCGAGTTGCTGGTAGGCGAGCACGGCCAGGGCGAGCACCGCGAGGTCCCCGCCGTTGCGGACGATGCCGGAGACCACCGCCTGGCGGCGGCCGGCCTTGCGGCGCAGCGCGGCACCGGCGCCGCGCAGCAGGCCGGGCGCGCTGGCCAGCGCGATGCACAGCAGGGCGCAGGCCACGGCCACCGGCCAGAGCGTCCAGCTCAACCGGGTGTCCAGGGCGACCTGGTGGGCGCGGCCGAGGCCGGCCAGGACGCGGACCAGGAACGGGGTGAGCAGGGGTGCGAACACCGCGGCCGGGAGGGCGAGCAGCACCGCCTCCAGGGCGGTGAAACCGCCGAGCCGGGCGCCGGAGGCACCGCGGGCGGCGAGCAGTTCGTTCTCCCGCTCCTGGCGGGTCGAGATCAGCCGGACCACCAGCAGCAGGGCCGCGGCGGCGAGCACGGCGAGTTGCAGTGCGCCGATCAGCAGGGTGGACCGGGCGACCATCAGACTGGCCGACAACTCGTGTACAAGGTCGGGAAGTTCGGTGGTGGCGGCGAGACCGGAGGTCTTCCGCAGGTCGTCGGCCAGGGGCTGGACCCGGTCGCCGATGGCCTCGGCCGTGTCCTGGTCGACGCCCGCGAAGTCGGCGTCGAGCAGCCAGCCGCGGCTGCTCTGCGGCAGGGCACCGGCCGCGAAGGCGCTCCGGTCGACCATCATCGGGCCGTAGGTGGTGAATCCGCCGGTCTCGACCTCGTGGCCGCCGACCGGGTCGATGCGCCAGTACGCGGCGAACGGGTCGGCGGCCCGGTAGACGCCGGTCACCCGGACGGTCAGCGCCGTGCCGTCGAGCCGGTCGGTGAGCGGGACGTCCACGGGCAGCGCCTGGGCGGTCAGGCCGAGCCGGGCCAGCATGGTCTGCGGCACGGCGACCTGCGGGGCCGCGGAGCGGACCGGACCGGTGACGGCACCCGGCCAGGCACCGGCGACCAGGCTCACCCGGGAGCGGTCGAGATCCGCGAGGACCGTCAGGTCGACCTTGTCCGTGCTGGACTGACCGCCCGCCGGAGCGCCATGGGCCGCACCGGTCCCGGCCGCCGGGGCGTCAGCGCCCGACAGGCCGAAGGAACGGCTGCGCAGCAGGCTGTCGGTGTGGACCGGTAGATCCCCGAAGAGCTTCTGCCGGTAGGAGGCGAGCGCCTCCTCGTCCTTCTGCCGCTGGTCGGAGCCGTGTTCCGCGGTCACCACCACAGCGGTCCGGGCATGGCCCGGTCCCTGGAGCGCCTGCCGCAGGCCGGCCTGGCCGACACTGCTGTTGAAGGTCACCAGAGCGGTCAGTACCGCCGTGGTGATCAGTACCGTCAGCAGGACGGCAGCAGCCAGCGGCAGTCGCCCGCGCACTCTGCGCACGACGAAGCCGAGCATCAAGTTCCTCCCCCGGTCTCAGACCCGGTCGCGATCCAGCCCCCACCCGTCGATCCGTTCCGGACCCTCGTCGGTCACGGACGGGCACCCCATGGGCGTACCGGCGCAGTGATCACCGGCATCGGTCGCCGGATAGCGGACGATGCTGTCAGATCTGATCCGGGAACGGAAGGGACTTGCGCGAATCAAGTAAGCAATGAGCAAATTCTTTCTATTGGCGACATCCCAAGCAGGGAGAAGCCGATGAAATGCCATGCACACTTCATGACCTCGGGTTCGCCGACCTCCTTCTGACCAGGGAACTTCTCTTTTCCGAATTCTCTGCTCGGGAGGCTGAACCCACGAAACCACCTCATCCGTTGACCCGGACAGAACCGGGTAGTCACCACCCCAGGGGGACGCCGCATGACGCAAGACCAGGCCGCCGACACCACCTTGACGGCCACCGGCCCGATGGTGGCCGTGTCCGATCTGCGGCGCAGCTTCGGCAGCGGGGAGCGGGCCGTCCACGCCCTGCGCGGCATCGACTTCTCCATCGAGCGCGGTGAACTCACCGCGCTCAAGGGCCGCTCCGGATCCGGCAAGACCACCCTGCTCAACCTGGTCGGCGGCCTGGACGCACCGACCAGTGGCAGCATCGTCCTGGACGGCACCGACCTCGGCGGCCTGGACGAGGACGGCCGACTCGCCCTGCGGCGGGAGCGGATCGGATTCGTCTTCCAGTCCTTCGGACTGATCCCGATGCTCACCGCCGCCGAGAACGTCGGCGTGCCGATGCGACTGCGCAAGGTCCCGCCGGCCGAGCGCGAGGAGCGCGCACACACCCTGCTCGCCCTGGTCGGCCTCGCCGACCACGCCAACCAGCGGCCCGGCGAGCTCTCCGGCGGCCAGCAGCAGCGCGTCGCGATCGCCCGCGCGCTGGCCAACGACCCCGGCCTGATCATCGCCGACGAGCCCACCGGCCAGCTGGACTCGGAGACCGGCCGCTCGATCATGGAGCTGCTGCGCGCCGTGGTCCGGAGCGAGGGCGTCACCGTCCTGGTCGCCACCCACGACCCGACGCTGATGAACCTCGCCGACCGGGTCATCGAACTCCACGACGGACGGATCCTCGAGGAGGAGCCGGAGCAGGCCGCCTAGCGGCGGCGGGCCGAGGCTACGGGGGGACTACGGGCCGGGGTACGGGCCGGACCACGGGCCGGGGTGCGGCGGGCGGTAGGCCAACGCCCCCGCGACCCGGCCCCGCTCTGCCCAACCCGGCGCCGCTCGGCACAGTGCAACTCGGCTCAGTGCAGCTCGCTTCGGCGCCCCGCGCGAGCCGCGGCTCAGGAGCGGACCGGCCGGAGAATTCGTTTCGCATGCGCTTCCCCCGCTTTCTCGGGTTCGAGAGAGTATGGCGAGCGGCACGCTAACAGCCGTATTCGGCTTTGTGAATTCATTTACGACTTAATGTGACTGTACGTCATTTCCTGTGCCCTGGAAGCGGGCTGCCGCACCGATAAATCAGGTGCCGATTGTCAGTGGCATCGACTACGGTCCACCGCAAGTCGCTGGAATCCGCTCCACCGGGAGGTTCGATGACGATCTTCTGCCGCGTTCTCCACCATCTCCGCGCGCTCCCCGCCCTCCGCACTCTGCGCTGCCTCCGCTCGCCCCGGAGCACGGGCCGCCGCACACGACTGTGGTGGCCGACGGGATCGTCGGCCACCACAGCCCCGGCCTCAACGGCCGGTCGTTCGAGAGGAGATCCCTCAGGCCGCCGGGAAGATCTCGGCGTCCGGCTTGAGCAGCTGGCCCGGCTGCGGCGCGGTGCCGTCCACCAGGTAACGGGTGACCAGCGCGTTCAGCGCCTTGCTACGGCCGACGGCGCAGTGCTCGATGGAGTCGACGCTGACCAGCACGGCATTGCCCAGCTCCTGCTGCATCCGCTGGGCGAACTTGTACTGGGTGGCCGGGTCGTAGAGGTTGCCGACCACCATCACGGTGTTGGAGGTCTTCTTGTTCCAGGGGCCGGTGAAGCGCTCGGCGTCCCGGGCCGGGGCCGGCCAGCTCGCGCACGCCGGGGCGTCGAAGGCCTGGTAGCGGCCGAAGGTCGGCGACTCCTTCTCCCACGCGCGGGCGACGTTGGCGAACACCCGGTCGTTCGACGGGTACGGCTTGTCCTGGCAGTTGACGCCCATGTAGGAGTCGTCACCGGCGTACTCGGAGTCGGCCGGGGCCTCGCGCAGCGCCCGCGGGACGTTCACCGTGAGCTGGTTGGCCTCGTCGTCGGAGACGTTCGCCTTCGGCGCCAGCAGGGCGGCCGCGGCCGGCTTCTGCATCACCTGGTAGGTGGCCTGCAGCGACTTCGCCAGCGGAGCCAGCTTGGCCTGCGAGTACAGCGCACTGGCCACCTCGCTGGTGAAGCTGCTCAGCGTCACCTGGGAGCCGTTCGCCAGCGTGATCGGGCTGGTCCGCAGGTGGTCGCGGAGCGCGTCGAACTTGGCGCGGGTGTCGCCGTCGCCGAAGGCACAGCGCGGGGCGCCGGCGGCCTGGCAGCGCTTGAGGAACTCGTCCAGGGCGATCTCGAAGCCGCCCGCCCGCTGACGGTCGTACTCCAGGCCGTTGTGCAGGCGCAGGTTGGGGTCGACGTTGCCGTCGACGATCACCGCGCGCACCTTGTTCGGGTACATGGCGGCGTAGGTGGAACCGATCAGGGTGCCGTAGGAGAACCCGGCGAAGGTCAGCTGGGAGTCACCGACGGCACGACGCATCCGGTCGAGGTCGCGGACCACGTTGATGGTCGACATGTGCTCGATCAGCGGGCCGGCGTTCTTGCTGCAGGCGTCGGTGTAGTCCTGGTCGGCGTCCAGCGTCTCGTCGACCTCGGCCTTGGTGACGGGCACGCCCACCATGCGGTTGTTGACCGCGTCGGCCTCTTCCTGGGTCTTGAAGCACTTGAGCGGGTTGCTCCGGGCCACCCCGCGCGGGTCGAAACCGACCAGGTCGAACTTGGCCTGCACCTCAGCGCCGAAGCGGGTGGTGGTCGCCCACATGTAGCCGCTGCCGCCGGGACCGCCCGGGTTGAGGAACAGCGAACCGATCCGCTTGGCCGGGTCGCTGGCGCGGTGCCGCATCATGGCGATGCCGACCTTCTGGCCCGACGGGTCGTCGTAGTCCAGCGGCACGGGGTAGACGGCACAGTCGAAGCCGCCCGGATCCGGCTTGGTCGGGTCGGGGTTACAGGGCTTCCAGTCGACGGGGTCGACCTTCGCTTCGGCGGCCGCCGCACCCGGGGCCTGGTCGATCGGCGCGGCCGACGCGGCCACAGCGGTTCCGGTGACAAGGGCGAGCGCGCAGGTGACCGCTCCGGCCAACGTGGATATGCGGGACAAGGAACCTCCTCCGTACTGAAAGGGCGGCCCCAGCCTGTCAGTCTGAGATCTCCCTGTGAAGACCTCGTGGCGGCGGAATTGTCCCTGACTTCCTGTCGCTCTCCCCCGGAACATTCTGTGAATAAACCAACTTGACGGTTGATTGACCTGACGGCAGTTCACCCACACCCGATGGATGAACGGCGACCGCCGGCCGGGCCGTGGGCTTCCGGCGTCACCCCCGGCCCGGGGCTCGACCGCTATTCGGCGATCGGCTGCGACAGAACAAGGCTCACCGTCCTGGCCACCCACCCGGCCGCCTCCCCGGCCGCGCTAACCGCCCGTCGCCCCGCGGAGGGCGGCCGTCACCAGCCCCTGGAGTTCGTCGGGCCCGGTCTCACCGCCACCGACCAGGCGGTCGAAGACCAGCCCGTCGATGCAGGCCAGCAGCGTGGCGGTCCGCCCGTCCGGGTCGGCGACACCCTGATCGGCCAGGAAGGCCCGGACGACGGCCCGCCCCGCGTTCTCCCGCGGCACGAGGATCTCCCGCAGCTCGGGGTCGCGCACGCTCTCGACCGCACAGGCGTACCGGGCGAGCGAGCGTCGCCGCCCCTCACCGGTCAGTCGGCGTCGCATCAACTCCCGGATGCTCTGCACCAGTTCGTCCGCCGATCGGAGCACCGCCCGCTCCCCCAGGGTCTGCAGTTCACGCTGGTCCAGCTCGACCAGCCGTCGCACCAGCGCGGTCAGCAGCGCCTGCCTGGTCCGCAGATAGGCCGAGGTGGTACCGATCGGCAAACCGGCCGCCGCGTCCACCGCCCGATGGGTCAGCCCCCGCACGCCCGCGTCCGCGAGCACGCCGATCGCCGCGTCCGCCAGCACGGTCCGTCGGTCCGGCCTCGCGACAGCGCCCTCGCCGCCCCGCCCCTGCTCCTGGTCCCGCCCCTTTCCCTGATCCTGCCCCTGGCCCTGGTCCCGATCTCGCCGCATCCCCCCTTTCTACCCGGCCGACACCTCCCGCCGGAGCGGCGCCCCACCCCCCGGCACCCACCCCGGGCACCCACCCACCAGCCCGACCCCACCCCTCCACCGCCCCCCGTAAGCCCGTAGTACGCTCCTTCTGCAGCTGTAGAAGGCAACACGGCGACAGGGGAAGGACCGGGCATGAGCAGCGGCAACAGCGCGGTGGTGGTCGGGGGCGGGATCGGCGGACTGGCCGCCGCGATCGGGCTCCGACTGGCGGGGTGGCAGGTGACCGTGATCGAGCGGGCGGCCGTCCTGGACGACGCCGGCGCCGGGATCTCCCTGGCGGCCAACGGAATGCGGGCACTCGCGACGCTCGGGGTGGCGGAGGCGATCGAGGCGGTGTCCCGGCGGCAGTACACCGGCGGCACCCGCACCCCGGACGGCCGCCGCCTCGCCGCAATGGACGGCGCGGCGCTGGAACGCGAGCTGGGCGCACCGATCGTCGGCATCCCGCGGGCGGACCTGCACCGGATCCTGCGCGAGGCCCTGCCCGTCGAGTCCCTGGTGATCGGCGCCGAGGTGACCGACCTCGACACCAGCGCCCCCGACCGGATCACCGTGAGCCACGGCAGCAGCACCGTCGCGGCCGACCTCGTGGTCGCGGCCGACGGCATCAACAGCCGGATCCGACGCCGCCTCTTCCCGGCCCACCCCGGGCCGGCGTACAGCGGCTCGACCGTCCTGCGGGCGATCACCGAGCGCCCGGTCGCGGGGCTGACCACCGACTTCGAGCTGACCTGGGGCCACGGGGCCGAGTTCGGCCACATCGCCTTCCCGGACGGCCGGGCCGAGTGGCATGCCGTCCTGAACGCCCCGGCCGGGGTCCGCTACCGGGACCCGTTGGCCGAGGTCCGCCGCCGTTTCGCCCGCTGGCACGACCCGATCCCCGCGCTGCTGGCGGCGACCGACCCGGAGGCGGTGCTGCACCACGACGTCAACGCGCTGGCCACCCCCCTGTCCTCGTACGTCTCGGGCCGGGTCGCGCTGCTCGGCGACGCGGCGCACGCCATGACGCCCCACCTCGGCCAGGGCGCCTGCCAGGCCCTGGAGGACGCGGTGACCCTCGCCGCCGCGGTCGCCGCGAGCCCGACGGTGGAGGGCGCGCTCGCCCGCTACGACGCGGTCCGCCGCCCGCGCAGCCAGACCGTGGCCCGGGACGCCCGCCGGGCGGGCCGGATGGGCCAGCAGCTCGCCAACCCGCTCGCGGTCGGCCTGCGCAACGCCGCGATCCGCCTGACTCCGCCCGGCGCGATGATGCGGACCGTCCTCAAGCACGCCGACTGGACGCCGCCCCGGATCGCCCCAGGCGCCGCGGCCTGACGGGCTGCGCCACCGAGCGGCGGCGCTCCAGCACGGGAGGGCTCCGGGTGGCGAGCGGCGAGCGGCAGGGCAGTGCAATCGGGATGCATCCGGAACAAAGTAGGATGACTCAACTCCCGCGCTACGCGCGAAGAGTTCCATAAATGTTCCATTTGCCCGATTTACTACCGCTTCACACGCCCGGAGCCCCCCTCATGGACAACACGTCCACCGCCGACACCGCCGCCGGCGCGATAGAGACGCGCGGAATCGAACCCGTCCCCGACCACGAGCGTCAGGGCAGAGTCCGCGAGCTCTTCCCGACCTGGGTCGCGGCGAACATCAGCGTCCTGCTGCTCACCATGGGTGCCGCCCTGGTGGTGCTGAACCAGCTGAACTTCTGGCAGGTCCTGATCGTCGCCGCGTGCGCCGCGCTGGTCTCGTTCGGCCTGGTCGGAGTGCTGTCGGTCTCCGGCAAGTGGGGCGGGGCGCCGGGTGCGACCCTCTCCCGGGCCACCTTCGGGGTGCGCGGGAACCTCTTCCCCGGCGCGATCCTGTGGATCGCCCGGTTCGGCTGGGAGACGATCAACGCCGTCACCGGCGCCTACGCCGTGCTGACCGTGCTCGACCTGCTCTTCGGCGTCAAGAGCAACACCGCGCTGATCGTGATCACGCTGTTCGCGTTCGTCGCCTGCACCTTCCTGGTCTCCGGCATGGGCCGGAAGGCGCTCAACGTCTGCAACACCTGGTCGACGTACCTCTTCGGCGTGTTCAGCGTGCTGGTGCTGGGCTACCTCGTCGCGACCATGCACTGGAGCGAGGTCTTCTCCAAGCCCGCGGGCACCACCGCGATGATGATCGCCGGCATCGGGACCATCGCCGCCGGCGGCATCAGCTGGGTCCCCACCGGCCCGGACTTCGCCCGCTACCTGCCGCACTCCGCCTCCGGCAAGAAGATCGTCGGCGTGACGGTCTCCGGCGCCGGCCTGGTCATGGTGCCGATGGTGCTGATGGGCGCCGTGATGGCGGTGGCCTCCCCCGGTCTGGCCGAGGCCGCGGACCCGGTCTCCTTCCTCGGTGACCTGCTGCCGACCTGGCTGGCCGTGCCCTACCTGCTGACCGCGATCGTGGGCATGCTGCTGATCAACAGCCTCTCCATGTACTCGGCCGGCTTCACCGCGCAGACCATGGGCGTCAAGCTGCCGCGCGCCCTGGCCGTCAGCATCAACGCCGTGATCTCGCTGGTCGGCGGCCTGCTGCTGATGCTGGTCGCGAAGAGCTTCCTGGGCTCCTTCATCACCTTCCTGATCCTGCTCGCCGTCTCCTTCTCGGCCTGGATCGGCGTCTACGCGGTGGACATGTTCCGGCGCCGGACGCGTGCGGTGCGCTACGACGCCGCCGCGCTGATGGACACCACCCGGAACAGCCGCTACTGGTACGCGGGCGGCTTCTGCTGGCAGGCGATGGTCTCCTGGGTGCTCGCGCTGCTGTTCGGGCTCGCCTTCACCAAGTGCGACTGGTTCGCCGGCCCGCTCTCCGACACCCCCGTCGGCAAGTACGGCCTCGCCTGGGCCGCCACCATCGTGATCTCCGGCGTGATCATGGCCCTGCTCCCCACGCCCCGGGAGAACACCCCGGCCACCGGCGACCAGCCGGCCGCCGCGCACGCCGCCGCCGAGCGGACCGAACAGGTCACCGTCTGACCCCGGCAACACCCGGACCCGAACCTCGGGCCCACACCCCGGACCGCCCGGTCGCAGCGACTCAGCCGAGTCGAGGCGACCGGGCGGTCCCGTTTCCACCTGCCCGAGAAACACTCCCCGTGGAACGACGACCGCAGGTCTCAGCCGGCCGCCGGGCTGCCGACGCGCAGCAGGTTGCCGCTGCGGTCGACGAGGGCGAACTCCCGCATCCGGTAGTCGGTGCCGTGCACCGGCTCGAGCCGGCTGCCGGTGGCCGGGTCGGCCGGAACCCCGATCCGCGCCCACTCCCGGTGCCATGCGTCCGCGTCCCGGACGTGGAGGTAGCAACTGCCCGCGGTGGCCAGCGGGTCCACCCCCGGTTCATGGCGGAAGTGCAGCTCGACCGTGCCCCGGACGACGATCAGGTAGCCGTCCGGCCCGTCCCAGCGGCCCCGGGGCTCAAAGCCGAGCCGGCCGTAGAACTCCTGGGTCTCGTCCAGGTCCCGGCTCGGCAGGACCGGAACCGCGTACTCGTCCATGCCGGCACCCTACCCGCGGCCTCAGAACGGGGTGTTGACAGAGCGTCATACCGTTGCGCTCGGCATCTGAGACGACGCGCGGGAGGAGAACCGACCAGTCGGGTACTCGAACTGCTCAGCGCCTCCTCTCGTACCTGGCCAGGAGCACTCCCCCGGGGAACGTCCGTGTCTCCACCAGGTTCAGGTTCACCCAGCTGTCCAGCGCGGTGAAGAACGGCGTGCCGCCGCCCACCAGGACCGGATGGGTGGCGATCACGTACTCGTCGATCAGCCCGGCGCGCATGGCGGCCCCGGCGAGCGTTGCGCCGCCGATGTTCATCGGACCGCCGTCCTCGGCCTTGAGCCGGGCGATCTCGGCGATCGCGTCGCCGGTGACCAGGCGGGCGTTCCAGCCGACCTCGTCGATCGTCGAGGAGAACACCACCTTCGGCGTGACCCGCCAGTTCCGCGCGAACTCGATCTCCGCCGGGGTGGCGCCGGCCCGCTGGTCGCCGGTCGGCCAGAAGGAGCTCATCGTGTCCCACAGCTTGCGCCCGTACAGCGACAGGGCGCACGCCTGCTCCAGTTCGAGCCACCACTGGAAGAGCTCGGGGCTCGGCGGTCCGCTCCAGCCGATGTCGTCGCCGGCCGCGGCGACATAACCGTCCAGGGTCAGGTTCATGCCGTAGATCAGTCTCCGCATCGCCCAGCCTTCCGTCCGTGGGTGTCCGGCGTACCGACCAAGCGTGCCGCGGGAAGCTCATCGGCGCACGGACCCGGGACCGGTCGCCACGTCGGCGTGGCCGGGGTCGCCGAGGACCGACGGTGCCCTGCACGGCGGCGACGTTGCAAGGGTCCGCGATCACCCCCCCCCGCCTCACTTGAACGCGTTCAAAATTGCGCTACAGTATTCCTCGACACGGTTTTGAACACGTTCGAAACATGAAGAGGAGTAGTCCCGTGGACTACACAGTCATCAGCTACGCCGTCTATCTGCCGGTCGCCACCGGTGTGACGGTCTGGGTGGCCCGTACGCTCAGCCGGAACGGCCGGATCTTCCTGGCGGACGTCTTCGCCGGGGACGACCGGCTCGCCGACGCGGTCAACCACCTGCTCGTGGTCGGCTTCTACCTGATCAACCTCGGGTTCGTCGCGCTCTGGATGCGCAATGACGAGCAGGTGGGCGACGTCCAGGGCATCTTCAACGCCCTGTCCTACAAGCTCGGCACCGTCCTGCTGGTACTCGGGGCGATGCACCTCGGCAACGTCTACGTGCTCAACCGGATCCGCCGCCGGGGCGCCCAGGAGCGCGAGCCCATGGCAGCGTCGCGCCCGCCGGTCCCGGCGCAGGGCCACGTCAAGCCGGGCGTGGCGTGACCGCGCACGGGTACGAGCCGCCGCCCGTGCGGCGGCTCACCGTGCTCCACGATCCCGCCTGCCCGCTCTGTCGCGGCCTCACCTCCTGGCTGCGCGGGCAGCGGCAGCTCCTCCCGCTGGAGTTCGTCGCGGCCGCCTCCCCCGAGGCACGCGAGCTCTTCCCCGGGCTCGACCACGACGCATCGCTCGGCGAGATCACCGTGGTCGGCGACACCGGCGAGGTGTGGCGCGGCCACCACGCCTTCGTCGCCTGTCTCTGGGCACTGGCCGACCACCGGCCGCTCGCCCGGCGGCTCGCCACGCCGGCCGGTCTCCCGCTCGCGCGGGCCGCCGCCTTCGCGGCCGCCCGGATCCGCGCGGTCACCAAGGGGCCGACCCGCGACTGCCGGCCCAACGCGTGTGACCTCCCCGCTCGTGCGGCCGAGTAGGGTGCTGCTCCGCAGGAAGCGTGGGTGCAGTGCCCATGACCCGCGAGACGGCGGTCGGGCCGGTGCAGAAGGTCATGGACGCCGAGTGCTCCGAGGCCGAGACGGCACGGGTGTTGCAGCAGCTCGGCCGGGCTCTCGCCTGCCCGACCGGCTAGTGGCCGCAAAGTCAGTGGCATTGCGCCTAGCGGTTGAAGGACGCGTTCCCGGCCTCCCGCCAGATCCCGCTCACCGCCTTCTCTCGTTCTCACTTCTCTCGTGTTCTCGCCGAAGGGTGTTGCCGAGGCGTCACCAGGAGGTGGCGTCGTCCATCGACTGCTGCCAGTAGGTGACCTTGAGGAAGTCGTCCACGAAGACGCCCTTGGCGGGCAGCGAGGGCTGGGATCCGGCGCCGACGCTCTCGTTGCCGGACGGGCCGTGGAAATAGACAGCCAGGGAGTTCACCGTCTGGCCGTTGGTGCTGTCGGTGCTGTCGGTGCCGTCGGTGGAGGACAGGTTCACGGAGGCGTAGCCGGACTCGCCGGGCTTGAGCGTGACGACGGCCTGCGGCTTGGAGTCGGCGATCACCGGGGGCACGGACTGGGCCTCCCCGAACCGGACCGCCGGGTAGCCGTACAGGAAGCACCTGCCGCTGCCGGTGTTGGTGACCGTGAGCAGCATGTGGTTCACGGGGCGGTTCAGCGGGGCGGCCGTCGTCCTGGTGTTGTCGCCTGTGCAGGTGACCGACTTGGCCTCCTCCGAGGCCTGCCCGCCGGACGACTTGGACGCGGGGGCGTTCGGTCCGGGCTTCGCACCGGTGGACGCGGACCCGGTGGCCGCGGGCTTTCCGGCGCTGCCGGTCGGAACGGCGGGCACCGGCGTGGTGCTCGGCCCCTTTCGGAAAGTCCCAGCCGCCGGACCGCACGCCCCGTTGGGGACACTGGAACGGCGAAATGCCCCTGACCTGCGGGAACGAGGCGCCCCTGGAACGTCGGAACGGGACGCCGAGGGGCTTCGCGGGCCCTTGCATCCCCCGTCAGTGCGGCTGCCGGTCGGACTGTTCGTCGTCCTGCGTCGCCCGGCGGGCAGCGCGCCGCGCCGCGTCGATCCCGACATCGGTGTTGCCGATCGGTGTTGCCGCCCCGGAAACGGGGGCGCAACGGGGGCCGGACTGTCCATGCTGTGACGCACCGTCAGCTCGGTCCGACTGGCGGGCAGGTCGTGGTCGGCGGAGGCCGCCACGGATCGAGGAGGTTCACGGTGCGGCGTCCGCTGCTGTCGACCAGGGCGACCCTGGTACTGCTGATCGGCGTGCTCACGGGGATAGGTGCGGGCGTCCTGGCCGCCGCTGGGGGCGTGCACGCGGCCCAGTGCGTGCTGTACGGCGCCGGGGCCTTCGGCGTCAGCGTGCCCTTCGTCGACCGGCTCATCGCCGGTCCGGAGCAGGAGCCCGCCGAGAAGGCGCCGGCCGAACGGGCCCCGGCGGGAACGGCTCCGGCCGGAACGGAGCCGACTTCCTGACACCGGCGCGGCCCGGGCCCCGGGCTCCCGGTCCCCGGGCCGCGACCGGACCAACGTGCCGATACACCGACACGCCGACACACCAACACACCGATACTGCAAGGATGGTGCCGTTGTGGAGCCCGTAGGACGCCGGGGGTGACCGAGTGGGGAACCTGCAGCCGCTGAGCCCCGATCTGAACGAGGAGTGCCGTGCCTTCGCCGAGGCCCTGCGCAGTCTGTTCGCCGGGCTGTGGCCCGCGGTGTCGGTGCGCCGCTACGGCTCGCGCCGGCACCTGAGCCCGGGGGCGCTGTCCCGCTACCTGTCCGGGCAGCGAATCCCGTCCTGGCAGTTCGTCCAGGACCTGCTCACCGACGTGGGCGCCGACCGGGGCACCGTCGCCACCCTGGAGACCGTCGAGCTCCTCCGTTCCCTGCACGCGGCCGCGCTGCGGACCAGTGCCTCGGTGGGCCACGCCGTGCAGCAGCTGCAGTTCCAACTGGCCGAGGCCGACCGGCTGTCGAGGCGCTCGGCCGCGCACAGCGACGTCCTGGGCGACGCCCTGCTCGACAAGAACCACCGCATCGCCGATCTGGAACTGCGCCTCAACCAGTTGGAGAGCGACTGGGCGCGGGAGCGCGCCCGCGCGGACGAGATCGCCGTCTACGTCGACGACCGCGAGGACCTGCTCCTGGAGAAGCAGGACCTGGAGAAGGAGGTCGCCCGGCTGGAGGCCGAGTTGGGCGAGGCACTCCGGCGCCGGCTCGCCGCCGAGGCCCGCTGCGAGCTGCTGGAACGCCAGCTGATCGCGGCGGAGCAACAGGCCGGCGAGGACCCGCTGCGGATCGAGGCGGTCGCGGCCGAGACCGCCGTCCCGGCCGTCACCGGTCGGCCGAGGGTCCTGGTGGTCGACGACCAGCCCTCGAACCTGGTGGCCCTGGAGGCCGTCCTCGCGGCCGCCGACTGGGACGTCCTGGCCGTCACCTCCGGTCCGGACGCGCTCAAGGCACTGCTCCAGCACAACGACATCGCCGTCATCGTCCTGGACGTGCAGATGCCCGGCATGGACGGCTACGCGACCGCGGCCCAGATCAAGGGCCGCGCACAGACCCGCGACATCCCGATCATCTTCGTCACCGCGATCGGCTCCGACCCGGAGAACACCCTGCGCGGCTACGACGCGGGGGCGGTCGACTTCATCGTCAAGCCCTTCGACCCCTGGCTGCTGCGCGCCAAGGTCACCGCCCTGACCGGCATGTACCTGAGCTACCGCGGCACCCCCCGCCCGGCCCCCGCACACCGGCCCCCGCACCCCACCACCGACTGGCTCCTGCCCTCCACCGCCGCCCCCGCTCCCCCGCACCAGCCGTCCTGACCCCGGGCCTTCTTCGTGGCGCAGTCGGGGGCGCGGGAGGTCTTCCAGGTCTTCACGCGTCGAAACGAGACGCCCTCCTCGCTGAGAACGACCGAGCAGGGTTCAGCCCACGACCGCGCCATTGCCAGCGCCGAAGAACTGCTCGTACGAGATGCGGTACTCCTTCAGCGCCTCTCCACGGAAGAGCGCCAGTTCCTCCGCCGTGAGCGGGGCGGTCCGTGCGGCGATCTCCCCCAGGGACTCACCCGCACAGGCCGCGGTCAGCGAGTACCCGGCCCCCCGGTCACAGCAGACCTGAACCAGTGCCGCGCGGACACGAGGGTCATCGCTCTCGCCCAGGTACATGGCGGCGTCCACCCGCTCATCCTCACGCGCTGCAGAATCCAGCACGAGCTTGATCAATGCCTCAATCCGCCATGCCTCCATGCGAACATCCTGCCCGATCAACCCGACAAGTGGCGCCGGTCGGACGCGCGGAGCACACGGGGCGAACGTGGTCTGATGCGGCACTAGCAGGGCTCGGTGGGGCTACGGGTGACGTGCACCGTCGTCCAGTCCGTCGTTCCCCGATCGGGGCTGAACTCGAGCCGTTGGGAGTCACCGCCCAGGAGTTCGGCGCACACCGTGCCCTCGGCGTTCACGGCGCCGTCCACGTTCAGCAGCGTGACGACGATTCCGAACTGCCTGGCGAGCCCGGTGTTCGGATCGTGCGAGGTCACATCGAGGAGGAGGTCGACGGTCGTGGTGTTGGCGGGGTTGGCCAGGCTCATCCTGACGCCGTAGTCGCCGATCGTGTAGGTCTGGGCGAGCGCCTTCTGCTGCGCTGCCGCCGTCCGGACGGCGGCAGCGGAAGCCGATGCGGACGCTGCCACCGACGCGGACGCCGATGCCGCAGCAGAGGCCTCGCCCCGCGCAGCGCCCGACGCCCCGGTGGACGCCGACGACGACGCCTCCGTGCCGACCCGGCCGGAACCACCACCGGTTCCCGGCCTCGCCAGCGCGGCCGCCAGCACACCGTCGGGGGACGCCGCCGGCTGCGGCCTGCCGTCCTCCGGCGTCAGCTCCTGGGCGCTCACCGGACCGATGCGACAAGCCAGATCGCGATCGGTGACGCTGTCCAGGATGCCGACGGCGGCGATGGTGTGCCGGCCGGGCGGCACGTAGTAGACCGTGCGGCCGGCGTCGAAGGCGTGGCGCTCGGTACTCGTGCAGGCAAGGTCGATCGTGTACGCCAGCATGCGGGGAGAGCCGTTGTCGACCGATAGCGCGCACCGCTCCGTTCGCATCCGACCGCCCAGGACGGGATCGACGCCTTCCGATGCACACAGGATGAGTCCCACCTCCGCACTGCGGTCCCGATCCGGCACCGAGGAGGAGCAACCGGACAGCAGGGTGACCGCCGCCAGGGCCGCGGTGACGCACGCGGAGGGGACGGCGGAGGCGGCCAGGGAAGCACGGCGCATGAAGGGGCGCTCCTCAACTCGGGCAGGACGACGCCGACATCCTGCCGCAGAGCGCACCCCACGGGTGGGTGATCCCGACCGCGGGGCACCGACCCGGTTCCGGGGCCGGAGTGCGGGCGCGATCAGCCCCGGGGCGCCATCCCGTGGAGGAGGTGGGCGAGTTCGGCGGGCCTGGTGAACATGGGCCAGTGGCCGGAGTCGATGTCGACGAAGTCGACGTGCTCGGCCCGGGCGAGTTCCGGGGCCTCGCCGGCGGCGATCCACTCCCGGGCCTGCTGCGGGGTGAACTCCGGGCAGACCACCACGACCGGCACCTGGTAGCGGCGGCGGTCCGTCAGCCGGACCACGCCCCTGGCCACCTGTTCGGGGACGGGGACGGCCTCGGCGGCGATGCGGCGGCGGAGCTCCGCGTCGAGGTCGGCGCTATCGGCCCCCTCGAACGGGCCCCAGCCGGGGAAGGGCATCGCGCCGTCGTGGATGGCGAAGAAGTCGGCGTAGGGCCGGCCGTCCTGGTGGGGGAAGCCGCCGATCAGCGCCAGTTTGGCGACCCGGTCCGGGCGGGCGTCGGCGGCAAGCCAGCCGAGGGTGGCGGCGGCCGAGTGCGTCACGACGAGGGGCCTCTCCTCGGCGGCGTCCACGGCGGCGAGGACGGCGGCGAGCTGGTCGTCCAGCGTGGCGGACGAGCGTCCGTCGCCCTGGCCCGGCAGGGTCACGGCTAGCGGGCGGTGCCCCAGCGCCTCCAACGCGGGTACCACCGCGTCCCAGGCGCTGCCGTCGAGCCAGAGGCCGCCGATGAGCAGGATGTCCACGGTGGGACTCACTTCCTTCGTCGAGGTGTGCGGGGAGGCAGCGGAAGGAGGCCGCGAGCGTCCCGGAGCGGACGCGCCGCGCCGCGCCGCGCGGACAGCGTACGCACCTGCCGGATCGACCGGGTGCAGGCCGCCGAGGAACTCCCGGCCGGATTCCGGATGCCCGAGGGCCTCGACCCGGTCGCGGCGCGGGAGCGGCACATGGGCGCCGCCCTGGCCGTCCGTCTCACCGCGGCCGTGTCCGGACCTGCGGCGCCATCCCGTCCCCGCCCCCTGAACCCCGGTGCGGGCCAAAGCACTTGGCGCCCGCCACCGCTGCTGTCAGGATACCGGGGCGGCGGGACAGTGGACGAACCACCGGAGGGCGAACTGTGAGCATCCACGTCAGCTACGAGCTGACGGCCGAGGAGGAGTACCGCGGGGTGCGGCGGGCCTACCGGCGCCGCTTCGCGGTGGTCCGGGCCTGCTGCGCGGCGCTCGCGGCCTGCGGCATCGCCCTGCTGGTGACGGGTGGCCAGACAGTGCTCGGCGTGGTGCTGGTGGTGGTCGCCCTGCTGCTCGCCTTCTGGCAGTCGTTCGTCACCGGGCTCCGCGTCGCCCGTCACCGGGCGCAGTACCCCGGCCCGCTGACCATCACCTTCGCCGACAGCGGCTGCGCCTTCACCACCGGGGGCTTCCGGCAGGCGTTCTCCTGGTCGCGCTTCTCCCGGATCAGGGACGACCGGGACCACCTGTACCTCTACGCCCGCGGTGAACTCCCGGTGGCCGTACCGAAGAGCGAGTTCCACCCCTACGAACTGGGCGAACTGCTGCGGGTGTTGCGGTCCCGGCCGAACTACCGCCCGCCCCGGCACTCTCCCTGAGGCACCGTCAGAGCGAGTAGCCGCGCGGCCGCATGGCGGTCGAGAGCCCCAGCGCGCCGCGGACGGCCTGGTCCGCGTCCATGGCGGCGTGGTCGGCCTCGCGCGCGGCGTCCATCTGGTGGTGGATCTCGGCGCGGGTCGTCCCGGCCGCCGCCGCCTGCCAGGCGGACACGGCCTTGCGGTGCTGGTCGAGGACGACGGCGAACTGCTGCTCGGCCCCGGCCGGTGCTCCGGCCTTCCGGAGTTCGTCCACCGCGTGCTGCTCGGCCGTGGCCATCTCGCCCGCCCAGGCGGTCAGGTGGTCGTTGGTCGACTCCCCCGCGTCCAGGCCGACCGAGGAGACGTTGTCGTAGGAGCGCACGGCGTCCAGGTAGCGGCGCTGCCCGGCGGTCAGGCGGGAGGTGTCGGCACGCAGCGGGCGGGTGAGCGGGATGCTCCGGCCCAGGTAGAGGCAGGTCGCGACCGGGTGGTCCTTGAAGTCCTGCTCCCGCGGGGGCACGAGGGTGATGACGGCGTTGTCCGGGAGGGCCCAGAAGTCCGGGTTGTAGTCCGCGAAGGGCTCCCGGCAGGCCAGTTGCGAGGCGGTGGCGAGGTCGTTGTGGCGGACCTGGTCGGGGTCGAGGGCGGCCTGGGCGACCACTTCGCCGCGGTGCGGCTCGGCGCATGTCACGGGCAGCACGTCACGGCCCGGCCCGTCCGGGGCATCGTGATGGGCCTGGAGGTAGCTCGCGGAGGGGTTCCGGAAGCAGGTGCCGGGCGCGAGCGAGGTCAGCGCCACCGGACTCTCTCGGTCATCCGACGGGGAGGCGAGGACCACGGCCAGTCCGGCGGCCAGCAGCACGCAGCCCGCGATCCCGGCCCACATCCACGCCCGGGCACGCGGGCCACGCCCCGAACGCCCCGCAGGCCCCGCAGGCCCCGCGGGCCCCGCACGCCCCGCAGGCCCCGCAGGCCACCCCGACCGGGCCGCGGTCGGCGCGGCGTCCGTGAGCCGGCCCGGCCCGTCGGAGGGGTGGTGTTCGGCACTCGGTGGCGGCTCGGCCGGAGTTGACACGCGGAACCCCTTCATGAAGATCACCCGATACGACTGCGAGACCCTACTCCAGCGGTCGCCGAAGGATCCGGTCGGGCATCGGCATCCTCCGCGTCCGAGCTGTGCCCACCGGCGCTGAACCACCGGCCCGCTGGCATGTCCGCGGCCGAAAGTTCGCAGGTCAAAGCTCTGTTCATGCGGCCCGGACCGGTCTAGCATTCCGGGTCACAGCAGCCCCACCACCCCCTCGCGGGGCTGCTGGGCAGACCGGCCACGCCCCCACGTCGGCCGGTGCCTCCCACGGCCGGGACCGCGGGCCTCCCCCCGTCCCCGCGGTCCCGGCCGGCCCGCCCGCTGTCGGTGGTGGCCGCTACAGTCGGCCACCGACGAGCGGACGGACGGACGAGCAGGCGCGGAGTGGCGGAAGTGAAGGATCTCGCGGGGGACTTCGAGCACGACGACGGGCGCCGTCGAGCCCACCGGGCCGTCCTCGACCACCTCCTCGCCCTGGTCGCCACTTCCCGCCTGGGGGACATCCTGGTGCTGCGCGGAAGCATGGTGATGCCGGCCTGGGTGGGGGCCGACGCACGGGAGCCCGCCGACCTCGACTGGATCGTCCCGCCGCCACCACTGATCCCCGTCGATCCCGGGCACCCGTACCCGTACGTGGCGGAGCCGGCCATCCTCCAGCAGTGGCCGGAAGCCGCCGACGGCGCTGCCCGGTACGAGATCTGGAGCTTCGAGGAGGTCGACACGCCCGGTCTGCGACCCGTGCTCGCCCCCGAAGGACTGCACTGGATCGGCGCGGCGGAGCCGGAGGCCGACCCGCCCCACCGGACGCTGCTCGACCTGGTGCGTGAGCAGCCGACGGCCGCCCCGGGGCTGGTCCTCGACCCGGCCGCCGCCCGGTTCGACGGCACCTGGACCTACGCGGAGTACGACTCCCCGGGCATCCGCCTGGCCATCCCCTGGCGGGCCGACGGTCTCCCGCCCGGCGAGGTGACACTGGACTTCGCCCGCGACGAGCGGCTCCCCGAGGCCCCCGTGTGGACGGCGGTCCCCCGTGGCGACGGCGCTGCGCCGACCCCCGTACGCACCGCGAGCCGTGAGCTGTCGCTCGCCTGGAAGCTGTTGTGGCTGCACGCCGACTCCGCGACGGAGGGCCGCGCCGAGCCCAAGGACCTCTACGACGCCGTCCTGCTCGCGGAGGCCGCCGGCACCAGCCCCTCCCCGCAGCTGCTGCACCGGGTGTTCCGCCGAGGACCCGTCACCCCGGCGAGCGGGACCACCTTGCACCTGGACTCGCTGGCCCTCCAGCCCGGGGCCTGGGACGACTTCCGGGCACGGCACCGCAGGGTCCGGGGCACGGCCCAGGACTGGCTGATCCGTCTGCGCCGGGCAATGAACGGGCGCTGACGGGGGCGCTGACCGGGCGCTGACCGACCGAAGGGGCCCTACCGCACCACCGTCGCCGGGCCGGTCTCCCGGGCACGGGCGACCAGGGCAGCTTGACCGGAATCTGATGAGGCGCCATATTACTTTCATGACGCAGCACCCCGAGACCGGTCCCGCCGCCCCGAGCATCGAGCAGGTCCGTCGGCAGATCGCCCGCTACGGCCTGTCGGCCGATCCGCAGGCGATCCTGGTCGCGGCCCGGCTGATGACGGCGGGGGCGCGGCTCGGGCAGGCCGGGGAGGTGCACTTCGGGCGGTTCGGCCTCTCGACCGGCCGGTACCGGCTGCTGGCGGACCTGGAGGACCACGGCGGCGAGAAGTCACCGTCCCAGCTCGCGGCGACCCTCGGGGTCTCCCGGGCGACCGTGACCGGCCTGGTCGACGGGCTGGAGCGGGAGGGGCTGGTGGTCCGCCGGCCGTCGGCCGAGGACGGCCGCGGCAACGTGGTGATCCTGACCGCGCGCGGCGCCGACCGGCTGCGCGAGCTCGCCCCCGAGCACTTCGCCCGGATGCAGTCGCTGGTCGGCGGCCTCAGCGTCGAGGAGCGCGCGACCTTCCTGGACCTGCTGGCCCGAATCGTCGCGGGCGTCGACGCCCTCACCGAGGACTGACGCCGCCACACCGAGGACCGACACCCCGCCCCGAGGGCGGCAAACACGACCCGAGCCCGAGGCGGGCCGCCGAGCGGTCCGCCTTCTCTTCACCCCAATAGTTAGGTACCTAAGTACAAATGCTTAGGCGCCTCACCAGATCCATCGAGGAGCAACCGTGAGCAAGAAGGCCCCCGGGGCACCCCCGCCCTTCGTCCTCTGGCGGGAGGTCCTGACCTCCTACGCGATGCCCGCCGTCAGCGCCGGGATCGGCGGAGTCGCCACCCAGCAGCCCCAGCTGATCGTCGCCGCCTTCACCACCATCGGCGGCACCTCCGCCCTGGTGGCCGCCGTGCTGGGCGCCGCGCTCCGCCGCCGCTCGGCCCGGGCCGCGCCGGCCCGGACGCCCCGGACGCCCCGGACGCTCGCGGCCGCCGCCTCCGGGCTGCTCGCCGCCGCCCTCGGCCTCGCCGTCGGCCTGGCCGCCGCGCGCTGGCTCCCGCACCTCCCGCCGCTCGCCCACAGCCCCTGGCCGCGGCGGCTGCCGGTCGACCTGCCGGTCTCCTCGGCGATCGCCGGAACCATCTCCACCTGGCGCTGGCGCGGCAGCCGGCCCGCCCGGGAGCCGCAGCACCGGCTCCCCGCCGACTCCACGACCAACACCACGACCAACACCAACACCAACACCAACACCACCCGACCCGCAAGGCAGACGTCATGATCGTCATCATGGGCGCCGGAGGCGCCACCGGCGGTGCCACCCTCCGCAGCCTGGCCGCCCTCGGCATACCGACCCGCGCCCTCAGCCGCGACCCTGCCCGACTGGCCGCCGCGCTCGACGACCACACGCTCGCCCGGACCACCACCCTCCCGGCCGACGCCGCCGACCCTGCCTCACTGCGCCGGGCGTTCCAGGGCGCGCGCCAGCTGTTCCTCACCATGGCCAACGGCCCGCGCCAGGCGCAGTACGAACTGGCCGCGATCGAGGCGGCCGTCGACTGCGGCGTGGAGCACATCGTCAAGGTGTCCGCCCCGGCCGCGGAACCGGACTCCCCGGTCGCCGTCTCCCGGGGCCACCACCTGATCGAGAAGCACCTGCGGTCGCTGCGCGTCACCACGACCGTGCTGCGGCCGTACGCCTTCCTGCAGAAGCTGCTGCTCCTGGCGCCCGGCGTGGCGGCCGGCGGGGTGCTGCACGGCGCAATGGGGCCGGCCCGGTGCAACTACGTGGACGTCCGGGACATCGGCGACGCCGCGGCGGAGGTACTGACCCGCCCGGAGCTGGCCGGCGGCAGCTACCCGCTCACGGGCGGGCGCGCCTACAGCCACCCGGAGCTCGCCGCGCTGCTGGGCGAGCTGCTGGGCCGACCGGTCCGCTACCTGGACCTGGCGCCCGGCGAACTGCACGCCCACCTGGTCGGCCGGGCCGGGATGCCGGACTGGCTGGCCGCCCACGTGGTGGAGATCCAGCAGCTCGCAGTGGTCCGCAAGGAGGTACCGGACGACACCTTCACCCGCCTGACCGGACGCCCCCCGCGCAGCCTGACGGCCTTCCTCGACGAGCACCTGCACCTCTTCCACTGACCGTCCGACCCCCGGGCGGTGCCGGGCCCGGCACCGCCCGGCCCGGCCCGCCACCCGAACGGAGCAGCATTTCCTGTGGCATGGGTCACGATCGGAAAGTCGACCTGACGGTCCGTCAATTCGACTGACGAATCGTCACATCGATACGAACGGGCATCAGTTGTTGACTGACGTAACGTCAGATTCGGCCGTTCGAGGCCAAGTTGAGCCTTCTGCGGCCCACTGCCGGCTCGCCGCCCCGGGGCTACCATCGGTCGGGTTGTCCGCTCCGGCCCCGGAGCGGGGTCACCCGTCGCACAGGTGATCCCGCCGCCCCAGGGGCCGGACATCGGTAGGAACGGGGCGAGGACAGAGGAGCGCACGGGCTGCCATGACCGCTGAACCGAGCCACCCGAAGCAGAACGCCACGCCGCCGCGGCCCGCGCCGGAGCCGGTGCCGGTGCCGGAGCCGGTGCCGGTGCCGGACTCCACACCGCCGCGGCCCGCGCCGCCCCGGGCCCTGTTCCCCGGCCGCCCGGCCGCCGCCCCGCGCACCCTGGTCGACGTGCTGGACGCCACCGTGCGCGCCCACCCCGACGAGCCGGCCCTCGACGACGGGCGCACCGTGCTCAGCTACCGGGCCCTGGCCGCCGAGGTCGAGCAGCTGCGCCGCCGCCTGGCCGCCGCCGGGATCGGTCGCGGCGACCGGGTCGGCGTCCGGGTGCCCTCCGGCACCAACGACCTGTACGTCTCGATCCTCGCCGTACTCGCCGCCGGCGCCGCCTACGTCCCGGTGGATGCCGAGGACCCGGACGAGCGCGCCCAGCTGGTCTTCGGCGAGGCCGCCGTGGCCGCCGTGCTCGGCGCCGGGCGCGCCCTGAGCGGCACCACGGAGCGCGGGCCCGCCCCGGAGCGCCGCCCCTCCCCCGCCGACGACGCCTGGATCATCTTCACCTCCGGCTCCACCGGGAAGCCCAAGGGCGTCGCGGTCACCCACCGCAACGCCGCCGCCTTCGTCGACGCCGAGGCCGCGCTCTTCCTCCAGGAGGAGCCGATCGGCCCCGGCGACCGGGTGATGGCCGGCCTGTCGGTCGCCTTCGACGCCTCCTGCGAGGAGATGTGGCTGGCCTGGCGGCACGGCGCCTGCCTGGTGCCCGTCCCCCGCTCCCGGGTGCGCAGCGGCGCCGACCTGGGCCCCTGGCTGGCCGAGCAGGAGATCACCGTGGTCTCCACCGTCCCGACCCTGGCCGCGCTGTGGCCCGCGGAGGCGCTCAACGAGGTCCGACTGCTGATCTTCGGCGGCGAGGCTTGCCCGCCCGAGCTGGTGCAGCGCCTGGTCACCGAGGGCCGCGAGGTGTGGAACACCTACGGCCCGACCGAGGCCACCGTGGTCGCCTGCGCTGCCCTGCTGACCGGTGACGGCCCGGTCCGGATCGGCCTGCCGCTGGACGGCTGGGACCTCGCCGTGGTCGACGAGGCCGGGCAGCCGGTCGCCCCCGGCGGCACCGGGCAGCTGGTGATCGGCGGGGTCGGCCTGGCCCGCTACCTCGACCCGGAGAAGGACGCCGAGAAGTACGCCCCGCTGCCCTCGCTGGGCTGGGAGCGCGCCTACCGCAGCGGTGACCTGGTCCAGGCCGACCCGGCCGGCCTGCTGTTCCTCGGCCGCACCGACGAGCAGATCAAGCTCGGCGGGCGCCGGATCGAGCTCGGCGAGGTGGACGCCGCCCTGCAGGCGCTGCCCGGCGTGGCCGGCGCGGCCGCGGCCGTACGGACCGCGCGCGGCGGCAACCAGCTGCTGGTCGGCTACCTGGTGGTCCAGGACGGCTTCGACCGCGAGCGGGCCGTGGAGCGGCTGCGCGCCGAGCTGCCCGCCGCCCTGGTGCCGCTGCTCGCCCCGGTCGACGTGTTGCCCACCCGCACCTCCGGCAAGGTCGACCGCAACGCCCTGCCCTGGCCGCTGCCCGAGCTGGAGGCCGCCGGGCCGGGCGAGCGGCTGTACGGCACCGAGGCCTGGCTGGCCGAGCAGTGGTCGGAGATCCTCGGCGTGCAGGTGGCCGGGGCCCGGGACGACTTCTTCGCCATCGGCGGCGGCAGCCTGGCCGCCGCCCGGCTGACCACCCTGCTGCGCACCCGTTATCCGAACGCCGCGGTGCTGGACATCTACCAGCACCCGACGCTGCGCAAGCTCGCCCGCCACCTGGAGCGCACGGCCACCGCCGACGGCGAGGCCCGTACGGTCACCCTGGTGCCGACCAGGGCCAAGCTGCTCCAGCTGCTCCTGCTGGTCCCGCTGTTCACCGTGGTCGGCCTGCGCTGGACGGTCGCCCTGCTGACCGCCGGGAACCTGCTCGCGCACGTCGGCGACTACCCGTGGGCGCCCACCGCCTCCTGGTGGGTGGTCGGTGCGGGCGCGCTGCTGCTGTACAGCTCGCCGGGCCGGCTCGCGATCGGGGCCGGCGGCGCCCGGCTGCTGCTGCGCGGCCTGCGCCCCGGCCGCTACCCTCGCGGCGGCGCCGTGCACCTGCGGCTGTGGGCGGCCGAGCGGCTCGCCGAGCTGAGCGGCGCGACCGAGCTGTCCGGCGCCTGGCTGGTCCCCTACGCCCGGGTGCTGGGCGCCAAGGTCGCGAAGGAGGTGGACCTCCACTCGCTGCCGCCGGTGACCGGGATGCTCAAGCTGGGCCGGGGCTGCGCCGTCGAGGCCGAGGTCGATCTCGCCGGCTACTGGCTGGACGGCGACCGGCTGGAGGTCGGCCAGATCAAGGTCGGCGCCGACGCGGTGGTCGGCACCCGTTCGACGCTGCTGCCCGGTGCCCGGGTCGGCAAGCGCGCCCAGGTGCTGCCCGGCTCCAGCGTCACCGGCCAGGTGCCGACCGGCCAGCGCTGGGGCGGCGCGCCCGCCGTCAAGCTGGGCCGGGCCGAGTGGTCCTGGCCGACGGAGGCTCCCGTGCGCCGGCCCGCCTGGGCCGCGCTGTACGGCGCCGGCGACGCCCTGATCGGCCTGCTCCCGGTCCTGCCCGCCGCGGCCGCCCTAGCCGTGCTCTCCCGGTTCGTCGAGCAGGGCGCGGACCTCGGTCCGGCGCTCGGCGGCGCCCTGCTCGGCCTGCTGCCCGCCACCCTGGCGTACGGCGCGCTGTACGCGGCGCAGCTGGTGGTGCTGGTCCGGCTGCTGAGCATCGGCCTGGTGCCCGGGGTGCACCCGCTGCACGGCCGGGTCAGCTGGCAGGCGTGGACGGTCAGCCAGCTGATGGACCGGGCCCGCGAGGTGCTCTTCCCGCTGTACGCCGGACTGGTCACCCCGCTGTGGCTGCGGGCGCTGGGGATGCGGGTCGGCCGGGGCGCCGAGGTGTCCACGGTGCTGGCGCTGCCCAGCCTGACCACCGTCGGGGACGGCGCGTTCCTGGCCGACGACACCCTGATCGCGCCGTACGAGCTGGGCGGCGGCTGGATGCGCCTGGGCGAGGCGAAGGTCGGCGACCGGGCGTTCCTCGGCAACTCGGGGATGACCGCGCCGGGTCGCTCGGTGCCCAAGCGGGGCCTGGTGGGCGTGCTGTCGGCGACGCCGGCGAAGGCGAAGAAGGGCAGCTCCTACCTGGGCATGCCGCCGGTGCGGCTGCCGCGCGCGGCCGACCGGGCGGACCAGAGCCTGACGTACGAGCCGCCGGCCCGGCTGCGCTGGGCGCGCGGGCTGGTCGAGCTGGCCCGGCTGCTGCCGGTGCTCGCCTCGGGGGCACTGGGCCTGCTGACGGTGGCGGCGCTGTCCTGGCTGGCGGACGGCTCCCCGCTGGCGGCGGCGCTGCTCTCCGGCCTGGTGCTGCTGGCGGCGGGCGGGGTGGCCTGCCTGGTGGCGGTGGCCGCGAAGTGGCTGCTGGTCGGCCGGTTCCGGGCGGTGGAGCACCCGCTGTGGAGCGGCTTCGTGTGGCGCAACGAGCTCGCCGACACCTTCGTCGAGGTACTGGCGGTGCCCTGGCTGGTCGGCGCGGTGCCGGGCACCCCGGTGCTGAACCTGTGGCTGCGCGCGCTCGGCGCCAAGGTCGGGCACGGCGTGTGGTGCGAGAGCTACTGGCTGCCGGAGGCGGACCTGGTCACCCTCGGCGACGGGGTCAGCGTGAACCGGGGCTGCGTGGTGCAGACCCACCTCTTCCACGACCGGATCATGCGGATGGATACTGTGGTCCTCCGCGAGGGTGCCACCCTGGGCCCGGGCGGGATCGTGCTGCCCGGCAGCACGGTGGGCGAGCGCAGCACGCTGGGCCCGGCCTCGCTGGTGATGCGGGCCGAGTCCGTCCCCGCGGACACCCGGTGGCTGGGCAACCCCATCGAGGCGTGGCAGACCACGTCGTGACCACCCCTCCCCCCGGTACGACCACCCCTCGCCCTGGTGCGAACACCCCCACCCGTCCCGGCCCGCAGGAAGCGCCCGCCCCCGTGAAGCCCAAGCACGCCCCGCCGGCCGCCGCCGGACCGGACCCGTACTTCCCGAACAGCGGCGACCACCGCTACCGGGTGCACCGCTACGAACTCGCGCTGGACTACCGGCCCGGGCCCAACCGGCTGGCCGCCTCGGCCCGGCTGAGCGCGGTCGCGGACGCGGCGCTGGCCGAGTTCGCGCTCGACCTGGCCGAGTTCCGGATCGGGCGGGTGCTGGTCGACGGCCGGGCCGCCCGCTACACCCACCGCGGCGGCAAGCTGCGGATCCGCCCGGCGAAGGCGCTCGCGGCGGGTGCGGCGTTCACCGTCGAGGTGCACTACACCGGCAACCCCCGCCCGGTGCGCAGCCCGTGGGGCGGCCTGGGCTGGGAGGAGCTGACCGAGGGCGCGCTGGTGGCCAGCCAGCCGGTCGGCGCGCCGTCCTGGTTCCCGTGCAACGACCGGCCCGCGGACAAGGCGACGTACCAGGTGGCGGTCACCACGCCGTCCCCGTTCACGGTGCTGAGCGGCGGACGGCTGCTCACCCGGACCACCCGGGCGTCCAGCACCACCTGGGTGTACGAGCAGAGCGCGCCGACCTCGCCGTACCTGGTGACGGTCTCCATCGGGCACTACCGGGCGGTGCCGCTGGCCGCCCGGCCGTCGGTGCCGCAGACCGGGTACGTGCCGGAGCGGCTGGTCGGGGACTTCACCCGGGACTTCGCCCGGCAGCCCGAGATGATGGCCCACTTCGCCGAGGTCTTCGGGCCGTACCCGTTCGGCGAGTACGCGGTGGTGGTCGCGGACGAGGAGCTGGACGTCCCGGTGGAAGCGCAGGGCGTGGCCACCTTCGGCACCAACCACCTCGGCGGCGGCTGGGAGCGGGAGCGGCTGATCGCCCACGAGCTGGCCCACCAGTGGTTCGGCAACAGCGTCACGATCGCCGACTGGCGGCACATCTGGCTGAACGAGGGCTTCGCCAAGTACGCGGAGTGGCTCTGGTCCGAGCACGCCGGGGGCCCGGCCGCCGCCGTGCACGCCGCCGCCGCGCACCGGCTGCTGGCCGGGCTGCCGCAGGACCTCCGGCTCGGCGACCCGGGCCGCCGGCTGATGTTCGACGACCGGCTGTACCAGCGCGGCGGCCTGGTGGTGCACGCGCTGCGGCGGGCGCTCGGCGAGGACGCGTTCTTCGCGATGCTGCGGGACTGGGCCGGCGTCAACCGGCACGGCGTGGTCACCACCGGCGACCTCCTGACCCACGCCTCCCGGTACACCACGGCCCCGCTCGGCCCGCTGTTCGAGGCGTGGCTGGAGCGGCCAGAGCTACCGCCACTGCCGGGCTGAGCGGTATGGCCGCTGCCGGGCCGAGCGGATATTCGGCCGGACCCACGGGTCGGCTGGGCTACTGTCCGGGCATGCCGAACAGTGATCACCTCGCCGACCTGCCCGACCGACTGCTGCCCACCACCGCCCGCGCCCTGCTGCACCGCACCGCCGTCGCCCAGGCCGAGGGCCGCACCCCCTCGATGGTGACGGGCGTGGTGCGGGACGGCCGGCTGGTGTGGACCGGCGCCCGCAGCATGATCGAGGGGCACGCACCGGACCTGGACGTCCAGTACCGGATCGGCTCGCTCAGCAAGACCTTCGCCGCGGTGCTGGTGCTGCGGCTGCGCGACGAGGGCCTGCTCGACCTCGCCGACCCGCTCGGCCGCCACCTGCCCGGCACCCCGGCCGACGACCTCACCGTCGCCCAGCTGCTCGCCCACTCCGGCGGGCTCGCCGCCGAGACGCCCGGGCCCTGGTGGGAACGGACCGAAGGCGCCCTGCGGCCCGGACTCGGGGACCTGCTGGAGGAGTCGAGCCCGCTCAAGCACCCGGCCGGGCGCCGCCACCACTACTCCAACCCCGGCTACGCGCTGCTCGGCGCCCTGGTCGAGCGGCTGCGCGGCGAGCCCTGGGGCGAGGCGCTGCGCCGCGAGGTGCTGGCCCCGCTCGGCATGGACCGCACCACCCTGCTGCCCGAGCAGCCGCACGCCGGGGGCTTCGCCGTCCACCCGTGGGCCGACGTCATGCTCCCCGAACCCCCCACCGACACCGGGCTGATGGCCCCGGCCGGTCAACTCTGGTCCACCGGTGCCGACCTGGCCCGCTGGGCGGCCTTCCTCGCGGCCGGCGACGACCAGGTGCTCAAGGCCGACACCCTCGCCGAGATGCGCCGCCCCGAGGTCGGCCCGGAGGACGCCGAGTGGACCTCCGCCTACGGCCTCGGCGTGCAACTGTCCCGCCACGAAGGCCGGGTGCTGTACGGCCACACCGGCTCGATGCCCGGCTTCACGGCCTGCCTGTGGATCAGCGCCGAGGACGGCCTGGCCGCCTTCGCGCTGTCCAACGCCAACGGCAGCGGCACCGGCCGGCTGGCCGCCGAACTGATCGGCATCACGGCCGCCCACGAGCCCCGGCTGCCCGAACCCTGGCGCCCGCTGCCCGAGGTGGACGAGGAACTGCTCGCCCTCACCGGGCCCTGGTACTGGGGCGCCGCACCCAACGCCCTGCGGCTGCGCGCCGAGGGCGTCCTGGAACTGACCCCGCTGACCGGCGCGGGCCGGGGCTCCCGCTTCCGGCCGCAGCCGGACGGCACCTGGCTGGGCCTCGACCGCTACTACGCGGGCGAGACCCTGCGGGTGGTCCGGCAACCCGACGGCACGGTCAGCCACCTGGACATCGGCTCCTTCGTCTACACCCGCGAACCGTACGGGCCGGCCGACGCCGTCCCGGGCGGCGTCGACCCGGCGGGCTGGCGGGGCTTCTGATCCTGGGTCCGGACCCAGGGCTGGCCCCAGGGCCGGACCCCTCGGGCCGACCCTGGGGGCCGACTCTGGGGGCGCGTACGAATCAGGTGCGCGCCCCCGTTGTCCACCCCGGACGAACGACCGCCCGGTGCCCGGCAGATGACCGACAGGCCAAGGCCCGCCACGGGTGGCCCCATTCAACAGGTGCACATCTGCGCTCCTCCGGCCCGCAACGTGAATGCCAACCGGCTTGGAGACACATACGGGGACCGGTCCGCGCCCGATGCACGACCCCTGCGGGCCGGGACGGTGCCCTGGCGATCCACGGCACCGCCGATCGTGCTGCCCTGGAGGGTCCGCCATGACCACCGTCCCCACGTACGCTCCGTCCGCAGTCGCCCCCACCCACGACACCCCGGCGGTCCCCGCGCCCCGCACCCGGCCGGCCCCGGCGCCGACCGCCTACACCGTCTCCCTCGCCCGCGACGAGGACGACGTGCGCGCCGCCCAGCGGCTGCGCCACCAGGTCTTCGCCGCCGAGCTCGGCGCCGTCCTGCACAGCCCCGTCGCCGGACTCGACGTCGACCCCTTCGACGAGTACTGCGACCACCTGCTGGTCCGCGAGGGCCAGGACGGGCCCGTCGTCGGCACCTACCGGTTGCTCCGTCCCGAAGCCGCCCGCCGGGCCGGACGGCTGTACTCCGACGGCGAGTTCGACCTCTCCGCGCTCGCGCCCGTCCGGCCCGGCCTGGTCGAGCTCGGCCGCTCCTGCATCAGCCCCGAGCACCGGGGCAGCGGTGCCGTCATCAACCTGATGTGGGGCGGCATCGCCCGGTACCTCGCCGACACCGGAAACACCTGGGTCGGCGGCTGCTGCTCCATCGACCTGGAGGACGGCGGCGCCACGGCGGCCCGGGTCTGGGACACCATCAGCGCCAAGCACCTGGCCCCGGCGGAGTACCGGGTCACCCCGCACCGACGCTGGGACGCCACCGGCGTGCCGCGTGCCGAGCGCGGCGCCCTGCCCGCCCTGCTCCGCGGCTACCTGCGGCTCGGCGCCTGGGTCTGCGGCGAGCCCGCCCACGACCCGGACTTCAACTGCGCCGACCTGTACGTCCTGCTGTCGCTGGAGCGCACCGACCCGCGCTACCTGCGGCACTTCCTGTCCGGAGCGGCCGCCCTGGGCAGCTCGTCATGAGCGTCTGGCTGCCGACCGCGCCCTGCCGGCCGGAGACCTGCCTCGGCGAGCGCGCGCCGGAGGTCTCGCACCCCCGGCGGGTGCTGCGGCTGACCGCCTGCCTGGTGACGGTGGCGGCCGGCGTACTGCTCACCCTGCCGGTGCGGCTGCTGCCGTACGGCGCCCGGGACCGGCTGATCCGGCTCTGGGCGCGGGTGGTGCTGCGCTCCCTCGGGGTGACCGTGCACCTCGGCACGGCCCGGCCCCCCGGGGCGAACGGGCGGACCGGGGCGAACGGTCGGACCGGGGCGGTCGGCGCCGACGGGGCGCTGGTGGTCGCCAACCACGTCTCCTGGCTGGACATCCCGCTGCTCGCGGCCGGTCGCCCGGGGCGGTCGCTGGCCAAGACCGAGGTCCGGCGGTGGCCGGTGCTCGGGCCCCTGGTCGCCTGGGGAGGAACCGTGTTCCTGGACCGCGACCGGCTGCGCACGCTCCCGGACACCGTGGCGGCGGTGGCCGAGGTGCTGCGCTCCGGACACCCGGTGATCGTCTTCCCGGAGGGGTCGACCTGGTGCGGGCGGGAGAGCGGGCGCTTCCGGCCCGCGCTGTTCCAGGCCGCGGTGGAGGCGGGCGCCTTCGTCCAGCCGGTGACGATCCGCTACCGGCTCGCGGACGGGCGGCCGACCAGCGCGCCCGCCTTCATCGGCGACGACGGGCTGCTCACCTCGCTCGCCCGGGTGGTCGCGGTGCGCGGGCTGGTCGCCGAGGTCACCTTCCTGCCGCCGATCCCGCCGCCCGGACCGCAGCCCACCCGGGCGGGGGCCCGGCGGGAGCTGGCCCGGGCGGCCCAGGCCGCGGTGGAGGGGATCCGCTGAGCCGGCCGGACCCCGGGCGTCAGAGCTGTCCGGTAGCGCCCGACCGGGGGCACCGGCCGACCGGGGCACCGCTCGACCACGGCAACGGCCGCCCAGGGGCACCGGCCGACCGGGGCACCGCTCGACCACGGCAACGGCCGCCCAGGGGCACCGGCCGACCAGGGCCTACCGGTTCGCCCCGGCCAGTTCCTCCGGCTGCGCCGCGCCCGGGGCGGCCCCGGCGATCGGGCGGGCCCGGCCCAGCAGCACCGCGACCAGCACGGCGGTGACGGCCAGTGCGGCCGATCCGCAGCGCAGCGCGAGGTGGATGCCGTCGACGAAGGCGCCGTCCACGGCCTGCTGGACCGGCGCGGGCAGCGCTCCGGCCGGACCGCCACCGCCGTGCGCGGCACCGGTGGGCGCGTCCGCGATCGGCCCCACCGCCCCGGCCGGGACACCGAGCCGGTGCAGGGCCGAGGTCAGCTCGTCCGTCATCCGGTTGGTCAGGACGGCGCCGAGCACCGCGATCCCGAGCACGCCGCCGAGTTCCCGCAGGGTGTTGACGGTCGCCGAGGCCATCCCGGTCTGCGCCGGAGCGACCCGCCGGAGCACCGCGATCGAGATCGGGGTGAAGGTCAGGCCCATCCCGAAGCCCAGCGTGAACAGCGTCCAGAGGTACTCGACGTAGTGGGCGCGGTCGCCGTACAGCGACAGCCCGCCGAGGCCGACCGCGCAGAGCGCGAGCCCGAGCACCATCGGCAGCCGGGGACCGTACCGGGCCGCCAGCCGGCCGGACAGCGGGCCCGCCACCACCAGCATGGCGGTCATCGGCAGCCCGCCGTAGGCCGCACCGGAGGGGGACCAGCCGAGCACGCCCTGCATCATCAGCGGCAGGAAGAACAGCGCCCCGAACATCCCGAAGCTGACCATGAAGCCGCTCAGCAGCGCTCCGTTCAGCGCGCCGTCCCGGAACAGCCGCAGCTCCAGCATCGGCTCGGCCAGGCGCAGTTCGAGCAGCAGGAAGGCGACCAGCAGGGCGAGCGCGGCGGCGCCGCAGCCGACCACCAGCGAGTCGGTCCAGCCTCGTGACGGGCCCTCGATCAGGGCGTACACCAGCAGCCCGAGGCCTGCCGCGGAGAGCGCGAAGCCCCCGAAGTCGATCCGCCGGGCCCGTGGCGGGATGCCCGGGAGGACCCTGGCGGCGAGCACCACGCCGACCACGCCGATCGGCACGTTGATCCAGAACACGCCGGCCCAGCCGAGGTGTTCGACCATGGGGCCGCCGATCACCGGGCCGATCGACAGGCCCAGTGCGGACACCCCCGACCAGAGGCCGACGGCCCTGGTGCGCTCGCGCTCGTCGGTGAACACGTGGCCCAGCAGGGTGAGGCTGCCCGGGGTGAGCAGCGCGGCCCCCACGCCCTGGACCATCCGGCCGCCGACCAGCACCTCGATCGTCCCGGCGAGCGCGGCCACCGCGGAGCCCGCCGTGAACAGGCCCAGGCCCAGCACGAACATCCGGGTGCGGCCGTAGCGGTCGCCCACTGCACCGCCGGTCAGCACGAGAGCGGCGTAGACCAGGCTGTAGCCCTCGGCGACCCACTGGAGGCCGCTGATCCCGGCGTCCAGGTCCTGCCCGATGCGGGGCAGGGCGACGTTGACGACGACGTTGTCCAGCATGGCCATGAACATGGCCACGCAGAGCGTCAGCAGGGCGAGCCGCTTGCGGCGGGCGCTCGCTCCTTCCATGGATTCCCTCCCACGACTGAGCCCCTAACATCGTTAGGGGCGGATTCGGTGTCCACAGGCTGCCCCTAACGGTGTTAGATTGCAAATGGGATTCCGCAGCCGCACCCGGAGGTGTCCGCACAGCCGTGCCGGAGAACGACAGCGCCACACCGGCGCACCACACCACGCCCCCCGCCCTGACCAGGGAGAGCCTCGCCCAGGCAGCGCTCCGCGTGCTGGAGCGGGACGGCCTGGCCGGGCTGTCCATGCGCAAGGTCGCCGCCGAGGTCGGCGTCAAGGCCGCCTCGCTGTACTGGCACGTCCGCAACAAGGAAGAGCTGCTCGACCTGCTCAACGACGCGATCATCGCCTCGGCCGAGCCCCCGCCCCGCGAAGGCGGCTGGCGGGTCCAGATGCGCGGATACTGCTGGAACTACCGTCGGCTGCTGCACGAGAACCGCGACGCCGCCAAGGTCATGGCCGGACGCCTCGCACCGGGACCGCACATGCTCGGCCTGCTGGACGACCAGCTGGACCGCCTGCGCGAGGCCGGGTTCTCCGACGCCCACGCCGCCCTGACCACCTACCTGCTGAGTTCCTTCGTCCAGGGCTTCGTCCTCCAGGAGCAGTCGCCGCTGTCGGCCGCCGAGGCCGAGGGCGCCAGCCGGCTGGAGGTCGTCACCGAGGTCCGCGAGCGCTTCCGCGCACTGCCCGTCGAGGACTTCCCCAACCTGGTCGCGCTCGCCGCCGACCTCACCGAGCCGAACCACGACGTCCGCTTCGAGTTCTGCGTCGAGCGCATCCTCGACGGGCTGGCCGCCCTGCTGCCGCCGGACCACCGCTGACCTGCGGCACCGCAGCGAGGATCCGCTACGCTACCCACCAGGTAAAGGGTGGGCAAAGGGGTGGGGTGGGGCATGGCCGGGGAGCAGGCAGCACAGGAGCCGGGGGCGGTGCCAGGAGCGGAGCCGGTCCGGCACCAGCCCGGGGACCCGACCCCCGTCCCCGGCGGCCAGGTGGGACTGGCCACCGGACTGACCACCGGCCTGGCCCGCCACTCGGCCGGCTGCCTCGGCGAGTTCGTCCTCGAAGCCGTCGGCGGCGTGGTGCTCCTCGCGCTCACCACGGCTTCACTGGCGGGCTCGTTCCTGCTCGCCCAGACCCTCCACCGGGCCAGCCCGGCCGCCGCCTACGCACTCGCCGCGGCGGGCCTGCTCGGGCTCGTCCACGGCATCCGCCACCGGCGCAGGCCGAAGGAACAACGCAGCCGGCTCGGCCGGATCACCGCCGGGATCGTGGGCGCGCTCGGCCTCTGGCTGATCCTCTGCGTCGGCTACGCCTCCTTCGACAGCGCCTTTGGACTCAACATCGGCCTCTGAGCATCGGGCTCCGAACGCCGTCCTTTGAGTACCGGACCCTGAGCACCGGACTCTGAATATCGGACTCCGCCCCGCCCGACTACGGGTAGGCTCGCCCGGCGCCCCGCCCGAACGTTCACGGAGGAGTTCCCCGATGTCCGAGCCGTACCAGCACGACGAACCCTACGCACAGGGTCTGTTGGACGTCGGCGACGGGCAGCGGATCCACTGGAACACCTCCGGCGCCCCGGACGGGAAGCCCGCCGTGGTGGTGCACGGCGGGCCCGGATCGGGCCACAACCCGGGCAGCCGACGGTACTTCGACCCGCAGCGCTACCGCGTCGTCCAGTACGACCAGCGCGGCTGCGGGCGCAGCCTGCCGCACGCCGCCGACCCGTCGACCGGGCTGGAGCACAACACCACCGCCCACCTGGTCGCCGACCTGGAGCGGCTGCGCGAGCACCTGGGCCTCGACAAGTGGCTGCTGTACGGCGGCTCCTGGGGCTCCACCCTGATCCTGGCGTACGCGCAGGCCCACCCGGAGCGGGTCTCCGCGATCGTGCTCTGCGGGGTGACCACGACCCGCCCGGCCGAGACCGAGTGGCTCTACCAGGGTGTCGGCCGCTTCCTGCCGGGCCCGTGGGCGGAGTTCCGCGACTTCCTGCCCGCTGCCGACCGGGACGGCGACGTGTTCGACCTGCTCTCCGCCTACAGCCGGCTGCTCAACAGCCCGGAGGAGAGCACCCGTCGGGCCGCCGCCCGGGCCTGGGCCACCTGGGAGGACGCGGTGATCTCGCACGAGGTGCTGGGCAAGCCGAACGCCTACTCGGACCGGCCCTCCGACGCCCTGATGGCCTTCACCCGGATCGCGGCGCACTACTTCTCGCACCGGGCCTTCCTCCCCGACGACCAACTGCTGCGCGACGCCGGCCGACTGGCCGGTATCCCGGGCGAGCTGATCCACGGACGACTCGACCTCGGTGGCCCTCTCGACACCGCCTGGCACCTGGCCGAGGCCTGGCCGGACGCGAAGCTGACGGTGATCGACGAGGCCGGGCACACCGGAAGTCCCAAGATGGCCGAGGCCCTCCGCGCGGCGGTCGACCGCTTCGCCTGATCCACCTCTCCAACCCTCCCCCTACGATACGAACCATGCTCGCCTACGCTCCGGCCGCCCTGTTCTTCCTCCTGTTCGGAATAGGGGTACTGCGCGACCGACGCCAGTTCAGCAACGCCGTGCTGCTCGGCATCGCCGTCTCACTCCTCTCGCTCGCCCTGCTCGCCGAACTCCGCAGAGCACCCACACTGGTGGCGGAGCTCGCGGCCGTGGCGATCATCCTGCTGCCCACCGTCGGAACGGTGGCCCTGGTCTGGTTCCTGCTCTCCAACGGCGTGACGATGATCCGCAAGGAGGGCACCCGTCCGGCCAACCTGCTGTCCCTGCTGGCCGGGCTCGGCATCGTCGCCGTGATCGCGCTGCTGGCCGCGGCCATCGTCACCCACTCACCGCGGCTGGCCATCCTGGCCGGCACCGCCGTCCTGGTGGTCGGCTACATCTCCTTCCTCTTCGTCTGCTTCGTCGGCTACGCCTTCCTGTACGGACGCCACCGGCCCCGCCGGGACGTCGACTTCGTGGTCGTCCTCGGTTCCGGGCTGATCGGCGGCGAACGCGTGCCGCCGCTGCTGGCCAGCCGGCTCAACCGGGGCCGCGAGGTGTACGAGGCCCAAGCCGCACGCGGCAACCCGCCGGTGCTGATCACCTCCGGTGGCCAGGGCCCGGACGAGAAGCTGCCGGAGTCCCACGCCATGGCCGACTACCTGGTCGAACGCGGCTTCCCCGCCGAGCACATCGAGCGGGAGGACCGCTCGCGCACCACCGAGGAGAACCTGCTGTTCAGCCGGGCCATCATGGAGCAGGCCAAGCCCGACTACCGCTGCGTCGTGGTGACCAACAACTTCCATGCCTTCCGGGCCGCGTTGACCGCCCGCAGGACCGGCGTCAACGGGCACGTCTTCGGCTCGCCCACCGCCCGGTACTACTGGCCGAGCGCGACCATCCGCGAGTTCGCGGCGATCTTCCTCTCGCACAAACTGGTCAACTTCGGCATCTGCGGACTCCTTGCGCTCTGCGGGGTGCTGGCCGCGCTCTGAGCGGTAGTTGACCGGTGGGACCCCTGGCCCGGTGGGACCCTGGCCCGGGCCTCAGCCGTTGCCGTCAACCTGCCCTATTCGAACGCCCCAACGCCCGAACGCCCGGCTCAAGGCTTGCTCAGTGCTCCTCCTTCCCCGGCGTTCCGGTCGGCCCGCAGCCCCGCGAACAGATCGGTCTCGACCCCACCCGCCCCGCTTGCACCTTCGGCACCGGCCACGAAACTGCGCGCCAGGTGGTAGTCCTCGGTCGGCCAGACCTCGCGTTCGACGTCCCGCGGGTGGGCCATGAAGGCCACCCCGGGCTGGACCTGAGTGGCGTGCGCCAGCATCGCCGCGTCCCGGACGGCGAACTGCTCGGCGCACGCGATCCGGGTGGTGGTCGCGAGGGCGGGCGGGGTGTCGGGCCACCCGGCAAGCAGTTCACCCATCGCCGAGGGGATCCCACGCTCCGTCATGGCGTCGTGCATCGCCTGGAACCAGGGCCGGGAGAGGGCCAGGTGGTAGTAGAGCTTCGCCGTCTGCCAGGGTTCGCCGGCCTCCGGGTGGCGCTTCGGGTCGGCGGCGGCCTCGAAGGCCTCCACGGCGACCTTGTGGGTCATCACGTGGTCCGGGTGCGGGTACCCGCCGGTCTCGTCGTAGGTGATCAGGACGTGCGGACGGAACTTCCGGATCAGCTCGACCAGCGGCGCCGCCGCTACCTCCACCGGCTGGGCGGCGAAGCAGCCCTCCGGCAGCGGTTCGTCCGGGCCCGGCATCCCGGAGTCGACGAAGCCGAGGAACTGCTGTCGCACACCGAGGATTTCGCGCGCGGCCGCCATCTCCTCGCGCCGGATCCGGGTGAGGTCGGCGCGGACCTCCGGGCGGTCCAGCTCCGGATTGAGCACCGACCCGCGCTCGCCTCCGGTGCAGGTGGCGACCAGGACGTCCACGCCCTCCGCGGCGTACCGGGCGAGGGTGGCCGCCCCCTTGCTGGACTCGTCGTCGGGGTGGGCGTGCACGGTGAGCAGACGCAGGCCACCGGGGTGCTTGGTGAACACGGATACCTCCAAGGTCGGGGTTCGGAAGGGGAACTGCGGAATGATCTACAGTCAGGCCGCCCTGCGGGCGGTGCCCGGGTAGAGCAGGGCCGGCGCGATCGAGAGTGCCGACAGGGCCAGCACCCACCAGAAGGTCGTGCCGAAGGCCGCAGCGGGGCGATCCGGCCGCGCCGCCTGTGCGTGCTGGAGGACCAACGTCAGCACCGCCGTACCGAGCGCCCCGCCGAGCCGGTTGAGCACGTTCACCGCACCGGCGGCAGCGGGCACCTGGGTCCTGTCGACGCTCCCGTACACCGCCGCCATGCCGGGGATCACGATGATTCCCATGCCCACCCCGCGCAGCACCAGCGAGCCGACGACCAGCCAGTCCGCCGGGCCGGAGCCACGCCCCAGCTGGGTGAAGGCGAGGGTGCCGAGCAGCGAGCAGCCGATGCCGAGCAGGATCAGCGGGCGCGGCGCGACGCGGTCGGCTATTCGGCCGGACAGCAGCGAGGTGACCGCCGTGCCGAGCGCCTGGGGCGCCAGCAGCAGCCCGGCCGCGACGGCCCCGGTGTGCTCCAGCTGCTGGTAGTAGAGCGGCACCAGGAACATCGAGCTGTACAGCACGGCCCCTTGCAGGAAGCTGTTCGCCGTCGCCACCGCGAAGCCCCGCCGGGCGAACAGCCGCAGGTCGATCAGCGGGGCCCGGCCGGCACGGCGCCCGACCCGCAACGCGTGCCACCCGTAGACCACCAGCAGCGCCGCCCCCGCCCCGACCGCAACCGGGCCGAGCGCGCTGCCCTCACCGCCCTCACCGGCCGCGCCGATCGTGGCGAGCCCGTAGACCAGGGCGGTCAGACCGGGCGACAGCAGCGCCAGGCCCGTGACGTCAAGCCTGGGCGCCGGGAGTTCGGACCGCTCCGCGGCCGGGAGCCACCGGGCCGCCAGCAGCACCGTCACCAGCCCGACTGGCACGTTCAGCAGGAACATCCAGCGCCAGTCCAGGTGCTCCAGCACCAACCCGCCGAGGATCGGCCCCAGGACGGGAGCGAGGCTGATCGGAAGCAGCAGCGTGCCCATCACCCGGCCGATCCGGGACGGTCCGGCCGCCTGCACCATGATCGCCTGCCCCAGCGGCTGGATCATCCCGCCGCCGACGCCCTGCAGCACCCGGAAGGCGATCAGGCTCCCCGTCGACCAGGCCAGGCCGCACAGTGCGGACCCCAGCACGAACAGCACCACCGAGGCCAGCCAGGCCCGGCGGGCCCCGAACCGGCCGGCGGCCCAGCCCGAGAGCGGCATGGTCAGCGATATCGCCAGTAGGTAGCCCGTCACCACCCACTGCACCGCCGCCACCGAGCTGTGCAGCTCACGGGTGACGGCATCGATACCGACGTTCACGATCGTGGCGTCCAGCAGTGCCAGGACCGGGCCCAGCGCGAGCACCGCCCCCATCCTCATCAGGCCGGGCGGCAACGGCTCCGGCCTCGTCGACCGGGCCTCCCCCGGCCTGCCCTTCCTCGCGACCGAGACGGTCATGCGCCCTCCCCAGGCTCGTTCCTCGGCAGCCGCTCCGGCCGCCGAGGAAGAACTTAGGACGGACCCACTGATTAGGTCAAGCCTAATTACTGTGACCGACCCAGCGAACTGCGCTAGGCTCGCGCCATGACCGACACCGGGACCGCACCGAACCTCCGCGAGCTCAACAAGCGCCGCACCCGCGAGGCGATCTCGCACGCCGCGACCAGGCTCTTCATCGAGCGCGGCTTCGACCGCACGACCATCGCCGAGGTCGCGACCGCGGCCGGGGTCGCCAAGATGACCGTCACCAACCACTTCCCGCGCAAGGAGGACCTCTTCTTCGACCTGCACGAGGAACTCGCCGGCCGGCTCGCCCGGACCGTCGCCGAGCGCGCCCCCGGCGAGTCCGCCCTCGCCGCGCTGCGCCGCGGCTGCCTGGCCGGACTCGACCGCCACGACCCCCGACTCGGCTTCTCCGGACCGGACTTCGCCCGGACCGTCGCCGAGAGCCCCGCCCTCGGCGCACGACTGCGCGAACTGCACGAACTGAGCGAGACCGCACTCGCCGAGGCGCTCGCCGAGGCCGTGCACGCGATACCCGTCGACTTCGAGAGCCGGGTCGCCGCCGCCCTGCTCGCCGCCGTCGACCGGTCCGTGCTCGCCGAGGTCTTCCGCCGCACGCTGGCCGGCGAGGACCACGCCACCATCGCCGCCGCCGTCCGCCCCTCGGCCGTCCGGGCCTTCGACCGACTGGAGGGCACCCTCGGCTCGTACGCCGTCCGCGAGGAGCCGGAGGGCCGGGCGGACGGAAGCGCTCCGGAGGAACGGGGGTGAGGCGGGAGAGGACGACCCGGGCCGTGACGGCTCGCCAGTTCTGACAGCGGTGAGCACTGGCAACGGGGGTGACGGACGCTCTTATCCTTCCCTTATAACCTCCACCTAGCGTCTCGCCCATGATGACGCCACGCAGTGCATTCGGAGCCGTTGCCCTCGCGGCCGTGACCTTGACGGCCACCGTCGGGGCGGCCGCCCCCGGCAAGGGCCCCGCAGCCCACGGCCACGGCAAGGTGACGGACAACCTCTACATGTCGCTCGGGGCCTTCGAGGACGCGACCTCCGGCGCGGACCCGAGGGTCAAGGCGATGATCGACCGTGCGGACATCGGCGACGTCCAGGTGGTGGCCCCCTGGAAGGCCCTGGAGGGAAAGAAGGGAGAGTACAAGTGGTCACGGCTCGAGAGCGCGCTGGAGTACCTCCAGGAACGCCACAAGAAGCTGTTCGTCCAGGTTCAGGACCGGTTCTTCGACGTGGCCGTGGGAGACGCCAACCTTCCCCAGTACGTGAAGGACGAGGGCGGGGTCACGCCGACGGTCGACGAGAACCCCGACAATCCGACCACCCACGGCGCGATGGCCGCCCAGTGGAACACGCAGGTGCGAGCGGACTTCCAGGCCATGCTCAAGGCGATGGCGGAGAAGTTCGACGGCAGGCTCGCCGGGGTGAACCTGCCGGAGACCGCGGTCGAGGTGGACACCGCGAAGGACCGGACGGGGTACACCTCGGCGTCCTACATCGATGCCGAGATCGACAACATGCGCTACGGCAGGAAGGTCTTCACCAGGACGCAGTTCATCCAGTACGTCAACTTCCTTCCGGACGACGACGACCACAAGCGCATGAAGGAGATGTTCGACGTCGCCAGGGAGAAGAAGATCGGCATCGGAGGACCGGACACCCTGCCGGACCGGCCGTACCAGATGGAGAACTCCTACAAGTTCCTCCACGAATACCGGAATTCAATTCCCCTCGTCGCAATGGCCGTCCAGGAACCCGACATCAACGCCAAGGACCCGAAGACCGGCAGGCCGTACACCCGCGAACGGTTCACGGACTTCGCACACGACTACCTCGGTGCCCGCCAGATGTTCTGGACCGTCGAAGCAGACTGGCTGCAGCGGCCCAAGGCATGACACCCGCACGAGTGCAGCCACCGGCCGGGCGGCACCCGATATGCTTCCCCGGCCACAATTCGCGACGTGACGATGGGGTGAAGGCGATGCCTCTTGAGGGCGAGTACGAGCCGAGCACGGCACAGTGGGTGCGCGATCAGGTCGAGTTGTACGAGAGTTCGGGCGGCACCCAGGGGACGACGCTCTGGGACACGGGCTTGCCCGTCATCATCCTCACGACGCGCGGCGCGAAGAGCGGCAAGATCCGCAAGACCCCGTTGATGCGCGTGGAGCACGAGGGTCGGTACGCGGCTGTGGCCTCGAAGGGCGGCTCCCCGCACCACCCGGTCTGGTACTTCAACGTCGCCTCGGACCCGCACGTGGAGCTCCAGGACGGCCCCGTACGGCAGGACATGACGGCCCGCGAGGTCACGGGGGACGAGAAGGCCGAGTGGTGGGAGCGCGCGGTCGCCGCGTACCCGCCGTACGCCGAGTACCAGGAGAAGACCGACCGCGAGATCCCCGTCTTCGTGCTGGAACCCGTGCGGGGTTAGGTCGCCGGGGCGCGTCAAGCGCCAGCACGCGCCATCCGGAGTGGGGACGGGACGGTGCCTTCGCCGTACCCCGCCTGCCCGGCGAGTGCGTGCGGCCCGGCGGGTGCGTCCGCGCCGTCGAGCAGAAGCGCGGCGACCGCCCTCGGGGCCTCGCGCATCGCGTTGTGGCCGGTCGGCAGCTCGTGGACGGTCCAGCCCGGGTCAGCGAGCAGCCGGCTGCGCTGCGCCGCGAAGGGCGTACGGTCCTCCCACGCCGAGCAGTAGACGAACTCACGCCGGGGGACGGCGGCGTGGGCGCCCGTCAGGTGGACCGTCTGAAGGAAGGCGGCGAGCGGGTGCGGGCGGCGGCGCGGGTCGCCGTCCGGCCGCCACGGGGGCCGGACGGCGTAGCCGGTGGCGGCGGCACCGGCGACGAACGAATGCCGGTAGCCCTCGTTCATGATGGACCAGCAGGACTCGCCGTCGCGCGGCACGCAGGCGTCCAGGTACACCAGACGGGAGACCCGGCCGCCGGCGCGGTCGGCGGCCGCGGTGATGACCATTCCGCCGTAGCTGTGACCGACCAACGTCACATCCTCCGGACAAGCCCGCTCCAGCAGGCGGAGCACGTCGGCGGCATGGGTGTCCAGGTTGGCGGCGGCGACCACGGCAGGATCGTCGTGGGGGTGCAGGCCGGTCAGGGTCAGGGCGTGGACGGTGTGACCGGCCCGCTCCAGCAGCGGGACCACTCCCTCGAACGCCCAGGAGCCGTGCCAACCACCGGGTACCAGAACGAATGTCGCCATGGGACTTCTCCTTCTCACTGCTCGGCGGTGGCACCGGGGGCCACCGCTCACGACCAGAAGTCTCGTCGGGGCGCGTCACGGCGTGCTACCGGTAGAGTGCCAACCGATGCCCGTTCCCCGCCAAGCCCGCCCGGTAGCCGGCGCCACGTCCCTGACCTGGCCCTCCGGCGGGCGCCACCTGTGGTCCTCCGGCGGCAGCAGCGAGGAACGGGTGCACGCGCGCGGGCACCTGGTGTACGCGGCCAGCGGTGTGCTGGTGCTGCACACCGAGAGCGCGACGTCGATCGTCCCGGCCAACCGGGTCGCCTGGACACCGGCCGGCTTCGCCCACCGCCACCGCGCCCACGGGGACACGGACATGCGGATCGTCTTCCTGCCGCCGTCCCTGGCCAGGCTGGTACCGGGGCGTCCGGCGGTGTTCTGCGTCTCCGGTCTGGCGCGGGAGGTCCTGCTCGCCCTGACCGGCCCGCGCGACGACGGCCACGGCGGCGCGGGCGCCGGGGGCGGGGACGCCGGGGACGGGAGCGGGGACGCCGGGGACGGGGGCGGAGCGGTGCCCGGTTACGGACGCGCCGCGCGTCAGCGGCTGCTGCGGGTCCTGGTCGAGGAACTGCGCGAGGCGGACGAAGAACCGCTCCACCTGCCGCACCCGCGCGACGACCGGCTGCGGGCGGTCGAGCAGATCCTGTCCGAGAAGCCCGCCGACGCCACCACCCTGGCCGGGCTCGGCCGACAAGTCGGAGCCAGCGCCCGCACCCTGAGCCGCCTGCTGCGCGACGAACTCGGCATGACCTTCTACGAGTGGCGGACGCAGTTGCGTGTGCACCACGCGCTCGTGCTCCTCGCCGAAGGCCACGACGTCACCCACACGGCCCACGCCTGTGGCTGGGCCAACCCCAGCGGCTTCATCGCCGCGTTCACCGACCTCGTCGGCACGACCCCCGGCCGCTACCGGTCCGGCCACTGACCCGCGCCAGGGCGGGGCAGGGCCGGGACCGAGGCCGAGGACAGCGGCGGGGCCCGAGGCGTCCAATGCTCCTGAGCTTCTTCGGCACCAGCGCCCCGGCCGAGCCCGCGAGGCGCCCTCGACCAGCCTGCGGATCGCGCGACCCGGACATATCGGGACGACGCCCGTAATCACGCCAGCAGCGCCGTTGATTGACAGGCCGTCAGATCGGCACATGGTGACGGCCCGTTGCATGCAGAAAGGCTGCACGCAACGGGCCGTCTGGCACGCGCCGTACGGGCGGGCCGCCCCCGCCCCGCGCGTCACGCACTCACACCTGCCACCGCAGGACCCGCCGCCCCGGAACCGAAAGTCCGGGCCGTCAACACGCCCTCCGGAGATCCAGGTTGTGCAACGCCGGTCAGCGCACGGTCACGGTGAACACGGGCGAGGCGGTGTTCCCGCTGATGATGCGCAGCTCGTTCAGGCCCTTGATGCCGAGCTTGACGCCGAGCGAGTAGGCCCCGTTGCGGTTGGTCTGCACGGAGGCGGGCAGGGTGACCCACTTGCCGTGCTGCTTCTGCTGGAGGGTCACCGTGCTGCCGGTCTTGAGGCCGGTGGTGGTGCCGGTGACCCGGAACAGCTGCCAGGCGTTCACTGAGGTGACCGACGGCTTGGCGGTGATGGAGGCGGACGCGGACACGGCGGCGGGCGCAGGCGCGGAGGCGGAGGCGGAGGCGACGACCGCGGACGCGGTCGCGGGGAGGGCCGGCGCGGCCGAACCGGCCGCCATGGCGGTGCCCGCCGCTCCGGCGAGCAGCGCGCTGAGGGTGACGACGGCGGCCAGGCGCATGGAGTTCCGCTTGGAGACGATCACTGGTGCACCCCTTTCAGGGGAGGTGGTCGTTCGACCCGAAGCACCGTCGGTGCGATCGGGTGCTGTCACCAAGGAGGACGCCCCACCCGGCGCCACCGGTTGTGTGCGGAACGTCACTGTCATGTAACAGTCGCCCTGCCCGCCCGATCGCCCCAACTGGCAGCTCCCGTACGGTCGTTCCACCCCCTCCGGGCAGCGCGAAGGCCCGGTCGGCGCCGCCGGACCGGGAGTTGACGCCTGTGCGCCCTTCCACCACCCTTCCACTAATCGAATAGTGAAAGGGTACTTTCCCGATGCCCGTGGCCTTCACCCCGCTCGACTCACCGAGCCCACAGGGCCCGCCAAGCCCGCGCCGCCCAGTCGCCCGATCCGCCCTTCTCACCCCACTCGACCGAGCGCCCCGCCCGCGCCACCGCCGACTCCCTATCCGCCGACTCCCGACGCGGCTCCTGCGCGCCGTCCCACTCCCCCGTCGCCCTGCCGTGCTGGCCTGGGGCCTGGCCGCCGGCTTCGCCGCGCTCTACACCTGCGTCGGCGTCAACCGCCACCGGCGAGGCCTCACCAAGGCCTACGACCTGGGGATATTCGAGCAGGCCGTCCGGGCGTACGCCGACGGCCGGGCGCCGATCGTGCCGCTCAAGGCACCCGGCTACAACCTCCTGGGTGATCACTTCCACCCACTGCTCGCGCTCCTCGCCCCCGCCTACCGCGCGTTCCCGAGCCCGCTCACCCTGGTGGTCGCCCAGGCCGTGCTGATGGCACTGGCCGTCGTCCCGCTCACCCGCTGGGCGCACCAGGTGGCCGGGCCGCGGGCGGCGCTGCTGGTCGGCTGCGCGACCGGGGCCTCCTGGGGGATCGTCCGGGCCGCGGCGGACGACTTCCACGAGATCGCGTTCGCCGTCCCGTTGCTCGCGTTCGCCGCCACCGCGCTCGGCCGGCGCCGACCGCTCGCCGCCGCGCTCTGGTCACTGCCGCTGCTGCTGGTGAAGGAGGACCTGGGGCTGACGGTCGCCGCCGTCGGCCTGCTGATCGCCCACCAGGCCCGACAGGACCGACGCACTCCGCTGCCCGGGCTCGCCCTCGCCGTCACCGGTGTCGCCGCGACCGCGCTCACCCTGCTGGTCGTCCTGCCCGCGTTCAACCCCAACGGGGGCTTCGACTACTGGCAGCAGCTGGACGCCGGCGGCGGGCGGGCCCCGCTCTGGACGCTCCCGCTCCGCCTCGGCTGGCCGCCGATCAAGTGGCTGCTGCTGTTCCTGCTGGCCGCCACCACCGGCTTCCTCGGCCTGCGCTCACCGCTCCTCCTGCTCTGCGCACCGACCCTGGCCTGGCGGCTGCTCTCGGCCAACCCGCACTACTGGGGCGTCAGTTACCACTACAGCGCGGTGCTGATGCCGATCGCGTTCGCCGCCCTGGTCGACGCCGTCCGCCGCGCCCGCGCCGGCGACCACGCCAGCGGCCACGTCGGAGAAGCCGCCACTCCCCGCCGGGTCCGGCGCGCCCTCGCCGTGACCGCCCTGGTGACGGTCGTGACGCTGCCGCTCTACCCGCTGCACGAGGTGGTGATGCCCGAGGCCTGGCGCACCTCGCCCCGGCTCACCGAGACCCGGGCGATGCTCCGCCTGATACCCGACGGCGCCACCGTCGCCGCCTCCAACCGGCTGGCCGCCCAGCTCACCGGCCGGGCGGAGGTCACCCTGGTGTGCCAGGAACCGGCCGGCCCCGGCCCGGACTGGGTGGTCGTCGACCTGCGCGATCCGAGCGTGCAGTCCCCGTGCGCCACCGCCGCCACCGCCCGGATGCTGGCCGTCTACCAGAGCCGGGGCTACCACCGACTGATCGACCAGGACGGCCTGCTGCTCCTCGAACACCCCTGAGCGGCCACACCGGTGGCGAGAGCGAGACGGGCAGGTCAGGACCGGCGGGGCAGGGCAGGTCAGGACTGGCGGGGCGGGTGCGGGCGTCGGCGCGAGCAGGGCCGGTTGCGGCCCAGGTCACCGGCCGTGCGCCCGCACCGGCGAACGACAGTCGGATGACTGATGCCGGGGCGTCGGCGTCCGCAGGGCAGTGAGGGGCCGGGCAGCGCCCCGGCCCCACGGGGGTCGCGCTCCCCTGCCCGGGCCGGTGTTCACCATGCCCGTCGTCGCGCCCCGTCGCACGCCGCCGGCCGCGTCGGCACGGCGAGCGCCGACGTGCCGTTCCGCACGGTGAAGCACGTCCGACTCGACCTCGACGGGGCCGGTGACGCGATGCGGCGGGACTACCCGGCCTTCACCACCGGCCTGCGGCAAGCCGCCGGTCACGACTGGCAGCCGCGCATGCGGCAGGCGCAGGTCGCCGCGTCGGGCAACGAGCTGATCCGGGCCGACCTCAACTCCGGTTCCCCCGGGTCCAGCTGTGGATCAGCTCCGGCGACCTGTACGGCCGCGGTTGGGTCCAGCGTCGGTAGGTGCCTCAGACCGTTCCGGCGCGGTCCTCGGTAGGTGCTGATCGCCGCTGTGGTGCCCGCGTCGTGCGTGTCTCACAGAGCGGTTGGCTCTTTCGGATGGCGCAAGGGCATGTCGGCCGGAACTTCCGATTGGCGTGTTCACGCCCGTGCCACTCTGGGATTTCCAGTGAGGAAGTCTCCGAACGAGAGGGAATCGGTGCCATGAGGAGAATCGCGCGCGGGCTGGCAGTACTCGGGGTGGTCGCGGCGACGGTTGCGCCTGTGCCGGCGCACGCGCAGATCCGGCTGTTCCATCCTCCGGAGCTCGGAATCCGGTTCAACCCCGATGGTGTTCCCGGCCAGTGCGGCGGCAGGACCGGTGATCAATGGGCCGAGGAGAGAACCTGGACCGACGCCATCCGTTTCGATACCGACAGTCGTCCGGGCGGCTGCCAGCTGGCGTTCGGCGTCTACGACCCCGACGGCGACCTGGAGGGCGTGTCTCTCACCTACGAGCTCCGCTCCACCCCCGGCGGGGACCCGGCACAGTGCGGCAACCAGGGCACGTTCAGGATGCCGATAAGCAAGGATGCCCGAACCTTCGGTCCCGCCGTCCGGATCGACACCGACAGTCGTCCGGGCGGCTGCAACCTCACCTTCGCCGTGCCGCAGATCAAGCAGACGTACGTCGCCCTCGACATCCAGTACGACCCGGACGGCGACCCGGCCCAGTGCCACAACACCGGGCGCAGACGGGCCGAAACCGACCGTGGCCCGGTGACGATCGGCATCGACACCGACGACCGTCCCGGAGGGTGTCGGCTCCAACTCCGGCTCACGGTAGGAGCGGGCTGACCGCAAGGAGGCCGCCCCGGGTGGCTCCGCACGCGGCCACCCGGGTACGAAGTACCGGTGGGCCCCGAGTGATCTCGGGGCCCACCGGCCTCGCGCAGTCCTACGCCGAACACCCCTGACCACCGCGAGGAACGGCGTCCCCGGGGTGCCTGGCAAGGCGCTGGTCATGCCGCTGAATGCCTTTGCGCGTACCGCCGCCAGAATGATGAGGTGACGCGGTGACCGACCATCATGGAGCTGCACCAGTAGGACCGTTGACGCTGGCCTGGGTCCACCGACACCTGTCGCCCGACGAACGGATCGTCGGCACCGAGGCGCTGCACGGCGGCATCACAGCCGATGTGCGGAGGCTGACCATCGACACCCGGGACGGAGGCACCCGTCACCTGGTGCTGCGGTCGTTCGTCGACCCGTCCTCCGTGGAGCGCGCCGAGGAGTGGCTGAACAGGGAGGCCGACGCCCTGGCGCTGCTGGCGGGGACCGATGTGACGGCTCCTGGACTGGTCGCGGTTGATCCGACCGCCGCCCACTGCGAGTACCCCTCGCTCCTCATGACACATCTGGCGGGCCGGACGGTCCTCGATGACGAGGGACTGGAGGCGCGCGTCCCGCTGCTGGCCCGGCAACTCGTGGCGATCCACGCCGTGCGCCCCGCCGAACGGCCCCGGGAGTACGAGGCGTTGACGACCGCCGACACCGTGGTGGTCCCGAGGGGCGCCGACACGGCGGCATGGGCCGCGGCGATCAAGGTGATCCGCAGGCCCGCGCCGCGCTACGAAGGCCGGTTCCTGCACCGGGACTTCCAGCCCGGCAATGTGCTGTTCGACGTGCCGACCGCGAGGTCGGCGGGGGCGCGGATCACCGGCGTCGTCGACTGGGCCGCCGCCTCCTGGGGCCCGGCGGACCTGGATGTGGCGCACTGCTCCACCAATCTCGCGCTCCTGCACGGCCCGGCCTGGGGGCAGCGGTTCGCCGAGGCGTACGAGGAGGCCGGCGGGGTGCTGGCCGCGGCCGCGGGCGAGCGACTGTACTGGCAGGTGCGGGATTCGCTCGCCTGCTCGGAGGAAGTGCAGGTGGTGGCGCGGGCCTGGCGGGAGGCGGGGAGGGCGGAGCTGACGACGCGAGCCGTGGAGGAGCGACTGGATGCCTACGTCACCGGCCTGATGGACGCGTTGGGCTGAGCCCAGGCGGCCCTGGGCCCGACTTCCGCCCGCGAACGCGGCCCCCGTCCCGGCTTGACCCGCGGGCCACCGTGGGCCACCATTCCACTATTGAACTAGTGAAAGGCCGCAACGGGTGTGATCGAGTACCGCATCGATCGGCGCAGCGGGGTCTCCACGTACCAGCAGATCGTGCAGCAGACCAAGCAGGCCCTGCGGCTCGGGATGCTGGAGCCCGGGGACAAGCTGCCGACCGCCCGCGAGGTGGTCGAACTGACCGCCATCAACCCCAACACGGTGCTCAAGGCCTACCGCGAACTCGAACGCGAGGGACTGGTCGAGCCCCGCCCGGGGCTCGGCACCTTCGTCCGGCGTTCGCTCGCCCGGCCGGAGGCGGCGGCCGACGGACCACTGCGTGCGGACCTGGTCGGCTGGGTGGACCGGGCCCGCGAGGCCGGGCTGGAACGCGAGGACATCGCCGCACTGATGGCCTCCGTGCTGGAGCAGCGCTTCGACGCCGGGGTTCCGCCGACGCCACCGAACTGACGCACGCCGGAGCGGGGGCCGGTGTCGTACCGAACAGACAGATGGACAGACACATCACAGCCGTACGCCGGGCCACCCGGCAGCACCGAACCGAGAACAGTGGGGGGGACCGGGTGAACGACGACCCGACAACCGTGGCTCCGGCGCTGGAGGCCGTCGGGCTGGGCAGGCGCTACCGGGGTGAATGGGCCCTGCACGCTTGCGACTTCACCGTCCCGAGCGGACGGATCTGCGGGGTGGTCGGCCCCAACGGTGCTGGCAAGAGCACCCTGCTCTCCCTCGCCGCCCGCCAACTCACCCCCACCGAAGGCGAGTTGCGCGTGTTCGGCGCACCGTCCGACACCCGCGAGGAGCGCGCCCGGGTCGCCTACGTGGCACAGGACAAGCCGCTCTACCCGGGCCTCACCGTGGCCGAGACCCTCCGGATGGGCCGCGAGCTCAATCCGGCCTGGGACCAGGAGACCGCCGAACAGATCGTCGACCAGGGCGAGTTGCGCCGCAAGGCCCGGATCGTCTCGCTGTCCGGCGGCCAGCGCACCCGGGTCTCGCTGGCGCTCGCCCTCGGCAAGCGCCCCGACCTGCTGCTGCTCGACGAGCCGATGGCCGACCTCGACCCGCTCGCCCGGCACCAGCTCATGGGCACCCTGATGTCGGCCGCCGCCGAGCGCGGTACGACCATCGTGGTGTCCTCGCACATCCTCCCGGAGCTGGACGGCGTCATCGACCACCTGCTGCTGGTCCAGCGCGGACGGATCCGGCTGTCCGGCGACCTGGACGACATCCTGGCGGGGCACCAGGTGCTCACCGGCCCCGCGGCCACCCGGTCCGGGGGTGCCGACCTCCCGCCCGGCCTGGTGGTCGAGCAGCGGACCGCCGGTCGCCGGGTGACCGCGCTGGTACGCACCGGCGAGCCGCTGGACGGCCCCTGGGAGAGCGAACGGCCCAGTCTGGACGAGCTGTTGCTCGGCTACCTCCGCGCCGCCCCAGCCGAACCGGCCCCGGGCACCACGGGCACCAGTGGCACCACCGGCACCCCGGGCACCCCGGGCACGACCGGCACCAGCGGCACCACCGGCACCACCCCGGCGACCGACGAGAAGGCAGCATGAGCACGGATGTCCTGACCGACCCCACGAAGCCCGCCCCCGCCCCCGCCCGCCGGTCCGCCACCCCGGACCGTCCCGGAACCCCGCGGCTGCGCGGCCTGATCTGGCTGACGCTTCGCCAGAACCGTGCGCTGCTCTGGGCGCTGTCGGCACTGTTGGTCCTGCTGACGGCCGACCTCGTCTGGATCCACGTCGTCGACCAGCACATCACGGGCGTGCTGCGGCGAACGGGCTGCTACAGCCCCGAGAGCTGGGACAGCAACAAGTGCTGGATCCTCCTCTCGCCGATCAACCGGCCGAACTTCTGGTTCATCTCCGTGCTCCAGCCGGTGGTCACCGCCGTCCCGCTGCTGATCGGTGTGTTCATCGGCGCACCGCTGCTGGCCCAGGAGCACGAGCGCGGCACCATCCGGCTGATCCGCGCCCAGTCCGTCAGCCCCGTGCGCTGGCTGGCCGCCCGCCTCGCGGTGCCCGGCCTCGCCGTCCTGGCTGCCACCGGCGTGCTCGCCTCGCTGATGACCTGGGTGTGGTGGACGGACATCGTGCACGGCCCGGTCGCCTTCGACCCGCCGTTCCAGTTCTTCACCTACCCGGCCCTCGGGGTGGCACCGGTCGCCTGGTCCCTGTTCGCCCTGGCCCTGGGCGTCCTGGTGGGCCAGCTGGTGCGCCGGAGCCTGCCCGCGATGTTCCTCACCGGTGCGCTGGTGGCGATCGTCCACGGCCTGGTGCGCTGGGCGCGTCCGTCCTTCTACCCGACGGTCGACGCGGTGGCACCGCTCAGGGCCATGCAGCCCACCAACGCATGGCTGGTCGACGCGAAGACCATCCTGCCCGACGGCAGCCGGGTCGACTCCGTCGCGTGCGTCGAGACGCATCGGTGCGACGGGGCCACCGGCACCTGGCTGAGCTACCACCCCTCCGCCCACCTCGTCCCGGTCCAGCTCGTCGAGGCCGGCATCCTGTTGGCGCTCACCGTCCTCGCCCTCACGGCCGCCTTCCGCCTCGTCCGCCGGTAGCCCTCCCGGCAGCACGCCGACCGCACGCCGACACCTCGTCGGCAGCACGCCGACCACGCGCCGACACCTCGCCGGCACCACGCCGACGCCACGCCGACCCGCGCCCGGGGCCGGGCGCCACCCCCTCCCCACCCACCGCGCACTTGACGAAAGGTTGACCTGTTCACGGCAGATAGTTGACGCTCGACGCCCCTATGGTCGGCCCATGCCCTCACAGCCCATCAGGCCGACCGCCCTGCCGGTCCTGCCCTACCGCAAGCCCACCCGCGGCCGGGACTACTGGGTCCTGGACAACGTCCTGCCCGACCCGGACGCCGTCCGCGAACGCGTCCTGGCCCGCGGCGACTGGACCGAGGGCTACCCGTACCGCCCCGAGACCTGGCCCGGCCTGCGCACCATGCCCGGCCTCGAACCGGACGAGCTGGCGCGGGTCGAGGCCCAGGTCCGCAAGGCCACCGGCGCCTCCCGGCTCTGGGTGCAGAGCACCCCCGGCGGCGGCACGCTCAACCACAACTGCGTCCAGGTCGTCGGCGCCGGGGAGTCGGAGTCCCGCCCGCACACCGACTCACGCGCGCTCTGCCGCTACGCCGCCGTGCTCTACCTGAGCCCCGGCGCCCCCAAGGACGCCGGCACCAGCTTCTACCGCCAGCAGTTCCCCGGCGGCCGCCTCGGGGGCAACCTGGTCAACGCCCCGCACAACAACCTGGTCGAGGCGCTCGGCACCCGCCACGTCCCCGCCGACCACTTCACCGAGGACGTCCGGGTCCCCAACCGCTACAACCAGCTGCTCCTCTACCACGCCAACCTGATCCACAGCGCCACCGACTACTACGGCGCGGAACTGGCGGACCGCCGGATGACCGCCGTGTTCTTCTGGATGGCCTGACCGGCGGACCACGCCGGCCCGGGGCTATACGGACCGGTTCGAGCGCCGCCCACCCGGGGACGCTCCCCGCATGAACCCCGACGCCGTGCCCCCCACCGAGACCGTCCGCCCCGACTGGGCCGCCATCGACCGGCTGCCCACCGCCGACCTGCTCCGCCTGATGAACGCCGAGGACCGCACCGTCCCCGTGACGGTCGCCGGGCAACTGGCGCGGATCGCCGCCGTGGTCGACGCGGCGGCGGCGAGGATGGCGCGCGGCGGGCGGCTGGTCTACGCCGGGGCGGGCACGGCCGGTCGGCTCGGGGTACTGGACGCCGCCGAGTGCCCGCCGACCTTCGGCACCGACCCCGAGCTGGTGGTGGGCCTGATCGCGGGCGGCCGGAGCGCCGTGACGGAGGCCGCCGAGGGCGCCGAGGACCGCACCGACCTTGCCGAGGCCGACGTGGCGGCACTCGCCCTCACCCCGGACGACACCCTGGTGGGCGTCTCCGCCTCGGGCCGCACCCCGTACGCGGTCGCCGCCGTGCGCGCCGCCCGGGCGGCCGGGGCGCTGACCGTCGGGCTGGCCTGCAACCGTGGCTCGGCGCTGGTGGCGGCGGCGGAGCTGGGGATCGAGGTGGAGGTCGGCCCGGAGGTGCTCGCCGGGTCCACCCGGTTGAAGGCGGGCACCGCGCAGAAGCTGGTGCTCAACATGCTGTCCACCGCGCTGATGATCCGCCTCGGCCGGACGTACGGGAACCTGATGGTCGATCTGCGGGCCACCAACGTGAAACTCCGGGAGCGCGCCCGCCGGATCGTCGCGGAGGCGACCGGCGCCGACGCCCCGACGGTCGACCGCGCCCTCACCGCCACCGACGGCCGGACGAAGGACGCCGTCCTGCTGCTGCTCGCCGACGTGGACGCGCCCACCGCCGCCCGGCTCCTCACCGCCTCGGCCGGACGACTCCGCGACGCGCTCGAACTCGCCCGCCGCCAGGGCCCGTTGCCCGACCCGGGATCGCCGGAGCCGAGCCGGCCCTGACCGGAGACGGCCACGACCATCGAGCGGTCCGGCCCCACAGCCGGTGCGCACCCTCCACGGTTCACCGCTCCCGCAGGGCAGGGACCGGGGCCGGGAACCCGCCGGGAACCCGCTACCCCAGCCGCAGGTCCGCGGCCGCCACGACCTCTCCCAGACGCGGGAAGTCCAGCTCCACCGAGGCCCGGTGCTCCGCTTCCGTCAACCCGGCCATCGCGTCCTCGACGAACACCAGTTGGTAGCCGTGGTCGGCGGCCGCGCGGGCGCTCGACTCCACGCCGAGGTTGGTCGCGATCCCGGCGAGGACGAGTGTCTCCACACCCCGGGCCTGGAGCAGTTCGTGCAGTCCGGTGCCCTGGAAGGCGCCGATGGTGCGCTTCACCACCACCTCGTCGGCCGCCGCCGCGACCTCGGCCACCAACCCGCTGCCGGGCGGCTGTTCGGCGACGCCCGGGCGCTCGACCCGCACCGCGACGACGGGGGCGCCGGCCGCCCGGAACTCCTCGGCCAGGCGCAGCGAGGCCGCCACGACCTCCGGGCCGGAGTGCGGCGCGAGCTGGTTGGCGACGATCCGGTCCATCAGGTCGATCAGGACCAGGGCCGTGCTGCGGGGGTCAAGGGTGGTCATGGCGCTCACGCTAGCCCATCGCCCACGGCGTCCGGCCCCGCCCCTGCGGCAGCCTCATCCGCCTCCGACCCCGTCCGCCGCTTCCCGCCCTTCCGCCGCCTCCCGGGCGATCTCCGCCCGGAAGCCCTCCACCAGTACCCGCAGCCCGTAGTCGAAGTCCGCGTCGTGGTCGGTCATCCGCAGCACGTCGGCGGCCTCGCTCAGCAGCGGCAGGTCGCGCAGCGCCTCGTCGGGGAACGGCGGCCGGGTGCGCTGCGCGGCGTCCTGTCGCCAGGCCTGTTCCTCGGTGACCCAGCCCATGATGTAGCGGTCGACGGTCAGCAGCAGTCGCAGCGCGGTGCGCGGGCGCAGCCCGGCCCGACACAGGGCACTCAACTGGGCCTCGACTGCAGGGAGTTCGTCCTCGGTCGGCAGGGTGCCGGCGTGCACCCGGGCGCCGTCACGGTAGGCCAGCAGGGCGTTGCGCTTGGCCCGGGCGTCGGCGGCGATCCAGTCGGGCCAGTGCTCCGGGTCCGGCTCACGGTCGGGCGGGAGGGCCTCGGCGAGCATCGCCTCGGCCATCAGGTCGAGCAGTTCCCGCTTGTTCTTGAAGTGCCAGTACAGCGCCGGTGACTGCACGCCGAGCTCGCGGGCGAGCCGCCGGGTGCTGAGCCCGTCGATGCCCTCCTCGTTGAGCACGCGCAGCGCGGTGCGCACCACCTCGTCGCGTTGCAGCGCCATCCGATCGGCCTCCCGGTAATCCGCTTGCGGGGCCACCTTATCGCCGCTAAGTTCCGACCCGGACTTTATCAGTGATAAGGACGCAATGACCGACACGACTGCCACCCACCCGACGGCCACCGCCACGACGGCCACCGACACGACTGCCACCGGCACCACGACCACCGACAGCCCCACGACACCCAAGGGCCCCGCATGACCTCAGGAACGGACCGCCGACGGTCCCGACTGCTCCCCGACACCACGCCCTGGCGCACCTCCCGGGACTTCCGCCTCACCTGGACCTCCGGCACGGTGACCCTGCTCGGCTCGGTCTTCACCATGACCGCGATCCCGCTCCAGATCGCCGACCTCACCGGCTCACCGCTGGCCGTCGGAGCCGTCGGAGCGGTCGAGCTCGTACCCACCGTCCTGTTCGGCCTCTACGGAGGCGTGCTCGCCGACCGCGCCGACCGCCGTACCGTCGCCCTGGCCACCGAGGTCGCCCTGGCCGCGCTGAGCGCCCTGCTGCTGGCCAACGCGCTGCTCGGGGCGCCCGCCGTCTGGCCGCTCTACCTGGCCGCCGGCCTGGCGGCGGCCGTCCAGGGCATCCAGCAGCCCTCGGTGGAGGCGATGATCCCCCGGCTGGTGCCGCCGGAGCAGCTGATGGCGGCCGGGGCGCTGCTCTCGCTGCGCTGGAGCATCGGCGGCGTGGCCGCGCCGGCCGCCGCCGGACTGCTGATCGCGACCACCGGCGCCCCGGCCGCGTACCTGATCGACCTGGCCACCTTCCTGCTGTCGATCGCCCTGCTCGCCCAGGTGCGGCCGGTCCCCTCGGCGCGGGACGCCGAGGCGCCGCCACTGCGCGACTTCACCGAGGGCGTCCGGTACGCGGCCCGCCGGCCCGACCTGTTGGGCACCTACCTGGCCGACCTCGCCGCCACCGTCTTCGCCCTGCCCACCGCCCTGTTCCCCTTCCTCGCCGGGGAGCTGGACGCGACCTGGGCACTCGGCCTGCTCTACTCGGCCTCCGCCGCGGGCAGCCTGCTCGCCGCCGCCACCGGCGGCTGGACGGAACGGGTGCACCGGCACGGACGGCCGGTCCTGCTCTCCGCCGCGCTGGTCGGCACGGCCACCGCCGCGGCCGCCGTCGCCCCGGGCCTGTGGGCCGTACTGCTCTGCCTGGCCGTCGCGGGCGCCGGCCACTGGATCGGCGACACCTTCCGCAGCGCCATCTGGAACCGGTCCGTGCCGGACGAGCTGCGCGGCCGGGCCGCCGGCCTCGAGCTGCTGATCGGCTCCACCGGACCGGCCCTCGGCGACCTCCGGGCCGGCGGCCTCGCCGCCCGGCAGGGCGTCCGGGCCGCCCTGGGCACGGGCGGGCTGCTCTGCCTGGGCAGCAGCACCCTGCTCGCCGCCGCGCTCCCGGCTCTGTGGCGCTACGACCAACGCACGCCCGCCACGGCGGCCGGGTCCCGTCCCGCGCCGTGAAGGCGGCCGGACGACCCCCCTCGCCCGGCCGTCAACCATCAACCCTTACCCCCCACCCCCGACTACCCCCCGGCCGGCAAGAGGTACCCCAACTGGGAGATCACCGACCAGAGTCGGTCCGCCAGCTCGGACGCGGCCGCGACCGCCCCGACGAACACCTCGGGCGCACTCGCCGCCGCGACCAGCCCGCCCTTGGCCACCGCCCCCAGCCCGGCCACCGCACCCGCCCCGACCGCCGCCCACACCCCCAGGGCCAGCAGCCCGACCGCCCCCAGCCCGGCCAGGAACAGTTCCCCCTCGGGGGTGAACAGCCGCCGGTCCCGCTCGATCGTCACCGCCAGCTCGGGCACCAGGGTGGGCCCCAGCGGCGCCGGCCGCTGCCGGGCCCGGACCAGGTTGAGCATCGCCTCCCGGATCTTGTCCGGGAGTTGCACGGCCCGCAGCGGCACCCGGTGGATGTGGTACAGCACCAGCCCGTCGTACCCGGGACGGCCGTTGGCCGGCCTCGGGTACTCGCGGAACTCGGCCCGGTCGGTGGGCCAGTAGCAGATCCAGTCGACGTACGTCTCCCCGTTCTGCTCGGTGACGTTGACCGGCACCGGAAGGATCATCAGCCCGGCGCCGAGCCGCCAGCTGGTGGCCCCGGCGACCACCGAGTACGGCAGCTGCTTGACCGCGGTGCGCTGCAGGGCGATCAGCCGGTTCTCGATGATCCGGCCGCACGGGTCCCGCAACACCGCGATCTTGCCCTGGAGTTCGCGGTAGGTGTCGAGCGCGGTGCGCTCGGTGCCGACCTCCAGGGCCTCCATCCGCAGGTCCGGCACGTGGTTCTGCAAGCCGAGCAGGTCCGGCTTGAGCGCACCGCCCGGGGTGAGTTCGCGGATGGCCTTGACCAGTTTGACCGCCGGGGTGCTCCGGTCCTTGAGCATCCGCTTGATCGCGTCGACCTTGGCCGTCGGAAAGGTGTTGGTCAGGTCCTCCGACAGCACCTGGAGCACCATCCGCAGCACCGGGTCCTGCGGCTGGGCGGTGAGCCGCCCGTACGGCAGCGCCTCCTCGGGGCCCAGCCGGTCCCGGCGGGGCGTGCCCCACCACTCGGCGATCCGGTCGAGCTGGAAGGTCACCCAGGTCGCTCCGGGGCGGGCGTCGAAGTCCACCCCGAAGTGGTGGCGCACCCACAACTCGGCGGCCAGGTACTCGAAGACCGTCGGCGGCTCCTCCCGCGCCGGCCCCAGCAGTAGACACGTGTCCTGGTCCCTGAGGAAGCTCACGCGATGTCCTTCAACGGGCTGCTCACCGCGATGTCCGTCCCCGAGGTCGGCGTGTACTCGTTCCACTCCGCGATCAGCGTGCCCCGGTGGCCGGGCCGGCGGACCGGGAACGGCGTCAGGGTGCCGTCGTGCCGGTGGGTCAGACCGCTGAGCACCAGGTGGGTGTCGTCCGGCACCCGGACCACCCTGGCGGTCTCCTGGATCCGCCGGTCGTCGTACTCGTCCACGACGACCGCGGTGCCCGGGGCGAAGCCGGCGCTGGAGGCCACCGGCACCACCACCGGGGCGCCCCCGGCGGGCGGGTCGACCACGGCGGCGCAGGTGGTGACCGCCTCGTCCTCCAGCAGCAGCGAACTGCTGCCCGGGTTGGCCGGCGGGATGCCGGGGTAGTTGCGGTCGTCGTAGGCGGCGATCTCCCGGGCGATGCTCAGGTACGGGTGGTCGGCGGGCAGTTGGGCGCCGTGGAAGCCGCCCTCGGCGAACCGTACCCAGGCCTCCTCCCAGCCCTTGCGCACGGTGAGCACCACCCGGGCGCTGCCCGCCCGCAGGAAGGCCTGCCGGTTGGCGTCGGGGTGGCTGATCCGGCTGACGAAGGGCCAGGCGGCCGGGGCGTCCCAGAAGTAGGAGTAGAGGAAGGTGACCACGTTCTCCCACTCGATGGCCTGGTTGACGAAGGCCACCTCGGCCTCGTGCCCGAGCACCGCCGCCCAGGCCGCGGCGCTCACCTTGAGCGCGCCGGTGTCGTCACCGGGGAAGCCCGCGCCGTGGCCCAGCCGGTCGGGGTCGCTCGCGACCGAGTCCTTGAAGGCGTTCACCACGTCGGAGGGCATCAGGTGGTAGTCCACGCCGAGCAGGAAGCGCAGTACGCCCTTCATGATCTCGTCGCTCTCCTCGCGCCGGAGCGTGAGGGTGTCGACCCCGTTGAGGCGTTCGCGCAGTGCGGCGGCGCGGGCGGCGAGGTCCTGCTGCTCGGCGTAGTACTTGGTCTGGGCCGCGTTGAACAGGGCCGCCCAGACGTCGTTCTGCCACTGCCGGCGGGCCTCGTCGGTGGGTTCGACGACGGCGGTCAGGTTGAGCCAGGTCTGCCGGTTGTTGACCAGGTGGAAGCTCACCGTGCACGGCCCGCCGGCGTGCCGCAGCAGGGCGCCGTTGACCGGGTCGGCGAGGTCGACCGGTCCGTGGGTGCCGAACGGCTCGTTCCACTCGGGGATGGTGCTGCCGAGCACCTTGAGGTTGTAGTTGTAGTCACCGGTGCGGCTCTCGGAGGCGAACTGGAACCAGAGGTTCTTGATCCAGTACCGGTCCGGGACGTTCAGCGGCGGCGCGTCGAAGATCCCGGCGCCGTCGTTGTTGGGCGCGGTGACATTGACGTGGAGGTCCGGGTGCGGGCCGGGGGCGAGCGGCACCACCGCGCCGTACCGCTCGGCGAGCACCAGGTAGTGCGGCTGGCTCTCGCCGGGGCGGACCTCCTCGGTGATGTCGGAGTGCGGCACCTCGAACTGGAACGGCCCCAGCTTCGCCTCGATGGCCGCGAGTTCGGCATAGGCCTGGCGCAGGGCGCCGGCCGGTTCGGGGATGGCCAGGTCGTAGGTCAGCCGCAGCCCGGAGCGGTAGAGCCGGACCCGCCACTTGCGCATCATGCTGAAATAGTCGATCCGGACCGGATCGGTGGCACTGGCGTTCTTCAAGGTGCGGGTGGTGGTCTCCGAGGAGCCGGTCACGGTGGTGGTCGTGATGGTGACCTTGTGCTCCTGCTTGGTACGCGCGGAGGCCTTCTGGGTGATCGTGGTCGCGTGCTTGCGGCTGTCGGTGGCGGACTGCGAGTCGGCGCTCTGGCTGGTCATGCCGGAGGTGGCGGAGCCGGAGATCAGCGGGATCCCGCCCGAGACGGTGCCGGTGACGTTGAACTGGTTGCTGTGCTGGAGCTGGTTGGTGGTGGACTGGGCGAGTTCGGTGTTGTCGGTGACGCCGGTCTCGCTGAAGTTCTCCAGCGAGTCGGTGACGATCGAGCTGAACTCCTTGGAGGTGACGGACCATTCCTTCTGGGTGACGGCCGTCTCCTCCAGCGGCGCGAGCGGGATGGTCGCGACCAGTTCGCCGCGCTCGATCCCGGCGGGGGCCATCTCCAGGCGCTCCAGGTTCATCATGCCGATCGGGTCGACGGCCGCGTTGTGGTCGTACGCGGCGTTCGCGACGGCGGCCAGCCCGGCCCGGGCCCGGCCCGCCGGGGTGGTGTCGGATCGGCGCAACTGCTCCAGCTCACGGCCGAGTTCACGCAGCGCGGGACCGTCGGCGGCGGCCAGGACGGCGGCCCGCAGCGGGCGGTCGGCGGGGTCGGCGGCCGAGGCGGCGAGCAGCTCCCAGGGCAGCTCGGCCGTCAACCGGCCGCGCAGCGCGGTCACTTCGTCCGGTCGGAGGTCGAGCCCGCGCAGGTAGGCGTGCGCGACCAGACCCGGCCCGCCCGGCGCACCGGGCACCTTCAACGGGACGAGGGTGGCCTTGTCGATGCTGCGGGCCGCGTGCCCGAGCACCGGCGGCGGCTGGTCCCCGCCCGGCCACGGTGGCACGGGCGGCACGGGCGGTACGGGCAGGCCCACCACGGCGGGCGGCGGCGCGACCCGGGGCGCGGGTACGGCTTCGGGCGCGGGCACCGCCTCGGGCGCTGGCACGGCCTCAGGTACGGCCTCGGGCAAGGTCGTGAGCTCGGGTGTCTCCGGGGTGCGATCCGACATGACGGTCCCCTCCGTAATCCGTCCGGTTGCTGCCCGCCACCTACCCGGCGCCACCGGGCAGACGCGCCGCACCCGAACGGCTCGCGGAGCGCACACCGTTGCGCGGAGGTGCACACCAGCGTGCAAGCCCACCGCACGCCCTCCCCTTGGCCTGCGCGCCCTCCGCCCGTCCTCGGCCTGGGCCGACGACCGCCGTCCGGCCCGGGCCCCGCTCCTCAGAGCGTGAGCGCCCGCGCCGACGCCCGTACCGGGGACGGGAGCTCGGTCCGCCCGCGCAGGTAGCGGTCCACCGCCGCGGCCGCCGACCGGCCCTCCGCGATCGCCCAGACGATCAGCGACTGGCCCCGCCCGGCGTCCCCCGCGACGAACACCCCGTCGGCGGCGGTGCCGAACCCGTCGTCCCGCTCCAGCGTCCCCTCCGGCCCGATGCCCAGCCCGAGTTGGGCGTACAGCGGCTGGTCCGGCTCCGGCCCGACGAAGCCCAGCGCGAGCAGCGCCAGCTCCGCCGGGAGCACCCGCTCGGTGCCCGCCCGGGGGCCGCGGTCGCCCGGCTCGGCCTCGGCGTAGCGGACGGCCGCCAACCGCCCGTCCGGCCCCGGCTCGAACCCGACCGTGACCGCCGCGAACACCCGGCCACCGGCCGACGACAACGACCGGCCCGCCGCCTCCCCCGACGCCGACCCTTCCTCCCCGGACGACGGCCCCGCCTCCCCCCACAACGACGACGCCCCCGCCCGCCCCGCCAACTCCTCGTGCGAGGTGGTCTCCCGGTACACCTTCGGGTGGACCGGCCACGGCTGCCCCGGCCCGCGCCGCTCCGGCGGACACGGGTTGATGTCCAGCTGGGTCACCGAGGCCGCGCCCTCGCGCAGCGCCGTCCCCAGGCAGTCGGCCGCGGTGTCCCCGCCCCCGACGACGACCACCCGCCGCCCCCGCGCGGACAGCGGCGAGACCTCCCGATCCCCCTCGTCCACCCGGTTCGCCCAGGTCAGGTACTCCAGGGCCGGGTGCACCCCGGCCAGCCCGCACCCGGGCACCGCCGGTACCCGCCAGGCACCGGCCCCCACCGCGACCACCACCGCGTCGTACCCGGCCCGCAGCTGTTCCCCGGTGACGTCCCGCCCGGCCCACACCCCGGTGCGGAACTCGGTACCCTCGGCCCGCAGCTGCGCCAGCCGCCGCTCCAGCCGGTGCTTCTCCAGCCGGAACGGCGGGATCCCGTAGCGCAGCAGCCCGCCCGCCCGGTCGGCCCGTTCGTAGACGGTGGTGGCGTGCCCGGCCCGGGTCAGCTGCTGGGCGGCGGCCAGCCCGGCCGGCCCGGAGCCGATCACCGCCACCCGCCCGCCCGGCTCCGGCCGCTCGGGCGGCTGCGCCGCGTCCCAGCCCTCGGCCCAGGCCCGGTCGGCGATGGCCAGCTCCACGTTCTTGATCGTCACCGCGTCCCCGTCGATCGCCAGCACGCAGGCGCTCTCGCACGGGGCCGGGCAGAGCCGCCCGGTGAACTCCGGGAAGTTGTTCGTGGCCAGCAGCCGGGCGGCCGCGGCCCGCCAGTCCGCGTCCGCGACCAGCCGGTTCCACTCCGGCACCAGGTTCCCCAGCGGGCAGGCCGCGTGGCAGAACGGCAGCCCGCAGTCCATGCAGCGCTCCGCCTGTCCGCCCACCACCGGCAGCAGGGCCCCCGGCCGGTACACCTCCCGCCGGTCCCCCAGCCGCTCCTGGGCGTCCCGGCGCGCCCGCTCCGCGCGCGGGGTGGTGAGGAAGGCCATCCGCTCTGCCATCGAGGCCTCCGGCGGGGCGTACCGAAACGGACCGGCGGCCGCCCGGCGGCGCGCCACCGTGTGGCCACCGTACGCCCACGAAGCGGCACGCGACACCCGTGCCGGCCGGGAATCCGTGCCCCGCTCTCCACTGCCGTGAGCACGCCAGGGAGAATCTCCCGCATGAGCCACACCGTGCTGATCGCCGAGGACGACCGCGCCATCCGCGACTCGCTCACCCGCGCCCTCACGCTGGAGGGCTACCGGGTGCGGATAGCCGCGGACGGCACCCAGACCCTGGCCGTCCTCGCCGAGCAGCGGCCGGACGTCCTGGTGCTCGACGTGATGATGCCCGCGCCGGACGGCCTGGAGGTCTGCCGCCGACTGCGCGCGGCCGGCGACCGCACCCCGGTGCTGATGCTCACCGCCCGGGTCGAGGTCCCGGACCGGATCGCCGGCCTGGACGCCGGGGCCGACGACTACCTGGTCAAGCCCTTCGACGTGGACGAGCTGTTCGCCCGGCTGCGTGCCCTGCTGCGCCGCAACCCGCCCGCCGACACCCCCGAGGACGTCCTGACCGTCGCCGACCTGCGGGTCGAGCCCCCGGCCCGCCGGGCCTGGCGCGGCGGCGCCGAACTGGAGCTCTCCCGCACCGAGTTCGACCTGCTGGAGCTGCTCACCCGGCACGCCGGCGCCGTCCTCGACCAGACCACCCTGTACGAGCGGATCTGGGGCTACGACTTCGGCCCGGGCTCGAAGAACCTCGCGGTCTTCATCGGCTACCTGCGCCGCAAGCTCGACCGCCCCGGCCTCACCCCGCTGATCCACACCGTCCGCGGCGTCGGCTACACGCTGCGCGAGCCGTGACCGGCCCGGCGGCCCGCCGCCCCCGGCTGCCGCGCCCCGGCCTGCGCACCACCCTCTCGCTCGCCTTCGCGGTGATGGCGGCCGTGGTCGCGGTGGTGATCGGCACGCTCGGCTACCGCGCGGCGGCCGCGCTGATCCGCGACGACGAGTCGGACGACTTCAACTCGGCCGTCCACGCGGTCAGCGGCCAGGTGGACCGCCAGAAGCTGTTCCCAGGGGACTTCAACAGCCCGAGCGGGCTGAGCGAGCAGCTGCTGCACCCGATCAGGGTCACCGCCCAGGCCCTCGACTCGCACGGGGCCATCCTCCCGGGCACCGGGCACCTCGCCCTGCCGACCACCGCGACCGACCGCGAGCTCGCCCGCGCCGACGAGCCCGCCCGTACGGTGATCGACGAGCGCCGGGTCGGCGGCCGGACCTGCCGGGTGGGCGTGGTCTCGCTCGGCGGCAGCCGGGGCGCCGTCCAGGTCGTGCTGCAACTCGACGACATCGAGGAGCTGTTGGAGGTGCTGCGGCACCGGATGGCGGCCGTGGTGGCCGCCGTCGTGCTGGTGGCCGGCGGATCCGGGTGGCTGGTCGCCGGGCGGATCACCGGCCGGCTGGTCCGGCTGACCGACGCGGCCGAACGGGTCGCCGCCAGCGGCCGCCTGGACGTCCCGGTACCCGCCTCGGGCCAGGACGAGGTGGGCCGGCTCGGCCGCGCCTTCGACCGGATGCTGGTGCGCCTGGCCACCGCCAAGGAGAACCAGCGCCGGCTCGTCCAGGACGCCGGGCACGAACTGCGCACCCCGCTGACCAGCCTGCGCACCAACCTGTCGGTGCTGCCCAGCATCGACCGGCTGCCGCCCGCCGAACGCACCGCGCTGCTCGCCGACCTGGCCGAGGAGGCCCGGGAGCTGACCCAGCTGGTGGAGGAGCTGGTGGCGCTGGCGGCGGACCGCAAGGCCGACGAGGACCCGGTCGAGGTGGTGCTGGCGGAGGTGGTCCACGAGGCCGCCGGTCAGGCCCGCCGGCGCAGCGACCGGGAGATCACGGTGGTCGCGGACGACACCGTCGTCATCGCCCACCCGGACGCGCTGGCCCGGGCGGTGGGCAACCTGCTGGACAACGCGGCCAAGTTCGACCCGGCCGGGACGTCCCCGATCGAGCTGGTGGCGCACGGCCTCCGGGTCGAGGTCCGGGACCGCGGTCCGGGCATCGACGAGACCGACCTCGACCGGGTCTTCGACCGCTTCTACCGGGCGACCGCGGCCCGCAGCCTGCCCGGCTCGGGCCTGGGCCTGGCCATCGTGGCCGAGGTGGCCCGCTCGCACGGCGGCACCGCCTACGCCGCCAACCGGGCCGGCGGCGGTGCGGTGATCGGCTTCACCCTCGGCGGCTGAGCACACCCGAGCAGTGGCCGAGCAGCGCCTGGGCAGTGCCCGAGCAGCGCCTGAGCACGCCGAACGGGCCCGGCGCGCACCAGGCGCACCGGGCCCGTTCAGGTGCCCGACCGGCTCAGACCGCGGCGAGCAGTCCCCGCCCGAGCCAGTCGGCGTCGTCCTTCACGCCCGGCAGGACGAAGAAGTACCCGCCGCCGGTCGGCGAGATGTAGTCCACCAGCGGCTCGTCGATCAGCCGGGTCTGGGTGGCCTCGAACTGCCGCACCACGTCCTGCTGGTAGCAGCAGAACACCAGGCCCATGTCCAGGTTGCCCGCCTTGTCCACGCCCCGGTCGTAGTTGAACCCGCGGCGCAGGATGCGCGAGGCGTCGGTGTCGGCGGTGCGCGGGTTGGCCAGCCGGATGTGCGCGTTGAGCGGGATCGCCTTGCCGTCCGGGTCCTTGCCGTAGTCCGGCGCGTCGTTCTCCTGGTGCCCGTCCAGCGGCGCGCCGGTGTCGCGGCGGCGGCCGAACATCTTCTCCTGCTCGCTGAGCTTGACCCGGTCCCAGAACTCGATCAGCATCCGGATGATCCGGATCACCTGGTAGCTGCCGCCGGTCGCCCAGGCGGGCTCGCCCGCGCCGTCGGTCACCCAGATCAGCCGGTCCGTCTCACGAGCGGAGGTGGTGTCCGGGTTGGCGATGCCGTCCTTGAAGCCGAGCAGGTTGCGCGGGGCGCCGTCCGGGCGGGAGGCGCTCTTGAAGCCGTCGATCCGCCAGAGGATCTGCATCGCCCCGCGGGTGTGCCGGGTTATGTCGCGCAGCGCGTGCAGCACGGTGTCCTGCTGGTCGGCGCAGATCTGCAGCGAGAGGTCGCCGTGCAGTTCGCCGGGCTGGAGGTTGTCGTTGGGGAAGGTCTTCATCGGCGTCAGCTTGACGGGCTTGGCCTTGGCGAGCCCGTAGCGGTCGTCGAACAGCGAGGCGCCGACGCCGACCGTGACGGTGAGGTTGTCGGTGGGCACGGTGGGGCCGAGGATGCCGCTGTCCGAGGGCGGGGCGCCGACGCCGAGATCGGGCGGGGTGCCGCCGGCGGTGAGCAGGCGGATCCGCTCGGTCAGGGTCTTGAACAGGTCCTCCAGGCCCTTGCGGTCCTGGGCGATGACCTGGCAGGAGACGAACGCGGCGAAGCCGGGCGCCGGGGTGATGACGCCGGCCTGGTGGGCGCCGTGGAACGGGACGACCCCGTTCGCCGGCTGGTGGGAGTCCCCGGCGGCGGCCGGTTCGGCCCCGAGGGTGAACGCCCCGCCGGCCAGCACGGCGGCCCCGGCGCCCGCGCCGAGCGCGGCCCGGACGAAGCTGCGCCGGGCCGGACCGGCCGGGCAGCCGCCCTGGTCGGCGTCGGCGACCGTCTCGGCGACCGGCCCGGCGACCGACTGGGCGACCGGTGCGGCGACGGCGGCAGCGGCGTGCGGGAACGGGCAGGAGCCGGTGGCTGCGGTGTGGTCGGTCATCAGGCGGCCTTCCGGATCTCGAGCAGGGCGGGGATGGGCGAGAGGTCTTCGAGCAGCTGGCCGGTGGCGCCGTTCAGCTGGCGGCGGGTGCCGTCGGGCAGCTTGTCGAGCGGGGTCCAGCCGTCGGCGGTGTGCGCCGCGGCGACGAGGTCGCCGACCCGCTTCATCCCGGCGTCGACCCGGACCAGCACCTGCGGGTCACGCTCGTCGAGCAGCGGCCGGAGCAGGGTCAGCAGCTCCTGGGTGCCGGCCAGGTTGGCCTGGGTGGTGGCGAGGTTGGTGCCGCTGCCCATGTCGGTGTCGCCGGTCAGCTCGAACTGGAGGGTGTTCTCCAGGATCTCGTGGGCGCGCAGCGGGAGGTCGCCCGGATCGAAGTCCTGGGTGGGGAAGTCGTGCACCAGCTTGGCGACGTTCTGGGCGAGTTCGTCGGCGACCGGCGTCAGGTCGGCGGCGGACTGGCCGTGCCAGAGGCCGTACTCCAGCCGCAGGAAGCCGGTGAAGCCCGGGTCCTGGGCCTTGTCGGCGTAGCCGTCGGCCCGGCCGTCGATCTTCTTGTCGAGGTCGGCGAAGGTGCCGTAGGCGGCGCCGAGCGAGGCGTACTGGAGGTGGGCGGTGAGCCAGTCCGCCTTGGCGGCGTTGAGGTCGCCGCCGTGCACGTCGGTCTGGATCTTCTGGGTCTGCGTCATCAGGGTCGCGAGGCCCTTGGTGACGTAGTCCTTGTAGCTGTCCAGCGGGGCCTTGAGGTCGTCCTCGGAGACCGGCTTGACGGCCTTGACCTCGGCACCGCCGGAGACGTGCACGGTGGCGGAGGTGGCGGTGGTGCCGCCGGTGGGCACGCAGCGCCAGGCGTAGTCGCCGGAGCCGATGGTGGCGGTCAGCGCCCGGGTGGTGCCGGGGGCCAGGCCCTCGATCTCGCCGTAGACCGCGCCGGTGCCCGGGTTGACCAGGTAGACCTCGGAGACCTTGTCGCCGGTGTTGTGCATCTGGAACACCTGCTGGCCCGGCTGGGGGTTGCCGAAGCCCTTGCCGCACTCCTTCTCGGAGACCGCGACGGTGGCGGAGCTGTCCTGCTTGCCGTCGCTGACGGCGATCACGGCGCCGGCCACCACGACCGGTACGGCGACCAGCGCGGTCGGCAGCACCCAGCGCGGCCGCCCGGTGCGCACCGGCCCGGCCTGCTCCGCATCCGCCGCATCCGCCGCGGGCTTCGCCTCGACCGCCGCCGCCGCTGCCGCCGCCGCTGCGGCCGGGGCCGGGGCCGCCTTGCCGCCGCGCACGCCCTCGATGAACAGGGTCATCACGATGCTCAGGTAGGCGATGTAGCCGACGACCTGGAGGACCGTCATGGTGACGGTCAGGTTGAGGGTGCCCTGGACCAGCGTGGCGTACCAGGACGAGGCGTCCAGGTGCCCGCTCAGGTCGAAGGCGTACGAGCTGCCGCCGCCGACCAGCCCGGACTCCTGGAGGTCGCGCAGGCCGTAGCCGAGCACGCCCGCGGCGACCACGATCAGGCCGGCGCCGGTGATGGTGAAGAACTTGGTGAGGTTCATCCTGAGGGCCCGGCGGTACAGGCCCCAGCAGAGCGCGACGGAGAGCAGCAGGCCGACGGCGGCGCCGATGATCGGCCCGGTGGACTCCCCGGCGGTGCGGGCGTTGGTCCACAGGAAGAGCGAGGTCTCCAGGCCCTCCCGGGCGACGGCGAGGAAGCTGGTGAGCACCAGCGCACCCGCGCCCATGGCCAGCGAGGCCTGGACCTTCTCCTTGATGTCGGCGGAGAGGGTGCGCGCGGAGCGGCGCATCCAGAACACCATCGCGGTGACGAAGCCGACCGCGATCAGGCTCAGCACCCCGCCGAACGCCTCCTGGGCGTGGCCGGAGAGGTTGGCGGCGGTGAAGGTGAGTACCGCGCCGAAGCTGAGGCTGAGTGCGACGGCCGCCGCGACGCCCGTCCAGACCTGGGGGAGCCGGCCCTTCTGACCGGCCCGCACCAGCGTGGCGACCAGGATCGAGACGATCAGGCCCGCTTCGAGTCCCTCGCGCAGCCCGATCAGAAAGCTCGGAAACGCCTCATCCCACATGCAGCGGGCTCCTCCCCCGGGCCGCCCCGGGTCGTACCTGTCTGGAGTGCGCCGCCGCGGCGGCGGCGGAACGGCACGGCGAACGCCCCGGACACCGTGGTCCAGGGCGTTTCGCTTAGCTTAGGCAAACCTTAGAGGGACGGCGGTCAACTGCACCCCCCGTTCAGGTAAGGGTTCGGTATGGGAACGCCCATGCTCCGGCCAACTCCGCACGTCGGAGCCGTCGGGGCCGTCCACGGCCGGGCCGGGTCACCCCCACCACTGCTCGGGTGCCACCTCGGGCCCGGGCTCCGGAGGGACCGTCACCGGTTCGGCGCAGCGCACCAGCAGCTCCCCCTCCTCCGTTCCGGTGACCAGGAAGCCCCGCTCCCGCAGGACGAGTGCGGCCGCCCCGCTCAGCGCCGCCCGCGCCGACCCGGAGGGCTGACCGTCCGTCTCCACCCCGGGGGACCAGCCGACCGCCACCCCCTCGGGGTGACGGTCGATCGACAGCGGCGAGGTGCCCGGCGTGGTGTCGAACCCGGCGCGGGACAGGGCCTCGGTGACGGACTCGAGGAGTTCACGGTGATCCACCATTGGCGCAGCGTAGGCCCGGCCCCGTGCGGCACCCGGACGCGGCACGCGCCGAAACGGTTCAGCTGCACCCGGGCGCAGCATCACCCCCGCCCGCCCCGACCGGCGGCCAGCCGATCGGGCGTCAGCAACCCCCGTCCGGCCCGACACGAGCGGCCGGACGGCCCGATGGACGTGCACAGTCGGCCCCCTGCCGACAGCATGACAGAGTAAGCGCTCCATCACCCTGAGCAACGGGTCCAGCGAACCGCCCAGGTCCGCGCGCCGGTCCACCCGGCGGACCCGTATCGAGAGGTCCCATGATCACAACACTTCGCCGGCCGGCGTCCTCGCCGACGGGCCTCCACGCCGGCACGCCGAGAACGCCGGGGAGCCCGTCGTGAGAACCGACCAGCAGTCGCAGCCGGGACCGGTGACCAGCACCCGCGCCAAACCGGCCAACCCGGCCGAAGCCCTCGCCGACTGGACGGACGGCCGGCTCGGCATCTACTCCCTCGCCAAGGCCAACCTGCGCAAGATCTTCCCGGACCACTGGTCCTTCATGCTGGGCGAGATCGCGCTCTACACCTTCGTCATCATCATCCTGACCGGCGTCTGGCTGACCCTCTTCTTCAATCCGAGCATGGGCGAGGTCGTCTACGACGGCTCCTACGTCCCGCTCAAGGGCATCCGGATGTCCGAGGCCTACGCCTCGACGATCAACATCAGCTTCGAGGTCCGCGGCGGCCTGCTGATGCGCCAGATCCACCACTGGGCGGCCGTCGTCTTCATCGCCTCGATGCTGACCCACATGCTGCGGGTGTTCTTCACCGGCGCCTTCCGCAAGCCCCGCGAGATCAACTGGATCTTCGGCGCGCTGCTGCTGTTCCTCGGCATGTTCGACGGCTTCATGGGCTACTCGCTGCCCGACGACCTGCTCTCCGGCACGGGCATCCGCTTCATGGAAGGCGCCGTGCTGGCCGTCCCGATCGTCGGCACCTACCTGCAGTTCTTCATCTACGGCGGCGAGTTCCCGGGCACCGACATCATCCCGCGGCTGTTCACCGTCCACATCCTGCTGATCCCGGGCATCATGGTGGGCCTGCTCGCGGCGCACCTGATCCTGGTCTTCTACCACAAGCACACCCAGTTCGCCGGGCCCGGCCGCACCAACGACAACGTGGTCGGCATGCCGCTGATGCCGGTCTACATGGGCAAGGCCGGCGGCTTCTTCTTCCTGGTCTTCGGCGTGATCGCGTTCATGTCGGCGATCGCCACCATCAACCCGATCTGGGCGTACGGCCCCTACCGGCCGGACCAGGTGTCCACCGACGCCCAACCGGACTGGTACATGGGCTTCTCCGAGGGCCTGATCCGCGTGATGCCGGGCTGGGAGATCAGCGTCTGGGGCGGCCACACCCTGAACCTCGGGGTGTTCATTCCGCTGATGGTCTTCCCGACGGTACTGCTCGCCATCTGGTGCTGGCCGTTCCTGGAGGCCTGGGTCACCGGGGACCGCGGCGAGCACCACATCGCCGACCGTCCGCGCAACCACCCCGTCCGCACCGCCTTCGGCGTGGCCTGGATGGGCCTCTACCTGATCCTGCTGGCCGGCGGCGGCAACGACCTGCTGGCGACCCACTTCCACCTGTCGATCAACGCGATCACCTACGCCGTGCGGATCGGCTTCTTCGCCCTCCCGGTGGCGCTGTTCGTGATCACCAAGCGCTGGTGCCTGGGCCTGCAGCGGCGGGACAAGGAGAAGGTGCTGCACGGCCGGGAGACCGGCGTGATCAACCGGCTGCAGCACGGCGAGTTCATCGAGGTGCACGCGCCGCTGCCGCCGGGCCGGGTCTACACCCTCACCTCGCACGAGCAGCCCGAGCCGGTCGAGCTGCAGCCCGAGGTGGACGAGAACGGCGTCGCCCGCCGGGCCGGCCTGTGGACCCGCACCCGGGCCAAGCTGTCCCGCGGCTTCTACGGCGAGGGCAGCCAGATCGCCAAGCCCACCGTCGAGGAGCACGAGGAGATCACCAGCGGCCACGGCCACCACTGACCGCGCTCCCGGCACGACCAGGGCCCGCTGCACCGGAAACGGCGCGGCGGGCCCTGGTCGTGTCGTGAGCGCGGATCGGCGGTTCAGCCCCGCAGGGCCGCCGGGACGACGGCGAACAGGGCCGCCGCCAGGGTGACGGAGAGGCAGAGCGCCGCCCAGCGGGTGCAGACCCGGCGGCACTCGGCGCGGTAGCGGGCGGCCAGCCGGCGGCAGCGGTCGACGGCGCGGTCGACGACCTCCTCGGCGTAGCGCAGCCGGTCGGCGGCGTAGGCCCGCTCCAGGTCCTCCCGCTCGGCCTCCGGCAGCCAGGAGAACTGGGCGGCGAAGGCGCGGGCGTCGCGTTCGGCCGCCGCGACCTCCGCCTCCCAGGCCAGGAAGCCCTCGATGCGGGCGATCTCCACCCGGGAGTTCATCCGGCCGCCGCCGGCCGCGCCGCCCTGGCGCGGGGTCCGCGCCCGCGGTGGACGCCGTCTGCCACTCATGCCCGCTCCTCACGTCCTGTCGGTCGTCCCGCCGGAATTCCTGCGCGGACGGGCTCCTGCGCGGAGCCGCTCCGCGACCACGCAACTACTACCAGCGACGAACCGCAGGTGGCGGGCGGCTCGCCATGGCCCCGGCCGCCCCGAAAAAACTTGCGTGCCACGCACTATTGCGCAACACGCATGTTTGGCGGGAGAGTGGTGCCATGACGGACGGAGAGCCCGGACTGCGGGAACGGAAGAAGGCCGCGACGCGGGAGGCGCTCAGCTGGGCGGCGCTGAGCCTGGCGGTGGAGCGGGGACTGGAGAACGTCCGGGTCGAGGACATCGCGGCCGCGGCCGGGGTGTCCCCGCGCACCTACAACAACTACTTCTCCAGCAAGGCCGAGGCGATCGTCTTCCGGCACCGCAACCGGATCCTGCGCGCCGCCGAGGCCCTGGCCACCCGCCCGGCGGAGGAACCGCTGTGGGAGGCGCTGTCCCAGGCCCTGGTCGAACCCTTCGAAGGCGCCGAGGAGGAACCCGCCCCCGGCTGGGTCGCCGCCCTACGACGACTGCTGCGCGAACCCTCGCTCCAGGCCGAGCTGTTCCGCGGCGGCGCGCAGACCAGGGCCGGGCTCACTGCCGCGGTCGCCGCCCGCACCGGCACCGATCCCGACCGGGACCTCTACCCGAAGCTGGTGGCCGCCGCCGCGCTCTCCGCGCTGCAGGTCGCCAACGAGCACTACCTGGTCGCCGATCCGGTGGTGCCCTTCAAGTCGCTGTTCGCCGAGGCGCTGCGCCAGCTCGCGGCGGGGCTGCCCGATCCGTCCATCCGGTGAACCCGTCACACCCCTGGGGGAATTGACATGACCAACGAGGTCGTCATCGTCGGCGCAGGCCCGGTCGGGCTGTTCCTGGCCTGCGAACTGACCCTGGCCGGCGTCCGGCCGGTGGTGCTGGACCGGCTGGCCGAGCGCTCCGGCGAGCAGAAGGCCAACGGCCTGGTCGGACAGGTGCTCCGGCTGCTCGACCACCGCGGCCTCCACCAGCCGCTCAGCGGTGCCGCGGGTGCGCCGCGGCCGATACCCCGGTTCGTCTTCGGCGCCTTCCCGCTGGAACTGCACCGGCTCGACGACAATCCGCTGCACGCCCTGCCGGTCCCGCAGCACCGGATCGAGGCCGTCCTGGAGGAACACGCCCTCGCGCTGGGCGTCACCATCCTGCGCCGGTGCGAGGTCACCGGCTTCACCCAGGACCAGGACGGGGTCACCGTGGACCTCCACGGCCCGGACGGCGCACGGCAGTTGCGCACCCGCTACCTGGTCGGCGCGGACGGCGGCCGCAGCACCGTCCGCAAGCACGCCGGGATCGGCTTCCCCGGCGTCACTTCACCCGAGCCGGTCTCCCGGATCGCCCACGTGCTGCCGCCCGAGGGCCTGAGCACCACCGACGACGGCAGGATCCTGCTGCCCGGCTGCCCGACCCCGTTCGGGCCGTGGACCCACACCCGCACCGAGCACGGCGTGTTCGTCATCTCCCCGTTCGGCCCGGACGCCACCATGATCGCCACCATGGAGTGGGGCGGCCCGCCGGTCGACGAGGCCGGCCCGCTCACCCTGGACGAGCTGCGCGCCAGCATCCGCCGGGTCACCGGCGCCGACCTGCCGCTCGCCCCGGCCCGTACGGCGGGACCGTTCACCCCGCGCCGCACCGTCGGTTACAACACCCGGCTCGCCGAGCGGTACCGCGAGGGCCGCGTCCTGCTGGTCGGCGACGCCGCGCACGTGCACGCCGCGACCGGCGGCCCCGGCCTCAACCTCGGCCTCCAGGACGCCGCCAACCTGGGCTGGAAGCTCGCCGCCGAGCTGCGGGGCTGGGCCCCGCCCGGCCTGCTGGACAGCTACCAGCACGAGCGTCGGCCGGTCGGCGAGCGGGTCTTCATGCACTCCCAGGCCCAGCTGGCCCTGATGGCCCCCGGCCCCGGGATCACCGCGCTGCGCGCCCTGGTCGGCGAGCTGATCGCCCACCAGGAGAACCTCGCCCGGATAGCCGCCCTGATGGCGGGCAGCGACGTCCGCTACGACACCGACTGCCCGCACCCGCTCGCTGGGGGCTTCGCCCCGGAGCTCGCCCTCGACACCCCGACCGGGAGCACCCGCCTGGCCGAACTCACCCACAGTGGAAGGCCGTTGCTGCTCGACCTGACCGGCGGCACGCTCGGCCTCGCGGACCGGGCGGCCGGCTGGAAGGACCGGGTCGACGTCCTCGCCGCCCACTGCCCCCAGGCACCACCGCCCGCCGGAGCACTGCTGCTGCGCCCGGACGGCTACGTCGCCTGGGCCTGCACCCCCGGCGAGGCCGATTGGGAGGGGCTGGACCGGGCGCTGCACGGCTGGTTCGGCGAACCGCGGATCTGAGTACCCGCCCCCGGGCGGACTCCAGTGGCCCGCGGCCCGGCTGTTCCGACGGGCCCGGGTGGCCCTCTCCCTGGTGGCGCCGACCGCGCTCGCGGTGGAGTTCTTCGCCATCCTGAGCATCGGCCCCGGCGTGTGCCCCCCGGAATCCCACCGGGCACCCCCTAAGGTCGTCGCGGCCGCCCTTCGACGGGCGGAGGAACCGGACGAACGGGGAACCATGCGCATCGGAATCATCGGCACGGGCATGGTCGGGCAGACCCTCGCGGACAAGCTGGTCTCGCTCGGCCACCAGGTGGCACTGGGCTCCCGGAGCAAGGACAACGAGAAGGGGCTGGCCTGGGCCCGGCAGGCCGGCCCTGCCGGCAGCTGCGGGACCTTCGCCGAGGCGGCGGCCTTCGGGGAGGTGGTGCTGAACGCCACCGGCGGAACGGTCTCGCTGGCGGCGCTGCGCGCGGCCGGGGCGGAGCACCTCGCCGGGAAGCTGCTGATCGACGTGTCCAACCCGCTGGTGTTCGGGCCCGAGGGCGTCAGCCTCGCCCCGTGCAACACCGACAGTATCGGCGAGCAGATCCAGCGCGAGTTCCCCGAGGCCCGGGTGGTGAAGGCGCTCAACACGCTGAACTGCGAGCTGATGGTCGCACCGGGCAAGCTGGCCGGTGCGCACAACCTCTTCATCGCCGGGAACGACGACGCCGCCAAGGCCGAGGCGGTCGCCCTGCTGGGCGAGTTCGGCTGGCCGGCCGACTGGATCGTCGACCTCGGGGACATCACCGGCGCCCGGGCGACCGAGATGCTGATGCCGTTCTGGCTCCGGATGATGGGCCACTTCGGCGACGCCGCCTTCAACTACTCCTTCCGGCGGCCCGCGTAACCCCCTGGGCCCGCCCTCCCGGTGGTGGGGCGGGCCCGGCGGGCGCCGACCGGCCGTGGGGGACAATGGTCGGCATGTCCCGACGTCGTTCCGCGCCCCGCCCCGCCGCTCCCCGGCTGCTGCCGTCCTCCCCGTGCCCGTGCGGCCTGCCCGCCGCCTACGGCGACTGCTGCGGCCGGCTGCACCGCGGCCTGGCGAAGGCCACCACCGCCGAGTCGCTGATGCGCTCCCGGTTCAGCGCCTTCGCCGCCCAGGACGAGGCCTACCTGCTGCGCACCTGGCACCCGGACACCCGGCCCGACCAGGTCGACTTCGATCCGGCCCTGCGCTGGACCGGGCTGGAGGTGCTCTCCACCAGCGAGGGCGGTGCCTTCCACGCCGAGGGCACGGTCGCCTTCCGCGCGCACTGGACCGAGGACGGCGAGCAGGGCGTGCTCAGCGAGCACAGCCGCTTCGTCCGGCACGAGGGCGCCTGGGTGTACCTCGACGCCCTCTCGCTCGGCTGAGGCCCGGCCGGCCGGGCCCGCCCTACAGGTAGTCGTCCAGGCGGCCCAGCGAGTAGCCGGCCGCGGTGACCTCGTTGAGCACCTTGCGCAGCAGGTCCGGCATGGTGGCCTTCCAGTCGGAGATGCCGCGGAAGTGGGTGAGGATGATGTCGCCCGGGTGGAGCGTCCGGTCGTCGTAGCGCCACTCCATGTGGTCCGGGAAGGCCTCCTCGTTCCACAGCGGGACGGCCTGCACCCCGCAGGAGGCGGCGGCGCGCAGGGTGTCGTCGTTGTACTCGCCGTACGGGGGGCGGAACAGCCGGGGGCGTACGCCGATCTGCTGCTCCAGCTGGTCCTGCTGGTCGCAGATCTCCCGGCGCTGGGTCTCGTAGTCGAGGACCTTGAGGTTGCGGTGGTTGATCGTGTGGTTGTTGATCTCCACGCCCTGCTTGTGCAGGTCCCGGAAGTAGCCGTAGTTGTCGCGGACGAGGTAGTCGGAGAGGAAGGCGCTGAGCGGGATCCCCAGCTCCGCCGCCATCCGGGAGAACTCCGGGTCCTTCTCGAAGCCGTCGTCGATGGTGAGGAAGACCACCTTGTCCTGGGTCGGCACCCGGAACACCACGGGCGGGCGGCCGTCCTTGAGCTTGACGCCCTGCACCGGGGTGAGGACGGCCTTGGCCGCCGGGCGGCCCGGGGCCTTGAGCGGCGGGCGGTCCAGGCCCCAGCGCCGGGCGGTCTCCAGGGCGGCGCGGGCCAGGTCGGCCTGGCGGGCGGCCGCCTCGCTGCTGGTCTCCTCCTGTTCCCGGGCCAGGCCGGGGAGCAGCGGCGGGGCGGCTTGGGCCGCCCCGGTGGCCGTCGACGCCGCAGCGGAGCCGGCGGGCGCGGCGGCGGGCGCCGCGGGAGCTCCGGCGGCGGGTGCCCCGACGGCCGGGGCGGGCTTCGACGGGGTGGCGGGACCGGCGCAGCCGGTGACCACGGCGGTGAGGCAGACGGCGGCCAGCAGGCCGGTGCGTGCGCCGCGCCGCTGCTGACCTTTCCTCAGATCTCCGTTAATGCGACAAACTGATGGTCCGTTCATAGCTGCTACTGCTCCCCCGCCGGGCGCTCCCGCCAACCCTCCGTCACCCGCCCGGGGCAACGGCACGCCGCCCGCCTTGCCGATCCTTTGCCGAATCCTCCGCCACCGGCAGGAAAACCCTTTGCGACCACCGCGCCCGGAAACGGATCATGCGCGCATGACCGACCGCTGGACCATCACCACCACCGACGTGACCACCCCCGAGGCCACGGACCTGCTGCGCGAGTACTACTACGACGTGGCCAACCGCTACTACCGCCTCCACCTGGGCCGCGAGGGCACCCCGGAGGAACTGGAGTCCGGCCTCGCCGACTCCCCCAGCGACGACCTGGCCGCCCCCACCGGCCTCTTCCTGCTCGGCCGCTACGACGGCGCGCCCCAGTCCTGCGCCGGCCTGCGCCGCTACGACGCCACCACCGTCGAACTCACCCGGGTCTTCGTCCGCCCCGGCCTGCGCGGCACCGGCGGCGGCGCCCAGCTGCTCGCCGCCGTCGACCGGGCCGCCCGCACCATGGGCGCCGAGCGGATCGTCCTGGACACCCGCCTCGACCTGATCGAGGCCCGCACCCTCTACCTGCGCAACGGCTACCGGGAGATCCCGGCGTACGGCGACACCGGCCCGTACTCCGAGGTCTGGTACGGCAAGGACCTCACCGAGCCGGGCTGCCAGGGGAGTTGAGCGCCGCCGGGCGGCCCCGGCTACCGCGCCCCGGCCGCCCGGCGGCGCTCCAGGACCGCGGCCAGCTCGGCGGCCGAGGGCGGGTTGGCACCGGGGCGGGAGACGGTCAGCGCGGCGGCGGTGACGGCCTCGGCGAGGCAGTCGGCCAGCTCCTCGCCGGCCGCGCGGGCATGCAGCAGGGCCGCCATGAAGGAGTCACCGGCGCCGACGGTGTCCGCCACGGCGACCGGGACGGCCGCCACCCGCTCCCGGCGGCCCGCCGCGGTGAGCGCCAGGGCGCCCTCCGCCCCGAGGGTCACCGCGACCACGGCGGGCCCCAGGGCGAGCCAGCGCTCGGCGACCGCCTCGACGGGCTCGCCCGGGTAGAGCCAGCCGAGGTCCTCGTCGCTGGCCTTCACCAGCTCGCTCAGCGCCACGCAGCGCTCGACCCGGCGCACCGCCGCCGCCCGCTCGCCCATCAGCGCGGGGCGCACGTTCGGGTCGTAGCTGACCGGCACCCGGTCGCGCCAGCGCTCCACCAGGGCGAGCACCGCGGCGGCGCCCGGCTCGGTGACCGCGCCGATCGAGCCGAGGTGGATCGCGGCGGGAGCGGCGGGGAGTTCGGTCGGCGGCAGCGTCCAACCGATGTCGAAGGTGTACTCGGCCCGCCCCTGCCCGTCCAGCCGCACCACCGCCGAGGGCGTCCGGGCCACCTCGGCCGCCCGGACCACCACCCCGGCCGACTCCAGGTGGCGGCGGATCAGCCGCCCGTCGGCGTCCGGCCCCAGCTCGGTGAGCAGCACCGCCGGGTGGCCCAGCCGGGCCAGGCCGTACGCGACGTTCGCCGGGCTGCCCCCGGGGTGGACCCGGTCGGGGGCGCCGTCCGTGCGGACGATGTCGGCGACGCACTCACCGATCACCAGGAGGTGCGAAGCGGGGCTGGTCACGGCGGCTCCTGGCATCCGGTACGCGGGCGTCGTCCGGGGGCCAGCCTACGCGGTGCGTCCGGGAGGGCGTCCGGGCACAGGAGTACGGGCACAGGAGTACGGCCGCCGGACCTGGCCAGGTTCTCCGACGGCCGTGGCCCCGTCCGTCAGGGGACGGAGCACTACGAACGCTAGCCCCGGCCCGGGGGCGCCGCCAGCACCGTGGTCCGTCCGGGGGACGCGCGCGTGTCGGCACGGTTCGGCCGGGCGGAGCTGACGGTCCACTAGGGCGTGTCTGACAATTCGCGTCGGATCAGCGCGCGCCGTTGGGGTGCGTGCATCGCAAGGCGGAGGAGGGAGTCCATGCGGAGCATCGGCGACTGACGACAACGCGGCGAGGTGCGTGCCCCGGCGTCGCGCGCCCGGCGGGAATTGTCAGACACGCCCTAGCATCCGTCATCCGTGGCCAGTGCGTCGCGCACGCACCGGCCCCGACCCTCCGGCCCCGACCTCCGAAGTGTGGTGATCCCCCTTGGTCCCGCTGCGCAGGCTCCGTGCCGGACTCGCCCCGGCGCTCGCCCTCGGTGCGGTGCTGCTGGCCGCGAGCGCCCCGCCGGCCACCGCCGCGGACGGGCTCGGCGATCCGGTCTACCCCTCGCTCGGCAACCCCGGGTACCGGGCGCTCGCCTACGACCTGTCCTTCGAGTACCGGGCCGACACCCGGACCGTGGACGCCACCGCGGTGATCACCGCCCGGACCACCCGGACCACGGCCGCCCTGTCACTGGACGCGCTCGGGCTCGACGTGCACGCCGTCCGGGTCGACGGGCGGGCGGCCCGGTTCGCCGTCCACGACGAGAAACTGACCGTCACCCCCGGGGAACCGCTGCGCCGCGGCAGCACCGCGCGGCTGACCGTCGAGTACACCGCCGACCCGCGCGCCGCCCTGCCGCACACCGGCTGGGTGCCGACCGCGAACGGCTTCGCGGTGGCCGGGCAGCCCGCCAGTGCCCACACCGTCTTCCCGTGCAACGACCACCCGAGCGACAAGGCCCGCTTCACCATCACGGTGACCGCGCCGGATCCACTGCTGGGCGTCGCCAACGGGGAGCTGACCCGGACCGTGCCGCTCGGCGACGGCCGCACCACCCGGCGGTACGTCTCCCGCGAGCCGATGGCCACCGAACTCGTCCAGGTGTCCGTCGGCGACTACACCGTCCGCGCGCGCACCGGCCCGCACGGGCTGCCGCTGCGCGATGTCGTACCGACCGCCCGGGTCGCCGAGCTGGCCCCGGCCCTGGACCTCACCGCCGACCAAGTCCGCTGGGCCGAACAGCACTTGGGGCCGTTCCCGTTCGAGTCCTACGGCATCCTGCCGGTCGACACCGACGACCCGGCGGCCTTCCGCTTCACCGGGCTGGAGACCCAGACCCTCACCCTCTACAAGCCGGGCTTCCTGCGCCAGGCCGAACCGGCGATCGGCTCGCACATGATGCACGAGCTGGTGCACTCCTGGTTCGGCGACAGCGTCACCCCCGCCACCTGGGCCGACCTGTGGCTCAACGAGGGCCATGCCGACTACTACGGCCTCGCCTACCGCTACGAGCGCGGCTGGCCCGACGCCTGGGGCGACACCACCCTGACCGCCCGGATGCGCCGGGTCCACCACCTCGGCGACCAGTGGCGGCACGACTCCGGCCCGGTCGCCTCGCCCACCGCCGACACGCTCTTCGACGACCAGCGCTACACCGGCGGCGCCCTGGTGCTGTTCGCCCTCCGGGAGAAGGTCGGGGCGGCCACCTTCGACCGGATCGAGCGGACCTTCCTGCGCGAGCACCGCCACGGCACCGCCACCACCCGGGACTACGTCCGCACCGCCTCCGAGGTCTCCGGGCAGGACCTCAGCGGCTTCCTGGACGACTGGCTGTACGGGCGGCGCACCCCGCCGGTGCCCGGCCACCCGGACTGGACGGTGGCGCCCGTGTCCACCACTCCGGACGCCGCCGGCGCACGCCCCGCCGGCCCCCGGACGCCGGAGCACTCGGGAACGGTCTGACCCGCTTCGCGGGGTCCGACCGGCTTGCGGAGCTTTCGGACGCTCCGTCGCCGTTCGCCCGCCCGGGCGCGCCACCGTGCACGCCCGGGCGCCCCCGTGCGCCCCTGGCCGTCCGGGGGCGGACGGGCCATGGTGGTCCCCACGGCCCGCCTGCCGCCCGGCCTAGCCCCGGCCGGCACGCGGGCCGTCCAAACCCTTCCTCCTCCGGTCAGGTCCGCGGCTCGGCGGTCCGGTCACCGTCGAAGCGGTAAGCGGTCTGGCCGAAGCCGCCCTTGGCGAAGGCGAGGACCTTGGCGGGCCGCACCGCGAAGACCAGGGCCTCGCCCCCGTCCTGGTGGGCGAAGCCCTCCGCCGTCACCCGGAACCGCCACTCGCCGTTCCACTTGGTCGTCCAGGCGGCGGCGAGGCGTTCGAGCGCGGGGCGCGCGGTGACCCGCTCGGCCAGACCCTCCACCACCACGTCGAGCCCCCGGTCCCAGTGGTTGCAGCCGGTGGCCAGCGCCACCTGCCGGTTCCTGTCCAGGTTCACGGCCTTCTGCTCCTCGGAGCCGGTGGTGAAGTGCAGTTGCCCGTCGAGCCACACGGCCACCAGGGGCGTGACGTGGGGGCGGCCGTCGGACCGCACCGTGGTGATCCAGAACAGCTGTGCCGACTCCAGCACCTCACGGACGGTCTCCCACGGCGTCGCGCCCGCCCCGGGGTCGCTGAACCGTTCGTCGAACCGGACTTCCGGGTCGTTCGCGCTCATTCGTCGCTCCCGTCAGGAGGAGGTGGCCGGACACCACCGGACCACGATCGGCGGCTACGGGGCAAGGTAACCGCCGGCCCCGGCCGTCGACGGCGACACGCCCCACCGTGCGCCCTTGCGGCCGGAGGGCCGTCGCGGCGACCCTTGGGGCGAACGGCGGCCGGCCCACCCTCGCGTTCGAAAGGGCGTCCCCATGCCTCAGGACACCGCGTTCACCCTCCCCTTCGACGCCGCGACCAGCCCGGACGCCGACGCCGCCCGGCGGCGCAGCCTGCTCTGGAGCCGGCGGCAGGGGCTCCTCGCGGACCCGGTCGACGAGGCGCGCTTCCTGCGCTGGGACATCGCCGGACTGATGGCCGTCTGGAACCCCCGGACGGGCGGGGCCCGGCTGGACCTGACGGTGGACGCCGTGGTGGTCGCCACCTTCCTCGACGACCACGTGGACGGCCCGCTGGCCGACCGGCCCGACCGGGTGGGCGCCGTCTGCGCGGACTTCAACCGCGTCATCGCGGCCGGTGGCCGGCCCCCGGCGGGTGCCGGGCCGCTGCTGCGGGCGTTCGGCGACGTGTGGCGGCGCCTCGCCGACGGCGCCTCCCCCGCCTGGCTGGAGCGCACCGGACAGCACTGGCAGTGGTTCCTCGGCGCGTACACCCAGGAGGCCCGGAACCGCGCCCACCGACACGTCCCGACCCTCGCCGAGTACGCCGAACTGCGCCGCCGCTCCGGCTTCGTCCACGCCATGCTGGACCTCAGCCAGAAGGCCTACGGCTTCGAACTCCCCGACCGGCTGTACAGCCAGCCCGTGGTGCGCCGGATGCTCGACATCACCGCGGACGTCGTCGACACGCTCAACGACGTCCACTCCGTCGAGAAGGAGGAGTCGCGCGGCGACCTCCACAACCTCGTCCTCGTCATCGAGAACGCCCCGGACCGGGCGCGCGCCCACGCCGGGGAGCGGGGCCGGGAGCGGGAACGCGCGGACACCGTCCGGGAGATCCAGGGCATGGTCACCGCGTGGTGCGAGGAGTTCCTCGTCCTGGAGCAGCGGCTGACGGACGGCGTCGGGGCGCGGGACGCCGGAACCGCCGCCCTGATCACGGACTGCATGCGCACGGCGATGAGCGGCTACCTGGAGTGGAGCAGGACCACCCGCCGCTACTCCCACCTGGTGCCCGCCGGCGAGGCCGCCCTCGCCGCGGACCTCGTCCCGGACCTCGTGCGGGCGGACTGACCGTTCTCGCCGGACGGTGCGCCCGGGCCCTACTCCAGGGTCTTGGCGGCGTCCCGGATGACGTCGAGGACGAAGTCGGGGTGCGACAGCATGGGGACGTGGCTGCTGTCGATGTCGAAGGTCTTCGCGCCCATCCGCTCGGCGGCGGCCCGTTCCAGGTCCGGGTTCACGGTGCGGTCGTTGTTCGCGACGATGTACCAGCTCGGCTTGGTGCGCCAGGCGGTGCCGGGGACCTGCTGGGCGAACAGGTCGGCGACCGGCACGGCGCCCGTCGCCAGGACGAGCTTCTGCTCGGCGACCGGCAGGTCGCCGCAGAAGTCGGCCACACCGGCCTCCTGCAGCCAGAGGCGGCCGTCGACGACGCCGACGTGCTGGAAGACCGGTGTCGGGGGGAACTTCTCCTGTTGGCCCACCGAGGTCTCGTCCTCGTCCGGGGCGAGCGCGGCGATGTAGACCAGGGCGCCCACCCGGTCGTGGACACCGGCCTTGGTGATCAGCGTCCCGCCGTAGGAGTGGCCGACCAGCACCACCGGGCCCGGCACGTGCTCGATGGCCCGGGTGACGCACGCGACGTCGCCCTCCAGCGAGTCGAGCCCGTGCTGCGAGCTGTAGACCTCGTGGCCCTCGGCCTGGAGTGTGGGGATCAGCTTGTTGAAGCACGAGCCGTCGGCCCAGAGCCCGTGGGCGAATACGATGCTGGCCTTACCGGCCATGACGTCCTCCTTCGTCGATACCGCGCCGTGACGGAACACGGAACACTGCGGTCAGTATCCGTTCGGTCACCGTGCGCGGCATCCCGGTCGTACCGACCTCGCACCCCGCGCACCGTTCGGGGCCGCGATGCTCCGGGGCTGCCCGTAACCCTTGCGGCGCGGTTTCGTTGGACCGGCCATGAAGAAGCGCAGCATGCTCGCCGTCGCCTCGCTCGCCGTCGGCGTGGTGGCCTCCCTGACCGCTCCGAGTGCGCACGCCAGCGAGATCGGCGGCCAGGAGGGCCTGCCCGGTCCGCTGGCCAGTGCCCCGGACGCGGTGCCGGGGCCGGTCGGGGACGCGGGCGGCGTGGTCGGCCAGGCCACCGGTTACGTGACCGGCTCGGCGGACGGCCTGGTGCCGGTCACGCCCGCCTAAGTCCGAGCGCCCTCCCCGGGCCCTCTCCGGACTCTCGGGGCGGGCCCGGGGAGGGGTGGGTGCGGCCGTCGCGCGGCTCCCCTCCCCGGGCCCGGGTCGGCTCAGGCGCGGAGGAGGTACCAGCCGCCCATGCCGCTGCAGCCGGTGTTGACGTAGGCACCGAGGCGGAAGCCGGCCGGAACGGGCTGGTACGGGCAGACCACCTGTCCGGCTCGGGCCACCACCTGCAGCCAGGAGCCGATGCCGCCGCAACCGGGCACCTGGTGGCCGATGTTGACGTAGCCGGGCGGGATCGGCGAGCCCGCGCAGGTCCAGATGCCGTCCCTGGCGAGCTGCATGAACCAGGCGTCGATGTTGGTGCAGCCGTTGCCGTTGGGGGCGTGGGCGGTCAGTACGTAGCCGGGCGGGACGGGCGAGGTGCCGCAGGTCCACAGGCCGTCCACGGGCAGGCGCATGTACCAGGAGTCGTAGCCGTCGCAGCCGGTGGGGTTGTGCCCGGAGAGCACGTAGCCGGCCGGGATCGGCGAGGTGGCGCAGGTCCAGATGCCGTCCCGCACGGGCTGCTGGTACCACATGCCGGCACCGTTGCAGCCGTTGTTGGAGTGCATGGTGAGGACGTAGCCGGGGGTCACGGGCGCGCCCCGGCAGATCCAACCGGGCCCGGCCGCAGCGGCGTTGGTGGCGGCGGGCGCGGCGGAGGCGGAGGCGGAGGCCCCGGAGGGTGCGGCGGAGGCGGGTGCGGCACCCGCTCCGACCAGGAAGGCCACCAGCAGCGCGAGCGCCCCGGCCAGCGCGGCCAGTCGGCCCCGGAGGGCAGTGGTCGACGAACGGTCCAGCTGTCGGTCACGCGGTTCTGTCACTTCACACCAGTCCTGTCGGCAGGTCCGTAGGGCCCCGCACGGCGGATGTGCGGGCGCCGGGGTGGTGGAACGGTGCGACGGTAGCAAGAATTGGAACGCTCCAAGAGGGGTTCCAGACGAGCGGCATGCACACGTCAGAGATTGGCCGGAAACGCTCGCCCGGCCCGGCCCGGGCGGAGCAGCTCCGGGCCGGGCGGGGGGCGGGCGAGGGCCGGTCAGGACATCGGGGCGCCCAGGTCCTGGGTCCACAGGGTGCCGGCGGGGCTGGCGGCGACGCCGACACCGATGTCCTTGAAGCCGCAGTCGAGCATGTTGGACTGGTGGATCCCGCCGTCCATCCAGCGGGCGAAGACGCTCGCCGCCGTGGTCGGGCCCCGGTCGAGGTTCTCGCCCCACTGGGACCAGCGGTAGCCCGCCGCGGTGATCCGGGCGTCCGCGCGGACACCGTCCGGGTTCACGTGGTCGAAGAAGCCGCGGGCGGCCATGTCGTCGGAGTGCTTCTGGGCCGAGGCGTGCAGTCGGGGATCGATCCGCAGCGGGGCGCAACCCGCCTTGGCGCGTTCGGCGTTGACCAGGTCCACCAGCTGCCGTTCCGGGTTGGGCTGGGGCGCGGCCGGGGTCGACCGGATGGCGGTCGGCGAGGGCGTCGCGGTCGGGGTCCCGGTGGGGGTCGGCGTAGGCGTGGGGGTGGCGGTCGGGGTGTCCGGGACAGCCGCCGGCAGGGCCGCCGGGGTGTCCATCGCGGCGGCCGGGGTGGTGGGTTCGGGCACCGCCGCCCGCGGCGGCTCGGTGGGGTTCGACCAGACCAGGGCCAGGGTGGTGACGGCCACCGCCGCGGCCGTACCGCCCGCCAGCGCGGCCTTGCGGGCGGCGGTGCCGGCCCAACCACCGTGCGCGCCACCGCCGGTGGCCGCACCGGCAGCCGTACCGCCCGCGCCCGATCCCGCACCGGCCGCCGCCGTGTGGGCGCCCGCCGCGGCGGTCGCGGCCGTGTGCTGGAAGTGCAGCAGCGTGGGCGAGGCGGACGGGATCGGGACCAGCGCGAGGCCGGCCAGCAGGCCCTCGGCCGGGAAGAGGTCGCGGCCCAGGCCGTCGCAGCCGGCGCAGCCGCGGATGTGCCGGGCGATCCGCTTGCGCCAGACCGAGTTCGGGGTGCCGTCGAACCCGGCGGTGACCTCGGCGAGTTCGGGGCAGCGCGGGTAGGCGCCGAGGGCGCGGACCACGACCCGCCCGGCCTCCAGCTGCTTCTTCATCCGCTGGACCCGCACGGCGGCGTGCGGCACGGTCAGGTCGAGGGCCGCCGCGAGTTCGGCGCGGGTGAGGTCGCCGGCCGCCTCCAGCCACCACAGGGCGAGCAGTTCACGGTCGTCCGGATCCAGCCAGCGGGTGGCCTCCGCCACCTCGCGGCGCTGGCCGGACAGGCCCAGGCGCAGGATGGTGAGGTCGGTGAAGTCGGCCCGGGGGTCGGGGACTTCCCAGGTCTCGTCCAGGCCGCCGACGGTGGGCTGCTGCTGCCCGGCGGCGTGGCGGCGGCGGACCTGGTTCATGGTGATGGCGACCAGCCAGGAGCGGAAGGACTCCGGGTCGCGGAGCCCGTCCAGGCCGTCCAGGGCCCGGATCATGGTCTCCTGGGCCACGTCGTCCACGTCGGCGTGGCCGCGCAGGGCGCGGCCGGCCACGTTGTAGACGAGCGGCAGCCAGGTGGCGACCAGGGCCTCCTGGGCCTGCCGGTCACCCGCCTGCGCCGCGCGTACCAGGGTCGTCCCGGTCCTGTTCTGCACATCAGCGTTCATGGTCCGCACTCCGTCTTGCCGTGTTTCCGTCCGCCGCTGCCTCCTCGGAGACCTGTGGGGAGTGATCAGATAACAACAATGTGCACGGAATCGGAAAATCGGACTGCCCGGTGGCCGGCGGTACCGGCCACCGGGAGTGAGCGGCGGCGGGGTCAGGGGCGGACGGCGATGACGAGGGGCGGAGCCGGGGCGGGCCCGGTCAGGCCGGAGCGGCGAACACCTGGGTCCACCACGGGCCGTTGGCGCCGGTCCGCACCCCCACCCCGAGCTGCTTGAAGTCGCAGTTCAGGATGTTGGCGCGGTGGCCGGGGCTGTTCATCCAGGACTCCATCACGGCCGCCGGGTCGCTCTGCCCCCGGGCGATGTTCTCGCCCCAGGTGCTCCAGCGGTAGCCGACCGCCTCGATCCGGTGGTCGGCGTGGTAGCCCTCCGGGCTGGCGTGGTCGAAGTAGTTGCGGTTGGCCATGTCGTCGCTGTGCGACTGGGCCGCGCTGGCCAGCCGGGGCTCGGCGGTGACCGGGCCGCACCCGGCCTTGGCCCGCTCGGTGTTGACCAGGTCGACGACCTGCTGCGCGAACGCCGGGGACGATCCACCGCCTGCCGGAGCCGCAGCGGCCCGCTGGGCGGTGCCCGCGGCGGGGTTGGCGCTCGGGCGGGTGGGCGTCGGGCTCGGCTTGGCGGTGGTGGTGGCGGTGGCCGTCGGGGTCGGCGTCGCGGTGGGCCGGGCCGTCGGGGAGGCGGAGTCCGTCGCGGTGGCCGTCGGGCTCGGGGTGGCCGACGGGCCCGTCGCCGTCGGACTGCCCGAGGGCGGCACCGCGCCCGCGAGGCCCGCTCCCCCGGCGCCCGGCACCTGGATGCCCTCGTGCGTCCCCAGCTCGGCGGCGACCAGCGAGTCCGCCGCGGCGGCCTGCCCGGCGAGGTCCCGGTCGCTCTGCTTGCCGCCGTACGCCGCGTAGCCCGCCCCGGCCAGCGCGGCTATCAGGCCGGTCCCGGCCACGGCGGCGACGACCGCGCTCACCGGCACGAACCCGCCACGCCGGCGCCCCCGGCGCCCGTGCCCGGTGTGCCGCTGGGCGGCTCGCCGCGCGGCCCGGCCACCCGGGCGGCCGTGGCCGCCGCTCCCGCCGGCGCCGTCGTTGCCGCCGCCGCTCGCCGGGATGATGGTCGTCCTGTCGTCGCTGTTCACGTGGCCACTGCTTTCTGTCCAGGTCGGCTGGTCGGGTGCCGACACCTGGGAGACCCCCCGGCGGAACGCCGATAACAGAAACTCCGTACGAATGTTCCGGCGACTTGGTCAGGTGATCCGGTCGGCCGCTCCGGTCTGCCGTACCGGTCTGCCGTACCGGTCGGCCGTACCGGTCCGCCGGCGGGCTCAGCCGGCCGGGGCCTCCGGGGCCATGTCGTACGTGACGAACATCGTCCGGGTGGCGACCTGGTCGTACTTGCTGCGCGCCCGGTGGTTGTCGTCCGCGGTGATCCAGCGCACGGTGCTCCAGCCGCGCTCGGCGGCGATCTCCCGCAGCCGGGCCAGCAGTTCGTCCACCGCCCCGCCGCCGCGCACCTCGGGCGCGACGAACAGGTCGTCCAGGAACCCGGCCACCGTGCCGTGCAGCGGCCGGGCGAACGGCCGGAAGTGCGCGAAGCCGACCGGCGTCCCCGCGCCGTCCCGGACCAGCAGACCCTCCACCTCGTGCTCCGGGTCGTTGAGCCAGGACCACACCAGCTCGGCCTTCTCCTCCGGCATCGGCACCCGGTAGAACTCGCAGTACCCGCGGAAGAGTTCGCGCCAGCGCGGGTAGTCCCCCTGCTCCGGCGCACTGATGCTCCAACGGTTCGCGGCGGCGGTGCTCAACTCGGTCTCCTCGCTGGTCGAACGGCTCGGACCAGCATGCCGTCCCGCGCCCCGCCCGCCGATCTCCACCCCGGCCAACACCACCCGCTCCCGCACTCCACTCCGGCGCTTCCCAGCCGGCCGCTCTGCGGCTCCACCCGGGGAACGCGACGGCGGCCGGGCCGGAGCCCGGCCGCCGGGAGCGAGCCGTTCGGGGTGAGCCGTTCGGGGTGAGCCGTTCGGGGTGAGCCGTCGGAGTGAGGGTCAGAGACGCTCGGGGACGGGGTTGCCGACCGCTTCGATGGCGCGGCGGACCGGGACCTTCGCCAGGACGGCGAACCCGATCACGAAGAAGATCAGCAGCGAGATGATCGCCGAGCGGTAGCTGCCGGTGACCTGGTAGGCGAGGCCGAAGACCAGCGGGCCCATCCAGCTGGTGCCACGGTCGCTGACCTTGTAGAGGCTGAAGTACTCGGCCTCCCGGCCCGCCGGGATCAGGTGCGAGAACAGCGAGCGGGAGAGCGCCTGGCTGCCGCCGAGCACCAGGCCGATCATGCAGGCCAGGACGTAGAACCAGGCCGGCTGATGGGCCGGCATGAAGTAGCCGAGGGCCAGCGTGACCACCCAGCCGACCAGCGAGCCCAGGATGGTCTTCTTGGCGCCGTGGCGCTGGGCGATCCGGCCGAGCAGCAGGGCCCCGCCGATCGCCACGATCTGGACGATCAGCACCGCGATGACCAGGGTGCCCTGCTCCATGCCGAGTTCCTCGCTGCCGTACAGCGAGGCCTGCGAGACGACGGTCTGGATGCCGTCGTTGTAGCAGAGGAAGGCCGCCAGGTAGAGCAGCGTCAGCGGGTGCTTGCGCATGCTCTTGAGGGTGCGCCCGAGTTCGCGCAGGCTGCCGGCGGCCGGCTGGTCCGGCGCGGCCTCGGCGCGCGCCCGGACGACGCCGGCCCGGGAGGGCAGCCGCAGCATCGGGACGATGGTGAACAGCGCCCACCACAGGCCGGCCGAGGCCAGGCAGATCCGCACGGCGGTGCCGGAGGAGAGGCCGAGCGCCTCGTGGCCCTGGAACAGCGCCAGGTTGGCGATCAGCAGCAGTCCGCCGCCCGCGTAGCCGTACGCCCAGCCCTTGGAGGAGACGGCGTCGCGCTCGTCGGGGGCGGCCAGGCCCGGGAGGTAGGCGTAGGAGAGCGCCACGGACACCGCGTACGAGATGTTGGCGACCACCAGCAGCGCGCCGCCCAGCAGGTAGCGGTCGCCGCCGAGGAAGAACATCCCCATGGTGGCCAGCGCGCCCACGTAGGCGAAGCCGCACATCAGCTCCTTGTGCCGCCCGGTGCGGTCGGCGACCGTGCCGGTCAGCAGCATCGCCGCGACCGAGATCAGCACGGAGAAGGAGACCGTGTAAGGGAAGAACGATCCTGCACGGATCGCCAGGCCGAGCGGGTGCACGTCGCCGGACGCGTCGGCGGCGTTCTTCGCCACCTCGGTCAGGTACGGCCCCAGGAAGACCGTCAGGACGGTGGCCGAGAAGGCGGCGTTGGCCCAGTCGTTGATGTACCAGCCGAACTGCATCCGGCGCAGGGCGCGGCCGTCGTCGGCGGCCGCCGGAGGCGACGAGACGTCGTCCGGCAGGTGGTCCGTGGTGCTCATGGGCTCCTATTTCACTGTGCTGGAGCCGGTGCTGCCGTCCGTCCAGCAGCCGCGCTCGCCGAGGACGCCCTTCAGGACGTCGATGCGATCCGCCATGATGCCATCCACACCCAGGTCGAGGAGAGACCGGATCCGTGTGGCATCGTCCACAGTCCACACGTGGACCTGCAGGCCGAGGCGGTGGGCGGCCCGGACGAAGGCCCGGTCGACCACCCTGACCCCGCGGTGCCGCTCCGGCACCTGGGCGCACACCCCGGCGAACGGCGCCCCGCCCCGCGCCAGCGGGCCCGTCAGCGAGCGCAGCCGTAGCCGGGCCACCTCGCGCGGGCCGAGCGAGGTCGCCAGCCGGGGGCCGGCGGCGGCGCGCGCGGCGGCGATCCGGCGGTCGGAGAAGCCGCCGACGCAGACCCGGTCCCAGGCGTTCGTCCGGCGGATCGCCTCGACCAGCGGCCGCACGGCGGGCGCCGCCTTCACGTCCACGTTGAACCGGGCGCCGGGGAACGCCCCGAGCAGGTCCTCCAGCAGCGGTACCGGCTCGGTGCCCCCGATCCGGGCGCGCCGGACGGTCTCCCAGGGCAGCTCGGCGACCGCCCCGGCGCGGTCGGTCACCCGGTCGAGCCGGGAGTCGTGGAAGGCCACCAGCACGCCGTCCGCGGTGGCGTGCACGTCCGTCTCCAGGTAGCGGTAGCCGAGCGCCACGGCGGCCTCGAACGCGGCGAGCGAGTTCTCCGGGTGCCCGAGCTCACCGCCCCGGTGCGCGAAGGCCAGCGGCCCCGGGTGGTCGAGGAAGGGGTGCATGCGGTGCTCCGAGCTGCGGGGACGGGACGCCGCGCGGCCCGCTCCGACGGCGCCTCGGACCGCGCGCGTTACAGTATTACGCACCCTGTCAAGGAGTAACGGCGGTGGGCGTCGGCTCCGGCGACGCCCCGGCAGTGACGAGCCGATGGATCTGTGCGGTCACCAGGTCGGTGGGCAGGGTGGGGGCGAGTGCGGTGTCGTCGATCTTGCAGAACACCGCGCGGTTGTCACCGACCGCCGCGTACAGATAGAGCCAGGTGGATCCGCCCCGGGTGGTCGCCGCCCCGGTGGACGACAGGAGCCGGAAGCCGACGACCGGCACCTCCGAGGCCTGCGAGGCCACCGGCTCGACCTCCAGCGGCTCGGCGCCGAACCGGTCGCTCAGCCGGAGGCTCGTGCAGCTGCCCCCGTGGACGGCGTCCCGCAGCGCCTCGAAGCGTTCCCGGGCCCGACCGCCGGGGACGGCGGCCACCTCGACCAGCGTCCGGTTGCTGCGGGTGTTGTCGCCGGTGACGTACGTGAGCCGGGCGGCGCCGACCGACTGCTCGATCATCGCGTCGAGGACCGGTGCACAGCCCGGACTCCGCTTGGCCGCCCTGGCGATCGTCTCCGCCGTGGTGTCGGACACCGGCGCCTCCTCCTCGGTGGTGGTGCCCGCCGACAACTCGGAGACGGGCACCAGCGTCGCCCTCAGCTGCTCACGGGAGAGCGGCGCGAGCGGGCGCCAGGCGGTCGCGGCCTCCGGCGGCACGGAATGCGGCGCCCGGGCCGCGGAGGCGGACCCGGTGGGCCGTACGCCCGGGTCGGCCGTGCAGCCCACCCCGAGGGCGAGCAGCCCCAGAGCCACCGGTACCGTGCGTGCGGCGCGCCTTGTCAAGGTTGTCTCCCGTCCCCTGCCCGGCCTCCAGGCCGCCCCTCGGAACGGGACGGCGGCGGGCGCGGCCATTATGGTCGCGGGGCGCGGCGGCCCGCCTCGGGTTTTCCGTCCTCGAACGGTCCGGTGGTCAGGCGCTCCTCGAACTCGTCGGTGCGGCGCAGGTCGTAGAGGTAGGACCTGCCGGCCTTCCAGCTGCGCCAGGGGCCGAGCGGCGGGAACGGGCCTTCTCCGGTACGGCCGGACAGCGGCCAGCCGTTGGCGGTGCCGTCGGCGCCCACGGTGCACCAGCCCCGCTCGGGCAGCCACCGGCACCACACGTCGAGGTCCAGGCGCCGGAAGGACGGCCGGCCGTTGAACTCGCCGTCCCTGCGGTAGCGGTAGACCAGGCCGTCCGCCCGGCGCACGAACTCGATCGACACGGCCGCTCCCCTCACCGTCCAACTGCTGGACGGGAAAGGCTACGTGCCCGGGTTGCCGGGGTGCGGGGTCGGGGGGCCGCGCGGATGCTGGGGGTGGAGGTGGCGGCGGATGGGGTTGCGGCGGTTGGCGGAGGTGTCGCGGGAGGTGGCGGCGGAGCCCGGGCGGCGGGCGAAGGTGGGCCTGCTGGCGGGGTGTCTGCGGGAGCTGGGGGCCGAGGAGGGGGCGGCGGCGGTGGTGCTGCTGTCGGGTGAGGCGCAACGGCTGCGGACGGGGGTGGGGTGGGCGGCCCTGCGGGAGTTGCCGGCGCCGGCGGTGGCGGCCTCGCTGGGGGTGCGGGAGGTGGAGCGGGAGCTGGAGCGGATCGCCGGGGTGCACGGGGCGGGGTCGCAGGCCGAGCGGCGGCGGCTGCTCGCAGGTCTGTTCGGGCGGGCGACGGAGGTGGAGCAGGGGTTCCTGCGGGCGGTGCTGGTCGGGGACCTGCGGCAGGGGGCCCTGGACGCGCTGGTCGGGGACGCGGTGGCGCAGGCGGCCGGGGTGCCGGTGGCGGCGGTGCGGCGGGCGTTGATGTTCCGGGGGTCGGCGCGGGCGGTGGCGCGGGCCGCGCTGGGCGGTGGCGCGGAGGCCCTGGCGGAGTTCCGCCTGGAGGTGGGGCGGCCGGTGCGGCCGATGCTGGCGGCGGCCGCGCCGGACGTGGCGTCGGCGCTGGAGCGCACGGGTGCGGCGGCGCTGGAGTGGAAGCTGGACGGGATCCGGGTGCAGGTGCACCGGGACGGCGGGGAGGTCGCGGTGTTCACCCGCAGCCTGGAGGACATCACGGCGCGCGTCCCCGAGGTGGCGGAGGCGGCACTGGCGTTGCCGTTGCGCTCGGCGGTGCTGGACGGCGAGGCGATCGCGCTGGGTGCGGACGGGCGGCCGCGTCCGTTCCAGGAGACCGCGGCGCGCACCGCCACCCGGCGGGATCCGGACCGGCTGCGGGCCGAAGTCCCGCTCAGCGTACGGTTCTTCGACCTGCTGCACCGGGACGGCGAGGACCTGGTGGACCGGCCGGGCCGGGAGCGTTGGGCGGCACTGGCCGGGTCCGTGCCGGAGGGTCTGCGGGTGGCCAGGATCGAGACCGGGGACCGGGCGGAGGCGCTGGCGTTCTTCCGCGGGGCGCTGGCGCTCGGCCACGAGGGGGTGCTGGTGAAGGACCCGGCGGCCGGGTACGCGGCCGGGCGGCGCGGGGCGGGCTGGATCAAGGTGAAGCCCCGGCACACCCTGGACCTGGTGGTGCTGGCGGCGGAGTGGGGCAGCGGCCGGCGGCAGGGGTTCCTGAGCAATCTGCACCTGGGGGCGCGGGCGGCGGGCGAGCCGGGCCTCGGCCCGTGGGTGATGCTCGGGAAGACCTTCAAGGGGCTGACCGACGCCACGCTCGCCTGGCAGACCGCCGAGCTGCTCGCCCGGGAGGTCGACCGGGACGCCCGGACGGTGCGGGTGCGGCCGGAACTGGTCGTCGAGATCGCCTTCGACGGCCTCCAGCGCAGCCCCCGTTACCCCGCCGGACTGGCCCTGCGGTTCGCCCGGGTGGTGCGGTACCGGCCGGACAAGTGTGCCGCCGAGGCCGACACCGTGGCCTCCGTAAGGGAGTTGGCCGCCGCCGAAGGCCTGTGAGGCCGCCCGCGCTGGTGAGACCGCCCGCGCCGCCCGTCCGCCGACCCGCCTGCCGACCCGTCCGACGGCGTTCCGACGGCGTTCCGACGGCGTTCCGACGGTTGAAACGCATTGCGCGGCAAGGGCGTTCACACAGGAGCCGAATCGGCCATTCTTGACGATCCGCCCGCCGCACCCCTCCGTGGACGGACCAGCGGCGGCTAGGTTGACCGTGACAACGAGAGGCGGCCGCCGGGCAGCCGGCGGCGCCCTGGCGAGAGGTGCCCGACATGCAGGTGAGCGTCGACCGGGACCGTTGCTGCAGCTCCGGGATGTGCGTGCTGAACGCCCCCGCGGTCTTCGACCAGGACGAGCGCGACAGTCTGGTGAGGCTCCGTCAGACCGCCGTGCTGCCCGAGCAGTTCGACGATGTCAGACTCGCCGCCGATCTCTGCCCGGGCCGGGCGATCACCGTCACCGAGGGCGAGCCCGCCCGGACCGAGGCCTGACGGCCCCCGCCGCCGGCCCCGCACGCCGCCCGGACCCGTCCCGGACGCCCGACAACCCCACGAGGACACCCGCGCCCTGAGGAGACCCCCGCCTTGACCTCCGTACCCACCGCCCCCGCCGTCCCGCTGCTGCCCGCCCCGCACTCCAGTGGCTGCCCGTTCGGCCCGCCGCCCGCGTACACCGAGGCCGCCGCCACCGCGCCGATGACCAGGGCCGAACTGCCCGACGGCGACTCCTGCTGGCTGGCCACCGGCTACGCCGAGGTCCGCGCCGTGCTGTCCGACCGCCGGTTCAGCGCCGACGTGCGCCACCCGGCCTTCCCACTGCTGGTCGCCGGCGCCCGCGAGGAGCTGGTCACCGACAACCCGTCCTTCCTGCGGCTCGACGACCCCGAGCACGCCCGCCAGCGCCGCATGGTCACCGGGGACTTCCTGGTCAAGCGGGTGGAGGCGCTGCGCCCGGAGATACAGCGGATCGTGGACGAGGCACTGGACCGGATGACCGCGGGCCGGACCACGGCCGACCTGGTCACCGAGTTCGCGCTGCCGGTGCCCTCGCTGGTGATCTGCTCGCTGCTCGGCGTGCCGTACGAGGACCGCGACCGCTTCCAGGGCCTGAGCCGCACGCTGCTCAGCCGGGACAGCACCGTGGAGGAGCTCCGGGCGGCCCAGGACGAGGTCCTGGACTACCTGCGCGACCTCACGGCCCGCAAGCGCGCCCGGCCGGAGGACGACGTCCTAAGCCGGCTCGCGGCGCGGGACGACCTGAGCCCGGACGACGTGGCCGGCACGGGCGTGCTGCTGCTGATCGCCGGGCACGAGACGACCGCGAACATGATCTCGCTGTCCACCGCGCTGCTGCTGGAGCAGCCGGAGCAGATCGCCAGGCTCGCCGACCCGGCCGCGCTGCCCGGCGCGGTGGAGGAGCTGCTGCGGCTGCTGACCATCGTGCACACCGGGCTGCCCCGGGTCGCGCTGGAGGACGTGGAGCTGGGCGGGGTCACCATCCGGGCCGGGGAGGGCGTGATCGCGATGCTCTCCACGGCCAACCGGGACGAGGCGGTGTTCGGCGGCGGCGACCACCGCTCGCCGGACGAGCTGGACCTGGACCGGGACGCCCGGCGGCACCTGGCGTTCGGCTTCGGCGTGCACCAGTGCCTGGGGCAGCCGCTGGCCCGCGCCGAGCTGCAGATCGCCCTGGAGACGCTGTTCCGGCGGCTGCCGGGGCTGCGGCCGGCCGGTGAGCGCCAGTTCCGCACCGAGTCGTTCATCTACGGGATGCGGTCACTGCCCGTGACCTGGTGAGCCGACCGACCCGGTGGTCCGACTGACCTGGTGGCCCGACTGACCTGGTGGTCCGGCGGCCCGGCGGTCCGTTGGCCCTGAGGTCCCGCCGCAGGCCGGGCGCCGGCCGCCGGATGTGCGGGTCACCCGGCTGGCCCCGGCGCCGGGGCGGAGGCAGGCTGGAGGGGCGAGTGACAGACCCGGCCCAGCCGCGCCTGCGTCCGGGTGTGCCGGAGCCGGCCGAGGAGACGGAGCCCGCGATGACCGACATGAGCGAACGCTCCGGAGTGAGCACCGACCGCGAGGAGGACGTCCGCGCCGCCGATCCGGAGGAGGGTGTCACCTCGATGCAGAACCTGCACGCGCAGGACACCTCCCAGGCGGAGGGCGACCCCATCCTGGACGAACCCGGCGCGAGGGGCCCGGAGCGGGCCTGACCGTCCGCCACACCGATCCGACCGCCCGGCGGGACCGGGCGGTCCTTGTGACCGCAGGTGTCGTTGCCCGGGCGGCGGCGCACCGGCGGGGGAGGATAGGCGCATGACCGAACACGATCAAACCGACCGGCAGACCCGGCCGCCCACGGACCCGCGCACCTCGTGGGCGACCTGGACCACCCAGTCGATCATCAGCGGCCCCGGCGGGGTCATCACCACCGAGGTCGGCCCCATCTCCGGCGACCTCACCGTGCACACCACGTGGGTGGACGGCGAGGCGCGGCTGACCGTCCAGTACACCGGCGCGCTGGACTGGTACACGGTGTCCGGCAGCCCGGTCGCCGCGGCGGACGAGAGCACCGCGCGGGCCATCCACCAGGCGATGGTGAACGGCGTCAAGGCGGGGCACGGAGCGGTCGCCCCGCCCCCGGCCCTCGGCGGCTGACCGCACCCTGCGTACGGAACGGGACGGCCCCCGGCGCGGCCCTCTGTGCGGCAGCCGCGCGGCCCTCGGCGCCGAACGGCGCGGCCCTCGTGGCCGGCCGACCGGGCGCGGGGGCCGCGCGGCGGCCGCTACTCGGTGATCTCCACCCCGCGCCAGAAGGCCACCCGGCCCCGGACGTGCTCCGCCTCCGGCTTCGGGTCGGCGTAGTACCAGGCGGCGTCCGGGTTGGCCTGCCCGGCCACCTCCACCGTGTAGTAGTTGGCCGTACCCTTCCAGCTGCACACCGTGGTGGTGTCGGAGGGCCGCAGGAACTCGGCCCGGACCGCCTCCAACGGGAAGTAGTGGTTGCCCTCGACGAGGACGGTGTCCTCGCTCTCGGCGACGACGGTGCCCTGCCAACTCGCTGTGGTCATGGGCCGATTCTGCCGCACGGGCACGCCCGCGACCCGGGCTTCGGGAGGATTGCGCGACCCGGGGCGGCCCGGGGCGGCGCGGCGCGGCGCGGGGCGGGTGCGGGCGGCTCAGGGCAGCGGGTGGGCGTGCACCGGCAGGTGCGGGGTCTGGTGGCCGCCGCTGGCGAGCATCCGGACCTCCCCGGCCTCGCTGATCTCGGCCCGGACGATCCCGCTGGCGTCCTCGTAGACGGGGTGCCCGCCCGGGCCCTTGGCGCTGGTCCGGACGACCACGACCACGTCCTGCGGGGCCTGGGTGCCGGGCGTGCCGGGGAAGGTGAGGGCGTAACGGTCGACGGGTTTCATCAGCGGATCCTGCTCCTCACGTCTCAGACGCTCGCCCCGGCGGCCCGGGCGTGCGAGCCCCGCACCTCCAGCTCGTCGAGCAGCCGCGCGGTGGCCTCGGCGACCGCGTCCACGGCCCGGTCGAAGGCCTCCCGGTTGTGGGCCGCCGGTGCACGGAAACCGGACACCTTGCGGACGTACTGCAGCGCGGCGGCGTGGAAGTCCTCCTCGTCGGCATCGGGTGTGACGGGTGGACGCAGCGTCTTGATGTTGCGGCACATGAACCCAGTCTTGCGCGCGGGGGCCGCCGAGGCGAGCGGCCTGCGCCGCACGCCCCCGATTCGTCACACGGGCCTCACAGGGACGTCATCCGGGCGGATTAGGATTTCCGACGAACGAATTCCCTCGCCCACGCACCCCGCCACGCACCCGGCCGGGCGCGGGCATCACCCCGGAGTCACCCCTTGCCTCTCGCGCTGTTCGCGCTGGCCGTCACCGCTTTCGCCATCGGGACCACCGAATTCGCCGCCATGGGGCTGCTCCCCCAGGTCGCCGACAGTCTGCACGTCTCCATCCCACAGGCGGGCTGGCTGATCTCCGCGTACGCGCTGGGGGTGGTGGTCGGCGCGCCGCTGCTCACCGCCCTGGCCGCCGGGAAGCCCCGCAAGGCGGTGCTGGTGGCGCTGGCCGGGCTGTTCGCGACCGGCAATCTGCTGTGCGCGCTCGCCCCCGACTTCTGGACGCTGGCCGCCGCGCGGCTGATCACCGGACTGCCGCACGGCGCCTTCTTCGGCGCCGGGGCGGTGGCCGCCGCCGAGCTGGTGGCGCCGGACCGGCGGGCCCGGGCGGTCGCGGTGATGTTCTCCGGGCTGACCGTCGCCAACATCGTCGGCGTCCCGGCCGCGACCCTGCTCGGCCAGCACCTGGGCTGGCGGGCGACCATGCTGGTGGTGGTGCTGATCGCCGCCGCCGGGACACTCGCCATCGCCCGGCTGGTGCCCGCCCTCCCCTCCCCCGGCCAGTCCGGGCTCCGGCACGAACTGCGGGCCTTCCGCAGCGGCCAGCTGTGGCTGGCGCTGGCCACCGTGATGGTCGGCTGCGGCGGGATGTTCGCCTGCTACAGCTACATCGCGCCGCTGCTCACCGAGGTCTCCGGGTACGCGACCGGCTCGGTGACCGGGGTGCTGGCGCTGTTCGGGGTGGGGATGACGCTCGGCAACGTGATCGGCGGGTTCGCCGCCGACCGGGCGCTGCGGCCGACCGTCTGCGTCTCCTTCCTGCTGCTCTCGGCCACGCTCGCGCTGTTCGCGGTGACCGCGCACGCCCGCTGGTCGGCGGCCGTCACGGTGGTGCTGATCGGGCTGTTCGGCTTCGCGATCGTCCCGGCGGTGCAGACCCTGGTGCTGCAGAAGGCGCGCAGCGCGCCCACCCTGGCCTCGGCGACGGTGCAGGGCGCGTTCAACCTGGCCAACGCCCAGGGGGCCTACTTCGGCGGGCTGGCCCTGGCCGCCGGGCTCGGCTGGACCTCGCCGCCCCTGGTGGGCGCCGGCCTGGCCGCGGCCGGCGCCGTGGTCGCGGTGCTGGCCTGGGCGGCCGACCGGCGCCCGCCCGCCCCGGTGCCGTTGGAACCGGCCGCGGAGCGGACGGGCGCGGGCCTGTCGGCGGCGGAGCGGACGGGCGCTGGCCTGTCGGCGGCGGAGCCGACGGGCGTGCCGCTGGCACCGGCTCCGTAGGCGTCAGCCGCGGCGCAGCGCGGTGAGCTCCGTCGGGGCTGCGCCGCGCCACCAGGTGGGGTCTGCGGAGCCGTCGGTGGTGCGCCCGTCGCGGTGGACGTAGTGCCGGACGTCGCGGCCCGGCTCGGCGAACTCACCGGCCAGGGCGCGCTCCAGCCACTCCGCGCCGAAGCGGAAGGCCTCGGCGGCCACCCCGCCGAGCGGGTGGAACTCGTCCTCGTAGACCCGCAGCTCCTTCGGGGCCCGGACCCGCTCGAAGCTCGCCAGGGCCTGGCCGAGGTCGGTGAGCTCGTCGAACTCGCCGATCCCGTAGAGCACCGGGCAGGTGATCTCGGCCACCAGGTCGCCGAGCGGCATGCGGTGGGCGAGGTCGCGGTCGAAGGCCTCCTCGTCGGTGTACCCGGCCATGTACATGTAGTTGTTCTTGAAGGTCGGCTGGGCCCGCTCGAAGATCGTGGCGAAGTCCCCGGTGACGGCCTCGAAGGCGGCGAGCGCGGCGATCCGGCGGTCGGTGGCGGCGGCCCGGGAGCCCCAGTAGCCGCTCATCGAGATGCCGAACATGCCGATCCGGTCGGCGTCGACCTCCGGGAGCCCGGCCAGGTGGTCGAGGTAGCGGCCGATCGCCCGCTCGTAGTTGCCGAGGTCGACGGTCAGCCCGTCGGCCCGGGTCTTGCCCTGCCCCGGACCCTCGATGGAGAGCGCGACGATGCCGCGGGAGGTGTAGTAGCGCTCGGCCGCCCAGATGTAGTCCTCCTTGATCATGTCCATCCCGGGGCCGAGGATGACGGCGGGCGCGTTCTCGACCCGCCCGGCGGGCAGGTGCAGCAGGGCGTGGATCGTCGAGCCCTCGAAGTCCAGCACCACCCGGCGGACCCGGCCGTCGCGCAGGGCGCCCAGGCGGTCCACGCAGTGGTCGGTGTGGGCGCGCAGCACCGCCTTGCGCGGGTCGGCGGCGTCGAAGATCGAGTACTGGGCCCGGCCCCACATGACGGCGGCCCGCAGGTAGAGGTCGGCGGCGGTCTGCGCGAAACCCGCGCGCTCGTGGTGGGCGGCGCGCTCCTCGGCCTGGCCGGCCACCGTCGCCCACGCCTTGGGCAGCATGGCACCGCTCCTGACCAGGGCGAAGACCTTGGCGAAGTCGGTGTGGTCGTGGCCGAGCTGCTCCATCGTCCCGACAGCCTCGGGGTGCAGCGCGTCGAAGCCGCCCTGGGCGAGGGCGATGTCCAGGGCCCAGTTCTGGCCGGTCGAACGGATGGTCATGGAGGTCTCCTCCTGGAGCTGGATAGATAAGTACTTACTGACTCAGTACTTATTCATTAAGTACTGAGGCTAGGCTGTTGTCAACCCGCCGAGGCCGAGAAGGAACCCCCACCATGACGACCGCACCGCCGCCCGCCCCCGAACGCGCCCAGGCACTCGACCGCCTGGCCCGCGCCGCCTACCGCCTCAGCGCCGCGGACTCCCGGCTGCGCGGGCGCGCCACCCGCACCCCGGGCGCCCTGTCCCTCACCCACGCCCGGGCCCTGCGCACCCTGGCCGAGCAGGGGCCGCTCAGCATCACCCAGCTCGCCGCCGGCACCGAGACCACCGGCCCGGCCACCACCCAGCTGGTGAACGGCCTGGTCAACGCCGGCTACGTCACCCGCACCCGCCCGCCCGAGGACAAGCGGTCCGTCCTGGTCGCCCTCACCGAGGAGGGCCGGGCCCGGCACGAGCAGCGGCAGGCCGCCCTGGTCGAGGCCCTGCACGCCGACCTCGACGACTACGACGAGGAGGCCCTGGACCGGGCCGCCGAGGTGCTGCGCCGGCTGTCCGCCGTCTACGACCGGCTGTAGCGGCGGACGGCCGGCGCGGCCCCGGGACCAGGCCTCAGACCTCCCGGTGCGCCTCGGCGAGGAGCAGGTAGCCCTCGCCGTTGGCCTTGATCCCGGCCCGCTCCTCCTCGGTCAGCTCCCGGCGGACCTTGGCCGGGACGCCCGCGACCAGCGAACCGGGCGGGACGTCCGTCCCCTGGGTCACCACCGCACCCGCCGCGACCAGCGAACCGGTGCCGATCCGGGCGCCGTTGAGGACGGTGGCGTTCATCCCGACCAGGACGTCGTCCTCGACGGTGCAGCCGTGCAGCACCGCGTTGTGGCCGACCGAGACCCGCTCGCCGACCACCAGCGGGAAGCCGGGGTCGGCGTGCAGGGTGCAGTTGTCCTGGATGTTGCTGCCCGCGCCGACGGCGATCGACTCGGCGTCGCCGCGCAGCACCGCCCCGTACCAGACGCTCGCCCCGGCGGCGACGGTGACGTCCCCGACCACGACGGCGTTCGGCGCGAGGAAGGCGCCCGGGTCGACGGCGGGCACCTTGCCCCCGACGGTGGCGATCAGCGGCTCTGCCATGGCTGGATCCTCCTGGTGGTGATCGGCTGCACTGTCGCCGGTCAGCGTAGGGGGACGGTCAGGGCGCCGGGAGGGCGAGGTCGGGGGCGAGGTCGGGGGCGGCGGCGGACGCCTGCGGGCCGCACAGGGCGGTGACGATCACCTTGTTCCAGGCGGCGCGGCCGGCAACCTCGTCGGGGACGTCGTAGATCGTGGTGTCGGCCGCGAACTGGCGCGTGCCGTCCGGGGAGCCGAGCATCATCGTGGTGTAGCCGGGGATGCCGCCGGAGTGGCCCCAGAACGTTCCGCAGGGCGTGTCCACGCGCTGCAGCCCGAGGCCGTAGGCCTGTCCCCCGCCGTGCGCGGTGGTCTGTTCCATCGCGGCGAGTTCGGCCGGCCGCAGCAGCCGGCCGCCGAGCAGGGCGCGCAGGAAGGCGGTCAGGTCGGCGGTGGTGGAGACCAGGCCGCCGGAGGGGCCGGCCATCGAGGGGTTGAGCAGGGTGACGTCCACCGGGCCGCCGGGGAGCTTGAAGTAGCCGTGGGCGTGCGGGCCGGGGATCAACGGGAAGTCACCGGGGTACCAGGTGCCGGTGAGGCGCAGCGGGCGGATGATCCGGCGGGCGACCTCGTCGCTCCAGCTGTGGCCGGTGAGCTTCTCGATGATCATCCCGATCAGGACGTAGTCGGTGTTGGAGTACTTCCAGTCCTGCCCCGGGGCGAAGCTGGGCGGGTACTTGTTCGCGATGTCCACCAAGTCCTGGAGGCGGTAGGAGCGGTAGCGGCGGCCGTCCAGCCAGTCCTGGTCGTCGAAACGGAAGGCCGGGTCCTTCGTGTAGTCGGCGACGCCGCCGGTGTGGTCGAGCAGTTGGCGGACGGTGATCCCGGTGCTGTTGGGGACGATGCCGGGCAGCAGGCACTCCAGCCGGTCGTCGAGGTCCAGCCGGTGTTCGCCGACCAGTTGGAGCAGGGTGGTGGCGACGAAGGTCTTGGTGGCGCTGCCGATCCGGAAGCTGCCCCTGGGGTCGGCCGGGCCCCCGCCGACGAGGTCGGCGACACCGGTGGCGTTGCGCCAGACCAGGCGGCCGTCGGCGCGGACGGCGGCGAGCGCGGAGGTCCCGTAGCCGGGGTCGGTGATCCCGGCGAGGGCGGCGTCGGCGGCCGACCAGTCGCCGGGGCGGCCGGTGGTACCGTCCGCCGCGGCACCGGTGCCGCCGTCGCCGGCGAGGCCGCCGGTGTTCTCGTCGGTGCTGTCGCCGACGCCGAGGCCGGCGGCGGTGAGGTGGAGGGCACCGTGGCAGCCGGCGGCCGGGCTCGAATCGGAGGGCGCGGCGAGGGCGGCCGGGGCGAGGGTCGCGAGCAGGGCCGCAGTCGCGGCGGCCGTGACGGCGGCGCGCAGCAGCGGGCGGCGGAGCCGGCTGGCGGGGGCGGTCGGATCGGCGGTCATGCCGTTCTCCCTGGGTCAAGGCACCGGATCATCAACTCCGACTGTTTCCATCGGTGTTGACACCATGGCAGGGCGAGCGGCGGCGGTCGTCAGCCTCCGGGAGGGCCCGCTACCCCGACCCCGGCCCGGGGCCGTACCCGGAGACGTCTCGGGGTACGGCCGGGGCCGGCCGGCCGGCGGTGGGTCAGGCCACCGGGGCCTTGGTACGCAGGACCTCGATGAAGGCACGCAGCCAGGCCGGGTGGTCGGGCCAGGCGCGGGCCGAGACGACCACGCCGTCCACCACCGCCTCGCCCTCCACGAACTCGGCGCCGGCCGCCTTGATGTCCGGGGCGAGCGCGGGGTAGGCGGAGGTGCGGCGGCCGTCGAGCACCCCGGCGGCGGCGGTGATCAGCGGGCCGTGGCAGATCTGCGCGACGGGCTTGTCGCCGGCGAAGAAGTGCCGGGCGATCCGCTGCACCTCCGGGTCGTTGCGCAGGTACTCGGGGGCGCGGCCGCCGGGGATCACCAGGGCGACGTAGTCGGCCGGGTCGACGTCGGCGAAGGCGAGGTCGGCGGGCCAGGTGTACCCGGGCTTCTCCGTATACGTGTCGTAGCCGTCCACGAAGTCGTGCACCACGAACTGCAGGCGCTTCTTGGTCGGGGCGGCGATGTCGACCTGGTAGCCCTCCTCGCGCAAGCGCTGGTACGGGTAGAACACCTCCAGCGACTCGGCGGCGTCCCCGGTGACGAGCAGGATCTTCGATGTCATCGCCGACATCCCTCCACGTGATCGAACCTCGGTCCTGGTACGGGCCCGGGCGCGGTGGCCGCCGTGCCCGGGCCCGGTCCAACCTCCCGTACCCGGCGCGCCGTTGGCAACGGGGCGCACCGGGCGCACGGCGGTGGACTGCGCAGCGTGCGCGCCGGTCGCGAGCCGTGCGCGCCGGAGCGGGAGCGGGTACGGCTGAGGGCGGGAGCGGGTACGGCCGGGGCGGGAGCGGGTACGGCCGGGGCGGGAGCGGGTACGGCCGGGGCGGGAGCGGGTACGGCGGCGGGTGCGGCGCCCGGCTGTGGGGGCGTCGCGGGCGAGGCCTAGACTCTCGTGCTGCCCGCCCACCGACCGTCCACGACCCGTCCACCGGCCGTCCACCGGCCGCGGCCGGAACCCGCCCCGGAGGAGCCCATGACCGACCGCACGACCTACCTCGTCCTCCCCGGGTACCAGAACTCGGGCCCGGAGCACTGGCAGACCCGCTGGGAGGCCGCCGACCCGGAGGCCTTCCGCCGGGTCGAGCAGGCCGACTGGGACCACCCGGACCGGACGGACTGGGTGGCGCGGGTGGACGCGGCGGTGGCCGCGGCCGCCGCCGACGGGCCGGTGGTGCTGGTGGCGCACAGCCTGGGCTGCGTCACCGCCGCCGACTGGGCGGCCGGTGCGTCCGCCGAGCGGACCGCCGCCGTGCGGGGCGCGATGCTGGTCGCCCCCGCCGACGTGGACCACGCCGACATACCGGAGCTGCTGGGCTTCCGGCCGGTGACGCTGGAGCGCTTCCCGTTCCCGACCGTCGTGGTCTCCTCCACCGACGACCCGTGGATCACCCCGGAGCGGGCCCGGGAGTTCGCCCGGGCCTGGGGCTCCCGCTACGTCGAGCCGGGCGCGTACGGACACCTCAACGCGGACTCCGGGCTGGGCGACTGGCCGGAGGGCCGGAAACTCCTCGCGGAGCTGTGAGCACATGATCGGGGGGACCATGGACGAGTGGACGGAGCTGCGCCGGCGCCACCGGACGCCGCGGGCCAGGCGGCTGCTGGCCCGGCTGCTGCTCGCCGCGGGGGCGGCGGCCGTCCTGCTGTACACCGAGGGCCAGTGGGAGAGCCGCTCGGGCGGCCTGATGCTGGTCGCCGACCTGCTGAACCGGCCGGAGCTGCTGCTCGGCGGCGCGCTCGGCGCGCTGATCGCGGCCGCCTGGCTGAGCGACCGCCGCACCGCCGTACGGGCCGCCACCCGGGCGGTCACGGTGACCGCCGGGGTGGTGTTCCTGCTCGGCGTGCTGGCCGCGCACAAGGTGTCGGCGGCCGAGACCCGCAGCCGGGAGGACGCGCCGGCCGGTGCGGAGCGCGCGCTGGTGGTGGTGCACCGCTCGTACGCCTCCGGACCGCAGGCCGGTGAGCACTGGCAGGTGCTGCTGGAGAGCGGCGAGGGCTGGTCGGCCCGGCGCTGGCTGCTCGCGGACGTCGGCGGCGGCCCGGACGACGCCCGGCTGGTGACGGCGAGTTGGACGGGGCGCAGCCAGATCACCGTGGTCACCGACTCCTACCGGCGGGTGTTCAACCTCGACCAGGACACCGGCGATCCGGTCGAGGCGCGGTAGACCGGCTCCCCGGCAGGTGCGGCCCCGCCCGAGTCCCCGCACGCGTGCGGGGACTCGGGCGGGGCCGCGGGCGTCACTGGTCCGACGGGTCGGGAGCGCCCGGCGGGGTGCCGGGGGCCGAGCGGCCGACCGTGCCGCCGTCCGACGGGGAGTTGCCGCGCGGGCGGCCGGTCGAGCCCGGGCTGGGCGCCCCCGTGCAGGTCGCCGAGGACGGCGAGCCGGTGGAGGTGCCGCACCCGGGGGTCGGCCGGACCGGGTCCGGGATGTGGACGGTGCTGAACTCCTTGTCCGGCATGGTCCGCACGGCGTCGCTCATGGCCTGCTGCCAGATCGGCCCCGGGCCGGTCGCCCCGAACACCTCGGGCTGGTACTGGCCGCCGATCCGGATGTTGCGCATCGGCACCTTGACGCCCGGGCTGCCCAGCCAGACCGAGCCGGCCAGGTTGCCGGTGTAGCCGGTGAACCAGGCCGACTTCTTCTCGTCCGTGGTGCCGGTCTTGCCCGCGATCTGGCGGTCGTCGTCGAGCCGGAGGTCCCGCGCGGTGCCGCCCTTCTCGGTCACTCCGAGCAGCACGCTGTTGATCACGTCGGCGGTGTCCGGGGACATCACCTGGTCGCAGTGGGCCGGGGCCACCGGCACGTCCTTGCCGTCCACCGTGGTGATCCGGTTGATCGCCACCGGCGCGCAGTAGGAGCCCCGGGCGGCGAAGGTCGCGTAGACGTTGGCCATGGTCAGCGGGCTGACCTCCTGGGTGCCCAGGCCGAGGGCGGGCACCTCCTGCAAGGGGTCGCCGCTCGCCTTGCCGGTCACCCCCAGCTTGTTGGCCATCTGCTTGACGGCGCAGAGCCCGATCTCCTGCTCCATCTGCACGAAGTAGGTGTTGACCGAGAGCGCCATCGCCTGCTTGAGCTGGTACGGCCCCTTCTCGCTCGGGCTCTCGTTGGGGATCGTCCCCTCCTTCTTGCCCTTGCTGAGGTTCTTCCAGGTGCCGTCGCAGGTCTTCATCGTCGGCCAGTCCATCCGGTTCGGCGAGTCGTACTGCTGGGTCGGCGACAGGCCGGCCTCCAGGGCGGCGGCGGCCACGATCGGCTTGAAGTTGGAGCCGGGCTGGAAGCCGATGCCCCCGCCCATCGCCGCGTCCACGTTGAGGTTGACGACGGTCTGGTTCTTCTCCTTCGCCAGACCGTACGGGCGGGTCTGGGCCATCGCCAGGATCTTGCCGTTGCCGGGCTCGACCATCGTCATCGCCGCCGAGACCGGGTCGGTGACGTACACCTTGGTGGAGACGGCGTTCTGCGCGGCGGCCTGCTTGTCCGGGTCGAGGGTGGTGTAGATGTTCAACCCGCCGGTGTCCCACAGCTTCTTGCGCTCGGCGGCGCTCTTGCCGTAGGCCGGGTCCTGCTTGACCACGTGGCGGACGTAGTCGCAGAAGAAGCCCATTCCGGCCTGGGCGGTGATGCAACCGTTCTGCGGGTCCTTGTAGTTGAGGCCCAGCGGGGCGGCCTTGGCCTCGGCCGCCTGCTGGGCGGTGATGTGCCTGTTCTCCACCATCTTGTCGATCACGGTGTCCCGGCGCTTCTGGGCCGCCACCGGGTGCAGCTTCGGGTCGTACTGGGAGGGGTTCTGCACCAGCCCGGCGAGCATCGCCGCCTCGGGGAGGGCGAGGTCCTTGGCGTCCTTGCTGAAGTACCGCTGGGAGGCGGCCTGGATGCCGTACGCCTGGTGGCCGTAGAAGGTGATGTTCAGGTAGTTGGTGAGGATCTGCTCCTTGGAGAGGTCCTCCTCCAGCTTGATGGCGTACCGCAGTTCCTGGATCTTGCGGCCCAGGGTCTTGCGCTGCGCCTCGCGCACCGCGACCGGGTCGTCCCCGGCCATCTCGACGTTGACGTTCTTCACGTACTGCTGGGTGAGGGTGGAGGCGCCCTGCACGGCGGCGCCGCTCTCCGCGTTCTTGGTGATCGCCCGCAGCACGCCCTTGAGGTCGACGGCGCCGTGCTCGTAGAAGCGCGCGTCCTCGATGTCCACCTGGGCCTTGCGGATCAGCGGCGACATCTGCTCGGCGGTCAGGACCGTGCGGTCGCGCTCGTAGACCTTGGCGATCAGGCCGCCCTTGGCGTCGAAGATCTGGGTCGCCTGGGTGAGCGGCGGGGTCTTGAAGTCGTCGGGGATGCTCTCGAAGCCCTCGGCGCCGCTCTTGGCGCCCAGTCCGACCGCGCCCGCGCCCGGGAGGATCAGCCCCGCCAGCAGGACGCCGCCCAGCACGCTGGAGCCGAGGAAGGTGGCCGCATGGCGCAGGAGTCCGAGCGGGGTCTCACGGCGCCTCGGGCGCGGGACCCAGGTGTCGCCCGGGTCCGGGGCAGGTATGCGGTTCTTCGGTGGCATGGTTCGAACACTACGGCCGTGAATCCCCACCGCGGGGGGCCTGTTGGCGAACTATTGTCACAAAATCGCGACAGGTCCGACTCATGTGTGAGGGCCGAACGTGGGTACACGCAGGGACAAGGGCCGTTCGTCCACGGCCGTTGCCCCAGCTGCTGGGGTCGCGTCAGCCGGCGGCCGGGCAGAACACGTCCTCGGCCGGGCGACGGCCCGTCACCAGGAAGTCCGTCACCGCCGCGTCGCCGCAGGCGTTCCCGTTCGCCCGGTAGACGTGGTGGCCGCCGGAGTCGACCGTCACCATCCGGGCCCGGTCGCCGAACGCCGCCCGGAGCTTGAGCGCGCCGGAGTACGGGCTGGCCGGGTCGCGCAGGTTCTGCGCCAGCAGGACGTTCGACGGGCCCCGGCCGGTCACCCGCACCGGCGGCTCGGCCGGGGCGAACGGCCAGAAGGCGCAGGGCATCACGTTCACCGGCATGCCCGCGGTGAGCGGCCGGGCGGCCCGGTCGGCGGCCGCGTCCTTGGCGTAGACCGCCGGGTCGGCGGGCCAGCGGACGTCGTTGCAGAGCGTGCCGACGGAGGCCGCGAGGGTGTTCTGCACCGCCGCGTCGGGCGGCACGACCGGGGCGGGCAGCGGGCGGCGGCCGAGGCCCGCCAGCATCAGCCGGGCCAGGTCGGGGAAGCCGGCGTCCGCGTTCAGGCTGGTCAGCATGGACTCGCGCAGCACATTGCCGTTCAGCTCGGCCGGGTTGGCGCCGGGCCAGGGCAGCGGGGCCGCGTCCAGCCGGGCGGCGAGGTCCAGGAACAGCGGGCGCACCTGCTCGGGGGTGTCCGCGACCCGGTCCGGATTGTCCGGCGCCGACGCCCACGCGGCGAAGTCGGGGAAGCGGTCCTCGGCGCCCTGGCCGAAGGCGGCCAGCCAGCCGCGGCCGACCTTCGACGGGTCCGGGTCGTCGTTGCTGTCCAGCACGACCCGGTCGGTGCGCCCGGGGAACATGGTGGCGTAGACGGCGCCCGCGTAGGTGCCGTACGAGGTGCCCCAGACGGAGAGCTTGCGCTCGCCGAGGGCCTGGCGGATCCGGTCGATGTCGCGGGCCTCGTTGGCCGTGGAGATGCTGCGCAGCACCGGGCCCCCGTTGCGCACGCAGGTCTCGGCGACCCGGCGGGCGGTGGCCAGGTTGGTGTCGATCGAGCCGTCGGCGGCCGGCCAGGGGCGCAGGTTGACCATCGCCAGGTCGGAGTGGTCCAGGCCGCAGCTGACCGGGGTGGAGCCGCCGACGCCGCGCGGGTCGAAGCCGACCAGGTCGAAGCGGTCCAGGACGGACTGCGGGAGGCGCCCGACGGCGCTCGTGGGCAGGCCGAGGCCGGAACCGCCCGGCCCGCCGGGCACGGTCAGCAGCACGCCGCGGCGCAGGCCCGGCTTGGCGGTGGCGATCCGGGAGACGGCGAGCGTGATCTGTTGGCCGTCCGGGTCGTTGTAGTCCAGGGGGACGGTGAGGTCGGCGCACTGCTGGCGGGGGTCGACCCGGCCCTGACAGGTGGTCCAGTCGAGGCCGCCCGCCCCGGAGTGCTCCGGGGCGGCGGCGGCAGCGGGGAGGACGGTCAGCACGGTGACGGCCAGGGTGGCGAGGGTGGTACCGGTGAGTTTCGACATGCCCAAGAGTCTGCTGCGGCAGGGGAGTCGGGCCCATGCCGCCAGCCGGTCGATCGGTGGTGGGGTAATCCCCCGTCGGCGGGCGGGGGCCGCCCCGCACCCGGCGGCGGCGCGCCGATCGTTCGGGCCCTGCGGGGTGACGGCGGGCCGTACGCCGATGATTTCGGGTGCCGGGGAGGAGATCTGAGGAGGCGTGAGGTGACGGCAGGGAGCCCGCAGGACGGAAACGCGCTCGTGCACGAACACGAGCAGGAGCACGAGCACGAGCACCGGGGCGAGGGGCCCGCCGCGCCCGTGGGGCACGGCCACGGCCATGTGCACGGCCACGCGCACGGCCATGCGCACAGCCACGCCCACGGGCCCGCCGCGCCGGTCTCCGCCCACCTGCGCAAGGTGATCGCGGCCGTGCTGATCCCGTTCGCGCTCGCCGTCGCCGTCGGCCTGGTGGCGCTCTGGCCGGGCGGAATCCCGGCCCACCAGCACACCGGGGTCGGCTTCGACCAGCAGATCCGGCACGGCCGGGTCACCGGGATCCAGGAGCTGCCCTGCGGCGACCTCGGCCCCGCCGACGGGGGCAGCTGCCGGCAGGGCACCGTCGAGGTCACCGACGGCCCGGACCGGGGCCGCACCTTCACCGTGGTCGTCCACCCGTCCGAGTCCCGGCGCTACGAGCTCGGCGAGCGGGTCGTCCTCACGTACGCGCCGAACGCCCCGGCGGACCTTCGCTACAGCGTCGTCGACGTGGACCGGAACCTGCCGATGGGCGTGCTCGCCGGGCTGTTCGCCGTGGTCGTGGTGGTGATCGGCCGCTGGCGCGGGGTCGCCGCGCTGATCGCGCTGGCGATCAGCTTCGCCGTGCTGTCGCTGTTCATCCTGCCCGCCATCCTGCGCGGCTCGGACCCGCTGCTGGTGGCGATCGTCGGCGCCAGCGCGATCATGCTGATCGCCCTCTACCTGTGCCACGGGCTCTCCGCCCGCACCTCGGTGGCGGTGCTGGGGACGCTGGCGTCGCTGGTCCTGATCGGGGTGCTCAGCCTGGTCTTCGCCGCCTGGGCGCGGCTGACCGGCGACACCTCGGAGGAGACCGGGCTGGTCCACGGCCTCTACCCCGGCATCGAGATCCGCGGCCTGCTGCTCGCCGGGTTCGTGATCGGCTCGCTCGGCGTGCTGTTCGACGTGACGGTCACCCAGACCTCGGCGATCTGGGAACTGCACGAGGCCGACCCGACGATGGGCGCCGGCCGGCTCTACCGGACCGGCATGCGGATCGGCCGCGACCACATCGCCTCGACCGTCAACACCCTGGTGCTCGCCTACGCGGGTGCCGCGCTGCCGCTGCTGCTGCTGTTCTCCGTCGCGCACCGGACGCTGGTGTCGGTGGCGACCAGCGAACTGGTCGCCGAGGAGATCGCCCGCACCCTGGTCGGCAGCATCGGACTGGTCGCGGCGGTGCCGGTCACCACCGGTCTGGCCGCCCTGATCGCCGCCGCCGACCACCCCCGGACGGCACCGGTCCCCACCGGGCGGCACCGGCCCGCCTGACACCCCCCCCGGGGGGGGAGCGGACGGGAGGTCAGAGGCCGAGCAGCCCCGGGTCCGAGGCCAGGGCGCGCAGCGGCTCGCGCGGGTCGGCGACCAGCCGGCGCGCCGCCAGGTCGAGGATGCCGCCCACCCCGGTGACCTCGGCGGCCAGCACGCCGTCCTCGCGGGTCAGCCGCTGCACCACCTGGAAGGTCTTGCCCCCCAGCCAGACGAACGCGCAGCTGATCTCCACCGTGTCCCCGGCGCGCAGCTCCCGCAGGTACTTCACGGTGGTCTCCAGCACGACCGGGCCCACGCCCTTGGCGACCAGCTCGGCCTGGCGGATCCCGGCCGCCTGCAGGTACTCCCAGCGGGCGTGCTCGGCGTACTGCAGGTAGACGGCCTGGTTCAGGTGGCCCTGGGTGTCGGTCTCGTAGCCGCGCACGGTGACCCGCGTGGTGAAGTCCTGATCGGTCATGCCCCGCACGGTACTCCAGCGGGACGGGCACGGCGGCGTAACCTCCGTCACCACCCCGGGGTTACGGGAGGGTGAGGATGCGCGGGCCGTCCTCGGTCACGGCGACGGTGTGCTCGATGTGGGCGGCGCGGCTGCCGTCCGTGGTGCGCAGGGTCCAGCCGTCCGGGTCGGTGTCGTAGTCGTCGCGGCCGCCGGCCGTCAGCATCGGCTCGATGGCCAGCACCAGGCCCGGGCGCAGCGGGTAACCCCGGCCGGGGCGGCCCTCGTTGGGGACGTGCGGGTCCTCGTGCATCCGGCGGCCGATGCCGTGGCCGCCGAAGCCGTCGAGCAGCCCGTACCGCGCGGAGCGGGCCACCGAGCCGACGGCGTGGGCGATGTCGCCGATCCGGTTGCCGACCACGGCGGCGGCGATCCCGGCCTCCAGGGCCCGCCGGGTGGCGGCGATCAGCTCGGCGTCCTCGGGGCGGGCGGGGCCGACGGTGAAGCTCACGGCGGAGTCGCCGCACCAGCCGTCCAGGACGGCCCCGCAGTCGATGCTCACCAGGTCGCCGTCGCGCAGCCGGTAGCCGTTCGGGACGCCGTGCACGACCGCGTCGTTCACGGAGGCGCAGATGACGGCGGGGAAGGGCACCGGTGCGAAGGCCGGCCGGTACCCGAGGAACGGCGAGGTCGCCCCGGCGGCCGAGAGCACCCCGCGCGCCACCTCGTCCAGCTCCAGCAGGCTCACGCCCGCCGCCGCCTCCCGCTGCACGGCCGCCAACGCGTTGGCGACCACCCGCCCGGCCTCGCGCATCGCGTCGAGGGCGGCGTCCGACTTGAGTTCGACCATGGTGAACCTCTCCCCTGGATCCAATTCTTATACCGGTATTTGTATCACGGTTCCCGGGGACGGGCGGACGCCCTAGACTCGACGGCATGGTGAGGACTCCGCTGACCCCGTGGGAGCGCGAGCGCGGTGAGCGCTTCGGGGCGCTGCTGCGCGAGGCGCGTGGCGAGCGCAGCATGGTCGAGGTGGCGGCGGTGGCCGGTGTCTCGGCGGAGACGCTGCGGAAGATCGAGACGGGGCGGGCGCCGACGCCGTCCTTCTTCACCATCGCGGCGCTGGCGTTCGCGCTGGACCTGTCGCTGGACGAGCTGGCGGGCGCGTGCGCGCTGCCCGAGGACGGCGCCGCGCTCTCCGCGTAGGACAGGCCCGGAACGGGGACGGCCCGCCGGGCGCGTGCTGCGCCGGGCGGGCCGTCGGTCGGGGCGGGTGACCGGCCTCAGCCGACCGAGCTGTTGTAGCTCTCGATCGCGGGCTGGAGCTCCTTGGCCGCGTCGGCGAGCGCCTGCTGGGCGGTCTTGCTGCCCGAGACGGTCTGCTCGATGGCCGTCTCCACGCCCTTGCGGGCCTGCGGCATCACGCCGAGCAGGCAGCCGGCGGTGGCCGGGGTGGGCTTGGTGGCCTTCAACTGGTCGATGGCCGTCTGGAACTGCGGGTACTTGCCGACCCACTCCCTGTCCTTGGGGTCGTCCAGGGACTTCTTGTTGACCGGGAAGTAGCCGGTCCCGGTGTGCCAGACGGCCTGCTGCTCGGGGCCGGTGACGAACTTCTCGAACTCCCAGGCCGCCCGCTTCTCGGCGTCCGAGTGGCCCGGGCCGCTGATCCACAGCGAGGCGCCGCCGATCACCGGACCACCCTGGTCGGCGGCCGTCACCTTGGGGAAGGGCGCCGTGCCGACGCCGAACTTGGCGGCCTCGGTGTAGCCGCGCAGCACGCCGGTGGACTCCAGGTGCATGGCGACCGTGCCGGACTTGAACGCGGCCTGGGCGTCGTCGGTGACCCGGCCGGTGTTGGCCGCGTAGCCGCCCTTGACCAGGTCGGCCCACCACTGGACGATCTGCGCGCCCTGGGCGGAGTCGAAGACGACCTTGCCCGCCTTGCTGCTGCGGCCGTTGTCGTTGTCGCAGTACATGGTGCCGGACTCGGCGAGCAGTTCCTCGACGAACCAGCCGTAGATCGCGGCCCCGAAGCCGTAGCGGACGGTCTTGCCGTCGGCGTCCTTCTTGGTCAGCTTCTTGGCCAGGTCGGCCAGCTCGTTGAGGTCCTTCGGCGGCTGCGCCGGGTCGAGGCCGGCCTCCTTGAAGGCGTCGGTGTTCAGGTAGAGCAGCGGCATCGAGGAGTTGAACGGCATCGAGACCAGCTTGCCGTTGGCCGAGTAGTAGTTGCGAATGTTGGGGTCGAGGTCGTCCAGCGAGTAGCCGTCCTTGTCGGCGAAGGCCTGGGCGGGGACGGTCTGCTTGGAGTCGATCATGAAGCGGGTGCCGATGTCGTAGACCTGCACCAGGGCGGGGGTGCCCTTCTGCTGCACCGCGGCCTTGTACTTGGTGACCAGCTCGTCGTACTTGCCCTGGAACTGCGCCTTGACCTCGATCTTGCCCTGGTGGGCCGCGTTGAAGTCCTTCACCAGGCCGTTCAGCACCTCGGCGTTCTTGCCGGTCATCGAGTGCCAGAACTCGACGGTGGTGACGCCGGAGGCCTGGTCGAGCGCCTGGGCGCCAGGCGCCCCGGCGTCGGTGGAACCGCCCGAGCCGGAGCCCGAGCCGCTGGAGCTGCAGGCGGTCAGGGACAGGCCGGCCACCAGCAGGGCCGCGAGCGCGCGTGCACTCTTCTTCACGAGGGATCCTTCTTCTTCCGGTTGACGGGCGGGATGTACGGGCGGGACGGACGGGCGGGACGGACGCGCGGGACGGACGCGCGGGACGGACGATCCGGTCCGGCGCGGCTCAGCGGACAGCGCCCGCGGTGAGGCCGCGGACGATGAAGCGCTGGCCGAAGACCACCAGGGCGAGGGTGGGCAGCAGCGAGAGCACCACGCCCGCCAGGATCAGGCCGGGGTCGGCCATCTCCGCGTCGCGCAGCGAGGTGAGGCCGATCTGCAGGGTCTGCATCTCGGCGGTGCGGGTGATGATGAGCGGCCAGAAGTACTGGTTCCAGGCCGACAGGAAGACGTAGATCGACAGCGCGGCCAGGGCCGGCTTGTTGAGCGGCACGACGATCCGCCACAGGAACCGCCAGTGCCCGGCGCCGTCGATCCGGGCCGCGTCGCGCAGTTCGCCGGGCAGCTGACGGAAGGCCTGGCGCAGCATGAAGGTGCCGAAGCCGGAGGCGAGGAACGGCAGCACCAGGCCGAAGTAGGTGTTGCCGAGGCCCCAGCCCGACAGCGTCAGGTAGTTGGGGATGATGATGGCCTCCCAGGGGACCATCAGCGTCGCCAGGAAGAGCCCGAACACCACGGCCCGCGCCTTCATCGGCAGGAAGACGAAGGCGTACGCGGCCAGGATCGAGGTGACCAGCTGGGCGAGGGTGATGCCGGTGGCGGTGATCGCCGAGTTGGCGTACTGCCGGAACAGCGGGATGGTGTCGACGGCGCCGGAGAAGTTCCGCCCGGTGACCGAGTGGGGCACCAACGCGGGCGGGTTGGAGGCGAGTTCGGACGGCTCCATGAAGGCGCCGACGACCGCGTAGTACACCGGGAAGGCCACCGTGACCACGGCGACGGCGAGCAGCAGGTAGACGGCGGCGCGGCCGAGCAGGTCGCGCGGGGAGCGGCCGGCCAGCGGGCGGACCCTCGGGCGGGGCGGGGCGGCCTGGGCCTCGGCCTCGGTGACGACCGTGCTCATGCGTAGTGCACCTTCCGCTCCAGGACGCCGAACTGGACGGCCGTGCAGGCGAGGACGACCAGCAGCAGCACTACGGCCTGGGCGCTCGCCGTGCCGAAGTCGCTGGAGCCGTAGGCGAAGGCCTTCTCGTAGACGGAGTAGACCAGGGTCCGGGTGGAGCCGTCGGGCCCGCCCTTGGTGAGGATGTGGATCTGGCCGAAACTCTGCAGTGCGTGGACGGTGGAGACCACCGTCAGGAAGAACAGGTTCGGGCCGAGCATCGGGACGGTGATCGAGCGGGCCAGCCGCAGGCCGGAGGCGCCGTCGATCCGGGCCGCCTCGACGACCTCGCCGGGGATCGATCCGATGCCCGCCGAGAGCACCAGCACGTTGTAGCCGAGGTTCATCCAGACCGTGGTCAGGGCCACCGAGAACAGCGCGTACCGGGAGTCGGTCAGCCAGCCGACCGGGCCCAGGCCGAGGTGCGACAGCAGGCCGTTCAGCACCCCGCTGGCCGGGTTGTAGAACACCGCGAAGACCACCGAGGCGCTGGCCACCGAGAAGGCGAAGGGCAGCGCGAAGGCGGAGCGCAGCAGCCGTACGCCGCGGATCCGGTTCTCCAGCAGCAGCACCAGCACCAGCGCGCCGAGCACCCCGGGCACCACGGTGAGCAGGGTGAACAGCGCGGTGGTGACCAGCGTCCGGCCGAAGTCGGCGGAGGCCAGCAGGTCGGTGTAGTGCTTGAACCCGACGTAGCGGGAGGGCGCGCCGAAGAGGTCGTTGGCGTGCCCGCTGAGGTAGATCGTCCGTCCCAGCGGATAGCCGATGAACAGGACGAAGACCACCAGGGAGGGCAGCAGGAAGGCCCAGGCGAGCCCGTGCTCGCCCCAGCGGCTTCGACGGCCCACGAGGGGCACGGGTTGGGGTGCGGTCGGCATCGGTGGCACGTCCGCCTTTCGTGTGTTGGTTCCGGCCGAAACCGTGTCCTGCCCGAACGACGGCGCGGGAACCCCACGGTGATCAACCGGTGTCCCCGGGATTACGCGTTCGCGTCAGATTTCGGCCGGTCGTGCGCGCAACAGCCGCTCCCGGCACGGCGGCCGGCCGGGCGCCCTCGGCCGGCACCTGGGCGTCGGCGGGTCTCGGCGGCCGGCACCGGGCTGTCAGCGGAGTGCCGTACGGTGCGCGGGTGAACGAGACGGATTTCGACATGCGGGCCGCGATGGCCGGAGCGCCGGACGGCCGGGCGGGCGCCTGGGCGCTGGTCCGGGGCTTCGCCGGGTACTGGGGCGAGCCGCTGGGCTCGCGGGACGGTTTCACCGAGGCCGAACTGGACGCGGCCGAACAGCGGCTGGGGCTGCGGCTGCCGGTGGCCCTGCGCGAGGCGTACCGGCTGTTCGGGCGCCGGGCCGACCTCACCAGCTCCCAGGACGTGCTGCTGACGCCCGACGAGCTCCATGTGCTGGACGGCGCGCTGGTGTACCGGGCCGAGAACCAGGGCTGCGCGCACTGGGGCGTGCTGCTGGCCGACCTCGCACTGGAGGACCCGCCGACGGTGGGCCGCCTGGACCTCGCGGACAAGTCGCAGGAACGCTGGGAGCCCTGGGAGGAGCGCTTCTCGACGGCGGCGGCGGTGATGGCGATGAGCGAGAAGCTGCTGGAGGACGCGGAGTTGAGCGTCTTCTTCGCGCCCGGCGACGAACTGCCCGACGGACTGGAGGAGTTGCCCGCGCTCGGCTGCCACTACCGGTGGTACGCGGGGCCGGACGTGCTGCTGCTGCGGATCGAGGAGGACTTCATGGTCGCCCGAGCTCGTACCGAGGCGGCGCTGGACGCGCTCTAGAACTTTCGAACGGCTCCGACGCCCCCTTGGTGAAGGGGGCGTCGGAGCCGTTCGACGGGCAGGCTCAGGCGGTGACGCCGCCGTCCAGCACCAGGTCGGCGCCGACGGTGTAGCCCGCCTCGTCCGAGGCCAGGTACAGCACGGCGGCGGCGATCTCCGCGACCGCGCCGGCCCGGCCGACCGGCACCTCGGCCTTCATCCGGTCGCTCTTGTCGGCGTCGCTCTCGCCGGGCCGGGTCGACATCGGGGTGTCCACCGGGCCCGGGCTGACAGTGTTGATCCGCACGCCCTCGCCGATGTGGTCACGAGCGGCGGAGCGGGTCAGCGCGGTGACGGCGGCCTTGCTGGCGTTGTAGGCGCCCGCGCCCTCGATCCGCTTGTGGACGCCCAGGTTGGACGAGACGTTGACGATGGCCCCGCCGCCGTGAGTGCGCATGTGGCCGATCTGGTGCTTCATCGCCAGCAGGGTGCCGGTCACGTTGACGTCGAAGACCCAGCGGAACTGGTCCTCGTCGATGTCGGCGACCGGACCGGCCGCGCCGAAGACCCCGGCGTTGTTGACGGCGACGTCCAGTCCGCCGAACTGCTCGACGACCTCCCGGACCAGCCGGGCGGCGTCCTCACTGTTCGTCACGTCGCCGGTCAGCGCGACGGCCTTGCCGCCGGCCCGCTCGATCAGCTCGACGGTCTCGGCCAGCGGGCCGAGGCTGCGCCCGGCGACCGCGACCCGGGCGCCCTCCGCGGCGAAGGCGAGCGCGATCCCCCGCCCGATGCCGCTGCCGCCGCCGGTGATCAGGACGGACTTGTCGGCGAAACGCGTGCTCATGAGGTGAACTCCTTGATCCGAGTGGTGCGTTCAGGTGCGTTGGTGGTGGTCGTGGTGGTGCTCGTGGTGTTGGCCTCGGCGGTGCCCCCGGTGGCGCCGCCCCGGGGCAGGACCGCGACCGCGACGGCGGTCAGGGCTAGCCCGGCGGCGGCCGCGGCGAAGGCCGCCGCGTAACCGCCGACGACGGTCGGGCGGGTGGCGGCGAGGGCCATCAGGGCGGCCAGCCCGGCGGTGGGGCCGAGCTCCATGGCGGTGTTGAAGACGCCCGCCGCCAGGCCGGTGCGTTCGGGCGCCACGCCGCCGGTGGCGAGCACGGCCGCCCCGGCGAAGGACGCGGCGGCGCCGGCGGGCAGCAGGAGCAGTCCGGGCAGCAGCCCGGTGGGGTAGCCGCTGGCGGGGTCGAGCCCGGCCAGCAGGGCGAGTCCGGCCGCCTCCAGGGCGAGGCCGGCGGCGGTGACCGGCACCGGACCGTACCGGGCGATCAGCGGCCCGGCCAGCCGTCCGGACAGCAGCAGGGCGACCGCGTACGGCACGAACGCGGCGGAGGTGTCGGCCGCGCTCCAGCCGCGCAGTTGCTGGAGGTAGAGCGAGAGCAGCACGAAGGCCAGGGCGGTGCCGGCGGAGGTCGCCATCACGGCGACCAGGGCGGTGGCCCGGCGGCGGTCGGCGAGGAAGCCGGGCGGCAGCAGCGGGTCGGCGGTGCGGCGTTCGGCGGCGGCGAAGGCGAGCAGCAGGGCCAGGCCGACGGCGAACGGCGCGAGCACGCCGGGGCTGCTCCAGCCGTGCTCGGTGGACGCCACCAGGGCGTAACTCGCCGCGCAGACACCGGTGGTGGCGAGCAGTGCGCCGCGCAGGTCGAGCGCCGGGCGGCGGCTCGCGGGAGCGGGCTCCCGGTCGGAGCCGGAAGCGGCGTCGGGAGCGGTGTCGGGCTGGGCGGCGGGAGCGGTGTCGGGCTCGGGCAGGGTGCCCGAGCGGAGCAGTCCGGCCAGCGCGACCAGGACGGGCACCGCGAACAGCCAGCGCCAGGAGACCACGGCGGCGACCGGGCCCGACACCACGCTGCCGGCCGTCGCGCCGAGCACCGAGAGTCCGCCCCAGCTGGCCATCGCCCGGCGGTAGGCGGCGGGTTCGGGGTACAGCCGGCGGACCACGGCGACCGCCGCCGGGGCGGTGAGGGCCGCGCCCGCGCCCTGGACGAAGCGGCTCGCCAGCAGAACGGGGTAGTCCGGTGCGAGGGCGCAGGCGACCGAGGAGGCGGCGAGCAGCGCCAGGCCCCACCTGATCATCCGGCGGCCGCCGTGACGGTCCGTCAGTCGCCCGCCGAGCAGCAGCAGGGCGGCGAAGGAGAGCCCGTACGCGGCGCTGAGCAGCAGGACGTCGGACGGGCCGAGGCCGAGCTCCCGGGCGACCAGGGGCAGCGGCACGGTGAGGATCATGATCGTGAAGATCAGCACCGCCTGGACGACACCGAGCAGCGCGAAGCTCCCCCGGGCGTTTGTGGTGACACTCATGGACTCCCCCCCACATCAAATTTAAGAACGCTCGGTCCAGAATCAGGACGGCAGAAGACGGCAAAAGACGGCACGAGACGGCGAAGGACGCCAGGCCGACCGAGCCGGAGGCACCCCCGTGGGCCGCCGGTTCGGGCCTGGGCTCAGTCCAGCAGCGTCAGCGCCTGCTCGGCGGCGTCGCGCACCCGGGGCTCGCCCTCGGCGGTCTTGCCCACCACCCGGATCCCCTGCAGCAGCACCACCAGCATCCGGGCCAGCGCCCGCGGCTCCCGCCCGGCGGGCAGTTCGCCCTGGGCCTCGGCGCGCAGCAGGGCGGCGGTCAGCGCCGTCTCCAGGTGGTCGTAACTGACCTCCACCCGGCGGGCCGCCGCCTCGTCGTGCGGGGCGAGTTCGACGGCCGTGTTGGTGATGAAGCAGCCGCGCCTGCGGTCCTCGGCCCCCATCCCCGCATATCGACGCACCAGGGCGCGGACGGCCGGCAGCACCGGGCCGGGCTGGGACAGCTCGGCCAGCAGGCCGGGGTTGTGCTGTTCGTTGTAGCGTTCCAGTGCCCGCAGGTAGAGCTCGTGCTTGCTGCCGAAGGTCGCGTAGATGCTGGCCCGGGCGATGCCCAGCCCTTCGACCAGGTCGGCCATCGAGGTGGCCTCGTAACCGCGCCGCCAGAACAGTTCGAGAGCTGCCTGGAGCGCCGTGTCCGGGTCGAATTCCTTGGTCCGCGCCATGACCGGAACAGTAGCCCTTTCAAGACCGTTCGGTCAAGAAAGATCGAGGAGTGGTCCAGACCGATATCTGACGGAGCATTGCCAACTGGACTAGACCAAGCCTAGCCTTACCGCCCCATCCCTCCTTCTCCCCCACAGGAGGTGTTCCGGCATGCCCGCACTCATCCCCCCGACCCCCCAACAGGCCGTCGAGGCCGCGCGACCGCTCGTCCTGACGGTCTTCCGGATCGTCGTCGGCCTGCTCTTCGCCTGCCACGGCGCCGCCGCACTCTTCGGCGTCCTCGGTGGCGCCAAGGGCGGCGGCAGCATCCCGCCCGGCCAGTGGCCCGGCTGGTGGGCCGCGCTGATCCAACTCGTCGGCGGCGCCCTGGTGCTGCTCGGCAGCGGCACCAGGACGGCCGCCCTGCTCTGCTCCGGCTCGATGGCCTACGCCTACTTCACCGTCCACCAGGAACAGGCCCTGCTGCCGCTGCAGAACGGGGGCGAGCCCTCGGTGATGTTCTGCTGGGCCTTCCTGGCCATCGCGGTGCTCGGCTCCGGCCCGTACTCCCTGGACCGGCTGCTCGCCGCCCGCCGGCCGGCCGCCGAGCCCAGCCCCCAAGCCACCTCGACCGGCTGAGCCTCAGCCCTCCGCGAGGTACCGCTCGACCGAGGCGACCTTGGCGGTGAGGCCGTCGGTGACCCCGGCCCGGTCGTCGATCTTGATGACCGTGCTCACCCGGTCGCTGTGCGCCTTCACCGCCTCGATCGCCGCCTTGATCACCGGCATCACCTCGTCCCACTCCCCCTCGATGCTGGTGAACATCGCGTCCGTCCGGTTCGGCAGCCCACTCGCCCGCACCACCCGCACGGCCGCGGCCACCGCCTCCCCCACGTCCTCGCCGATCCCCAGCGGGGTCACCGAAAAAGCTGCGATCACGGTCTGCGCTCCTTGACGTCCGACGACACCTGGTCGCGACCCGGACCACTCCGGGCCGCGACCAGGCTAACCGGGGCCACCGGGCCAACCGGGCCGCCAGACTCGGCGGGCTCGCCGGGTACTCACCCGGCTCGCCGGAGGGACCGTCAGACGACGGTCGGCAGCGGTGGTTCGACGGCGAGCGGGGCGCTGGCGCGGGCGCGGTGCTGGTCGGCCCAGGAGGTGAGGGCCAGGGTGCAGGCGTGGTCCAGGTGGCGCAGGCCGGACCAGTCGAGTTCCACCGGGCGGTCGCCGGGCAGCCGTTCCAGCGCGTCCAGCAGCCGGGGCAGCCGCAGGAAGGTGGCGTTGCCGCTGAGGCGGACCCGGTGCAGCGGCCGACCGCCCGTCAGTACCACCTCCTCGACCGCGATCTGCAGGTGCGAGGTCTGCCAGGCGGACTTGGCCACGGCCAGGCCGACCCCGATCAGCACCCCCTCGAACAGGTCGGTGGCGACCACGGCGAGCGCCGTCGTGACGAGCACCACCGCCTCGCCCCGGTCGCCCCGGCACAGCGCGGCAATCCGGCGCAGCGGCACCAACTTGGCCCCGGCGTGCACCAGGACGGCGGCCAGCGCGGTGAGCGGGACCAGCCCGAGCACCCCGGGGAGCAGGGCGGTGAACAGCAGCAGCCACAGCCCGTGCAGGAAGCGCGCGGCCCTGGTGCGGGCGCCCGCCTGGACGTTGGCCGCGCTGCGCACGATCACCGCGGTCATCGGCAGGGCGCCGAGCAGTCCGCAGACGGTGTTGCCGACGCCCTGGGCGGTGAGTTCGCGGTCGTAGTCGGTGCGCGGGCCGTGGTGCATCCGGTCGACGGCGGCGGCGCTGAACAGCGTCTCGGCGGAGGCGATCAGGGTGAAGGCGACGACGGTGCCGATGCCCGCGGCACCGGCCAGGCCGCCGAGCGCGGCCGGGTCGGGCAGTCGGAGGACGTCGAGCAGCCCGGCCACTCGTACCCGGGCCACCGGCAGGTCGGCCGCCGCGGTGACGGCGGCGGCCAGGCCGACCGCGGCCAGCGGCGCGGGGACGGTACGGGCGGCGCGGCCCGGCAGGTGCTTCCAGCCGACGAGCACCAGCAGGGTGCCCAGGCCCAGCGCCACCGCGGCGGGGGTGGCGGCGGCGGTGGCCGCGTCGGCGAGCAGGGCGGGGAGTCCGGCGAGCTTCTGCGGGCCGGTGCCGGGGGCGGTCCGGTCGGCGAGGGCGTACAGCTGGCCGGACACCAGGGTCAGCCCGATGCCCGCCAGCATGCCGTGCACCACCGAGGCGGACATCGCCCGGAACCAGCGGCCGAGCCGCAGCGCGCCCATCCCGAGCTGGAGCAGGCCGGTGGCGAGCACCAGCGGGCCGAGGGCGGCGAGGCCGAAGCGCTGGACGGCGTCGGCGACCAGCACGGTCAGCCCGGCGGCGGGCCCGCTGACCTGGAGGCTGCTGCCGGGGAGCAGGCCGACGGCCAGGCCGCCGACGACGCCGGTGACCAGCCCCAGCTCGGCCGGGACGCCGGAGGCGACGGCGACCCCGACGCAGAGCGGGAGGGCGACCAGGAACACCACCAGCGAGGCGGGCAGGTCGTGCCGCCAGGGGACGGCGCGCAGCCCGGCGAGCAGGGAGCGGCGGCGGGACGGCGGGCTCATCCGGTCACCGCCGGGGGCCGGGCAGGGGTGCGGCGCATGGCTGCGCTCCTTCCGCGCGCCCACCGTTGCGGGGGCGCGCCGTAACGGACCGGGGAGGGTGGGAGGGGACTGCCACAGGCGACGGGCGGGCCGGCGGTGCGGGGCGAGGCGGGCCGGCGGTGCGGAGGGAACCGGCGGGGAGAGGCGGGCCGGAGGGGCGCGCCGGCGGGGCGGGACAGGCCGACGGGAGGGCGGGCCGGGGAAGACGTACGGAGCGGAGGCGAGGCGGTGGTCGGACCGCCGCAGTCGCAGCGCGCCCCCCTGCCGTGGCCGGGTCGGATGTGCCGGGCCCGGCGTGCCACCGACGGTACCCAGGTCGGCGGGGCGGCCCGACACCCGGCACCGTCCCTTCACCGGCACTGCACGCCGGCTGCGCGATCCGGCCCGGAGCCTCCGCTTCCCCGGGCACACCAGCGCGAGAGCTGTGCACTTGTCCGAACGGCTCCCCCGCGCCGACTTCCACATTCTGTTGAAGTCCCCTTGACGCCCCGCCGGGCCCGACCCTACCGTGTTTCCACATACAGAAACCGTTCTTCCGTATGGTGGAATTCAGGAGATGAGCCCTCCGAGCCACTGCGGGCCGACGCAGGAGAGACCCGATGCCTCGTATGACAGCCGCCCGCGCGGCCGTGGAGATCCTCAAGCTCGAAGGCGTCGATGTCGCCTTCGGTGTCCCGGGTGCCGCCATCAACCCCTTCTACGCCGCCCTCAAGGCCTCCGGCGGGATCAGGCACACCCTGGCCCGGCACGTCGAGGGCGCCTCGCACATGGCCGAGGGCTACACCCGCGCCAAGGCCGGCAACATCGGCGTGTGCATCGGCACCTCGGGCCCGGCCGGCACCGACATGATCACCGGCCTGTACTCGGCGATCGCCGACTCCATCCCGATCCTGTGCATCACCGGCCAGGCCCCGGTCGCCCGCCTCCACAAGGAGGACTTCCAGGCCGTCGACATCGCCTCGATCGCCAAGCCGGTCACCAAGGCCGCCACCACCGTCCTGGAGGCCGCGCAGGTCCCCGGCGTGTTCCAGCAGGCCTTCCACCTGATGCGCTCCGGCCGCCCCGGCCCGGTCCTGATCGACCTGCCGATCGACGTCCAGCTGACCGAGATCGACTTCGACCCGGAGGCCTACCAGCCGCTGCCGGTCTACAAGCCGACCGCCAACCGGATCCAGATCGAGAAGGCCATCGCGCTGCTCCAGGAGTCCGAGCGCCCGCTGATCGTGGCCGGCGGCGGCGTCATCAACGCCGACGCGGCCGACCTGCTGCTGGAGTTCGCCGAGCTGACCGGCGTCCCGGTCATCCCGACCCTGATGGGCTGGGGCATCGTCCCGGACGACCACGAGCTGAACGCCGGCATGGTCGGCCTGCAGACCTCGCACCGCTACGGCAACGAGAACTTCCTCGCCTCCGACTTCGTCCTCGGCATCGGCAACCGCTGGGCCAACCGCCACACCGGCGGCCTGGACGTCTACACCGCGGGCCGCAAGTTCGTCCACGTCGACGTCGAGCCCACCCAGATCGGCAAGATCTTCGCCCCCGACCTCGGCATCGCCTCCGACGCCAAGGCCGCGCTGGAGCTGTTCGTCCAGGTCGCCAAGGAGCTCAGGGCCGCCGGCACCCTCAAGGACCGAAGCACCTGGGCCGCCTCCACCCAGGAGCGCAAGGCGCGGCTCCAGCGCCGCACCCACTTCGACAACGTGCCGCTCAAGCCGCAGCGCGTCTACGAGGAGATGAACCGGGCCTTCGGACCGGAGACCCGGTACGTCACCACCATCGGCCTGTCCCAGATCGCCGGCGCGCAGATGCTGCACGTCTACAAGCCGCGGCACTGGATCAACTGCGGCCAGGCCGGGCCGCTGGGCTGGACCATCCCGGCCGCGCTGGGCGTCGCCACCGCCGACCCCGAGGGCCAGATCGTCGCGCTCTCCGGCGACTACGACTTCCAGTTCATGATCGAGGAGCTGGCGGTCGGCGCCCAGCACCGGATCCCGTACGTCCACGTCCTGGTGAACAACTCCTACCTGGGCCTGATCCGCCAGGCGCAGCGGGGCTTCGACATCGACTTCCAGGTCAAGCTGGAGTTCGAGAACATCAACGCGCCGGAGCTGGGCGTCTACGGCGTCGACCACGTCAAGGTCGCCGAGGGCCTGGGCTGCAAGGCGATCCGGGTCACCGAGCCGGAGGGCCTGCTGCCGGCCTTCGAGGAGGCCAAGAAGCTGGCCGCCGAGTTCCGCGTCCCGGTCGTGGTCGAGGCGATCCTGGAGCGGGTCACCAACATCTCGATGAGCGGCAACGACATCGACAAGGTCAACGAGTTCGAGGAACTGGCCACCCTCCCCGAGCACGCGCCGACCGCGATCAGGCCGCTGGCGCTCTGACCCCGTGGGGGGCGGGGGCGTACGAGCCGCTCCGTACGCCCCCGCCCCCGCGGAACACTGGCGGCGCCGACACGGTTGAGCCGTCCGGGGCCGCTACGGTGTGCCCGGGCGAGACCCCGCTGCCAACCTGCCGAAAGGACCACCACCGTGAGCCTGTACGACATCCCGCTGCGCACCCTGGCCGGCGAGCCCACCTCGCTGGGCGACTTCAAGGGCAAGGCGCTGCTGCTCGTCAACGTCGCGTCCAAGTGCGGGCTGACCCCGCAGTACACCGGGCTGGAGAACCTCCAGAAGCGGTACGCCGAGCGCGGGTTCACCGTGCTGGGCTTCCCGTGCAACCAGTTCGCCGGGCAGGAGCCGGGCAGCGCCGAGGAGATCCAGAGCTTCTGCTCCACCACCTACGGCGTGAGCTTCCCGCTGTTCGAGAAGATCGACGTCAACGGCGACGACCGGCACCCGCTGTACCAGCAGCTGACCGAGGTCGCCGACGCCGAGGGCGCGGCCGGTGACGTCAGCTGGAACTTCGAGAAGTTCCTGATCTCGCCGGACGGCACCGTGGCCGCCCGGATCCGGCCGCGGACCGAGCCGGAGTCGGCCGAGCTGATCGCCGCGATCGAGGCCGTCCTGCCGGCCTGACCACACACCTGCCGGACCGGCCCGGCCGGGCCCTGCGACCTAGATGATCGGGGGCCGGCCGAGCCGGGTCATGGTCCACACCGTGCGCCAGCGCATCGGCTCGCGCCGACCGCACGGGGTGCGCCAGCCCTCGGCGAAGCCGGAGAACCACGCCTTCAACCCGCTCGCGTTCCTGGTACGGGCGACGGTGAGCGTCACCCACACGCCGAGGTAGACCGGGACCAGCAACGCGGGCAGGTGACGGCGCGCGAGGTACACCCGGTTGCGGGCGTTCACCCGGTAGAAGAACGCGTGCCGGGTCGGGCTGGTCCGCGGGTGCTGCAGCAGCAGCTCCGGGACGTACAGCACCCGCCAGCCGGCGTCGAGCGCCCGCCAGGCCATGTCGGTCTCCTCGTGCGCGAAGAAGAACGCGTCCGGCCAGCCCCCGACCTGTCGCAGCATCCTCGTCGACAGCGCATGGCCGCCGCCGAGGAAGCTGGTCACCTCGCCACCGCGCATCGGATCACCGGCCCGCAGCCGGGGAACGTGACGGCGCTGGGTCAGCCCGGTCTCGTCGGCGATTCGGAAGGACACCACGCCCAGCCGGGGGTCGGCCTCGTAGAGGGACTCGATCCTCGCGAACACGTCGTCGGCGACCAGCAGGCCGTCGTCGTCCAGGTCGATCACCACGTCCACGTCGCGCAGGTGCTCCAGCGCCACGTTCCGGCCGCCGGTCACCCCGAGGTTCTCGGCCAGCTCCACACCCTCCACCCATGCCGGCACCTCCGGCAACGGGCAGCCCTGGGCGACCACCACGACCTTCGCGGCCGGGACGGTCTGCATCTCCACCGAGGCCAGCAGCTCGGCCAGTTCCTTCGGCCGCGTGCCCATGGTCAGCACCGCCACGCCCAGCTTCAAGCCCACCGCACCCATCCCTTCGAGGAAACAGCCATGACCTGACGAACGGAGCGCTCGGGCGCCGCGTCGCTCGGAGAACTCACCGAGCGGCAGATGCTTCCGGACCACCAGGTCATGGACCGGCCCGCACCGGACCGGATCGCCGGGATGCGGCCCGAGGCCTCCGCCGCGCCGCCCACCCTGCCACACCGGCCGCTGGTGCTGGTACCGGACGTCACCCGGTTCGCGGAGCCCCGGTGTGCCGACTCACTCCACGGTGTCCGGCACAACGCCCCGCCTCGCCGCTCTCGTCGATCCTCGCCCAGGAGTACGGACTCGGACCTCACGGCAGCAACAGCCTTGTGCCGGGCGGGAGTTCGCCGGAGCGGGCGGCGTCGCGCAGGTGTGCCAGGAGGGTGGCGCGCAGGGCCTCGGCGGCGCGGGTGAGCGGCACCTCGTGGCCGTGCGCGACGGCGATGGTGCGGCCCAGCCCCGGTCCGGCGAAGGGTGTCACCGCGAGGCCCGAGCGGGCCGCCACCATGCCGGGGACGATCGCGGGCCCGAGCCCGGCCCGGACGAAGCCCAGTACCGCGTCCATCTCGCCGCCCTCCACGGCGAACTCCGGCTCGAAGCCCGCCGCCCGGCAGGCCGCCAGGGCCGCCTCCCGGACGTCGTAGCCCTCCCGGAACATCACCAGCGGCCGCCCGTCCAGCTCGGCCACCCGCACGGTGCGCCGGCCGCGCCGCTCGCCGCCCGGACGCTCGCCGCCCGGACGCCCGCCGCCCGGACGCTCGGCCGAGACCAGCACCAGCGCCTCGTGCAGCAGTTCGGTGACGGCGAGGGCGGGCGCGGCCTCCCCGCTGGTCGGGGTGATGATCAGCGCGAGGTCCAGCTCCCCCGCGGCCAGCCAGCGCACCAGGTCGCGCGAGCCGCCCTCGCGCACCCCGAGCGCGACGCCCGGGTAGCGGTCCCGGAAGACCCGCAGCACGTCCGGCACCAGGCTGGTGCACAGGCTCGGCGGGGCGCCCAGCCGGACCCGGCCGCGGCGCAGCTGGACCGTCTCCTGGACGGCGAGGCGGGCGCTCTCGGTGTCCGCGAGGATCCGCCGGGCAAGCGGCAGCAGGGCGTCCCCGGCGTCGGTGAGGGCGATGTTGCCCCGGGTGCGGTGGAACAGTTCGGCGCCCAACTCCCGTTCCAGCGAACGGATCTGCTGGGAGAGCGAGGGCTGGGCGACGTGTTCGGCCTCGGCGGCCCGGGTGAAGTGCCGGGTCTCGGCGACAGCCAGGAAGTAGCGGAGTTGCTGGAGCTGCACACGGCCAGGGTAAGCCGCGACGATAGGCCCTGGCTATCGTCACCAGCCGCAGCATGTCTTGGACGCACCCTGGCGACCATCCCTACCGTTGCTGCCATGACAACCGCGACTCAGACGGCCCGGCATCCGTCCACCCTGGTGACCCTGTGGCGGTCGACCGTCGGCAAGAAGGCGGTCATGGCCGTCACCGGACTGGCGATGCTGCTGTACCTGGTCGCGCACATGCTGGGCAACCTCAAGGTCTTCTTCGGCCCCGACGACATCAACGGCTACGCGGCCTGGCTGCGCACCATCGGCCAGCCCTTCCTCGGCCACGAGTGGTTCCTCTGGATCGCCCGGGTCGGCCTGGTCGCCGCCGTCGTCCTGCACGGCGTCTCCGCGTACCAGCTCAGCCGCCGGGACCTCGCCGCCCGCCCGAGCAAGTACGTGCACCAGCGCCGCCGGGCCAGCTACGCGACCCGCACCATGCGCTGGGGCGGGGTGATCCTCGGGCTGTTCATCGTGTGGCACATCCTGGACCTCACCACGCTCACCGTGAACCCGGTCGCCGAGCACGGCCACGTCTACCAGAACGTCGTGGGCACCTTCGGCCGCTGGTACAGCGACGTGTTCTACATCCTCGCGGTGGTGGCCCTCGGCTTCCACATCCGGCACGGCTTCTGGAGCGCCGCGCAGACCCTCGGCGCCAACAACGCCCGCCGCGACAAGGTGCTCAAGCTGAGCGCGAACGGCCTGGCGCTCCTGCTGACCGTCGGCTTCCTGTCCGTCCCCCTCGCCGTGATGTTCGGAGTGGTGAAGTGAGCAGCACGTACGTCGACTACACCGTCGGCGAGCCGATCGCCGACACCAAGGCCCCCGCCGGGCCGATCGAACAGCGCTGGGACCAGCGGCGGTTCGACGCCAAGCTGGTCAACCCGGCGAACCGGCGCAAGCACACCGTGATCGTGGTCGGCACCGGCCTGGCCGGCGGCGCGGCCGGCGCCACCCTCGCCGAACAGGGCTACCACGTCGTCCAGTTCTGCTTCCAGGACTCCCCGCGACGGGCCCACTCGATCGCCGCCCAGGGCGGCATCAACGCGGCCAAGAACTACCGCAACGACGGCGACTCCGTCCGCCGGCTGTTCTACGACACCGTCAAGGGCGGCGACTTCCGCGCCCGCGAGTCCAATGTGCACCGGCTCGCCCAGGTGTCGGTGGAGATCATCGACCAGTGCGTGGCCCAGGGCGTCCCCTTCGCCCGCGAGTACGGGGGCCTGCTGGACACCCGCTCCTTCGGCGGCGTTCAGGTCTCCCGTACCTTCTACGCCCGCGGCCAGACCGGCCAGCAGCTGCTGCTCGGCGCCTACCAGGCGCTCTCCCGGCAGATCGCCGCCGGGAACGTGGAGATGCACCCGCGCACCGAGATGCTGGACCTGCTGGTGGTCGACGGCCGGGCCCGCGGCATCGTCGCCCGGGACCTGGTCACCGGCGAGATCCGCTCCTACACCGCGGACGCGGTCGTCCTCGCCACCGGCGGCTACGGCAACGTCTTCTACCTCTCCACCAACGCCAAGAACTCCAACGCCACCGCCATCTGGCGGGCCCACCGGCGCGGCGCCTACTTCGCCAACCCGTGCTTCACCCAGATCCACCCCACCTGCATCCCGCGCTCCGGCGACCACCAGTCCAAGCTCACCCTGATGAGCGAGTCGCTGCGCAACGACGGCCGGATCTGGGTGCCCAAGGCCAAGGGCGACACCCGCCCGCCCGGGCAGATCCCGGAGGAGGAGCGGGACTACTACCTGGAGCGGATCTACCCCTCCTTCGGCAACCTGGTGCCCCGCGACATCGCCTCCCGGGCCGCCAAGAACGTCTGCGACGAGGGCCGCGGGGTCGGCCCCGGCGGCCAGGGCGTGTACCTGGACTTCGCCGACGCGATCCGCCGGATGGGCCGGGAGGCCGTCGAGGCCAAGTACGGCAACCTCTTCGACATGTACGAGCGGATCACCGCCGAGGACCCGTACCGGGTGCCGATGCGGATCTACCCGGCGATCCACTACACGATGGGCGGGCTCTGGGTCGACTACGACCTGCAGACCAGCGTCCCGGGCCTGTTCGCGATCGGCGAGGCCAACTTCTCCGACCACGGCGCCAACCGGCTCGGCGCCAGCGCGCTGATGCAGGGCCTGGCCGACGGCTACTTCGTGCTGCCGCCCACCATCAACGACTACCTGGCCCGCAACCCGGTCGCCGCCGTCCCCGCCGACCACCCGGTGCTCACCGAGGTCGAGGCGGAGGTCGAGGACCGGCTCAACCTGATCCTCTCCGTCGACGGCGACCGCACCCCGGACTCCTTCCACCGCGAACTCGGCGAACTGCTCTGGGACGAGTGCGGGATGGCCCGGGACGAGGCCGGCCTCAGGCGCGCCCTGGCCCGGATCCCGCAGCTGCGCGAGGAGTTCTGGCGCCGGATCAAGGTGCCCGGCACCGGCCAGGAGCTCAACCAGTCGCTGGAGAAGGCCAACCGGCTGGTCGACTACTTCGAGCTCGCCGAGCTGATGTGCCTGGACGCGCTGCACCGCGCCGAGTCCTGCGGCGGCCACTTCCGCACCGAGAGCCAGACCCCCGACGGCGAGGCCGCCCGGCGCGACGAGGACTTCAGCTACGCCGCCGCCTGGGAGTTCACCGCCACCGGCGAGGCGCCCGTCCTCCACCGCGAGCACCTCGAGTTCGAGCACGTCCACCCCACCCAGCGGAGCTACGCATGAACCTCACCCTGCGCATCTGGCGCCAGGCGGGCCCGGACGCACCCGGCTCGATGACCACCTACCAGGTCAGCGGCATCAGCCCGGACATGTCCTTCCTGGAGATGCTCGACACCCTCAACGAGGAACTGATCACCCGCGGCGACCAGCCGGTCGCCTTCGACCACGACTGCCGCGAGGGCATCTGCGGGGCCTGCGGCATGGTCATCAACGGCCAGGCGCACGGTCCCGAGCGCACCACCACCTGCCAGTTGCACATGCGGCACTTCCGGGACGGCGACACCATCGACGTGGAACCCTGGCGGGCCTCGGCCTTCCCGGTGGTCAAGGACCTCGTGGTGGACCGCTCCGCCTTCGACCGGATCATCGGCTCCGGCGGCTACATCACCGCCCCCACCGGCAGCGCCCCCGACGCGCATGCCACGCCCGTCCCCAAGGAGGCCGCCGACACCGCCTTCGAGCACGCCGAGTGCATCGGCTGCGGCGCCTGCGTGGCCGCCTGCCCGAACGGCTCGGCGATGCTGTTCACCTCCGCCAAGGTGGTGCACCTCAACGTGCTGCCGCAGGGCGCGCCGGAGCGGTCCGCCCGGGTGCGGAACATGGTCGCGGCGATGGACGCCGAGGGCTTCGGCGGCTGCACCAACACCGGCGAGTGCGCCACCGCCTGCCCCAAGGGCATCCCGCTGCCGAGCATCGCGGCCATGAACCGGGAGTTCCTGCGGGCCGCCCGCGGCTGACGCCCCTCCCCCGAGACGGTCGGCCCCTCGCTCTGGTGCTCAGGCGAGGGGCCGACGCCTTCTCCGGGGCGCGCGAAGGCAGTTCGCGCTCCCCGAACGAGTGGTGGAACGCCGCGCTCGGTGCTTCCTGACGGAAAATCGCGCTACGGTGGTGCTCCGCGAGGGAAGGACGGCATATGCCCGAGGTTCAGTCCTGCTCCGGCTGCGGCGGGTCCGGGGGGACCCAGAAGACCGAGGCAACGGTCGAACTGGACGAGGAAGGAAGCATGGTGCCCAGCGTTCACACCTTCTGGTCGCCGTGCGGTCGGTGCCACGGATCCGGGACGGTGATCGTCGGATGAGGTTGTGCTTCGAGTGCGTCGAGTGCGGTGGGCACTACCTGCCGCCGGAGGGCATGGTCTATCCGGACGGGCCAGCCTCGCCGGTCTGGTGCTCCTCCTGTCAGACGTCCAAGCGCGCGGCGGGCCTTCGGGAGGACCCGCTGCTCGCCCGGGTCGCGCTGGCCGCCGCCCGGGCCGCGCTGGCCCGGCGCGCCGCCGAGGCCGCCGAGCCGGTCTCCGCCGGGCGCGCCGACGTCCGCCCGTCCCGTCCGCCGCTGTCCCGGCGGGCCCGCTCCGGTCCGGGCGGGGTGCGCGGCAAGCTGGGCTGAGCCGCTCCTCCGAGGGCCCCGTCAGGTACCGCAGGCGAAGTGCCGCAGGCGAAGTACCGCAGGCGCGCGTGCTCAGAACAGCGCCTCCTGGGTGTCCGGTTCCGGCGGGCGGACCCGCTCCTCCAGCACCAGCCCTGCCGAGGCCCGGCCGGCCACCGGCGTGAGCGTCCAGCCGGTCAGCCGCCGGGTGTCCAGCAGCAGCGGGCCGGAGCCGTCCGGCTGGTCCAGGAAGAGGTGGCGCCCCACCGGCGGGCGCAGCGTACCGGCGATCACCGCGCCCGCGGCCAGTCCGGTGACCTCCCGGTAGGTCTCCGGGGCGCCGTCGGCCAGGCCGTAGCGCTCCACGTGGTCCACCACCGGGCGGTCCGCGAGCAGCTCCACGGCGTGCCCGTCCAGCAGCCGGTGCGCCCGGGCGCGGGCCTCCGTCAGCACGGCGCGGCGGTACGGGGCGTCGCCGTGCGACCACCAGTGGTCGGTCTTGAGCCGGGACTTGTACCGCTCGCGCGCCAGGCCCGAGGCGGCGACGGTGAGTTCGGCGCGGCGCACCGCGGGCAGGCCGCCGCGCGCGGTGAACGCGTAGGCCAGCGCGCCCTGTTCCAGCAGCCGACTGTCGCCGCGCTGCTCGGCGGTGAGGCCGACCTTCAACAGGCCCTCGCCGAACCAGGCGAGGTAGAGCAGGTAGGTGCGGCCGTCGTCGAGGATCTGGTCCCGGGCGAGCGCCAGGCCGCGGTCCACGCTCTGGCAGGCCGGGCACTGGGTGGCGCTGCCGCCCGGGTCGACCACCGCGTGGTGCGGGCAGGGCGTGCGCTCCGTCGCCCCGGCCAGCCAGGCGCCCACGCAGCGGCGCGGGCCGCCGAGCAGCCAGCCGACCTGCGTACCGGGCGCCACGGCGCGCTCGTGCACCCGGGCGCCGCGCACGGCGCAGAGCAGGGCCCGGCCTTCGTGCCAGCTCAGGCCGGTGGAGACCCAGCCGGCGGGCCGGTCCGGGTGCTGCGGTGCGGGGACCGTCACGGGCATCCCTCCCTGGAGCTCTTCGATCAGGTGAGGCTACCCGCTGCCACTGACAGTCGCGTCCTGCGGGCCGAAAGCCGTGAACGACTCGGACACCGACGGCCTGCGCCGCGCCTTCCGTGGCCGCCGCCCCGCAGCCGCTGCTAGCGTCCGGCCCATGATCGACTCACCGACCCCGGACGACCTGGCCCTCGCCCTCCGCCTCGCCGTGGACGCCCTCGCGGGCGCCCCGGCGGACGCGGACTGGTCCCGGCCCGCCGGCGCCCTCGACTGGAGCTGCTGGGAGACCGTCGAGCACCTGGCCGACGACCTCCTCGCCTACGCCGCCCAGCTGGGCCCCGCCCGACCGCCCCGCGACCGGTACGTGCCCTTCGTGGCGACCCGCCGCACCCCGGGCGGCCCGAACAACTTCGTCCGCGCCGATCCGGCCGACGGCGTCCCGGGGCTGCTCGAAGTCCTCGACGCCAGTGGCGGGTTGATGGTCGCGATCGCCCGGGTCGCCTCGCCGCAGGCCCGCGCGTACCACCCCTGGGGCCTCGCCGACCCAACGGGCTTCGTCGCCATGAGCCTGGTCGAGACCCTGGTCCACCTGCACGACGTCACCCAGGGCCTCGGCCTCCGCTGGGACCCGCCGGCCGAGCTCTGCACCCGCACCCTGGACCGCCTGTTCCCGGACGTCCCCCGCACCGCCGCCCCCTGGCCCACCCTCCTGTGGGCCACTGGCCGCGCCACCCTCCCCGACCGCCCGCTCCGCACCGACTGGCGCTGGTACGCGGAACCGCGCGACTGACGGACCGGCGCAGGGGGTGCGTCGGTTCGACGGGCTACCGGACGGGCACGCCGACCTGACCGGAGACCGGACCGGAGACCGGACCGCCGACCTGACCGGAGACCGGATCCCCGGCCTGCACCACGAAGGCGGGGTAGGTGTTGCCCGTGTCCGGAGCCCCCGTCGCGGCGGCCGGCCCCGCACCGGCCGCCAGCACGGCGAACCCGACGACGGCGGCCACCGCGGCGGCGCGGACGGCACTGCTGATGCTCATGAACTCTCCCCCTGGGTCGGCTTCCTGACGATGATCCGCCCGACCGCCCCGGCTGTCCACCGCCCCCGCTGTCCAGTTCCACGGCGCCCAACCGGCGACACGCACGACGGCCCCGGCGGCCCCAACGGCCGAGCCACGCAAGGCCCGTACCCCGCCGCCCGGCGGGTCGCCCCCACCGGCCCGGACAACCGACAGCCGCCCTGGTCGCGGGGGCTTGGCCGGGCGGGGCGTCCACGTTCTATTCTGGCGGGCGCGGTCGGCGGTGGTGCCCGGAGGTGGCGCGGGGCGGCCGAGTCGGTGTGAGCGCGAAGGGGTGGCTGGTGGCGGGGCGGCGGAACAGCGGGGTGCTGGCGGTCTGGGCGGAGGCGCAGCGGCAGCAGCAGCGCCGGGAGGAGGCCCGGTGGCGTGCCGAGGCGGCGGAGTTGCGCCGGCACGAGCGGGCCCAGCGCGAGGCGCAGCGGGCGGCCGCCCGGGACGAGCGGGAGGCGCAGCGCGCGTACCAGCAGTCACGGGAGGCGGAGGCGGCCCGGCGGACGGCGGAACTGGACGCCCGGGTGGAGGAGTTGCGCGGGCTGTTGACGGCCGGCCTGGCCGCGCCGGCGTTCGGGCCGCAGGCCCTGCTGGCGCCGCGCCCGGTGCCGCCGTTCGATCCGGGGCCGCTGGGCGTGCCGGTGCCGATGCCGGACCAGACCTCCGCCGCCTACCACGTGCCGCCGCCGGACGCGGCGCAGGCCCGCAACCCCGGGGTGCGCCGCCAGTACGAGCAGTACCTGGCGCAGGCCCGGGCCCGGTTCGAGCAGGACTGGTACGCCGCGCAGGCCCGGGAGGCGGACCGGCAGTCCCGGCTGGCCGCGTACCACCAGGAGTACCTGAGGTGGGCGGAGGGCTTCCGCCGGCAGGAGGAGGAGCGCGGCACCGGGACGGAGGAGTTGCTGCGGCGGCTGCGGGCGGGCGAGCCGGAGGCCGTGCAGGAGTACTTCACGGCGGGGCTGTACGCCTCGGCGGGCTGGCCGGAGGGCTTCCCGCACCGGCTGGTGGCGGCCTGGGAGGTGTCGAGCCGTCAGCTGGTGGTGAACTGGGAGCTGCCCGGCCCGGACGTGGTGCCGGCCGCCGCGCGGGTGCGGTACGTGAAGGCGGACGACCGCGAGGCGGAGGTGGCCCGGCCGGCGACCGAGCGCAAGGCGCTGTACCGGGAGGTGCTGGCGCAGTCGGCGCTGCGGGTGGCGGCCGAGCTGTTCCGGGCGGACCGGGACGGGATGCTGGACTCGGTGGTGGTGAACGGCTTCGTGCTGGGGATCGATCCGGCGACGGGCCGGGAGGCCGAGCGCTTCCTGTCCACGCTGACCGCGACCCGGGCCGAGTTCTCGGGGCTGGCACTGGACCGGGTGGCCCCGGTGGAGTGCTTCCAGGGGCTGGGCGGCAAGCTGTCGGCGCGGCCGGAGCGGCTGGACGAGGTGAAGCCGGACCGGCTGCCGGAGTCGGTGGGCGGCAGCCTGGCCGGGCACTTCGGCGACGAGGACCCGGACCTCTTCGAGATGGATCCGCTGGACTTCGAGGACCTGATCGCCGAGCTGTTCCGGCTGCGCGGCTTCCGGGTGATGACGACGGCCCGCAGCGGTGACGTCGGGGTGGACGTGGTCGCCGAGGACCTGGACCCGGTGACCGGCGGCAAGATCGTGATCCAGGCGAAGCGGTACCGGAAGACCGTCCCGCCGACGGCCGTGCGCGACCTGGAGTCCACCGTGCGCCACCACGGCGCGATCAAGGGCATCCTGGTGACCACGGCGGGCTTCGGCAAGGGCTCGTACAGCTACATCGAGGGCAAGCCGCTGACCCTGGTCAGCGGGCCGGAGCTGGTGGAGCTGCTGGCCGACCAGGGGCTGCGCGGCCGGCTCGGCGGCGGCACCGGGGCCGGTACGGGCGCCGGGAGCGGTACGGGCGGCGCGGAAGGCAGCGGCGACGCGGGCGGCAGCGGCCGCAGCGGGACCGACCACACGGGCGGCCCGGCGGCGGGACGGCAGGAGCCGGACGCCCCGCACAGCAAGGTCACGGTGAGCTGGCAGAGCCGGACGGCCGGCGGGGAGCCGGTGGAGCTGGACGTCACGGCGTTCCTGTGCGCCCGCGGCCGGGTGCTGAGCGACGAGCACTTCGTGTTCTTCAACAACCCGCAGGACCCGGACGGCGCCGTCCGGCTGCACCCCACCCACTCGGTGCCGGGCGAGCCGGCCCGGGCGGCCCGGCTGAGCCTGGACCTGCACCGGCTGCCGGCCGCTGTGGACGAGGTGGTGCTGGCGGTGTCCACCGAGGAGGAGGAGCACCCGACGCTGCCGCTCGGTCACGTGTACGGGCTGGCCGTCGCGGCGGAGTACGGGCCGGGGGCGGCCGGTCCGGCGCGGTGGCCGGGGGCGAACGGCGGCATGCCGGACTCGGCGATGCTGCTCGGGAGCTTCCGACGGGCGTCCGCGGGCTGGCAGTTCGAGCCCTCGGCGCGGCCGGTGACGAACGGTCTGACCGGGCTGGCAACGGCCTTCGGCGTCGCGGTGGAGTGACGGACCGGGACTTTGGTCCCGACCTGACCGGTATGCGGTTCCCGGGACTTGGGTCCGCGGGGACGCGTCATACCTAAGGAGGAGAAGGCCCCCGCCGCACCGCCGGGTCGGCGGGGGCCGACCGTCCGATGGGCATACGAATCGAGCGCGAACCGCTTGGGAGGATGGATCGGTAGGTAAATCCGATTCATCCCCAGGAGTCCACGTGTCCTTCCCCGCAACCGCCGTCCGTACCGGCCGGGCGGCTGCCCGCGCCACCGGTCTGAACAAGGTCTACGGGGAGGGGGAGACCCGGGTCGTCGCCCTGGACAACGTCAGCGTCACCTTCCCCCAGGGCGAGTTCACCGCCATCATGGGCCCCTCCGGCTCCGGCAAGTCCACCCTCATGCACTGCATGGCCGGCCTGGACACCGTCTCCTCCGGCTCCACCACCATCGGCGACACCGAACTCGTCGGCCTCAAGGACAAGCAGCTCACCCAGCTGCGCCGCGACCACATCGGCTTCATCTTCCAGGCCTTCAACCTGCTGCCGACGCTGACCGCCCTGGAGAACATCACCCTGCCGATGGACATCGCCGGCCGCAAGGCCGACCAGGCCTGGCTCGACCGCGTCGTCGACACCGTCGGCCTCTCCGGCCGCCTCAGCCACCGCCCCTCCCAGCTCTCCGGCGGCCAGCAGCAGCGCGTCGCCTGCGCCCGCGCCCTCGCCGGAAAGCCCGACATCATCTTCGCCGACGAACCCACCGGCAACCTCGACTCCCGCTCCGGCGCCGAGATCCTCTCCTTCCTGCGCAACTCCGTGCGCGAACTCGGCCAGACCGTCGTCATGGTCACCCACGACCCCGTCGCCGCCTCCTACGCCGACCGCGTCGTCTTCCTCGCCGACGGCAAGATCGTCGACGAACTCCACACCCCCACCGCCGACACCGTCCTGGACCGCATGCGCCGCTTCGACGCCAAGGGCCGCACCAGCTGAGCCCGTTCGCACGTCCGAGCCCACCTCCCCCCGAGTACCCCCAGGACTGACGCTCCCCCATGTTCCGCACCGCACTGCGCAACGTACTGGCCCACAAGGGCCGCCTGCTGATGACGATGCTCGCCGTCATGCTCGGCACCGCCTTCGTCGCCGGCACGCTCATCTTCACCGACACCATGGGCCAGGCCCTCCGGACCCAGAACTCCAAGAGCTACGCCGACATCGCCGTCACCGTCAGCGACGACTCGGCCGTCGGCCGCGGCTACGACCACGGCGCCAACCACACCGCCAACACCCCGGCCCTCACCGAGGACGCCCGTAAGAAGATCGCCGCCCTGCCCGGCGTCGCCGACGCCCGCGGCGTGGTCAGCGGCTTCGCCGGCATCGCGGACAAGAAGGGCGCACTGATCGGCAACGGCTTCTCCACCACCGGCACCAACTACGTGCCGGGCGCCGACGGCACCGACCCGCGCTACCCGCTGGTCGAGGGCCGCGGCCCCAGGAACGCCGCCGAGATCGCCCTGGACACCCGGACCGCCGACAAGGGCGGCTTCAAGGTCGGCGACACCGTCCGGGTCGCGGTCAACGGCCCGGTCATGGAGCTCAAGCTCACCGGCACCCTGCACACCAACGACCCGCGCGTGATGGCCGGCGGCTCGCTGGCCGCCTTCGACGACGCCACCGCCCAGGAGCTCTACCTGAGCCCCGGCCGCTACGCGTCGCTGGACGTCAAGGCCAAGCCCGGCACCGACGACGCCGCGCTGCTCACCGCCGTCAAACAGGCGCTGCCCCAGGGCGACAACATCGAGGCCCGGACCGGCCGCGAGCTGGCCGCCGAGCAGGACAGGATGATCGCCCAGGGCACCAAGATCCTGAACACCTTCCTGCTGGGCTTCGCCGCCATCGCGCTGTTCGTCGGCATCTTCATCATCGCCAACACCTTCTCCATGCTGGTCGCCCAGCGCACCAGGGAACTGGCCCTGCTGCGCGCCGTCGGCGCCACCCGCCGGCAGATCACCCGCTCGGTGAAGGTCGAGGCCGTACTGGTCGGCCTGACCGCCTCGATCGGCGGCCTGCTGGCCGGCATCGGGATCGCCGTCGGCCTCAAGGCGCTGCTCAACGGCCCGATGGACGCCAACCTGCCGGACGGCCCGCTGGTCATCGCCCCCACCACCGTGCTGACCGCGCTCGCGGTCGGCGTGCTGGTGACCCTGGTCGCCGCCTGGCTGCCCGCCCGCCGGGCCTCCCGGATCGCGCCGGTGGCCGCGATGAGCGCCGTCGAGCAGCCCGCCACCCAGAAGAGCCTGGTGGTCCGCAACACCGTCGGCCTGCTGTTCGCGGTCGCCGGGCTGGGCGCGCTGGCCGCCGGCATCAGCGGCAAGGAGGTCAAGCTGGTCGGCCTCGGCGCGGCCGCACTGCTGCTCGGCGTGTTCGTGCTGACCCCGCTGCTCTCCCGGCCGCTGATCGCCCTGCTGGCCCCGGTGCTGCGCGCCGTGTACGGCACCCCGGGCAAGCTGGCCCAGGAGAACGCCGTCCGCAACCCGCGCCGCACCGCCGCCACCGCCTCGGCGCTGACCATCGGCGTCACCCTGATCACCTCGCTGACGGTGATCGGCGCCTCGGTGAACAAGGCCGTCGACGACTCCACCGACAGCGACATCAAGGCCGACTACACCGTGGCCATGCAGAACGGCACGATGCTGTCCGACCAGGTCGCCACCCAGATCGCCAGGACCCCCGGCGTCAGCGCGATGAGCCCCGAGCGCACCGTCCCGGTCACCGTCGGCGGGGCCGACGACCGGTCCGAGTGGATGACGGCGGTGGACGCGACCACCATCGACCAGCTGGCCACCGTCAAGATCAAGGAGGGCTCCGCGGACGCCCTCAGGCAGGGCAAGCTGCTGGTCAGCGCCGCCCGCGCCCAGAGCGCCGGCTACCAGGTCGGCGACACCCTCGCCGTCACCTACCCGGACGGCAGCAAGGGCTCGCTCACCGTCGGCGGCATCCTGGAGGCCAACACCGCGCTGGCCCCCGTGATCGCCCCGGACGCCGTGGTCGGCCGGCACGCGGAGCCCGGCTCCGGCCCGAACAAGGTCCTGGTCAAGGGCGAGCACGGCGCGACCGAGCAGCTCAAGCAGGCGCTGCGCGACGCCACCGGCGGCAACCCGCTGATCGCGGTCAAGGGCGACAAGGACATCAGGGCGGAGAGCCGCCAGGCCGTCACCAACATCCTGAACATGATGTACGGGCTGCTCGGCATGTCCGTGGTGATCGCCGTCCTCGGTGTGGTCAACACCATGGCGATGTCGGTGTTCGAGCGCCGCCGGGAGATCGGCATGCTGCGCGCGATCGGCCTGGACCGGCTCGGCATCCGCCGGATGGTCCGGCTGGAGTCGCTGCTGATCGCGCTGTTCGGCGGGCTGGTCGGGGTCGGCCTCGGCATCCTGACCGCCTGGGCGGCCGTCCGGACGCTGGCGGGCGACCTCAAGGGGCTCAGCACCGTGGTGCCGCCGCTGCAGATCCTCGGCTTCCTGCTCGCGGCTGCCGTGATCGGCCTGCTGGCCGCGCTCTGGCCGGCCCACCGGGCGGCGAAGCTGGACATCCTGGGCGCGATCAAGAGCGAGTAGTCCCGCCTGGTATCACCCCCCGCGGAGCCCCGGAGCCCCGGACGGTCGAACCGTCCGGGGCTCCGGCGTTGCTGCTCGTGCTTGCTGCTCGTGCTCGCCCCTCGTGTCGGAGAGCGGCGTCCCGGGGTGGGTCGTGACGCCGAAACGACACCGCCCCGCCCGGCGGGTGCCGGGCGGGGCGGTGCGGTGCGGTGCGGTGCTGTGCAGCGGGTGTGCGGTGAACGACTCGGTCAGGCGGCCGACTTGGCGGCGACGGGCTTCGCCCGGTTCCCGAACAGGTTGAAGAACACGGCCAGCGTCGGCAGCAGGTACGCCAGCCAGACCACCAGCTGGAGCACGGTCGGGTCCGGCTGGAAGTTGAACACGCCCTTGAGCAGGGTGCCGTACCAGCTGTCCTTCGGGATGGTGCTGGAGATGTCGAAGGCCGTGGCGTGCAGGCCGGGCAGCCAGCCGGCCTCCTGGAGGTCGTGGACGCCGTAGGCGAGCACGCCGGCCGCGACCACGACCAGCATCGCGCCGGTCCAGGTGAAGAACTTGGCCAGGTTGATCTTCAACGCGCCGCGGTAGAACAGCCAGCCGAGCACCACCGAGGTGAGCAGGCCGAGCGCGGCGCCGATCAGCGGGTTCCAGCCGTCGTCGGTGGCCTGCACCGCGGACCAGATGAACAGCGCGGTCTCCAGGCCCTCGCGGCCGACCGCCAGGAAGGAGGTGACCACCAGCGCCGTGGTGCCCATCGCGATCGCCGCGTCCAACTTGCCGTGCAGCTCGGTCTTGAGGTGCCGGGCGGTGCGCCGCATCCAGAACACCATCCAGGTCACCAGCCCGACCGAGATGATCGACAGCGAGCCGCCGAGCGCCTCCTGGGCCTCGAAGGTCAGCTGCGAGGAACCGAACTGGAGGACCGCGCCGAAGACCATGGAGAGCACCACGGCCGCGGTGACGCCGAGCCACACCGGCGGCAGCTTGTCCCGGCGGTCGGTCTTGACCAGGTAGGCGATCAGGATGCAGACGACCAGGCTGGCCTCGAGGCCTTCGCGCAGGCCGATCAGGTAGTTGCCGAACACGGCTGACTCCTCGGGGTGTTGGGGGTGGGAAGGATCAGCCGAAGAGGGCCTGGCCCCACCACTCCCCCGGCTTGCGGACACCCGCCGGGCAGGCGAAGTGGGCGGAGCCGACGTGCTGGATGTACTCGTTGAGCTTGTCCGAGGCCGCGAGCCGCTGCTGGAGCGGGACGAAGGCCTTGCGGGTGTCGCGCTGGTAGGCGAGGAAGAACAGTCCGGCGTCCAGGCGGCCGAGGCCGTCGGTGCCGTCGGTGAAGGAGAAGCCGCGGCGCAGGATCATCAGGCCGTTGTTGGCGTCCGGGTGGGCCAGGGCGACGTGCGAGGTCGCGGGCATCGCCTTGAGGTCGGGGGCGTCGTGCTCCTTGGCCTTTCCGTACGGGGCGCCCTCGCCCTTGGTGCGGCCGAAGGTGTCCTCCTGGTCCTTGAGCGGGGCGCGGTCCCAGGTCTCGATGTGCATCCGGATCCGCCGGGCGACCAGGTAGGAGCCGCCGGTCATCCACTCGGGGCCGTCGCCGGGGGCGGCCCAGACGTGCTCGGCGAGGTTGGCACCGTCGCTGCCCGCGATGTTGTGGGTGCCGTCCTTGAACCCCATCAGGTTGCGCGGGGTCTGCTGGTCCGGGGTGGTCGAGGAGGTCTTGCCGAAGCCGAGCTGGGACCAGCGGATGTTGACGGTGCCCATGCCGATCCGGGCCAGGTTGCGGATCGCGTGCACCGCGACCTGCGGGTCGTCGGCGCAGGCCTGGACGCAGAGGTCGCCGCCGCTGCGCAGCGGGTCGAGCTTGTCGCCCTTGAAGGTGGGCAGCTCGATCAGGGCCTCGGGGCGCTGGGCCTTGAGGCCGAAGCGGTCGACGCCGTCCTTCTCGAACAGGCCGGGGCCGAAGCCGATGGTGAGGGTGAGCCGGGAGGCGGGCAGGCCGAGGGCCTCGCCGGTGTCGTCCGGCGGGGCCTCCGCGGAGGCCGGGACGGCGCCGGTGCCGACCTCGCGGCCGCCGGTCATCGCGGCGGCCGCCTTGGTCCACTCCTTGAGCAGCTTGACCAGGGATTCCCGCGTCGCCTTCTCGGAGACGTCGAAGGCCGCGAAGTGCAGCCGGTCCTGGACGGGGGTGGCGATACCGGCCTGGTGGTCGCCGTAGAACGGGACCTCCGCCGCGACCGTCGCGCCGGCCGCCGGGACGGGGTCGTCGTCCTGGCGGCTCGCCGCCGCGACCGAGCCGACGGCCGCGGCGCCGAGCGCGACGCCCGCGCCGGCCCAGCCGATGACGGCACGGCGGCTGACCGCGCCCGGGTTGGGGGTGGCGGCAGCGGCCGGGGCACCCTGCTGCTGCTCGTTCTCGGCGTCCATCGGCGGGCGGGCCCTTCTCACTCTTGCTGAACTACTGGAACTACTGGAGGTGCTGGATATGCCGGGAGTCCGGGGGTGCTGGAAGTCCGGAAGCGCTGGAAGTCCGGAAGCGCTGGAGCTGCCGGCGGTGCCGGACTCCCGGTGCCGGTCGGCTACTTGACGACCACGGCGGCGGCCAGCTTCGACAGCGGCTCGCCCAGCGAGTTGACCGCGTCGGAGAAGGTCTTGCGCTCGGCCTCGGTGACCTTGTCGTACGGGGTGAAGGTGCCGTCGGCCTGCTTGTACTTGGCGAGCAGGGCGTTGATGGCGGTGAACTCGGAGTCGAGGGTCTTCGACAGCTCCGGGTCCTTCTCGGCGGCGACCGGCTTCAACAGCTCGTAGGCCTTCTGGGCGCCCTCGACGTTGGCCTGGAAGTCCGCGAGGTCGGTGTGGCTGTAGCGGTCCTCCTCACCGGTGATCTTGTTGGTGGCGACCTCGTCGAGCAGTTCCTTGGCGCCGTTGGCCATGCTGGTCGCGGTGATCTCCGCCTCGGGGATCTTCTTCTGCCAGTCCTTGAGGTCGGTGACCAGCTGGTCGGCGAGGGTCTTCTCCTCGTCGCCGATCCTGGCGTCGGCCCAGAGGGCCTTCTCCAGGCGGTGCCAGCCGGTCCAGGCCTGGCCCTGCTCCAGCTTGTCCTCGCGGGTGTCGGTCTTGGGGTCGACGTCGCCGAAGCTCTCGGCGACCGGCTCGGTGCGCTCCCAGCCGGTGCGCGAGGGGGCGTACAGCGACTTGGCCTTCTCCAGGTCGCCGCCCTTGATCGCGGCGGCGAAGGCCTCGACCGCCGGGACGGTGGCGTCGGCCTGCTCCTGGGCGTACTTGCGGTAGGCGTCGACGGCGGCGGCCAGGCGCGGGTCGGCGGGGGCGGCGCTGCCGCTGTCGCCGGTCACGGTGATCTTCTGGCGGATGCCGTCGCCGACCATGCCGGGCTTGCAGGCGACCTCGTAGCTGCCCGCCTTGATCTCGGCGTTGATGCTGGCCTTGGTGCCGGGGCCGATGTTCTCCCGCTCGGTGACGATCTTGTCGCCGGCGGCGTAGACGTAGACCTCGGTGGTCTTGGAGCCCTTGTTGCTGATGTCGATCACCACGTGACCGGCCGGGAAGCTGGTCCTGGACACCTCGCAGGCGGTGTCGGTGGCGTTGACCTTGACCGCGTCCGAGGCGCCCGCCTTGTCGTCCTTCTTCGACGCGCAGCCCGCCAGGGCGGCGGTGGCCACGGCGAGGCTGAGCAGCGCGGCTGCGGTGGAACGGCGGCGGGCGGACATGGGGGCTCCAACGGAAAAGGGCATGGGGGTGCCAAGGCCGGGTAAAGCACCGGCCGGGCCGGTGCCTCCTGATTTAGCTAAGGCATACCTTACGTAAGAAGTCTTTACCGTCGACACCCGGCCCCCTGCCCTGCCCGAACCGTTACCTCCCGGGCGCGCGGCGGGCGGCGGCGCGGGCCGTCCAGCGGCCCTCCTGGCGGGTGATCCGGATCGGGTGGCCGAAGGTCGCGCTGATCAGCTCCGTGGTCATCACCTCGTCCACCGGACCGGCCGCCAGGCACTCGCCCTCGCGCAGCAGCAGCGCGTGGGTGGTGCTCTCCGGCAGCTCCTCCAGGTGGTGGGTGACCAGCACGCTGGCCAGTTCGGGGTGCTGGTGGCGCAGCAGGTCCAGGCTGTCCAGCAGCAGCTCGCGGGCGGTCAGGTCGAGACCGGTGGCGGGCTCGTCGAGCAGCAGCAGGCGGGGGCTGGGCATCAGCGCGCGGGCGATCAGGGCCCGGCCGCGCTCGCCCTGGGAGAGCGTGGTCCACGGGGCGTCCGCCATCGCGGCCATGCCGAGGGTCTCGATCAGCTGCTCGGCCCGCTCCACCGCCTCGGGGGCGGGCTTGCGGTGCCACTCCGGCTCGATGGTGTTGGTGTGGCCGGTGAGCACCACCTCGCGCACGCTCAGCGGCGAGCGCAGCGGGTGGCGCGGGTTGACGTGCCCGAGGTGGGCGCGCAGTTCACGGATGTCGACCCGGCCGAGCCGGCGGCCGAGCACGTCCACCGTGCCGCGGGTGGGGTGGGAGACCGCGCCGAGCAGGGCGAGCAGGGTGGACTTGCCCGCCCCGTTGGGGCCGAGCAGCGCCCAGTGCTCGCCGGGCTGGATCTCCAGGGTGATGCCGCGCAGCAGGTGCCGGCCGTCGCGTACGACGTCCACGTCCTGGGTGCGCAGCAGCGGGCCGTCGAAGGACGGGGCCATGGTGCGGTTCTCCGATCACGGTGCCGGTCAAGGGGGTGGTCGGCGCCGCACCGGACCGGCCCGGCGCCGACCGTCCGCGTGCACAGTACAACCGTCGGCCCGGGGCGGCCCCGCGGCATCCGAGGGGTGGACCGGGACGGCCGGGGGCGGAATCACCAGAACCCTGTCGTCCGGGGTGAGTTGGGAGGAGGATTGGGTCCTTCCGAGGGGGACAGGGGGAGGTCCGACGATGACTGCGGATCCGAGGGCGACGGACGGGGAGCGGGCCGCCGCCACGCTGCACGAGCTGGTCGAACGACAGGCCCGCCGGGCACCGGAGGCGGTGGCGGTGCGGTGCGGCGGCGAGGAGCTGACGTACCGGGAGCTGGACGAGCGGGCGGTGCGGCTGGCCGCCCACCTGGCGGGGCGCGGGCTCGGCCCGGGCGGCCGGGCGGCCGGGCGGCCGTCGCACTGGGCCGGGGCACCGAGGTGTACGTCGCCCTGCTGGCGGTGTTGAAGACCGGCGCCGCGTTCGTGCCGCTGGAGCCGACCGCGCCCGACGCCCTGCTGCGGCACGTCCTGGGCGACGCCGCGCCCGCATTGCTGCTGACGGAGCGCCGCCACCTGGTCCGGCTGGCCGACGCGGGCCCTGCGGAGCCGGTCTGCCTGGACGAACTGGACCTGCCTGAGCGGGAGTTCGTGCCGCCGGAGGTCTCCCCCGAGGACGTCGCCTGCGTCTTCTACACCTCCGGCTCCACCGGCCTGCCCACCGGCGCCCTGGTCGAGCACCGCAACCTGCTGGCCGCGTACGCCGGTTGGCGCGAGGTGTACGGGCTGACGCCCGCCGACCGGATCCTGCAGACGGCGAGCCTGGAGTTCGACGTCTTCACCGCTGACTGGGTGCGCGCCCTGGGCACCGGCGCGACCCTGGTGGTCACCGCCTTCAACCTCACCCTGGAGCGCACCGCCGACCTCGCCGCGCTGCCCGCGCTGGTGGCGCAGGAGCGGATCACGGTCATGGAACTGAACGTCCGCACGGCGCGCCGGCTCACCGACCTGCTGGCCGCGACCGGCTCCGGGCTGCCCGGCGTGCGGCTGCTCACCGTCGGCGCCGAGAAGTGGTACCTGGACGAGCAGTTGGGCCTGCAACGGCTGCTCGGCGGGGACACCAGGGTGCTGAACGTCTACGGCCTGGCCGAGGCCACCGTCGACAGCACCTGGTTCGAGGTCCGCGGCGCGGCCGCCGCCGAGGGCGCGGAGCGGGTCTCGCTGGTCGGCCGGCCCTTCCCCGGCACCCGGGTGTACGTGCTGGGCCCCCAGGCCACCCCGGTGGCGCCCGGGCGGGTCGGTGAGATCGCGATCGCGGGCTCCGGCCTGACCCGCGGCTACCTCAACCGGCCGCTGGACACCGCCCGGCGCTTCGTGCGCGCCGACTACGACCCGGACGGGAAAGTGCTGCTCACCGGCGACCTCGGGCGGCTGCGGGCGGACGGCGTGCTGGAGTTCGTCGGCCGGGCCACCACCGTGGTCGGCCCGCTCGGCACGGACCGGGCGACCACGGTGACCACCCGGGTCAAGGCGGCGGCCCGCGCCGAGGGCGCGCTGCGCGCCCATCCGTCGGTCCGGGAGGCCGCCGTGGTCGAGGTGCGGCCCACACCGGGGAAGCCGGTGCTGGTCGGCTACGCGGTGCCCACCCAGGGCGTTCCGGAGGGGGTGGACGGCTGGTCGCTCACCCAGTACCTGCTGACCGAGCTCAAGGGCTTCTCGGCGCCGGCCGCGGTGGTCGTCGTCCCGGAGCTGCCGCGCACCCGGGCCGGGAAGCTGGACCGCGCCGAGCTGCCGCTGCCGGCCCCGCCGGAGCACACCGCGCCGCGCTCGGCCAAGGCGGGCGGCAGCCGCAAGGGCGGCGGGAAGGCCGGGGGCGGGGCGGGTGCCAAGGACGCGGCGGGCTGCCTGGCCCTCTTCCTCACGGTGACCGCCACCATCGTCTCCCGGGCCCTCACGGACACCTTCTTCCCCGGGTCGACGGACCTTTCGGGGGTGCCCGGCGCGTACCACTTCTGGTTCGGCCTGCTCTACTTCTGCGAGTGCGCCGCCTTCGGCGCCGGGCTGGCCTTCCTGGTCCTCGGCCTCCCGTCGGTACTGCGGCTGGGCCGCTCGCCCGGGCTGTCGGTGCTCACCTACCTGTCCGTGTTCTGGCTGCTCGCCAACTGGTGGCCGCAGGACAACCTGTACCGGCTGACCGCGGCCGACGACTGGCCGCGCGAGACCACGATGGTGTACGTGTTCAACATCCCGCTGATGCTGGCCGCGGTGATCGTGGTGATCTTCCTGCTGCGCAAACCCGTGCCACGGGTGGTGAACTGACGGTTCGTCAGCTCAGTTCGTCAGCTCAGTTCGTCAGTTCAGTTCGTCAGCTCAGTTCGTCAGTTCAGTTCGTCAGCGCAGTTCGTCAGCGCAGTTCGTCAGCGCAGTTCGTCAGCGCAGGGCCTCGAACATTCCGGTCAGGGCGTGGTTGGCCGCCGCGACCAGTGCCTGCGCGGCGTCCAGCGCCTCGGCGTCGGGCCCGGCCAGGGCAAGTCCGACGGCGGGCTCCGGGTCGTGAGCGGCCGTCGGGATCAGCGGCAGCAGGGTGACGCCGAGCCGGGCGCAGCGCGGGCGCAGTCGGTCGAGGTGCCCGTGCAGCGCCTCGGGGGCGAGCCGGGCGCCGAGCGGCAGCGCATCCAGGGTGCGGACCAGGTGGCCCGGGCCGCGCACCCGGTCCAGCCGCTCGCGCAGCACGAAGGCGACGGCGGGGCCGGTGAGCCGCAGGTTGATCTCGGTGGGGGCGAGGCGGCGCTGCCGGTCGGTGACGAAGTCGACGTCGTACCAGCCGCGGTAGCCCTCGGCGGCCAGCCGCTCCCCCACCGCCAGGGCGAAGCCGCGGGCCGTGTCGGCGGCGGCCCGCGGCACGGTGCCGGGGCCGACGGTGACGCCCTGGTAGCGGGTGCCGGCCACCTCCATGGCGCCGGCCCCGACCGGGTGCACGGTGCCGTCCGGGCCGATCACGGCATCGTAGGTGACGTCCCGCAGCCGGGCGGCCGGGCCCGGGTCCACGTACTCCTCCAGCAGCAACTCGCCGTCCGGTGGGAGGAGTTCGGAGCGCACCAGGCGGCGCAGCAGGGCGCCTCCGCCGCCGGCGGCGAACAGTCCGGCGGGCTCGACCACGACGGTGCCGTAACCGCCCACGCCGTACGGGCTCTTGAGGACGGTGGTCAGGCCCCGGACAGCACGGACGGTGAGTCTGCGCGCGGCGCGACGACGGCTCTCCGCGCGCTCCTGGGCGGGGACGACGATCCCGGGGTGCTCGGGGGCGAGGGCGGTGAACAGCCCGTGCGCGGCGGCCTTGGACTCGTAGCGGCGGACGGCGGCCAGCTCGGGCCCCTCGCCCTGCGCGGTGGTGCGGCCCCAACTCACCACCGGACGGCCGGAGTCGGCGATCCTGGCGGCCAGTGTGGGGCGGGCGGCGAGCGCCTCGGCGAGCGTCCGGTCGGCGGCCACCCCGGTGTGCACCTCGACCGGCCCCCAGGCCAGTTCGCGGCCCAGCCAGTCGGTCCAGGCCCGGTCGACCTCGGCGGGCAGCACCAGCACGGCCGGTTCCGGGCTGTAGCCGACGGCCAGACAGGCGTAGTGGTGCGCCTGCCGCAGCCGCCGCGCCCGCTGGGCGGCGTCCATGCCCGGGGCGAAGAACTGGGCGTTGAAGTCCGCGACGTTGCCCAGGTGCACCGCCGCCCGCCCGCCGGTCCAGGCCCCCACCCATCCGTCCATGGAGCGGAAGCATAGGGCGTCGCAGCGCCGACGGGCCCCGCCTCGGTAGTCGACCGTCACGACGGCAGTGTGGACGGCTTGTTAAGTTCCGATCATTTTTGACTGGACCAGGACACAACTTGGCAAAGTTATGACTTTTCCTCTAGCCCGACCTGACTGATCGCCGTCAATCTCGGTCGCAGCTCTTTGCAGCCCCTTTTCCTGCACCCCACCCCCACTGGAGTCAGAGTGAGCCCCAACTCCTCCTCCCGTCGTGCCCGCACGGCCGGAGCGATAGCCGTCGTCGCCGCCCTCGCCGCCGTGGCCGTCCCCACCACGGCCTCCGCCGCCCCGGTCGGCCGCGAGGCCGCGATCGCCCAGGCCCGCGCCAACGTCACCCACAACCCCGGGGTGTTCGGCTACGGCGCGGGCCAGGACCTCGTCCTCAAGGACGTCGTCCTCGACCCCGACGGCACCTCGCACATCCGCTTCGACCGCACCTACCAGGGACTTCCCGTGGTCGGCGGCGACCTGGTCGTCCACCAGGACGCCCGCGGCAGGCTCAAGGACTCCTCCCGGGCGGCCGCCCACGACGCCGCCGTGAAGACCACCGTCCCCAAGGTCCCCGCCCAGGCCGGCGCCGCCGACGCGCTCTCCGCCGCACCCGGCGTCCGGGACGCCACCAGCAGCCCCGAACTGGTCGTCTGGGCCGCCGACGGCACCCCGCGACTGGCCTGGCGCACCGTCGTCGAGGGCACCGGCGAGCACGGCCAGCCGGCCGGCAAGGTCGTCGTCACCGACGCCACCACCGGCGAGCAGATCGAGTCCTACGACGCCGAGCACCAGGCCGCCGGCACCGGGAACTCCGAGTACACCGGCCAGGTCACCGTCGACACCACCCCGGCCAACGGCGGCTACACCCTCACCGACCCGGTCCGCGGCCACGTCACCAAGGACGCCGGCAACCTGTCCGCGAGCTCGATCAAGGCGAGCTCCGGCACCCCGTTCACCAGCACCACCAACGTCTGGGGCGACGGCAGGAAGTTCTCCACCGACCGTGCCACCGCCGCCGTCGACGCCCACGCCAACACCGCCTGGACGTACGACTACTACAAGAACGTGCACGGCCGGAACGGCATCAAGAACGACGGCAAGGGCGCCACCGTCTTCGTGCACGTCGGCACCAACTGGGACAACGCCCAGTGGTCCGACAGCTGCTTCTGCATGATGACCGGCGACGGCGACGGCACCACCGACCCCGAGCAGGTCGACCTCGACACCATGGGCCACGAGATGACCCACGGCGTCACCAGCGCCACCGCCAACCTGCGCTACAGCGGCGAGTCCGGCGGCCTCAACGAGTCGACCAGCGACATCTTCGGCACCATGGTCGAGTGGTACGCCAACAACAGGATCGACACCGGCGACTACCTGTTCAGCGACCAGTCCACCCCGCCGTGGCTGCGCCGCTTCGACAAGCCCTCGCTGGACGGCAAGTCGGCCGACTGCTGGAGCAGTTCGGTCGGCAAGCTGGACGTCCACAACTCCTCCGGCGTGGGCAACCACTGGTTCTACCTCGCCAGCGAGGGCAGCGGCAGCAAGACCGTCAACGGGGTCGCCTACAACAGCCCCACCTGCAACAAGTCCACGGTCACCGGCATCGGCAACCAGAAGGTCGCCAAGATCTGGTACCGCGCGCTGACCGTCTACATGACCTCCACCACCAACTACAAGGGCGCCCGCGCCGCCTCGCTCAACGCCGCCCGCGACCTCTACGGCGCCGGCAGCACCGAGTACAACGCGGTCGCCGCGGCCTGGAGCGCCGTCAGCGTCAACTGATGCGTCAGGCAGTGCGTCAAGTAGTGCGTCAAGTAGTGCGTCAACCAGTGTGCGGAGATCAGCTGTTGAACCCGACGTGGACGTGGTCGTGATGGGTGTCGTCGGTGAAGAACTGGTTGCCGACGCCCGCGATCGCCACCGGCCCGCCCACGTTGTACGAACCGGCCGCCGCCGCATCCCGCATGAAGGACTCGATCAGCTGCCGGGGAGTGGTCGGGTCCACCACCGCCCGGCCGTCGATCCGCCAGACGTCGAAGGCCCGGCCCAGCGGATGGTCGCTGGGCCGGGTCGTCCCGAAGACGTCCAGGGGGTGGCCGGTGCGTACCACGCTCACCGACAGCGCGTACGGACCGGCCAGCCGCAGCATCGCCGTCAGGACGGTGTCGTGGACGGTGCCGCTGAGCAGGTCGGCGGCGGCCTCGGGCGGCAGTTCGATCCTCGGCTCGGCCAGCACCTTCGCCACCGCGGGGGCGGGTGAGGCGGTGGCCGGGCCCGGGTCCCCCGGGTTCACGGCGGTGACCGTCCAGCGCGGCGTCGCCCGGCTCAGCCGGACGTCCACCGTGATGCCGCCAGCCGCCACCGAGCCGTCCGGCCGCCTGGTCCACTGGCGGCAGACCACCAGCACGCTCGCCGAGTCGGCGAGGATCCCGCCGTACTGGGCGTCGATCACCTCCAGGGCCGCCTCCGGCGCCGCCGGGGCGAGCCGCCCGGCCCCGTCCGCCAGGCCCGGCGGCAGGCCCAGCGCGGCCACCCGGGCCCGGGCCGCCCCGGCTCCCTGTCCGCCGGGCGGCCAGGCGCCGAGCGCGGCGACCAGCTCGACGGCGCGGCGCTTGACGTCGGGCTGGATCTCGCCGGGGCCGGGCTGCCAGAGCGGCGGGGTGGGCAGCGGGGTCGGGGGCTGGGGCGCTGTCGGGGACGGGGCCGTCGTGGGAGTCGGGGTGGGCCGGTCGGTCGAGTGCGGGGTCGGCGGCGAACTCGCCGGGGCAACGGCGGACTTCGCTCCGCTCGTACAGCCCACCGCGCCCAGCAGCACCGCCGCCGCACCCGCCCGCAGCACCCCGCGTCGGCCCGTACCCCGGCCACCGTCTCCGCTCGTCATGCCGTCAGTATGCGACCGGCGGCCGGGCCGGGGCGCGGGCGTCAGCCCAGACGGCGGATCGGCTCACCCGCCAGGAACGCCGCGATGTCCTCCACCGCCTCGGTGAAGTACCGCCGGTAGTTCTCCTGCGAGACGTACCCCAGGTGCGGGGTGGCCAGCAGCCGGGGCGCGCGGCGCATCGGGTGGTCGGCGGGCAGCGGCTCGACGTCGAAGACGTCCACGGCGGCCCCCGCGATCCGGCCGCCGGTGAGGGCGGCGAGCAGCGCGTCCTGGTCGACGATCGCCGCCCGGGAGGTGTTCACCAGGTAGGCCTCCGGCTTCATCAGGGCGAGCTCGGCGGCGCCGATCAGCCCCCGGGTACCCGAATTGGAAGCGAGGTGGATCGACACGAAGTCGCTCTCCCCGAGCAGTTGCTCCTTCGAGGCGGCCCGACGCACACCGGCCGCGGCCGCCCGTTCGTCGGTCAGGCTCCGGCTCCAGGCGAGCACCTCCATGCCGAAGGCCAGCCCGACCCGGGCCACGGCGCCGCCGATCCGGCCGAGGCCGAGCACTCCGAGCGTCCGGCCGTGCAGATCGGCCCCGACGGTGCTCTGCCAGGGCCCGCCCTCGCGCAGCGCGGTGTTCTCCTGGACGATGCCGCGGGCCAGACCCAGCAGCAGCGCCCAGGTCAGCTCGACCGGCGGGGTGCCGGAGCTGGCCGTACCGCAGACGGTGACGCCGTGCGCCGCGGCGGCCGGGAGGTCGATCACCGAGTTGCGCATGCCGGAGGCGATCAGCAGCTTGAGGCGGGGCAGCCGGGTGAACAGCGTGGCGGGGAACGGCACCCGCTCGCGCAGGGTGACCACGATGTCGAACCCGGCGAGCGCGGCGGCCAGTTCCGCCTCCGAGGCGTGGTGCTCGCGGAAGGCGGTCACCTCGACCCGGTCGGCGACCGGGGTCCAGTCGGCGGAGCTGGTGGCGACGCCCTGGAAGTCGTCCAGGACGGCGCAGCGAAGGAGCGGAAACGTCATGCCCGCAGCTTCCCAGACGGCGGCGGGCCGGGGGGCCGCAGGCCGTAGCGGTCCCGGTCTCGTTCCCGGTTCCCTTCCCGATCCTCTTCCTGTTCCCGGACGATCCACGGGGGCTCGCCGAGCCTGGCCCGCAGGACGGCCATCGGGTGGCGCAGCTCCCGGGGGTCGAACAGGCCGTCCCAGCCGTGCTGTTGGATGTCCAGCAGGTCGTGCATCCCCTCGCCGAGCTCGATCAGGGCGCGCAGCACCCGGGTGTCCTGGTGGGTGAGCGGGACCTCCCGGCCGTCCACGGTGGCGATCCGGGTGGCCAGGTCGAGGACGATGCGGCCGTCGAAGGCGGTCAGCGGGCCCGGCGACTCGTTCACGGGGTGTTCCTGCTCCATGCCGGGCAGCCTATCCATTGCAGCCCCGCGCCGAACTCCCCCCGGCCCGAGGGCGCGTGACCGGCGGATCGGGTTCGTGGCCCTGGCCAGGTAAGCCGGGGGAACAGCGGCCGAGAGAGCGGCCGCGCCGCTCAGCCGTCCGGGGCGAGCAGCGCCTCGGCGGTGGCCGTCCGGGCGTACAGCACCCAGCGCCCGGCGCGGTGGGCGCTGACCAGGCGGGCGTCCCGCAGCGCCGTCAGGTACTGGGAGACGGCCGAGGGCGACAGGCCGGTGCGGTGGGCGAGATCGGTGGTCGAGGCGGGGGCGGCGAGTTCGGCGAGCAGCAGGGCGCGGGAGCGGCCGAGCACCGCGGCCAGGGCCGCCGTGCCGGGGGCCGGTGCCTCCGCAGTCCAGAGACGGCCGATCCCCCGTGCCGGGTAGGCGAGTTGGGGCGGGGCCGGCGGGGCGAGCAGGGTGAACAGGCCGGGGCCGGTGAACGCGGAGGGGATCAGCAGCAGGCCCGGCCCGGCGGTGCGGCGGGGCATCGGGCGGGAGCGGTGGCTCAGCCGCAGGGCGCCGTCGGTCCAGCGCAGTTCGGCGTGCAGGTCGTTCAGCACCCGCTCGGCGCCGTGCTCGGCGGCCTGCCGGGCCCGGTACAACACGTCGGCGTCGAGCACGGCGCGGATCCGCGCCCAGTACGGCGCGAGGGCCAGCTCCCAGTAGGCCTCGACCGCCTCGGCGAGCCGGGCCAGCCCGGCCTCCGGGTCGGCGTGCAGGGCCCGCAGCCTCGGGCCGAGCCCGCCCTGGTCCGCGTGGTGCGCCCTGTTCGCCCGGTGCGCCCGGTGCGGCCGGTACGGCCGGAGCGCCCGGTCCGCCCGGTCCGCCTGGTCCGCCGCCAGCCGGTCCAGGTCGCGCCGGACCTGCGCGGCGGGGGTGGCCCGGATCGCGGCGAGTTCCCCGGCCAGGGTCGGCGCAGGGCCGGTCGGGGCCGGGTTGAGGAAGTCCGGCACGTAGCCGGTGGGCGGCACGAGTTCGGCGAGCAGCCCGTACGCCGGGCCGAGCGCCGCCAGCCGGGGCCGGACCTGCTCCACCCAGGGGCCGTGGACGGCGTGCGGCACTCCCGAGCGCAGCAGGCGCAGGCTCGGCCCGACCTCCCACATGGGTGCGACCACGAACCGCATCCGGGCCAGGTCGCCCGCCGTGAACAGCAGTTCCGCCAACGCCCGCCCCCGTGGATTCACACATGTCCGAATCAGTGGCGATCAGGTTAGTTCAATGGCGATCATGACCAGCATGACTTCCGACACCACTCTGACCGCCCCCTCCGTGTCCGCCGCCTCCTCCGGCACCTGGCAGCTCGGCGACCGCACCGTCCACCGGATCGGCTTCGGCACCATGCGCCTGCCGCAGACCGGACCGGCGCTCGTACCGGACGCCGTACCGCGCGACCGCGACCAGGCCCTGCGGGTGCTGCGCCGTGCAGTCGAACTGGGCGTCAACCACATCGACACCGCCGCCTTCTACTTCTCCCCGCTGCGCTCCGCCAACGAGCTGATCAACAGCGCCCTCGCCCCGTACTCCGACGACCTGGTGATCGCCACCAAGGTCGGCCCGGCCCGTGGCACCGACGGCCAGTGGATCGACCACGCCCGCACCCCCGAGGCCCTGCGCGCCCAGGTCGAGGAGAATCTGCGACAGCTCGGCCGCGACCACCTCGACCTGGTCAACCTGCGCATCCTGGGCACCGACTCGATCGCCGAGCGCTTCGGCGCACTCGCCGAGTTGCGGCAGGCCGGACTGATCCGGCAGCTCGGCCTCTCCAACGTCCACCCGCACCAGCTCACCGAGGCCCAGGCCATCGCCCCGGTCATCTGCGTACAGAACCCGTACGGGATCGGCGCCTCGGCCGCCCAGGACGAGGTGCTGCGGCTCTGCGGCGAGCAGGGCATCGCCTTCGTCCCGTTCTACGCCATCGCCGGCGCCGGGCGGGAGGGCGGCGCCGGCGGGACGGAACCCGGCGAGGTCCGGACGGTGGCCGAGGCACGCGGTGTCAGCACCGCCCAGGTCCGGCTCGCCTGGACCCTCCACCGGGGCCCGCACGTGCTCGCCATCCCGGGCACCGGCGACGTGGCGCACCTGGAGGACAACATCGCGGCCGGCGCCCTGCGGCTGACGGCCGAGGAGCTCGCCCTGCTGAACCGGGCCCACACCGGCTGACCGGGAACCACCACCGACCGAACGGGCGTCACTCCGGGGCCAGACCGTCGCACCGAACGAACCCCGGAGCCCGCCCGTGCCCGACAGCGCCACCCGCTACCTCTACCTCGCCCGCCACGGCGAGGCCGCCCACCACAGCCCCACGGACAAGGAGTCGGGGCGCGAGCCGGAGGGCGAGCCGGAGGAGGGCGGCGGACTCACCCCCACCGGCCGCCGGCAGGCCGTCCTGCTCGGCCGCCGCCTGGCGGAGCGCCCCCTCACGGCCGTCCACCACGGGCCGCTCCCCCGGGCCGCGCAGACCGCCCGGCTGATCGGGGAACAGCTCGGCGGGGTACCGGTGTCGGCCTGTGAGGAGGCCGGCGACTACGTCCCGTACGCGCCATCGGCCGACGAACTGCCGCCCGACAGCGCAGAGTTCCTGCTGCGCTTCCTGGCCGGAGCCTCCGCCGAGGAGCTCTCCCGCGGGCCGGAACTGGCCCGCCGGGCCGTCGACCGCTTCACCGGACCGGTCGACGGCCCCGAGGACCGGCACGAACTGGTCGTCACCCACGCCTTCCTGATCGGCTGGCTGGTCCGCCACACCCTCGATGCCCCCGCCTGGCGCTGGCTCGGCCTCAACGCGGCCAACGCGGCGCTCACCGTGCTCCGCTTCGCTCCCGGCCGCCCCTCCGCTGTCCTCCTCCTGAACGACCAGTCCCACCTGCCCGAGGACCTGCGCTGGACGGGCTTCCCGCCGGAGCTGCGGGCCTGAGCAGCCGTCGCGAGGCCTCCGCCCGAGCTGGCACGTCGGTACGAGGGCGGGCGGGCCGGTCGACAGGCATGCGGCCGCCGGGAATGCGGCCGCCAGAAATGTGGTCGACAGGAATATGCAGACCGGTCTACAGTCTCCGTCCATGGGAGCAAAGGGCGAGGAGACCCGGGCCCGGCTGGTCGCCGGCACCCGGGAACTGATCGAGCAGCACGGGTACTCCGGCACGGGCCTCAACCAGGTCCTGGCCATCACCGGCGCACCGCGCGGCTCCCTCTACTTCCACTTCCCCGGCGGCAAGGACCAACTGGTCGCGGCCGCACTGCTGCAGTCCGGCCAGGAGGTCGCCGACCTGCTGACCGGACTCGCCGCCGACGGAGCCGACGCCGCAGCGCTGGGCCGGCACCTCACCGAGGTGTTCGCGGACCGCCTGGCCCGCTCCGACTACACCAAGGGCTGCCCCATCGCCACCGTCGCCCTGGAGGTCGCCGGCACCAACGAGGCACTGCGCGCCGTGTGCGCCGAGGTGTACGAGGGCTGGCAGCGCATCCTTGCCGAGCAGCTGACCGCCGGCGGCTTCCGCCCGGCCGAGGCCGCGGTGGCCGCCGGCCAGGCCCTGGCCCTGCTGGAGGGCGCGGTGCTGCTGGCCTCGGTCCGACGCAGCCGCGAGCCCCTGGACGACGCCCGGCACGCCGTCCTCCACCTCCTCGGCGCGAAGGCGTCCGGCCGCTCGTAGCCGTCGCACGGGCACCCCGTGGCCGTAGCCGTAGCCGTATCCGTGGCCATGGCCGGCCGGTTGCCGCGCCGACCGCCCGTCCAAGAATATGCAGACCGGTCTACAGACCAACTGTGCCTGCCATCCCACCAACCCCTCCCCCTCCCCCTTCCACTCCCCGCCCTGCCCCGCCCCACCATGACCAGAAATTATGCAGATCGGTCTACAGAAATATGCCGACCGGTCCACAGAAAGCAGGGAACACTCATGCCATCCGCTCCCCCGCACCCGCTCCCGCAGACCCTCGTCCTGGGCGCCGGCGGCTTCCTCGGCCGCTGGCTGATTCTCGAACTCCTCGGCCGCGGCGAGCCCGTGGCCGCCGCCGTCCGCACCACCGGGAGCGGCACCGCCCTCCGCGCCTGGCTGCGCGAGCACGACACCGACCCCACCCCGCTGACCACCGTCACCGCCGACCTCACCCACCCCGGCCTCGGCCTCTCCCCCGAGGACGACGCCCGCCTCGGCGAGGTCCGCGACGTCCACAACCTCGCCGCGCGCTACCAGTTCGGCCTCACCCGCGCCCAGGCCGAACCCGCCAACCTCCACAGCGCCCTCCACGCACTGCACTGGTCCGCGACCCGCCCCCGGCTGCGCCGCCTGGTCCACCTCTCCGGCTACCGGGTCGGCCGTGACCCCCACCCCCGCCACCCGCTCGACCAGGGCGCCGCCGCCGCCCTCTACGCCCGCCTCGGCGCCTACGAGGCCTCCAAGCAACTCGCCGACGCCGCCGTCCGCGTCACCGCACCCCGGCTCGGCGTCCCGCTCACCACCGTCAACCCGAGCAGCGTCATCGGCCACTCGGCCACCGGCGAGGCCGGCCAGTACCTCGGCCTCGCCCAACTGGTCCACCAACTGCACCGCGGCCGCCTCCCCCTGCTGCCGGGCACCCGCCGCACCTTCGTCCCCGTCGTCACCGTCGACCACCTGGCCCGCTTCCTGGCCGCCGTCCCGGCACACGACCACGCGCCCAGCGCCGCCCACACCGTCCTCGACCCGACCACCCCCGCCCTCCCCGACCTGGTCGCCCTCCTCGCCACCCACCTCGGCGTGCGCCCACCCCGCGGCCTGATTCCCGTCCCCCTCGTCCGCCGTCTCCCCCGCGCCCTCACCGGAGCCGACCCGGAGACCCTCAGCTTCCTCTCCGAGGACCGCTACGACACCACCTCCGCCGACCACCTCGCCACCGCCGCCGGCCTCACCCACCCGCCCCTCACCCCCGCCCTCCACCACTGGGCCGACCGCCTCGTCCACGACGCCTTCGGCACCCGATAGCCACCCCCACCCCGCACCGGAAGTCGACCCACCCGACTTCCGGTGCACCCCACACCCACCCGCCACAAGTGGACCGTCTGAATCACCGGTTGAGGTCTGCCGTCGCGTGATGCCCAATGAGCCCGGGATCGAGCCGCTGCTGCCGGATCCGGCTCCGAAGAACGGTTGGCGTTGGCGCGCGGACGATGCTGGCGTCGACCGCCACGACTCTGCCGAGATCGCCTTCGGCATCGGCCTAACTGATCGTTTCAGAATGAGTTGAGCCGCGGGTCTTGCGCTCGACAATCTTGGTCGGCAGGGTGTCCGAGGTGCCTGCTGATCTTGTTCCTGACGACCTGTGGGAGCGGGTGGCCCCGCTGCTGCCACCTGCTCCCGAACGGCGCCACCGTCATCCCGGGCGGTTGCGTGTTCCTGACCGAACAGCACTCGCCGGCGTCCTGTTTGTGCTGCGGACCGGTCGCCTGGGGCGACGTCCCGGCGGAGACGGTGGGGTGCTCCGGAGTGACGGCTTGGCGCCGGCTGCGGGACTGGACCGCGGCCGGCGTCTGGCCACGACTGCACGCCGCCCTGCTGGCCGAGCTGCGTCGTGCCGACCTGCTGGACCTGAATGACTGTGCCGTGGACGGCTCACACATCCGAGCCCTCAAAGGGGGGACCATGTCGGCCCCTCGCCCGTTGACCGTGCCCGCCCCGGCTCCAAGCATCACCTGATCGTCGACCGGCACGGAACCCCGCTCGCCGTCACGCTCACCGGCGGCAACCGACACGACGTCACCCAGCTCCTGCCGCTGCTGGACTCGGTACCACCGATCCGGGGCCTGCGGGAACGTCCCCGCCGCAAGCCCCGGCGGCTATACGCGGTTTCTAGCGGTCGTTGCAACACGTGGTCGGTTTGATCAGGCCGCGATGAGTTTATGCAGGCGCTCGGCTGGGGTTTCCCAGCCGAGCGTTTTGCGTGGGCGGCCGTTGAGTTCGGCGGCGACGAAGGCCAGGTGCTCCGGGCCGTGGAGGGACAGGTCGGTGCCCTTGGGGAAGTACTGCCGCAGTAGGCCGTTCGTGTTCTCGTTGGAGCCGCGCTGCCAGGGGCTGGCCGGGTCGCAGAAGTAGACCGGGACGCCGGTGGCGACGGTGAACGAGCCGTGGGAGGCCATCTCGGAGCCCTGGTCCCAGGTGAGCGAACGCACCAGGTGCGCGGGCAGGGTCTGGACGGTTTCCACGAGGGCGTCGCGCACGTGCTCGGCGGTGCGGCCGTTCGGCAGGTGCAGGAGCATCACGTAGCGGGTGTGGCGTTCGACCAGCGTGCCGATCGCGGAGGCGTTGTCCTTGCCGATGATCAGATCGCCCTCCCAGTGCCCGGGGACGGCGCGGTCCCCGGCCTCGGCCGGGCGGTCGCTGATCATGACCATCGGGGTGGCGAACCTGGGCTGGCGGCAGTTGGCCTGGCGATGCGGTTTGCGGCGCGCGCGGCCACTGCGCAGGGCGCCCGCCAGCTCGCGGCGCAACTCGCCCCGGCCCTGGACGTAAAGGGCCTGGTAGACGGTCTCGTGGGCCACGTGCATCTCCGGCCGCTCGGGGAAGGTGTCCCGCAGAGCCTGGCAGATCTGCTCCGGGCTCCACTTCTTGTCCAGGTGGTCCTGGATGAAGTCCCGCAGTTCCCGGTTCTGCCCGATCTTCCCCGTCTTCGGACGGGGCCGGCGGGCATCGGCGCGGGCCTGAGCGGCGTGGGGCCGGTAACTCCCGCTGACGGGATGGCAGTTGCGGTGGATCTCCCGGCTGACCGTGGACGGGCTGCGGCCCAGCTCGGCTGCGATCTCGCGAACGCCGGCCTTCTCCCGCAGCCGGTCGGCGATGTGGATCCGCTCGTCCTCGCGTAGGTAGCGGGAGGATCCTGCGGACAGGCGGGAGGGCGCCCGCTCGGGTCGAGCGGGCGCCCTGAACCTGTTCGGGTCCGTCCGGCCGTTGCGCCACTCGCGTCCGGTGCGCGGGTGGACGCCCACCAGCCGGGACGCCTCTGTGTTGCCGTAGCCCTGATGCACGAGCCGGAAGTATTCCTCCCGCTCGGCACGGAGCTTCCTGGACCCCTGCGGTTTCCGGTCCTCACGGATCTCGAAGTCCATCGCATCCCCTGAGCTGGGGTGTTGCGACGACCGTTAGAACCCAAGATACGCGGACCGGGGCTACGATTTCGACAAGTACAGGCGCCTGCTGTGGAAGCGAGGCATCAAACCCCTGATCGCCCAACGCGGCGTCGCCCACAGCTCCGGGCTGGGCAAGGTGCGCTGGGTGGTCGAGCGCGCCTTCGCCTGGCTCCACCAGTTCAAACGCCTCCGCACCCGCTACGAACGACACTCCGATCTCCACCAGGGCCTGCTCGAACTGGCCTGCAGCCTCATATGCCTCCGCCGCCTGCGAACCTCATCCTGAAACGATCAGGTGGCTACGCTGAACCACCCCGGCCGTACCTCGGTCAGAAGCGGTTGCAGCGACCTCACGGCGGACCGCAGGTCGTCATCCGTGATGTCCACAGGCTCCGGCAGGCTCAGCCCGTACCGGCGCAGCCGCCAGAGGTCGAAGACTTCGCTCCCGTCGGCTGCGAAGTCCACATCGATCTCAGCGCCGTCGTCGCGCACGAAAAGGCACCCGGCCCCATGAACCATGTAGGAGTAGGTGCCGATGTGCCCGCTCCGGCTGATGATCCGGCGCGAACGGACCAGGCCCAGGACATCTGCGAGTCGCTCAAGCGAGGGGATCGCCGCCCTCATGGCCTCGTCAACCACGCTCAGAGCGTGGACGTAACCGAGCACGAGCTCCCGTGCAGCCCCAACCCGTTCCATACGGCGTCATCCCCCCTGAGCCCGTGGCTGAAGGGATTGTTCCATAGGCAGCCAGCGTCTCCGCAGGACGGCATTCTGAAACGATCAGTAAGCGAGCAGGGCGGTGGAGATCCTCTCCCAGGTTCCGACAGCGGCCCGGTTCCTCAGTTGCTCGTGGGCGCCACTCCAATGGTCGGGGGCAAGCAGCCCACAGCTTGGCCCAGTCACCGCGCGCACAGCCGGTCCAGGGCCGCGCGGCTCTCCTCATCTGCGGCGCGGTAGACCAGCAGGCGCAGTTCCGGGTCCTGGAGCGGCAGCAGGACTTCGAAGTCGACGGTGATCGCACCGGCGACCGGATGCCGCAGCAACTTTCGGCCGCGTCCGTTGACGCCGACCTCCCGCTCCGACCACAAGCGGGCGAAGTCCTCGTCCTGCGTGGCGAATTCGGCGATGAGGCCGGACAGTTCCCGGTCCTGCGGATGCGCGGCCCATGCCGCGCGCAGGTGGGCGATCCCGTCCCGCAGCACCTGCTCCCGGTCGACGTAGAAGCCGCGCATCGCCGGGTGCAGGAGGCACAGCCACATCGCGTTTCGCCGTGACGGCGGCACAGCCTCGAAGTCCGGTAGCAGCCGGTCCATTTCGGGGTTCCAGGCGAGGATGTCGTAACGGTGGTCCAGCAGCATGGCCGGCAGCGGCGAGAGGTCATCCACCAGGCGGGCCAGCGACGGCGCCGCACCGGCGGCCGGCCCACCGGTGGTGCCGGGCCGGCGGTGTCCGGCCAGGTCGAAGAGGTAGTCGCGTTCACTCGGGTTCAGGCACAGGGCCCGGGCCAGCGCCGCCAGCACCTCCGCGGAGGGCCGCAGCCCCCGGCCCTGCTCCAGCCGGACCACGTAGTCGGTGCTGACCCCGGCCAGTTCGGCGACCTCCTCCCGGCGCAGTCCGGGCGTCCGCCGGGGCCGCCGGTGCGACGGCAGGCCCAGCCGGTCGGGGTCGAGGCGTTCGCGCCTGCTGCGCAGGAAGGCGGCCAGCTCCTGGGTGGTGTCCATGGTTCGGGTCGTCATGACCGGTGCAACCGCCAGGGTGGGACCGGCCTTCCCAGGAAGTGCCGTCCCTTATCCGGGGCCGACCGCCGCCGCAGACTCGGTCCCGGCAACGGAACGCGAGCACACGCGAGCACAGGAGGACCTGATGGCACTGGCCTTGGACGACTACCGGCTGCTGGGCCGCTCGGGACTGCGGGTCTCACCGCTGGCCCTGGGTACGGCGACCTTCGGCACCGAGTGGGGCTGGGGCGCCGAACGGGCCGAGGCCCGCAAGCTGTTCGCCCGCTACGTCGGGCTCGGCGGCAACCTCCTCGACACCGCCGACACCTACACCGACGGCAGCTCCGAGCGACTGCTGGGCGAGTTCGCCCGCGAGGAGCGCGAACGCCTGGTGCTGGCGACCAAGTACTCGACGCTGCGCCGCCCCGGCGACCCCAACTCCGGGGGCGGTCATCGTAAGGCCCTGTTCGGTTCGGTGGAGGGGAGCCTGCGGCGGCTGGACACCGACTACCTCGACCTGCTGTACCTGCACGTCTGGGACTTCCGGACGCCGGTCGAGGAGGTGCTACGCGGCCTGGACGACCTGGTCCGGCAGGGCAAGGTGCTGTACGTGGCGATCTCCAACACCCCGGCCTGGCAGGTGTCCCGGATGCAGGCGATCGCCGACCTGCGCGGCTGGTCGCCGCTGGTCGCGCTGCAGGTCGAGTACAGCCTGATCGAACGCACCGCGGAGCGCGACCTGATCCCGATGGCCCGGGAGCTGGGCCTGGGCGTGGTCCCGTACTCGCCGCTGGGCGGCGGGGTGCTCAGCGGCAAGTACGGCCGGGACGACCTGAGCGCGACGGGCGCCGCCGCCGGCGACGGAACCCGCAGGGGCGTCAACCTCGTGCTGGGCACGCTCACCGAGCGCAATCTTTCCGTGGCCGGGGCCGCCCGGGAGGTCGCCGCCGAGCTGGGCCGCACCCCGGCCCAGGTCGCGCTGGCCTGGACCTTGCGGAACCCGGGCGTGGCGACCACGCTGATCGGGGCGCGCACCCCCGCCCAACTGGAGGAGAACCTGGGCGCCCTGGAGGTCGAGTTCACGGCCGCCCAGCTGGCCCGCCTGGACGCGGCGAGCGCGATCGAGCTCGGCCAGCCGCACGACCTGCTGGCGAGCGACCACATCCGCCGGGTGACCACGGGCGGCCTGCGGATCGAGACCCGCCGCTGAGGGCCGACGGTCAGCCTGGGCATGCGCTGCCGCCAGCCTTGCGGTGCCGGATCCGCCGTCAGTCCTCGCCGGTCAAGTGCTTGATGATGTCGCTGGCGGCGAGGTGCAAGGGCGGGGCGAGTCCCCGATTTCGGGTTGGAGCCGTGGGAGAGTCCGTCGAGCACTCGGGCGCTACCACGCACCTCTCGCCCACACGTCGGTCCCGCGCAGTACGACCATTACCGCGTGCCCCGTCGAGCGACGGGGCACGCGCCCCGCCGGTCGGAAGGATTTGCGAGCTATCGGAAAGTAGTGCTCAAGTGTCAATCAAATGACCTTGTTTGACGCCTCATCAGCACCGTAGCGTGCTGCCAGCCTGACGCCGGGCGCCGGGGGCAGTCCGCGGAAAATCCCCGACGGCGGCATGTGCATTCTTCAAAGCTTCGATGTCGACATCGACAGAAAGGGGGGCTCTTTCCGTGCGCTCCAGGATTCTCAAGTCAGACACGCCCTAGGGGCGGGAGATCGCGACGAGGCCACGAGGCGTCTGCGTCAGGCCACCGGCCTGGACCTCGCCAATGCCTACCTACTGGTCAAACAGCTGGCAGAAGCGGCGGACTGAGTCCGTGCGGGGTGCTCTGATCAGGTCCTCCTACGCGAGGCGTGCCACGGCCAGGGCCAGTGCGCGGTCGAGCGCCGCATCGGGGTCGCACGGTACGTCGGGACGGACGCCGGTGCCCTCCCAGTTGGCGCCCGAGACCGGGTTGAGCGCGCGGGCGACCGGCACGCTGAGCTCCAGGTTCGGGTGCACCGTCCAGCCCTCGCGCGGGTGCGCCCCGCCCCGGGTGGCCTCCCCGACGACCTCGGCGCGGCCGAGCTGCTGGAGGTCGTAGGCGAGTTCCTCGCCCGCCGAGAAGGTGTTCCCGCTGGTCAGCACGTAGAGCGGCTTGCTGCCGCCGAAGCGGGCGCCGGGCACGAACGGGGGCGTCCAGGACTGCTCGGCCACCTCGCCCTGCCGCGAGAGCAGGGTGTTGAGGTGCGTACGGCGGTCGAGCAGGTAGCCGCAGACGAAGGCGACCGTGTCCGGGTCGCCGCCGGTGTTGCGGCGCAGGTCCAGGACGAGGGCGCGGGCGGGGGCCACCAGCGAGAGCGCCGCGGCCAGCGGCTGTGCCGCCCAGTCCAGCGGGAACATCTTGGGCCCGATCTCCAGGACGGCGACGCCGCGGTCGAGGAGTTCCACCCGCGGCACACCGCCCAGGGAGGAGTCGAAGTCCCGCCGCATCGCTGCGAGTACGGCCGCGCCGCGCTCCGGCGGCACCGGCACGGCGTGGTGCTTGAGGGCCAGGTGCAGGTCGCCGTTGACGGACCGCAGGTCGGTGGTGACCGCGTCGGCCAAGTCCTCGATGTTCAGGGGTCGGTAGCAGCCCTCGGCGTTGCGGCGGCGCAGCAGGTCCGCCAACTGCCGGGCGGCGTCGGGGAAGACGTAGTTCTCGCCGACCAGGTCGGCGATCGACTCGACGACGGCGACGGCGTCCAGCGGCACGGACAGCGGCACGGACAGCGACTCGGGCACCGGCACGGACAGCGACTCGGGCAGCGACGTGGGGGAAGGTGTGGAGGTCATGGGAGGGAGTAGACCAGCGACTTGCAAAAGCGTCAACCGTACTTAACGCTTGACCGGGTGAGCCATCAACAGGACGAAGTCGAAAGCGAAGACGTGCAGCGGATCACCACGCCGCTCCAGCACACCGCGCTCGCCCACCCCATGCGCCAGCGCCTGCTGTTCGCCCTCAGCACCCGGCCGTCGACGATCAGCCGACTCGCCGCGCAGCTGGGAGCGAACAAGGGCAGCGTCTCCCACCACCTCAGGGTGCTGTGCGAGGCGGGGCTGGTCCAGGACGCGGGAACGCGGCGGGTACGCGGCGGCACCGAGAAGTACTACCGGCGGACCGCCGAACGACTCCTCGTCGCCGAACCTCGGGCCGAGGGCACGGCCGCGCTGTTCGGGGCCGTCGCCCAGGAGCTGGACCGCTCGCCCGTCGACCATCTCATGACGCTGCGTCACCTGCGGCTCAGCCCGGCCAAGGCGGCGAAGCTGGCCGAGGCACTGGCCGCACTGGTCGACGGGGCCGAGGAGGACCCGGAGGGCGAGCCGGTGCACGGCCTCCTGGTGACGCTCTACCAGCAGGCCGGGGGGTAGCAGATGGCGGCCACCCCGGTCGGCCGCCGGTCGCAGATGGGCGGCCGACGTCGCCGGGCCAGGGACGGTGACACGCTGGGTGCGCGGGGCGCGGGGCGCTGCCCTTCCCCTCACCGGTTCGTGTGCGCCGCCGGTCTCCCCGTACGGCACGCACGTGTCACCGGATTTCGCCCGGGGCCCGGGGGTCGGCCCCCCGGGTCCGGCCCCCCGGGCTCCAGGCCCGGCCAATAGGCCCCTGGCCGAAGTGCCCCCAGCGGACGGCGATGACCAGCAGCACCCCGGCGGCGGTGAAGGCCGTCCCCGCGACGGCGGGGACCGCTGTCAGAGCAACGGCGGCGGAGGCCGGTGGCCGCGCTGGAAGACCAGCTCGGTCCAGCTCACGTCCGCGCGGGCGTGCAGGTCGGACCGCTCGCCCTGGTGGAGGAGGTGGAGGCCGTGGGCTTCCGCGAGGGCGGTGGTGCGGTCGGGCGGGAGGTCGAACATCCGGCGGCCGGGCGGGACGGGGCCGTGGCGCAGGGTGAGGGCGAGGCGGGCGCCGGGGGCGAGGAGGCGGGCCACAGCCCGCATGGCGGGCGGGCGTTCGGCGGGGGCGAGGTGCATCCACACGGCGGTGACCAGGACGAGGTCGTACTGCTCGCCCCGTGCCGTCAGCTCGGGCAGGTCGGGCAGGGCGTCGGCGATCCAGTGGATGCCAGCCCGGGGGTGCAGGCGGGCGCCGACGGCGCGCAGTTCGGGGGTCGGCTCGACGGCGGTGACCCGGTGGCCGAGGGCGGCCAGGGCGGCCGCGTCGCGGCCGGTGCCGGCGCCGATGTCGAGGACGGCGGCGGGCGCGGCCGGATAGAGGTGCAGCAGGGAGCGGTGGACCTCGGCGAAGTCCACGCTCTCGTACTGGACGGCGAGTTGTTCCGCCGCCTCGCCGTAGCCGACCGTCCCCGGCGGACGCTCCGGGTCCGCCAGGCGCGTCGGGTCGGCAGGGCGCCCCGATTCGGCGGGGCGTATCGGTTCGGTAGATCGCATCGGTTCCCTCATGCGGATTCCCGGACGACGACGGCATCCCCCGCAGCGGCCGCGCCGGCGAAGAAGTCCCGCAGTTCGCGCAGGTCGTTGACGACGCGGGCGGCCCAGGACTCGGACCAGGGCGGTTCGGAGTCGAGCTGGGCGACCCGCCGGGCGAGCACCGTGTCCTGCTGGCGGACGAGTTCGCCGAGCGCCGAGTCGCGCAGGAAGGTGAAGGCGGCGGCCACCTGGTCGGGCCGCAGCACCGGCATCCCGACCCCGATGTCACGGCGGGTGCCGCCGTAGACGGGGAGCCGGGCGGCCGGGTCGGGGTGGAGGCCGTTCTCGGTGAGGGCGAGTTCCATCAGGACGGCGGTCCGCCGTACGCCGAGGGCGAGTCCGGCGGCGACCAGCCGGTCGTAGCGGACGTCGCGGCTCCGGGGCACGAGTTCGCCGAGTTCCTCGGGCGAACAGGCGTCCACGGCCTGACCTGGCAGGCGGCGCCAGAAGTGATCCACGCTCACCCGGAAAGCGTAGCGAACCCGTCGTCGGGGCGATCACTGACTCAGGCTTCGCCGGGGTGCCAACTCGGCCACTCCCAGGGGCGGTCGGCCCAGTGCACCTTGACGGGGTCGTGCGGGTCGAGGTCGGGGAAGACCTGGTGGAGGCGGGGTTCGAACTCCTCGGGGGCGAGGGGTTCCCAGCCGTGGCCTTCGAGGTGGACGAGGCGGTAGCGACTGTCGGTCCGGAACTCGGCCACCTCGACCAGGTGTGCGGACGTGCTGTTGGTCTCCATGACCCCAGCATGTGGGTCGGCGGCAATCAGCGCCCGTCCAGGCCCCTCTTCCGGGTCATGTCCCGTGGTCGGCGCGCTCGTTGAGCACGGTAGAAACGGCGGGGGCGGCGCTGGAAGGACGAGCACATGACTGGGCAGCCCACCGGAGGACAGTGGCAGTGGCCGTCGAACGCCTGGCAACCACCTCCCGTCCCCCTCCCGATCCCGTCGCAGGCGGAACCGTTCCGCACGGCGCCCCCGCAGGCCGGGCCGCCGCAGGCGGAGCCGCCGCCCGGCGGCACACCTGCGCCGCGGCGCCGGTCGCGTAAGGCCCGGGCGGTGGCGGCCGGCGGGACGCTGGTGGTGCTGGCCGCGTTGCTGGTGATGTGCGGTCCGGGGTCGGGCGACGACGTCCGGGTGGTGGCCCTGCCGGAGGCCTCGCCGTCGGCCACGCCGTCCGGCCTGTTGCCGCTCGCTCCGCCGGCCGGCACGCCCTCGCCGTCCCCCGGCCCCTCCCCCACGCTGGCAGGCACCCCGGCCCTGCCGGGCGGCGGCGACCCGGCCTCGGCGGCCGCCCCGGGCAGCGGGGCGGAGCAGACGGGGGCCCAGCACGCCTCGGCCTCGCCGCACACCAAGGCGGGCCGCAGCCCGCGGCCGAGCCCGTCCGGCCGCCCGGCACCGAACGCGGGCCCGGGTGCGCCGGGGCTGCCCTCGCTCGGCCCGGGGACGATCTGCGACCAGGCGGAGCGGGTGGGCCGCTGGCCGGCCGGTTCCGAGCAGGCACGGCTCTGCCGCGGCGTCTACGGCTGACCGGAACGCCGACACCGACGCCCGCACCGACACCGACCTCCACGCCCGCATCCGCATCCGCGCCCACACCCACCGGCCGCACCAGGGCCCGATCGCTATACCACGGCGGGCCCGCCCCCGCCCCCGGAACGCCGGTGTTTCCCGAGGATCGGTGCCCTGCGGGGTGCCGGGCCCGGCAGTGCACGGCCCGGTGCACCAGCATGGTCGGCGAGAGGGCCGTCGGGAATCAACGGTGCGGTGGGTGCGAGGAGTTGCTCGGATGCAGATGCTGGCCGCATGCCTGTGGGGGCTCGGTGGCGCGGCTGCCATCGAGGCGTGGACCCTCCACGAGCGGATCAACTCCGTGGGCGGCTTCCCGTGGACGTACCGGGGGCAGATGAAGCCGGCCCCGTACGTCGTGGCGGTGGCGATCCGGCTGAGCGTCGGGGTGATCGTGACGGCGGCGTCCACCGCCTCGAACCAGGTGGCGGGCCCGGTGGGGGCGTTGGCGATCGGCATCGCGGCGCCGCAGATCCTGCAGCAGATGTTCGCGCGCGGCCCGTCACGTCCGGAGCTCCCCTCGCCGCCCCGGACCGGTGCCGAGCCACGGCCCGGACCGCGCCGGACCCCGATCGTGCCCCGGGTGGACGACAGGGTGAACAACCGGGTGAACGACCGGGTGAACGACAGGGTGGGCGTCAGGTACGGCCCCGCCGACGGGGCCGACCAGCGGAGGAGGCGTCGTGGCCGGTGATTCCGTACGGGACGGACGGGGGTCGGCGGCGGCCCGGCCCGCGGAGCCGCCGAGGGAGGGCTTCCGGACCTGGCTGCGGGCCGCGCTGGCCTTCGAGCCGCTCCGGGTGCCCGGCCCGGGCGCGGTGCTCCACAACGCCGAGCTGGCCGGAGCCGACCTGTCCGGGGCGGACCTGCGGGCGGCGGACCTGACGGGCGCGAGCCTGGCCGGCGCGCGCCTGCACGACGTGGACCTGAGCTCGGCGATCATGACCGACATCAACCTCTGCCAGGCCGAACTGTGGCGCGCCGACCTGTCGGACGCGACGCTGGACGACGCGAACCTGTACGCCGCCGACCTGTCCGGCGCCACCCTGGTGCGGGCCCAGCTCTTCAACGCCCACCTGGCGGGCGCCCGGCTCCGCGACACCCGGCTGCCGGAGTCCGACCTGCGCTACGCCCTGCTCACCGGCGCCGCCATGGACGGGGCGGACCTGCGCCGGGCCCAGCTGTGCGGGGCGGTGCTGGCCGGGGCGACGCTGCGCGGCGGCGCCCTGGCCAGGGCCGACCTGAGCCAGGCGTACGTCACCTCGGCGGACCTCACCGGCGCCGACCTGTCCCGCGCGATCCTGGACCACGCCTGCCTCGCGGCCGCCGTCCTGGTCGACGGGAACTTCACGGGCGCCGGCCTGGCCCACGCCGATCTGACCGACGCGGACCTGACCGGCGCCCGCCTGGACGGCGCCGATCTGATCGGCGTCAGCTGGTCGCTGCGGACGGAGTGGCCCGCCCACCTCTACATGGACATCCGCAGCCGCTCCGAGGAGGTGGGGCCGGGGGTGTTCCGGATCGTCGGGGCGGACTCCCGCCTGGAGGAGCTGCCCCGCGAGCCGGTGCTGATCTGAACCCACGGGGCAGTGCGGGGCGGCGCGGCCGCGCGGGCGTTCGACGTCGCGCCCACCGGGTGCTCACTGCGCGCCCAGCACCCCCTTGTCGATCCGCGGCGCCAGCACCCGCGCCAGGGTGTCCGTGATGTGCCCGGTGTCCCGGTAGAGCACCACGCCCTCCAGCACGGCCGGGCAGCTCGCCCCGCTGCCCGGGCAGAGCAGCGGCCCGAGGTCGAGGGTGCGGACGCCGTAGCGGGCCGCGAGGCCGCCGTCGAGCATCGGGTCGGGCTCGAAGGCCGTGTCGCGGGGGAAGAAGCAGGCGTCGGAGCGGCCGTCGGAGGCGGCCAGGCAGGTGGGGATGTCCTTGCCCGGCATCGGGGTGTCGCCGAGGTAGGCGAGCGGGGCACCGAGGGCGGTGAGGCGGTCGAGGGTGCGGGTCCAGCCCTCGGTGCGCTCCTCCTGGCTGCCGTAGCGGTTGAGGCCGGAGATCAGGACCAGCCGGGGCTTGGGCCCGGAGGTGAGCCGGGTGAGGGTGTTCTCGCGCCAGCGGTCGCACTCCTCGAAGGTGCGGCCGAGGACGTTGTTACGCACGGTCAGGGTGGCCAGCGGGCAGCCGGGCTTGACCAGCACTTCCAGGGCCCAGTGCCGCTGCTCGGCAAGGGCGAGCCCGGCGGAGATCCACTGCCCGGCGTGCGAGTCGCCGAGCAGCACGATCCGGTCGGGGCTGTCCTGGTTGCCGAAGAGGCAGCGGGGGCTGCTGTCGGCGTTGAGCGGGATCTCGCAGCCCTTGCCGGGCGGGAAGTCCTCCCGGGCGCGGGCGAGCGAGGGGGTGAGGCCGAGCACCCGCGCGCCGGGCGCGAGCAGCGCGGGGCCGTCGACGGCCCCGGCGGGGGCGACGGTCCGGGCGTCCGCAGTGCCGCCGAGCGCGCGGACGGTGCCGCCGCCGAGGGTGAGTGCGGCGATCAGCGGGATGACGAGCGCGCTGGCGCCGACGGCCAGGCCGCGCCGGGGTGCCGGGCTGCTGCCATACCGCAGGGGCTGCTCGACGAGCCGCAGGGTGAGCCAGGCGGGCAGCGCGCTGGCGGCGGTCAGGGCGAGCAGCACCGGCCAGGCCAGCTGGCCGTACCGGGCCTGGGCGATGGTCAGCACCGGCCAGTGCCACAGGTACCAGGCGTACGAGAGGCGCCCGGCGGCGCGCAGCGGGCGGCCGGCGAGGACGCCGCCGAGGATCCGGTCGGCGGGGGCGGCGAGCAGCAGGGCCGCGGTGCCGAGGACGGGCAGCAGGGCGGCCGCACCGGGGAAGGGGGTGGTGCGGTCGTACCGGAGGACCGAGCCGAGCACGGCCGCCAGGCCCGCCCAGCCGAGCAGCCGCAGCACCCAGGTCGTGGCCCGTCCGGAGCCGCGCCCGGCGACGGGGGCGGGAACGCGGTCACGGGCGCCAGAACGGGCAGCGGTACGGGCAGCGGTACGGGCAGCGAGGGCGCTGCCCAGCAGAGCGGCGCAGGCCCCGGCGGCGAACTCCCAGAGCCGGCTGCCGGTGGAGAAGTAGGCGAGCGGCGCCGAGGTCGCCGTCCAGCGCAGGCAGAGCGCCAGCGAGGCCCCGCCGACGGCCAGGGTGGCGAGGGTGATCGCCAGGGTCCGGCGGCGCCCGTGCAGGTAGCGGGCGAGGCCGAGCAGCAGGACACCCCAGAGCAGGTAGAACTGGTTCTCCACGCCGAGGGACCAGAAGTGCTGGAGCGGGCTGGGGTCGTGCTCGGCGGCGAGGTAGTCGGTCTGTTGGCCGACGAAGCGCCAGTTGGCGAACTGGCCGGCGGCGGCGATCAGGTCGTGGGCGAGGTCGGTGCCGCGCAGCGGGTCGAGCAGGGCGCCGCCGGCGGCGGCGGTGGCGACCAGGACGGTGGCGGCGGCGGGCAGGATGCGGCGGGCGCGACGGGCGGCGAAGTCCCACAGGCCGATCGGACGGCCGGTGAGCAGACCGGTGATCAGGAAGCCGGAGATGACGAAGAAGACGTCGACGCCGACGAAGCCGCCGGTCGGGCCGGGGACGGCCGCGTGGTAGGCGAGGACGGAGAGCACGGCGATGCCGCGCAGTCCCTCGATGTCGGGACGGAAGGCGGCGCGGCGGCGGGGCTCGCCCGTCGACGCGACGGTGCCGGAGGCGGAGGAGGTGCCCGAGACGGAGGTCGAGGTGGTTCCGGCGGCAGCGGCCTGCCGGTCCACCCGGACGACTCCGGGCAGCAGTTCTTCGGAGGACGGGGACGACGTCGGTGGTGGTACGGCCGTTGACACGGCGGTGCTCCTTGCTGGGCTGGCGGCGATGGTCGGGCCCGCCGGGCCGATGGGGCGGCCGGGCGGCGGGGGTCCGCGCCGGTGGGGCGACGCGCAAGGAAACGCAGCGGGGAGGAACGAGCGGTTCAACAGGTCAACAGGTCAACAGGTCAACCGACCGTCCGGTCGGCCGACCAGCCGCTCAGAGGATCAGCGGGTCGGCCCAGCCGGAGGCGAGCAGCCCGCAGAGCAGCAGCACGGCGGTGACGGCGACGGCTTCCGCCCGGCCGAAGCCGAGGTCGGGTCCGAGCCCGGTGCGGCGCCGCGCCGGTGCGGCGACCTCTCCGACGGCGGCGCCCTTGCCACCGTCCGCGGCCCGCGCGGCCCGCGCGGCCCGCGCGGCCCGGCCCGTGCCGAGCAGCGGCCACAGCGACCTGATCAGCGGGATCATGGTGTACGCGGTGAGCCCGAGCAGCGCGGCGAGCGCCCAGAAGGGTCGCCAGCCGTACTCCAGCCCGGCGCGCACCAGGCCGGCCGTGCCCGCGAGGACGACGAGGCCGAGCCAGCCGACGCCGAGTCGGGCGACGCCGCGGGCCAGGGCGGTCCCGCCGGAGACGGCTCCGGTGGGCACCCAGTCGGCGGAGCGGCGGCGCAGCGCGTGCGCGATGGCGACCACGTGGCAGAGCCCGCCCAGGAGTTGGACCCGGGTGACCTCGAAGCGCCAGCGGGTGCGGGACATCGCGGGCAGCAGCACCAGGGCGACCCAGATCGGCGGCAGGAAGGGCAGGACCTGCCAGGGCTGGATCTCCTCGGGCGCGAAGAACAGCATGATCAGCGCGGGCAGCGGCACGGCGAACACGTTCACCGCGCTGGTGACGTAGCCGAGGATGCCGTTCCAGAAGCACAGCCGGGCCGACCGGGGCAGCGGGCCGCCGCGGAAGTCCGGGTCGCGGACGAGGGCGAGCGAGCCGAGGCACCAGCGGTACTGCTGGCTGATGAAGGCGGGCAGGCCGGTGGGCGACATGCCCTTGGCGACCAGCGCGGGGACGTACCGGGTGCTCCAGCCGGCCCGGGCGAGGGCGAGGCCGGTGTAGAGGTCCTCGCTGTGGTCGATCTCGGCGAAGCCGCCGATCCGTTGCAGGGCGGCGCGTCGGTAGAGCGCGTTGGTGCCGCAGCAGACGGTGCCGTCCTGGGCGTCCCGGGAGGGCTGGATCCAGCGGTAGAAGATCTCCTGGGTCGCCCCGGCGGCGCGTTCGAGCCAGGACATGTCGGCGTCCGTGTCGAAGCACTGCGGGCTCTGCACGATGCCGACCTCGGGGTTGTCGAGGTAGGGCACCAGGTGGTGCAGGAAGTCGGGGCGGGGGCAGAAGTCGGCGTCGAGGACGGCGATGATCTCGCCGGTGCCCTCGGCCAGGCCGTGGTTGAGGTTGCCGGCCTTCTTGAAGCGGCCGCGGTCGGGGCGGGCGCGGTACTGGAAGCCGTAGGAGCGGGCGAGTTCGCGCACCTCGGGGCGGTCGGCGTCGTCGAGGACCAGGACGGTCAGCTCGCCGGGCCACTGGACGGCGGCGGTGTGCCGGTAGGCGTTGTCGAGGACGGCGAGCGGTTCGCCGGCGGTCGGCAGCAGCAGGTCCACGCTCGGGTGGCGGGCGGGGCTCCAGGCGCGCAGCAGCAGGTCGTGCGAGTCGCGGGTGAAGCGGCGGGCCCGCTGGCCGTCGGTGAGCGAGAGCAGCCAGGTGGCGGCGTTGAGCACGGTGAGCACCAGGAACGGCCAGAGCAGCGGCTTGCTGAGGGCGAACAGGCCGAGGGTGGCGGTGGCTCCCGCGTAGGAGAGGGTGGCGCAGAGCAGCACCCAGCGGCGCTGCGGGCCGAAGTACCAGTAGAGCTCCTGGTCGTCGGGCGGGCTGGGGAGTCGTAGGTCGGGGTCCGCGGGCGTCCGGCGCGGACCGGTGTCGGGCGCGGACATGGCGGTGCCATGGAGTACGGGCATGCGGAAATGGCCCCCCTGGGCATCGGACGGAACTTCGCCGTACGTCCTCAGCCTCTCACATTGGTCTGGACCAATCATGAACGAGGTGTGACATCTCCGCATCGCCCCTGTTCAGCGACTTGACGTCACGTCAGTAGGAGGGCAGACCGTCAAACGATCAACGAATCCGCCCCTCGCCCCGACCCTCCCCACACCCACCCCGCTCCCCGCTCCCCGCTCCCACCCCGGCACCCCCGCGCCCCTACAGCTCCTTGACCAGCTGCTCGAACCGGAGGTCCGGACGGCGCGGGACACCGAAGCGCTCGTCGCCGTACGGGAACGGGCTGTACACACCGGTCCGGCGGAAACCGCGGCGCTCGTACCAGGCGATCAGCTCCGCGCGCTGCTCGATGACCGTCATCTCCATCGCGCCGACCCCCCACTCCTCGCCGGCCAGCCGCTCCGCCTCGGCGAGCACCAGCCGCCCGATTCCGCCGCCCTGGAGGCCGGGGCGCACCGAGAACATGCCGAAGTACGCCCGCTCGCCCCGCCGTTCCAACTGGCAGCAGGCCAGCAGCTCGCCGTCGCGCTCGGCCAGCAGCACCAGCCCCTCGCTGTGGCCGACGGCCTCCGCCACCCCCTCGGCGTCGGTGCGCTGCCCGCCCAGCAGGTCCGCCTCGGTGGTCCAGCCGGCCTTGCTGGCCTCCCCCCGGTAGGCGGACTCGACCAGCTCGACCAGCGCCGGGACGTCGGCGAGGGTCGCGGGGCGGAAGATCGGTTCACCGGGGGTCCTGGCGGCGGTCTCGGGCATGGCGCTACCTCGTTCTCGGGACGGTCGGCATTCCGGTGAATGTCGACTTTTATGCATCGTGCCACATCGCCGCCTCGACCCGGGCGTGCGGGCCGACCCCGCCACGGCACGGCTGCCGTCCGGAACTGCAACGGCGGCGCGACCCGCAGAAACGGACACCGCCTCAACTGATCCGCCCCTGGGAAGCCAGGCCCGTCCGACCTCGCGGAAAGATCAGGCAAAGCTCCGTCGAACAAACGGAGTTGACGCTTCGTCCGTTGTTCACCGCGGTCGCTCTACTCGCATAGATCCATCGATGATGTCATGACGGCATCGCTCGGCGATCCGGACCGAGCCAGCATCAGGGAGCCCTTGCCCATGCCTCACCCCCAGCGTCTCGCCGCCTCGGCGGCCGCCCTCGCGCTCGCCGTCGCCGCGCTCGCGGCCGGCGGCACCGCCCACGCCGCCCCGGCCACCCGCACGGCCACCCGCACCGCCCTCGCCGCGACGTGTTCGCAGGCGTACCTCCCGCTGCCCGACCCGTCCTGCACCCCGGGCGCCACCAACCCGGACGTCAGCCAGGACACCATCGACGACACCATCTGCGTCCCCGGCTACAGCAAGTCGATCCGCCCGCCCACGAGTTACACCAACCGCTTGAAGGTCCAGCAGATCGGCGAGTACGGCTACGAGGACACCGACACCGCGGACTACGAGGAGGACCACCACATCCCGCTCTCCCTCGGCGGCCACCCGACCGACCCCCACAACCTCTGGCCCCAACCGCGCTACGGCACCGGCCCCGACGGCCTTACCGCCGCCGACAAGGACAAGGTCGAGTACAAGCTCTACCGCGCGGTCTGCAACCACCAGGTGAACCTGGACCCCGCCCAGCACGCCATCGCCACCGACTGGACCACCGCCCTCGCGGTACTCGGCCTCGACTGAGCCAGGTCATGGGCCGGAGCGGGGCCGCTACCCCGTTCCACCCCGCGCGCGGCCCCATGGGACGCGCCCCTGGGCGAGCCTTGACAGGGCCGGTCGCACGCCCTGAGACTCGTCGCACCCGAAGTGTTCCGGCCACGCGGCACCCGAAGACGTGCGAACGACCGGCAGTCCCCCTGCTCGCGTCCACTGCCGGGGCCGGCGCCGCCGAGCGGGTCAGTGGCTCCATGTTCCATGGAATCAGGGTGATGAACCATGATCGAAATCCCGGCTTCCGGTGCGTACTCCGCGCCCGGAGCGGTGCGTCCGCCGTCGATTCGATGGCCCGGTTCGGTCCGTCGGCCCGGCACGAGGGAGTTCGAACGGTCCGCAACGGACTGGCTGTTCGACCTGGCCCCGGCACGCTGGCGACACGAGCAGGTGTTCCACCGCAATCCGCTGCACCTGGCCCACCTGGTCCGGCTCCACCTGGATGCCGAGATCCTCGCCGTGCAGGCGGGCTTGCGGGCGCTGCGAGCGGCCCTGCTCGGCGCGCCGCGGCGCGCCGACGACACGGAGACCATCGAGGCCTACCTCCGCGAGCAGACCTGGGCGAAGGCCGTCCGCGAACAGGTCGGGCTGGTCGAGGACGCACTCCACCGAGCGCACCGGCGGTAAGCCGCGCAGCGCACCGTGCACGTCCTGTGACGGACCGGAGCCGCCGCCGGTGAGCCCGTCACCGGCGCCGCCCGACCGACCCGGCCCGCACTCACCGAATCCTCAGCTGCTCCCAGCCAGGCTGTCCCATGCACCGACGGTGGACGCAGGACGGAGCAGAGCCATGCAGGAGTCCATACGGAACGACCGGAAGGCCCGCCTTCCGAGCGCTCGGCCCGGGACGGCCTCCCTGGTCCGGGCGGTACGGAAGCGCTGCACCTTCGCCCTGGTCGCCGCCCGGCGGCAGGTCGTCCGGCGCCTGCACCGGCTGCCGGCGCGGGCCGGATCGCTCCTCCGGCGGGCCTGCTTGGTGGCGGTCGTGCTGGCGGTGCTCCTGGCAGCGGAGGCCGCGCTCAGGACGACGGCGAGCCCGAGCGCGGCTTTCCCGAAGACGGTCTGTCGGCAGGCCGCGGCGACCGGGCAGCACCGGATCGCCGCTCGCCACTGCCGGGGCAACTCGGCCCGCTTCGTGGCAGGGATCAAGTCGGCGACCGGAGGCCGTACCGACGCTCATCGAATCCTCAGGTTCCTGCTGCGATGATCCTCGACGTCGGCGGCGATGCCTTCCCGGTTCACGCGGAGGGGGAGGCAGCCGTGGACAACGCCGGTCCGTTGCCGTAGCGGCGGCCGCGGACCGGCGACTGGCTGTGCACCTCCCAGGTGTCGAATCCCCCCGGGCACGGGGAGGTGCACGGCCCTCCTCGGCACAGATCGGGACGCCCCTCGGCACAGATCGGGACGCCCGACTCCCCGGAACCCCGTCGAGCAGTGAGGAAGCACTCAGATCACCGGCCTCCATCGCACCGCCTCGCGGAAGCGCCCGACCCCGGCACGTCCACCCGCGCGGCGCGCGTCCGTCGAAGCCGCGCCGACCCGCATCGGGAGCTCAGCCGCCCGCCTGCCCGCGACTCCGTCATCGGACGTCATTATTCTGGCCGATATGCGAGTACTGGTGGTCGAGGACGACGAGGACCTGCGGTTCGCCGTAGCGGCCGCGCTGCGCGGCAACGGCCTGGCGGTCGATGAGGCCGCCGACCTTCCCGAGGCCGACGAGGCGTTGTTCGTCACCGCCTACGACTGCGTCGTGTTCGACCGGATGCTGCCTGCCGGTGATTCGGCGGACTACGTGCGCCGAATAAGGTCCGAAGGCCAGACCCTGCCGGTGCTCTTCCTCACCGCGCGTGACACCGTCACCGACCGGGTCGAGGGCTTCGCCACCGGCGGCGACGACTACCTGGTGAAACCCTTCGCCGTGCCGGAACTGGTGGCCCGGGTCCGTAACCTGTGCCGGCGCACCGCCGTCACCCGCCCGCCGGTGGTCCGCTGCGGCGGCCTGGAGATCGACACGGCCGGCCGCACGGTGCACCGCGACGGCGTCCTCCTGGCCCTCACGATCAAGGAGTTCGCCCTTCTGGAGACCCTCGCCACCCGGCCCGGCGAGGCGGTCCGCCGCACCGAACTCATCGAACGCTGCTGGGACGAACTGACCGAGCCCAACTCGAACGTGGTCGAGGTCCTGGTCTCCCAGCTCCGCCGCAAGCTGGGAGACCCGCCGCTGATCCACACCGTGCGCGGGGTCGGCTACCGCCTGGAGTCGCAGGCGTGAGCCGTCCGGCCCTGGCCGACCGCATCCGTCGCCCGCGCCGCCGCCGGACCCCGCCGACGCCGAAGGGCCGGATCCGGCGGCTGCGGCGCCGCATCGCCCTGCTCTTCGGCCTGGTCAGCGCGCTCGGCCTGGTCGGCATGGCGATCATCGCCGTGCAGGGGGACGACAGGTCCTGGCGCGCCCAGGTCGACACCGAGCTCAGGCTCCGGACCAGTGAGATCGGCGCGAATCTGCACTACGACGAGAACGGCGAGCTCACCTACCCCGACCCGAAGGAGGGCGACTACGACTGCCCCCCGGTGACCCTGTTCAAGGAGTCCGGCGGTCAGGTCTCCCCGATCGCCGCTCCGCACCGGCCCTGCCTGGTCGTCCCGGCCGACGCCCTGCAGGCCGTCGCCGACGAGGCCGGACGCGAGCAGGACACCGCCGAGAGCACCACGACGACACCGGACGGCCACCGCCTCCGCCTGTACGCCCAGCCGTTCTCCGGTCCGGGCACGAATGACTCCGGGCCGGTGGCGGTCACCGCGGTCGACATCTCGGGCAACGTGGACGACCACCAACGGCTGGCCCTGCTCCTCACCATCGCCTGCGCGGTGCTGGCGGCCGCCTCGGCCGCGGCGGGCCGCTGGCTCGCCGGACGGGCCGTACGGCCGGCCCTGGCGGCACTCGACCAGCAGGAGGCGTTCTTCGCGGACGCCGCGCACGATCTGCGCACCCCTGTCGCCTCGTTGCGCGTACTCGCCGAGACGGGGCTGCGTGGGGAGGCCGACAGCACCGAGGTCATGCGGCGCACGCTGCGCCAGTCCACCCGGATGAGCGAGCTGGTCGACGACCTGCTCACCCGCGCCCGGTTGCGGGCCGGTGCCGTACAGCTGGACCGGGAGCCACTGCGGCTCGACCAGCTCGTCGACACCGTCGTCGCCGACACCCCGACGGACGGGCACCGGGTGACCGTCCGGACCGAGGCCGTGGTCGTGCTCGCCGACGCGGGACTGCTGCGCCGCGCCGTCGCCAACCTCCTGGGCAACGCGCTCACCCACGGCCACGCCCCGGGGCAGCCGGCCGACGTCGAGATCACCGTCGACTCGGACGGCACCGTCGCGGTGGACGACGCCGGTCCCGGCATACCACCCGAGCTGGCCGAATCCCTCTTCGAGCGGTTCCGCAGCGGAAAGGGCTCCAGCGGCCTCGGCCTGTCGATCGCCGCCTGGGTCGCCCACGCCCACGGGGGTTCGCTCACCGTCGCCACCAGCGACCGGGGCGGGACCAGGTTCCTCCTGCGGCTGCCCGTCCAGAAGCGCTGACGCGCCCGCCCCGCCCGTGACGGGCGCAGGCTCATCGCGGAGGTGCCCGATTCGGCCTCACCGGCACCCGACGTCAGATGTCGGCCTGTCGGCCGGTCCGGACACTCCCGACGTATACGCGTAGGTCGGAGCGCCCGGTCGGCACCTTCCACCGGTTCAGAGCGTCCGCTACGTGGTGCGGCCAGCCGACGTCGTCCTGGTCGGCGAGGAACCGCACGACCCGCTGCTGCACGTCGCTCAGATCTCCGAAGGACTGCGGCACTTCGGCGGGCTCGCCCGGGAAGACCAGCGTGAACAGCCCGTGTGCCGTGTAGTACCTGTCGGGGTGCCAGTCGACGCCCATGCAGTCGGCCAGGCCGACAAGCATGGCCTCGACCGCCCGGGGCGTCGTGGCCTCGGACGTCTCGGCCAGGGCCAGCACCGCGAGGCTTCGGTAGGAGCCGCTCAGGAAAGGCATGGTCTCGGTCCTCTCCGGCGGCCAGGCGATGACCCGGATCAGCACGTCGACGACGGCCGGGTCGGCGATGCCGAGCCGTGTCAGCGCGAAGGCGGAGGCCCAGCGCAGCTCGACGACAGGGCTGTCGAGGTAACTTTCGACGAAGGGGACGGCCGCCGGATCGCCGAGCAGCCCGAGGGCGACCAGGCCCGTCGCCGCGACGCCGGGCGAGGCCTCATCGGCGACGAGCGCCTTCAGCAACGGAATCGACGTCGAAGCGGACTCGGGGAACCACGCGAACAGGTTCGCCGTCTCGGCGCGCAGCTCAGGGCTGTCCGAGGTCAGCAGGACGGCGAGTGCGGGAAGTGCCTCCCGAACGGCGTTGTAGGAGGACACGATCGCTTCGGCGTCGATGAGCATCTGCTCGCAGCTCGCCTCGCGCCACTGGCGCTGCTCGTCGTCCGTGGCTTCGGCGATCCACCTGGCCCGGTCCTCGGCCTCACCTCGCACCGTTGCCAGATGGTCGCGGTCCTCCCGGGGGTCGTAGCCGTCCGGCAGGTGGTTGTTGTCCAACCCGATCGCGATGGCGACCAGCAGAGCAACGAACCGGTGCCTGTTGACCAGCCTCGGATCGAGCGCCATCCGCACGAGAAACGGAACGGTGTACACCGCAGCCTGCGATCGCGTGCCCTGGTGCACGATGTGGTTCGCGAGCTGCACACTCGGCGGGTAATCGCCCTCCCGGTCCCCCGCCTGCATCGCCCTGAGGTGTGCGGGAACGTCGTCGGCCCGGCCGTAGGAGTGCCGCAGTTCAGCCCAGGGCACATCGTCCAGGCCGGCAAGAGGGTCGCTGATCACAGCGACAGATCCTGGCACATCAGGGGTTCGACTTCGACTTCGAACCTGCCGCAGAGGCTGTCCCCCTCCTCAGCACCGTGATCCGTCCCCCCAAAGGCCTCTGCACCCAACCCCGTTCGCTTCCTGACCTGGCCGTCTGTTGCCCCGGACCTTCGGAAGCCGGCTCTCACCCGGGTGCGGCAGCCGCCAGCGCGTCGCGGGCTGCCGCCTGCCCGAGCGCCAGGGCGCCCAGGAACGGGGTGTTGAGGGGGAAGTCCGCCAGGACGAGGTCCGGCGGGTGGGGCACGGCGGCGGCGAGGGCCCTGCTCAGCGGCGGGTGCAGGACGTCCCAGGCCCGCGCCATGCTGCCGCCCACCGCGATCCGCTCCGGGTCGACCGCGATGGCCAGGTTCGTGAGGTGGAACGCCAGCTCGGCGGTGAACTCCGCCAGCAGACCGGCCAGTTGCGGGTGTCGGGCAGCATCCGCGAGGGCCTGGCCCGCGCTGTCCAGGCCCGGCAGCACCGTGAGGGCTTCTTTCAGGAGTGCCTTGCCGCTGACGGCCTCCTCCAGCAGGATCCGGTCCTCGGTCGGCTGCCCGACGTCGGCGATCCGGCGCAGGTTGCGGCCGATCCCGCCGGCGGTGCCGTTGCGGCCGAGGACGACCTCGCCACCGACCACGATGGCGACGGCCAGGCCGGTGCCCAGGTTCAGGTAGACCGCCGGGTCGGCGCCGGCCAGGGAACCGTACTCGGCCTCGACCCGGGCGGCGGCCATCACGTCGGTGGCGACCCGGACCCGGGCACCCCCGAACGCGGACGCGAGTTCATGGCGCACGGCCGGGCTGCTCCAGTCCTGATCGGTCGGCGGGGCGGCGCCCGCGCGTTCGCCCAGGGCGCCGAGCATCGAGACCCCGACGCCGACCGTCGCCCGGCCGGGCGCCACCCGCTCCAGGAGGACCCTCGTGGCACCCACGGCCCGGGCCAGGCAGCCTGCGGGGCTCGGCTCGGTGTGCGTCGGCACCACGTCCGACCCGAGCCGGACGCCGCCCGTGTCGGTCGCGGCGACGGCGATCCGGGTCCCGCTGATGTCGAAGCCCAGCACTACAGGCGATGGCACGCGCCGCTCCTTGCTCGTGGATGTCGCCGGGGGGCTCTCCGCCGCACCCCGGCCAGCCACTCACAGTGCCACGGGGACCCTGAGGATCTGATGAACCGCCCTGCCCCACCCCTGCCCGCGACCCCGCCCGCCCCGCCGTCCACCTCCGCTGGGCGGTTGCGCCCACACCCACATATTGTTAATCTTCGTTACGAAGAAGCTGCGGCCCCCCGGCGGCCGGCCTCCGACGACGGCCGGCCCGGCCCACCGACCGGTCCGGTGTGTGCCACCCGTTCCGCACAACGAGCGGCACACACCGGGCCCTCAACCCCCGGCCCCCAGGCAGGAGAGCAGGAACCGCTTCACCTGGGTGGCGTGGAAGCGGTCACGGGCGTGCTCGCGGCTGGAGCACAGCAGCACGGGGGCGTCCTGCGGGTCGTCCGGGAGGCGTCCGTGGCTGCCGCGGACGCAGGACGGGTCGGTGGGCACCACCGACATGGTGCCGCGGATGCCGAGCCGCAGCTTGGCCAGCGACATCGCGGCACGCACCATGACCAGCGGGTCGCCCGGGTCGAAGAAGAGCTCGGCCGGGTCGTAGCCAGGCTTGCGGTGGATCTCCACGCCGTGGGCGAAGTCCGGGGCGCGGTCGTCGTCCAGCCAGTAGTAGTAGGTGAACCAGCTGTCGGCGGAGGCGATCGCGAGCAGCTCGCCGCCGCGGGGGTGGTCCAGACCGAACTCCGCCTGGCCGTCCCGGTCCAGCACCCGGTCCACGCCGCCGGTCCGCAGCAGCAGCCCCCGGACCCGCTCCAGATCGGCGGGATCGGCCACGTACACGTGCGCCACCTGGTGGTCGGGCGTGGCGAAGGCGCGGGACGTCCACGGGTCCAGGTACTCCATGCCCTGCTGGGTGTGGACGTTCAGCAGGCCCTCCCGGCGCAGCGCCCGGTTGATGTCGACGGGGCGCCGCACCTCGGTGATGCCGTACTCGCTGAGCGCGACGACCGTGGTTCCCCGGGCGCCCAGCCACTCGACGAACGGGCCGAGGAGGGCGTCGAGTTCAGCCGCGGCCGCCCTGGCCTGCGGTGAGTCCGGGCCGTGGCGCTGGAGGTCGTAGTCGAGGTGCGGCACGTAGACGAGCGTCAGGTCCGGGTCCTCCCGCTCGATGATCCGCCGGGCGGCCCCGATGATCCACCGGGACGAGGCGAGGCCGGCCCTGGGCCCCCAGTAGTCGAACAGCGGGAAGCGGCCGAGTTCGGCGGTGAGCGTCTCGCGCAGCGAGGCCGGAACGGTGTAGCAGTCCGGGGACTTGCGGCCGTCGTAGTGGTAGACCGGCCGTGGGGTGACGGTGATGTCGACGTCGGCCCCCATCGCGTACCACCAGCAGATGTTGGCCACTTTCAGACCGGGGGCGGTGCGGCGGGCCGCCTGCCAGACCTTCTCCCCCTGGACGAGCCCGTTGTGCTGGCGCCAGAACGCGACCTCGCCGGTGTCGCGGTCGTACCAGCCGTTGCCGACGATACCGTGCCCGGCGGGCGGCTCCCCGGTCAGGAAGGTGGACTGCACCGAGCAGGTGACGGCGGGAAGGACGGTGTCCAACCGCGCGCAGAACCCGGAATCGGCGACGGCCCGCAGGCGGGGCATGTGGACGAGCACCCGCGGGGTGAGTCCGACGACATCGAGGACCACGACACTCATCGGGTGCTCCCGCCCTGCATCGACGGGAGCGGCGTCAGGCCCAGCCGCAGGAGTTCCCGGCGGGTCCAGTCGAGTTCGGCGGCGACTCCCTCGACCAGATCGGCGCTGCCGCGCGGAGGTTCGGGGAGCGCCGACCAGGTGTACGTCTCGACTTCCAGGTGGCGGGTCTGCGGCCGGTCGGCGGCGAGCAGCGCCGCGAGCGCGCGCTGGAGCACCGGGCGGGTGGAGGCCAGCGGGGGCGACGGGTCCGCGTGCACCGGGATGTGGAAGTGCGTGCGCCACGGGCCCGCACCGCTCGGGGCCGTGGGCCCGGTGAGCGCGTCCGGCAGGTCGTCGGTGCCCACCGGTGGCCGGCCGGCCTGCCTGGTCTGATGGAGGAACCTCGGCTCGTCGAACGCCGCCAGCGCGCCGCGCGCGGCGGGGTCCGTCGGCGTGGCCGTGTGGAGGGCGCAGGAGACCTGGACCTTCATGACGCCGATGCCCGCTCGTGCCAGTTCGGCCAGGGCCGCCTCCGGCTCCTCGAAGGCGACGGCCAGATGACAGGTGTCGAGGCAGACGCCGAAGTACTCCGGGTCGAGGCTGGACAGGTGCTGGACCGCCTGTCCGGTCGTCTCGATCAGGCAGCCCGGTTCGGGCTCGAACCCGACCCTGATGGTGCGCCCGGTCTGCCGGAAGATCTCGCCCAGCTCCTGCCCGAGGAGGTCGAGGTGCTGCCGCGCCCGGCCGTGGTGGTCCTGGGTCCAACCGGCCCCCCAGCCGAACGGCAGGGTGGAGACGCTGCCCTCGACGACGTCGTCCGGCAAGAGCAGCGCCAGCACCCGGGCCAGGTCCCAGGTGTAGTGGAGGCGTTGTGGCGAGGCCCAGTCGGGCCAGTACACGGAGTACTTGACGACCGGGTCGTGGAATCCCTGGTAGGGGAAGCCGTTGAGGGTCACGACCTCCAGCCCGCGGGCGGTGAGTTCGGCGCGCAGCCGCCGGGCCGCCGACGGGTCGGCCGCCAGTTCGGCGGCGACCTGGTGGGCGAGCCAGAGCCCCAGACCGAGGCGGGACTCCCCGAGTCGCTCCCGCACGGGGACGGCGTAGGTGTCGAGTTGCCGCAGGATGCCGGCCAGGTCCTCGGCCGGGTGCACGTTGGTGCAGTAGCCGAGGTGGACGACCTCCCCGCTCCGGTGCCGCAGCCGCATCAACGACCTCCCCTGCGCACGGAGTTGCCGGCGAACACCGCGTCCTCGGCCGGCCGGTCGGGGGCCGGTTCGAGGACGAGGCGGCCGCTCTGCCCGTAGAACTCGACCGGGTTGCGCCACAGCACCTGCTCGACGTCGCCCTCGGAGAAACCGGCGGCGAGCATGGCGGCCGCGGTGGACCGGGTGAGCAGCGGGTCGCTGTGGCCCCAGTCCGCGGCCGAGTTGACCAGGACGCGGGCGGTGCCGTGCTCCTGGAGGATGCGCACCATCCGGTCCGGGTCCATCTTGGTGTCGGGGTAGATGGAGAAGCCCATCCAGCAACCGGTGCCGGCGACCAGCGGCGCGGTGATCTCGTTGAGGTGGTCGATCGCCACCATGGCCGGGTCGATCCCGTCGGCGCGGACGAGTTCCAGGGCGCGGCTCGTTCCGACGGCCTTGTCGCGGTGCGGGGTGTGGACGAGGGCGGGCAGGCCGTGCTCGCGGGCGAGGGCGAGCTGCGCGGTGAAGGCGCGCTCCTCGGAATCGGTCATCGCGTCGAAGCCGATCTCGCCGACGGCGACGACCCGGTCCTTGACCAGGTATCGGGGCAGGTCGTCGAGGATCGGCGTGCACCGCGGATCGTTGGCCTCCTTGGGGTTGAGCGCGATCGCGCAGAAGTGCTGGATGCCGTACTGGGCGGCGCGGTAGGGCTCCCAGCCGAGCAGGGCGTCGAAGTAGTCGCGGAAGCTGGCGGCCGAGGTGCGTGGCTGGCCGAGCCAGAAGGCCGGCTCGACCAGGGCGCGGACGCCGGCGGCGTGCATCGCCCGGTAGTCGTCGGTGGTGCGGGAGGTCATGTGGATGTGGGGGTCAAAGATGCGCATGGACCGCTCCCGTGCTGTGGTGGTCGATCTGGAGGCCCAGGTCCTCGGGGACCCTTCGCCCCGCGGCGGTGCGCTCGGCGGCGAAGTCCCGGAACATGCGGACGAGTTCGGGGTCGGTGCGGCGGGCCAGGCCCGCCACGGCGTCCAGCGGGATGCCCGTGAAGACGCACTTGAGGACGGCCTGACGCCAGGCGGGCTGGTCGAGGTACCGGGCCGCGTACGGGCCCACCGCCGCCGTCACCAGCCGGATGTCGTTGGTGCGCAGGGCGTCGGTGATCAGCGGCAGCGCGTCCGGGCCGATGCGGCCGGCCTGGTCGAGCAGCGGGAGGGTGCGCAGCACCGCGAGGCGCTCGGCCGCGTCTCCCCCGTGGTAGAGCTTCTCGAGGGTTGCCGCCAGACCGGTGTCCGGGAGCGCCAGCAGCAGTTGGCCCCGCGCGGCTTCTCCCCGCTCGGGGCCGGTGCTGCGGGCGGCGATCGGGAACAGCTCGGTCAGCACGGCGGGGTCGGAGCGCACCCGGTCGACGGCGGCGGCGGTCCAGGGGTCGGCGGAGGCCGCGCGCAGGGCGGTGAGGGAGCGCAGCGCCGTCAGCGGCCCGCTGTGCCCGTGCCGGGGCAGCTCGACCGCGACGAGCCCGCGGTACCCGACCTCCGACAGGGCCGCCAGGACGGGCGGGAAGTCGATCTCGCCCTCGCCGAACTCCAGGTGCTCGTGGACACCCCGGCGCATGTCCTCGATCTGGACGTTGACCAGCCACGGCGCCGCTCGCCGCACGCACTCGGCCGGGGAGGCCGGTTCGAGGCACCGGCAGTGCCCGATGTCGAGGGTGAGGCCGAAGGCGGCCGGCCCGCCGAGGGCGGCCCGCAGCCGCTCGTAGCCGTCCAGGTCCGGGACCAGCATCCCGGGCTCCGGCTCGAAGCCGAGCTGGACCCCGACGCTGCGTGCGGTCTCCACGAGGGCGGCGCAGCCGTCGACCAGGAACTGGCAGGCGTGCTCGTGGCTCGTTCCGGGCTCGGGGGCGCCGCTCCAGAAGGAGAGCACCTCGGCTTCCAGGTCCGCCGCGATCCGGATCCCCCGCTGGAGCAGGTCGAGGCGGCGGGCGCGGCCGCCGGGGTCGGCGTCCACCAGGGTCGGGGCGTGTTTGCGCCAGGGGTCGAGCAGGTAGCGGGCGCCGGTCTCCACCACGAGGCCCAGGTCGAGCGCGGTCAGCTTCCTCCGGACGCGGGCCAGTGCCCCGGGCAGGTCGCGTGCGTACGGGTCGAGGTGGCCGTGGTCCAGGGTGAGGGCGACCCCGGTGTATCCGAGGCCGGCGATCAGTTCCAGGGCCTCGTCGAGGCGGTGGTCGGTCAGCCCGTTGGTGCCGTAGCCGAATCTCAGTGCGGTCATGTCGGGGAGACCTTTCGGGCCAGGCCTCTGGCCAGCGGGTAGGCGGCCAGCAGTGACAGGGCCGCCCGGACGGATCCGGCGCGCGCGGTCAGGGCCGCCTGGAGCGGGATCACGGCGTGGATGCCGGCGGCGACGGCCCGCCGCAGGTGCGCCGCGTCGGGGCGGACGGTGGCGGCGAGCTGCGCGCCGCCCGCCGCCAGCAGGTAGCCCCCGAGCACGGCGGTCGCGGTGGCGCGGTGGGCGGGGGCCGCGTCCGCCGGGGGCAGGGCCGCGGCGCCCAGGCCGATGAGGCCGGTGGCGGCCAGCGCGCCGGCCGGGAGCGCCGCGGTGGCGCCGTGGGCCTCCCGGCGGCTCACCGTCGTGACCGCGTAGGTGTGGCAGGCGATCGTGCCGGCGGGGGCGAGGGCCTGCCGCCAGCGCGTCGCCCCGGCGCCCATGAGCACGTCGAGTCCCCGGGCGGTGGCCATGGCGGTCGGCCCGAACGGGGTGTGCTTGAGCTTCAGGTCGTACGCCCAGACGGTCGCCGCGAGCGGCAGGGCGAGCGCCAGGGTCGTTCGTCCGCCGCTCGCGCCCGCCAGGGCCAGGCCCGTGCCGGTGAGGACCGAGGCGGTGACGAGCGCGGAGCGCGGGCTGATCCGGCCGGAGGGGATGGGTCGGCCGGGCCGTTCCTCGGCGTCGATGTGCCGGTCGGCGTAGTCGTTCAAGGCCATCCCCGCCCAGTAGAGGCTCACCGATGCCGCCGCGAGTCCGACCGCCCTGGCGCCGGCCGGCCGGCCCGCGGCGGCGGCGCCGAGCAGGGTGTCGCCGGGGACGGTGAGCGCGGCCGGGGCGCGCACCAGTTCCGCCAGCGCCCGCAGGCCGGTCACGACCGGCCTCCCCGGTACCAGGCGCGCAGGGTCTCGAACTGGGTGACCAGCCGGTGCTCGCCTGCCGACCTGTCGGCCCTGACCGGGTCCTTGAAGAAGAAGGCGAGCTGCTCCTGCGGGCCGGCGGCGCCCAACTGCCGTGCGCGGGCGAGGAACCGGGCCAGGTCGAGGACCAGCGGCGCGGCGAGCGCCGAGTCCACCCCCTGCCAGGTGAACTGCATGGTCATCGGCGTGCCGAGGAAGCCCTCGAAGGCGATGTGGTCCCATGCGGTCTTCTGCTCGCCCAGGCTGGGCACGTAGTCGATGTGGGTGCAGCCCTGGACCTGGTCGCCGAGCATGGCGGCCAGGCCGCTGCGTTTGGAGGCGTTCTTGCTGGCGGCGGCGGCCGGTTCGGCCAGCGTGGCGCCGTCCCCTCCGCCGAGCAGGTTGGTGCCCGACCACGATCGCACCCGCAAGGCGCGGTGGGTGAACATCGGGGCGAGGGCGGCGCGCACCAGCGTCTCACCGGTCTTGCCGTCGCTGCCGGCGAAGGGCAGCCGCCGCTGGCCGGCGAGTTGACGCAGCGCCGGTAGCCGGATGCCCCGTGACGGGGTGAAGTCCACGTAGGAGCAGCCGGCCCGCAGCGCCGCGTAGGCGTACAGCGAACTCGTCGGCAGGACGTCGGGCCTGGTGGCGAGGGCCTCCTCCAGCGCGCCGACGCTCTGGTGGGCGCGACGGAGCGGGGCCACCGGTTCGGTGGAGGAGACGTTCACCACCACGACCTGGCTCAGCCGGTTGCGTTCCCGGAAGGAGGTCAGGTCGGCGGTGAGGGAGGCGGCCGCCGCTTCCTGGGGCTCGCCCGACCGGGCCGGGGTGGCTCCCAGCCGGACCTCCAGCTCGGCGAGCTGGAGGGCGCGGGCGACGGCGGGCAGCAGTGCCGGGGAGAACACCCCCGCGTCGGCGAGTTGCTCGGCCCGCTTGGGGAGCGAGGTGGTGACGATGTCGTGGCCGCCGAACACCAGCCTGGCGAGCGGGGGCAGGCCCGCTCCGACGAACTCGGGGAGTTCGCTCACCATTCCGGTCGGCGGGACCAGGCCGGCACCGACGGCGGCGGCGCCGACCACCGCGGTGGTGGCCACCGAACCCCGCGCCCCGATGAACCAGACCCCGACACGCCCGGTGTCCTGTCCGGGCAGGTTGCCCATGTCATGCCTCCGAGGGGGTGCTTGCGCCGAACACGGAGTCGAACGCGGCCGCCGGGGGCACGATGGCGGCGATCCGGCGGATGAACGAGACGGCTTCGGCGGCACCGTGCCGGCGGTCCATTCCGGCGTCCTCCCATTCGATGGAGATCGGGCCGTCGTAGCCGACCGCGTTCAGCGCGCGGAAGCAGTCCTCCCAGGGGACGTCGCCGTGTCCGGTCGAGACGAAGTCCCAGCCGCGCCGCGGGTCGCCCCAGGGCAGGTGGGAGGAGAGACGCCCGCGGCGGCCGTCGCCGACGCGCACCCGGGTGTCCTTGCAGTCCACGTGGTAGATCCGCTCGGCGAACTCCAGGATGAAGCCGGCCGGGTCGAGGTCCTGCCAGACCATGTGGGACGGATCCCAGTTGAGACCGAACGACGGCCGGTGGCCGATGGCCTCCAGCGTCCGGTGGGTCGTCCAGTAGTCGTAGGCGATCTCGCTCGGATGCACCTCCAGCGCGAACCTGACACCCACCTCCTCGAACACGTCCAGGACGGGGTTCCACCGGTCCGCGAACTCCCGGTACCCGGCATCGACCCTCGCGGACGTGACGGGCGGGAACATCGCCACGGTGTGCCAGACCGGGGAGCCGGTGAAGCCCACCACCGTGTCGACACCCAGCAGCCGCGCCGCCCTCGCGGTGTCCCCCATCTCCCGAGCGGCGTTGCGCCGCACCTTCTCCGGATCCGCGTCCCACAACCGCCCCGGCAGGATCGCCCGGTGCCGCTCGTCGATCAGGTGGTCGCACACCGCTTGGCCCACCAGGTGGTTCGAGATCGCCCACACCTGAAGGCCGTTGCGCTCCAGGATCTCGCGTCTGCCACGCACGTACCCGGGGTCGGCGATCGCGCGGTCGACCTCGAAATGGTCACCCCCACACGCGATCTCCAGACCGTCGTAACCCCAACTGGAGGCCAGCTCACAGACCTCCTCGAACGGAAGGTCCGTCCACTGTCCGGTGAAAAGGGTGACAGGACGTGTCATCGCGGTTCCACTTCTGCTGTGCTGGGAGGATGGGGTGGACCCGACGCCCGCCGGAAGGCGGTCGGGCGCCGGGCCTGGGCCGGGTCAGCCGACCCGCGTGAGCTTCCACTGCTGGGCGGCGGTGCCGTTACAGGCGTACTGGTTCAACTGGAGACCGTTCGCGCCGGAGTTCCCCGGCACGTCCAGGCACTTGCCGCTCGCCACCGACACCAGCCGGTACACGCCCGAGCCGACGGGCTCCACCGTCCACCTCTGGTTGTCACCGCCCGAGCAGGCCCACTGCTGGAGCTTGGCGCCGTCCGCGGCGATCCTGTCGCCCGGCACATCGAGGCACTTGCCGCCGGCCGCCGTCAGCGTGAACGCGCCGTCCCCGGCGTCGCTCAGCCTCCACCGCTGAACGGCGCTGCCGTTCGGCGCGTTCTGGACGACCGCGGCACCATCCTCCACCGGTGCGGACGCCGCGTCAACGGCCTTGCCACTGGCCGCATTCGTCACGGTGAACGTACCGGCACCCACCGGGCCCACCGGCCCCGCAGGACTGCAGTCGGCCTGCTCCACGCCCGCCGCAAGGCGGATGCCGCCGAGGAGCATGGCCCGGAAGGCGGGGTCGGCGTAGGACTCGATGGTGTGGCCCATCCCGGTGTACCAGGACCGGCCGCCCTGGACGTTCTGGCACCACGTGATGGGGTGGTCGCCCATCCCGTCCCCCGGGTCGTACGTCGACTCGTCGACGGAGGCGAGGACGTGCACGGAATCCCGGGGATTCGTACGGAAGTTGTACCACTCGTCCCATCTGCTCCAGGTGGCGGGCAGGTGGGCGGTGCTGGGGTTGGTCCGGTCCTCGACGACCACCGTGGCCTGCTGCTGGTCGGGATGGCTCTTGAAGTACGCGCCGACGACCTGGCCGTAGAAGGGCCAGTTGTACTCGGTGTCGGAGGCGGAGTGGATGCCCGCGTAGCCGCCGCCGGCGCGGATGTAGCCCTCGAAGGCGGCCTTCTCGGTGGTGTCGAGGACGTCACCGGTGGTCAGGGCGAAGACGACCGCCCGGTAGTTCGCCAGGTTGGCGGGGGTGAACACCTGGTCGTCCTCGGTGGCGTCGACCGCGAAACCGTTCGCGGCGCCGAGGTCCTTGAGGGCCTGGACGGCGGCGGGGATCGAGTCGTGCCGCCAGCCGTCGGGCTTTTGGGTCTTGGAGAAGACGAGCACCTTGAAGGCGGGTTGTGCGGGGTCGGCCACCGGGGAGCCGGCGGGGACGGTGAGGGTGAGTGCGAGGCCGAGGCCCAGTGCGGGCAGGAGTGTTCTGAGCGGGCGCATGTGAACTCCGTAGGAGGGGGACCGGGAGGTGGGCCCGGCGCCCACCGCTGGTGGGCGCCGGGCGGACGGTCAGTTGACCTTGCTCAACTTCCACTGCTGGGCAGGGGTGCCGTTGCAGGCGTACTGGTTCAGCTGGAGCCCGTTCGTGCCGGAGTTCTCCGGCACGTCCAGGCACTTGCCGCTCGCCGCCGAGACGATCCGGAAGGTGTCGGAGCCGACGGACTCCACCCTCCACTGCTGGTTGACGCCGCCCCAGCAGCCCCACTGCCAGAGCTTGGCGCCGTCGACGCCGACCTGGTCGGCCGTCAGGTCCAGGCACTTGCCGCTGTTCTGCGCCTTCATCGTGAACGGCCCGTTCGCGCCGCCGTTCAGCGTCCACTGCTGGGAGGCCGCGCCGGTGTTCGGGTTCTGGACGACCGCTGCGCCGTCGGCCGTGGACGCCGCCTGGACCTCGAGGGCCTTGCCGCTGCCGGCGTTCGTCACCACGTACCTGCCACCGGGCTGCGGGCCGGTCGTCACGGAAACGCCCTTGCCGCCGAAGGTGAAGGAGTTCACGTTGAACGACCCCCCCGTGACGCCGAACACCGCGTACAGGGTGTGGGTGCCGCCGGGGTCGGCGACCTTGACGGGCGCGGTGGCGGCGAAGGTCTCCCATCCGCCGGTCGCCGGGACCGCGATCGTGGAGACGAGCGTGCCGTCCGGCGCGTCGGCGTGGATCTCGATCGTGCCGCCACCGTCGGCCGGCGAGGACACCCGGGCGGACACGGTGTCGATCCCGGCCAGGTTCATCTCGTCGAACGAGATCCAGTCGCCGTTCCTGATGGTGCCGAGGACCCTGCCGCCCTCGGCCCCGGCCGACGCGACGATCTCGGTGCCGGAGTGGCTGGTGTAGTGCGGGGCCTGCTTGCGCTTGGGCTGCAGCATGATGCTGGTGGTTCCGGTCAGTCCGTTCGGACTGATGTAGTCGGCGGTGAGCACCATGTAGATGTCGGCGAACTCGCCGTGTCCGCTCGAGTTGGTCGTGAACGTTCCGGAGCAGCCGGTGAACTGACCGGTCTCGTGGGTGTGGGTGTGGTCGTGGCCGAGCGCCGGGGAGACCTTCACTTTGGCGCAGTCGACGGGTCCGCCGTCGGGGTCGGTCACCTCGACCGTGTAGCTGACGCTGTCACCCCAGCCGAAGAAGCCTCCGTCGGGCGGGCTGGTGAAGCGGACCGTCGGGCGGACCACGCCCACCGCGACCGGCACGGTGATCGCGGCCGACTTCCCGCTCGCATTGGTGACCGTCAGCCGGGCCTTGAACGTGCCCTTGTCGGTGTAGGTGTGGGTGGGGTTGGCGTCGGTGGACGTCGATCCGTCCCCGAAGTCCCACAGGTAGGTGAGCGCCTCGCCGTTCGGATCGACGGAGCCCGCCGAGGAGAATGCGACGTCCAGCGGCGGCTGCCCGGAGTCGGGGGTTGCGCTCGCCTTCGCGAGCGGGGCCTGCTTGCCGGAGACGTAGTCGATCCGGTAGATCCCGGCGTCCTTGTTGGTGCGGCCGAAGCCGTTGCCCCACTCGGCCAGGTACATCGCGCCGTCCGGACCGAACTTCATGTCGATCGGCCCGCGCGGCTTGAGGTCCGCGGGGAAGGGGTTGATCTTCAGGAGCTCACCGTTGGAGTCGAGCTTGAATTCCTTGACGAAGTTGCGGCTCCACTCGTAGAAGAACGGCGTCTTGTCGTAGTACTCGGGGAACTTGCGGTCCGAGGGGTTGTCCGGGTCGTAGTGGTAGAACGGCCCGCCCATCGGGGCCGCGCCCTGCCCGTGGTCGATCTCGGGGAACTTCGTGGAGGGATCGTAGGTGTACCAGACCGTCGCCGCCTTGGTCGGCGGCAGGTCGGTCAGCCCGGTGTTGTTGGGCGAGTGGTTGACCGGCTTGTCGCAGTCGAACTTCGCGCCCGAGGTGTGGGTCGCGAAGTCGTACTTGTTGTACGGGATCTTGTTCGCCACGCAGTACGGCCAGCCGTAGTTGCCGGGTTCCTTGATCAGGTCCCAGGTGACGTGCCCCTCGGGGCCGCGGTTCGCGTCCGGCACCGAGGCGTCGGGCCCGTAGTCGCCGGCCGAGATCCACCCGGTCTCCTTGTCCACGGAGAACCGGAAGGAGTTGCGCATGCCCATCACGTAGATCTCGGGCTTGGTCTTCGCGGTTCCGGGCGCGAACAGGTTGCCCGAGGGGACCGTGTAGCTCCCGTTGCTCTCGGGGTGGATGCGCAGGATCTTGCCGCGCAGGTCGTTGGTGTTGGCGGCGGAGCCCTGCGCGTCGAACCTCTGCCGCCCGGGCCGCTCGTCGATGGGGGTGTAGAGGTCGGACTCGAACGGGTTGGTGTCGTCACCGGTCCCGATGTAGAGGTTGCCGCCGGGGCCGAACGTGAGGTAGCCGCCGGTGTGGCCGGGCTCGCTGTCACGGCCGACCGGGATGTTCAGCAGCTGCTTCTCGCTGGCCTTGTCGAGGGTGTCGTCCGCGTTGACGGTGAAGCGGGAGAGCCGGTTCACCTGGGGGCTCTTCGGCGCGTAGTAGAGGTAGATCCACCGGTTGGTGGCGAAGCCCGGGTCGAGCGCCACGCCGACCAGGCCGGCCTCGCCGCCGTCGTAGACGTCCAGCTTGCCCGCGAGGTGGGTCTCCGGCACTCCGTCGTGGGTGTGGATGACGTTCAGCTCGCCGGAGCGGGAGACGTAGAAGACCTTCCCGTCCGGCGCGACGTCCAGCGCCATCGGCTGGGTGGGGCGCCCGTCGAGGGTCACCTTCTGGAAGCTCTTGGTGACGGTGCCGCTGCAGTCGCCGGCCGCGCTGCCCGCGGCCCACTTGATGCCGCCCAGCAGGTGCTGCTTGAACAGCGGCTCGGAGTAGGCCGAGGACTCGTGGCCCATGGCGGTGGCCCAGACCTTGCCGCCCTCGGCGTTGCGGCACCAGGAGATCGGGTGGTCGGGGCCCATCTTCTTCGGCCCGGCGTCGTAGGTCGTCTCGTCCGCCGTGACCAGGACGTGCACGTCGCCGCGCTGGTCCTTGTCGAAGTTGTACCACTCCTCGGCGCGCGTCCAGCGGTCCGGCAGCCCCTGGGTGGAGGGGTGGACCTTGTCCGCGACCTTGGCGGTGCCGTTCAGGACGCCGGCCGAGTGCTCGGTCATGTGGGCGCCGCCCATCAGGACCTGGTCCCACCAGGGGAACTGCCCCTGGATCCTCATGTCGGTGGCGTTGTGGACCGCGACGATGCCGTGGCCGCTGTGCACGTAGTCCTGGACGGCCTTCCGCTCGTCGTCGGTGTCCCAGACCATCCCGGAGGTCTGGAACATGACGACGGCACTGTAGGTGCTCAGGGTCGCCGAGTTGAAGACGGTGGCGTCCTCGCTCCGGTCGACCTGGAAGCCGTTGTCGGCGCCGAGCTGCTGGAACATCTTTACGCCGGCGTCGATGGAGTCGTGCCGGAAGGATCCGTCGGCGGTCTTGGTGAACAGCAGCACCTTGAACGCCGGCTCCGCCGCGTGGGCGGCCGGTATCTGCAGGAGCGCTGCGCCGAGGACGGCGGCGCCGAGCGCGGCGAGGCCGCGCTTCAGTCTCGATCGTTGCACTGTGGTTCTCCAGTGGTGGGTGGAGGAACGTGGGGGTCGATCAGTGCTCAGAGGGTGCGCAGGAACGCCAGGCCGTCCGCGGCGAGGGCGTCCGGGCTGGGGGCCAGCGGACGCCAGACGGAGGCCGCGGTGGCGATCGTCGTGTTGTCGGGGGTGAAGGACTCGATGACCAGCGGGCCGCCGTAGCCGACGAGGTCGGCGGCTTCGGTGAAGGCGGGCCAGTCGAAGTGGTCGGCGCCCGGGGCGCCGCGGTCGGTGCCGCAGACCTGGAGGTGGACGAGCCGTTCACCGGCCGCCCGGACGGCCTGCGCCGGGCTCCTCTCTTCGATGTTGAGGTGGTAGGTGTCGAGGGCGAGCCCGCATCCTTCGGGCAGCGCCTCCAGTGCCTGGTCGACGGTGTTGATCAGGCTGGTCTCGTAGCGGTTGAGCGGCTCGATGCCGATCCGCACCGAGCGCTGGGCCGCGTGGTCCACGACGGGCTTGAGGTTCTCCCTCAACTCGGCGTAGACGGACCGGCGTTGGTCGGCGTCCAGGTGCCAGGTGCGACCGACCGACGCGTAGGCGGGGCCGCTGACCGCCGGCGCGCCGACGATGCCCGCGACGTCCACGCAGTGCCGCAGGTAGTCCTGGGTCGCCCGGACGGTCCCGGGTGGGGCGGCGACCAGTTCCCGGCCCGGGGGCATGACGAGCACGACCGAGGCGCCGAGTCCGTAGCTGCGCAGCAGTTCGGCGGCGCGGTGGGGATCCCACTGGCCCGGGTGCTCCACCGGGAGTTCGATCACGTCGAACCCCAGGGTGGCGACGTGCGGGACGAGCTCGGCCAGCCTCTCGTCCGTCAGCGGGGAGGTCCAGACCCAGGTGTTGACACCGATCTCGCGCATCTACCTGCCACCCCAGGCCTGCGGGTAGCCGGGCAGCGTCTCGCACCCGCAGAGGGCGTAGTGCAGCGGGGGCATGCCTGGCTTGAGGTAGGTGGCGAGGGTGTCCTGGGTGATGGTCGGCTGCGGGAGGTTCCAGACCTTCGGCACGCTCTCGCCGTTGAGGATCCTCAGCGCGGCGATCACCGGGGTGCGCCACTGGTAGGTCGGGTAGGTCGGGGCCACCGCCGTCAGCTTGGCGTCCTTCCACTTCTGCAGGAAGTCCTGCTGGTCCTCGCCGTTGATCGGCGGGACGGGCTGACCGGCGTCCTCGAAGGCCTCGACGGCCGCGACGGCGGTGGCGCCGGCGTCCATCCAGATGCCGTCGAGCTTTCCGTAGCGCTGGATGTAGTTCGAGACGATGCTCTTGGTCTTGGCGGCGTCGCCGTCGGTGAACTCCACACCGACCACGTCCAGCTTGCTCTTGTCGAAGGCGACCTTCGCGGCCGACCAACGGGTCTCCAGCACGTCCACGCCGGGCAGGATGCGCAGGGCGAGCACCTTACCGCCGGGCTTCACCTTCTGGGTGAGGAACTCGGCACCGGCGGCGCCGAAGGCGTAGCCGCCGATCGGCTTGATGAAGGTGACCGGGCAGTCGGTCTGGACGCCCCGGTCGAAGACGATGACCGGGATCTTCCCGCAGGCGGCCTTGACGGCCGGGGTGAGGGTGGCGGTCGTGTTGGGCGAGACGATGAGTGCGTCGCAGCCCTTGGCCTGGAGTTCCGCGATGTCGGAGATCTGCTTGTCGTCCTTGCCCTCGGCGTCCAGGGCGGTGAGCTCGGCGATCTCCGGGTGGCTCTTGGCCTCGGCCTGCATGGTCTTCCAACCGACCTGCCGCCAGGGGTTGTTGGTCGCGGCGTTGGAGAAGCACAGGTGGTGCGGGCCGGCCTTCTTGTACGTCGAGGTGTCGACCGGCTGCGGGTCGATGGCCTGCTCCCACGGCTTGTCGGCCGGGCCGGTCGGCGTCTTGGTACGCATCGCGAGCTGGGCGTCGTAGTCCTCCTGGACGAAGAACTTCGATTGGTCACCGGTCTTCTTCGTGGCACCGGCGGACGCGGACGCGCCGTCGTTCCCAATCTTGTCCGACGAGCAGGCCGTCAGCGGGAGCAGCACGGCGAATGCGGCGGCGGCGAGTACGCGTCTGTGGGTGAGGAGCATGGTGGTCCCTTATGCGGTGGAGGTGGAGCGGCGGCCTCGCCGCGGAAGCTGAACGGTCCCGAGGGCGACCGCGGCGATGAGGATGAGCCCCTGGACGGTGTACTCCATGGCCCCGGAGATGCCGTGCAGGTTGAGGAGGGTGAAGAGGGACTGCAGGGTGAAGGCGCCGGCGATGGCGGCCACGACCGAGCCGCGGCCTCCGCCGAGCACCACGCCGCCGACCACGACGGCGGTGATCGCCCTGAACTCCAGGCCCTGTCCGACCTTGGCGGAGACCCCGGCGAACCCGCCGAGCAGGATCGCGCAGACGGCGGCGGACAGTCCGGAGAGGACGAACGCGAGCGTCTTGACGCGGTGGACGCGCACACCGGACAGCCCGGCGGCGAGCGGGTTGTCACCGGTGGCGACGAGGGTGCGTCCGAAGTCGGCGCGCATCAGGGCGACCACGGCGGCCACCGCTGCGGCGAGGATGAGCACCGACCACGGCACCGGTCCGAGGCTGCCGCGCCCGAACTGGCGGAACTCCTGGGACAGGGCGCCGCGCGGGGCTCCGTCCGTCCACAGGAAGACCGCGCCCGAGAGGATCAGCATCGTGCCGAGCGTCACGATGAACGACGGCACCCGAAGCCGCGTGGTCACGAGCCCATTGACCGCGCCGACCAGCGCCCCGATGGCGAGCAGCAGCGCGATCACCGGCCAGGTCGCCCCCGACTCGCCGTCGATCAACCGGGCGGCGATCACGACCTCGGCGGTGACGAGCGAACCGACGGACAGGTCGAACTCGCCCGAGACGACGACGAAGTACTGGCCGGCGGCGAGGATCGCCAGCGGAGCGGCCCGCTTGACGAAGGCCAGGAAGCTCTGGGGTTCGAAGAACGAGGGGTTGGCGGCGGCGATCGCGACGAGCAGGACGGCCAGGACGCCGAGGACGGGCAGGTTGCGTCTCATCGGGCGAGCCTCCTCCGGGCGTAGATCGCCAGGGCGGCGACCAGGACGACGCCGCGGACCACGTCCTTGGCGAAGGAGTTGATCTCCAGCTGGTTGAAGATGCTGTCGAGGACGGCGAGCAGCGCCACTCCCCCGACGGTGCCCGCGACCCCGCCCTTGCCGCCGGCGAGAGCGGTGCCGCCGAGCACGACGGCGGCGATGGACTCCAGGTCGTAGCCGCCGTCGGTGCCGACGGTGGGCGAGCCGGCCCCGAGGCGGGCGGCGAGCAGCAGACCGGCGGCGCCCGCGGTCAGCGAGCAGAGCACGTGGGTGGCGACGACGACCCGCTCGGTCCGTACGCCCGACAGCCGGGCGACCTCGGGGTCGCCGCCGACGGCGTGGATCCGGTAGCCGAGGGTGGTGCGGCGCAGCAGGAACCAGGCCGCCGCCGCGATCGCCAGCCACAGCAGGGCCGAGACCGGCACCGGACCGATCCGGTCGTAGCCGAGGTGCTGGAAGGATTCCGGGACGCTGCCCGCGGGCCCGGCGTACCGGCTCTCCAGGATGCCCTTGATGATGAGCGAGACGCCGAGGGTGGCGATGAACGCATGGACCTTGAGCCGGGTGATGACCAGTCCGTTGACCAGCCCGGTCAGGGCGCTGACGCCCAGGACGGCGGCGATCGCCGGAACGACGCCGTAGTCCGCCATGGTCTCGGCGGCGACGAGCGAGCACAGGCTGATCAGGTAGGTCACGGACAGGTCCAGCGAGCCGGCCAGGATCGCCAGGGTCTGTCCGACGGCGACGATGCCGAGTGCGGCCGATCGCTGCTGGATGCCGACGATGTTCGTCTGGCCGAAGAACTGACCGCCGTCGATGGTGAAGAGGAGCCAGCCGACCAGGAGCAGGACGGCCAGGGCGAGGAAGACGGGCCGGGCGGGGCTGTCGGCGGCGAGTCCCCGCAGCGCGGGTCTCTTCGGGGGAAGGGTTTCGAGCTGCTGGGTCATGACCCGGCCGCCAGGTGCATCACGTCTTCCTCCGAGGAGCCTGCGGGCAGGTGGCCGGCGATCCGTCCTTCCCGCAGGACGACCACGCGGTCACTCATGCCGATGAGTTCGGGCAGCTCGGAGGAGATCATCAGGACGGCCGTGCCGTCCTCGGCGAGTTCCCGTACGAGCTCGTGGATGGCCGCCTTCGCGCCGACGTCCACGCCGCGGGTTGGCTCGTCGAAGAGCAGGACGTTGGGCGCGACGGTCAGCCACTTGGCGAGGACCACCTTCTGCTGGTTGCCGCCGGAGAGGTGGCGCACCTCCTTCTCCGGGGCGGGCGGCGCGAGCCGGACGCGCCGCAGCACGTCCAGCACCGAGGCGCGGTCGCCGGCCCGGCCTGTGCGCGCGACCAGGAGGGCGTTGTCGCGCACCGACTGGTGCAGGACCAGGCCCTCGGACTTGCGGTCCTCGGTGACCAGTCCGATGCCCGCGGCGATGCCCTCCTGGACCGACGCGGGGCGGTTCGGGGTCATCTCGCCGCGGGTGAACGGTTCGGCGCCGAACAGGGCCTTGGCCAGTTCGGTGCGGCCGGCGCCCTGCAGTCCGGCGAGTCCCACGATCTCCCCGGCGCGCAGTTCGAGGTCGATGCCGTCGAGTTTGTCGTTGCCGCCGCCGCGCACCGAGAGCAGCACGTCTCCGGCGGGGCGGGTGGCGCGGGGCGGGTAGTAGTCCGTCAGTTCGCGACCGACCATCAGGCGGACGAGTTCGGCGGTGGTGAGTGCGGAGACCGGGAGGGTGGTGACCTTGGCCCCGTCCTTGAGGACGGTGACGCGATCGGCGAGTTCGAAGATCTCCCGCAGCCGGTGCGAGATGTAGAGGACGGCGATGCCGCGTCGGCTCAGCTCGCGGACCAGGCGGTACAGCAGCTCGACCTCGTGCTCGGCGAGCGCCGCGGTGGGCTCGTCCATGACGACGATCCGGGCGTCCACCGAGAGGGCTTTGACGATCTCGACGACCTGCTGCTGTGCCACCGAGAGGCGGCGTACGAGGTCGCGCGGGCCGAAGGAGTCCTCGCCGAGTTCCTCCAGCAGCCGGGCGGTGGTCGTCTCCATGGCGGCCCGGTCGACCAGGCCGCGGCGCACCGGCTCGCGGCCGAGGAAGACGTTCTCGGCGACGGTCCGCTCGGGCAGGAGGGTGAGCTCCTGGTAGATGATCGCGACTCCGGCGCGCTGGGCGTCGAGCGGGTGCTTGAACGCCACTGCGCGGCCGTCGAGCTCGATCGTGCCCTCGTCGCAGGGGTGCACACCGGCGAGGATCTTCATGAGCGTGGACTTGCCGGCGCCGTTCTCCCCGATGAGGGCGTGCACTTCGCCCGCCGCCACGTCCAGGTCGACACCGGTCAGCACCCGGGCGCCGGGGAAGCTCTTGCCGATGCCCGTCATCCTCAGCATGCGACCCACCCGCCGTCGCGGACGGACTCCAGGACGGCGTCGGTGATGCGGGCGGCGCGCGCTCCGTCCTCGAAGGTCGGCAGGCCCTCGCGTCGCACGCCCCGGATCGTGGCGTAGGTGTCGGCGACGAACGCGTCGAAGCAGTCGTGGAATCCCTGCGGGTGGCCGGCCGGGAGCGGGGAGTACGGCCTGGCGGCGGGCGACAGGGTCATCGGGTCGCGCACCAGGGCCCGGGAGCCGGTGCGTCCGCCGAGCCAGAGGTGGTCGGGGTTCTCCTGGTCGAAGACGAGGCTGCCGTCGGCGGCGGAGATCTCCAGGAAGAGCCGGTTCTTGCGGCCGGGGGCGACCTGGCTGACGGCGACCGAGCCGAGCGCGCCGGAGGCGGTGGTGAACTGGACGGTAGCGAGGTCCTCGGTGAGGACCGGACCGCTGGTCACCCGGTCGGCGACGACCACGGAGGTCTGCGCGCACACCCTGGTGACCCGGTCCCTCGTCACGAACTCGACCAGGTCGAACCAGTGGGAGCCGATGTCTCCGATGGTCCGTCCGGGCCCGCCCCGGTCGGGGTCCACCCGCCAGTTGTCGTCCGTCGACTTGAGCAGCCAGTCCTGTAAGTAGCTGCCCTGGACCAGGCTGACCCGGCCGAGTTGGGTGAGCAGCGCCCTGGCCTCGCGGACCATCGGGTGAAAGCGGTAGACGAAGGGGACGGCGGCGACCGCTCCGGTGTCCCGGGCGCGGGCCGTCATCAGGGCGGCCGTGGTCGCGTCCGTCGCCAGTGGCTTCTCGCAGACCACGGCCAGGCCGGCGTCCAGCGCTTTCAGTGCGACGGGGGCGTGCAGGTGGTTGGGCGTGCAGATGTGCAGGACGTCGACGAGGCCGGACTCGATCAGCTCCTCTGCCGACTCGAAGGCCTTCTCCGCACCGAGGCTTCGGGCCCCGTCGACTGCGCTGTCCATGGTCACTCCTGCGATCCCCACCAGTCGGGCGCCGGCTTGCCGGACGGCCCTGGCGTGGATCCGGCCGATGAAGCCGGTTCCAACGATGCCTGTTCTGACTTCCGCCGACTGTCGTCGTATGTCGAGCATGTTTCAGAGCGTAGGAATGACTTATGACGGCCGTCAAGCATAAGTACGATTCCCGTTATGATTAAGTGCGGCTGACACGCCGACAGGCAGCCGGCTCGAGCCGACGGGCGGCAGGTTCGACATGAAGGAGACGCGAAGTTGACCACCGAAGCGGCAGGCGCGGGCGCCCTCCTGGCGATCCTGCGCGACGGTCAGGCCCGCACCCGTGCCGAGTTGATGCAGCTCACCGGTCTGGCCCGGTCCACCGTGTCGCAGCGGCTCGACGCCCTCCTGGACCAGCAGTGGGTCGTGCCGGCCGACGGCGCGATCTCCTCGGGCGGCCGGCCCGCGGTGGCGTTCGCCTTCAACGCCGGAGCGCGGATCGTGCTCGCGGCCGACCTCGGAGCCACCCACGCACGGATCGCGCTCACCGACATGACCACCCGTGTGCTGGCCGAGCGCAGCCAGGACGTGCCGATCACCGACGGACCGGAGCACGTACTGGGCTGGCTGGTCGAGGAGTTCACCAGCCTGCTGGCCGAGTCCGGGCACACCCTCGCCGACGTCTGCGGCGCCGGCATCGGCCTCCCCGGACCGGTCGAACACACCACCGGACGGCCGGTCAACCCGCCGATCATGCCCGGCTGGGACGGTTTCGACGTGCCCGGCTGGCTCGGCCCGCGGATCGGCGCCCCCGTCCTGGTCGACAACGACGTCAACATCATGGCGCTCGGGGAACACTGGGCGGCCAGCCCCGAGGTCGCGCACCTGCTCTTCGTGAAGGTCGGCACCGGGATCGGCAGCGGCATCATCACCGAGCACCGCCTCCACCGAGGGGCACAGGGAGCCGCCGGCGACATCGGCCACATCCGGGTCGCCGCCGCCGCCGACCGGCTCTGCCGCTGCGGGAACCTGGGCTGCCTGGAGGCCGTCGCCGGTGGCGCGGCCCTCGCCGCCCGGCTGCGGGCGGAGGGCGCGGAGGCCGCCGACGGCCGAGACGTGGTCAAGCTGGTGCGCGCCGGGAACCCGACCGCCGTCCAGCTGATCCGCCAGGCCGGGCGGGACATCGGCGACGTCCTGGCGGCCCTGGTGAACTTCTTCAACCCCGGCGTGATCATCATCGGCGGCGACCTCGCGGACGCCGGCGAGCACCTGCTGGCCGGCGTCCGCGAAGTCATCTACCGCCGCTCCCTCCCCCTCGCCACCCAGCACCTGGCCATCCGGGGGCGCGAACTCGGCGACCGCGCAGGCGTCATCGGCGCATCCGTCATGGTCATCGAACACGTCCTCAGCCCCACGGCCGTGGACCGCGCGGTCGCCGTCGCCGAACGGTAACGGGCCGTCCTGGCCCGGCAGTTGGAGTTCGGAAGGAGACATGGACCACCGAGACCTCGTCGTCGATTCGGAGGACGGGGCGAACGTCCGTGTCCCTCGCCCCGGAGCACGCAGGCGCACACGCTCGGGGCCGCACCCGCGCGACCCGCGAGCCGGGGACCAATCCGGTTGCCCGCCGGTCGAGTTCAGAAGCGTCGAGTTCAGAAGCGTCGACCTCAGAAGCGTCGACGCCGAGCAGGCGGCGCCCGCCGCCCTCTCCAGGGCGAGGGCGGCGGGCGCCTCGGGATGAGCGGCTGCACCGTCCCCGATCAGCCCCCATCTCCTTGTAACAGAAGTTAACTATTCCAGGGCCGAGGGGCAATGCCCTGGGGGCGGAGCTTGATAACAGATCGGCAACGCGGCGCCGGGAGCGTCCGGCAGCGGCGGGGCGATCGCACAGCCCGCGGTGAAGGACCCCGCGGACCTCCCCGCCGCGTGGGCCTCATGACCGCCGCTTCCGGCGCGCCAGGCGCAGCCAGGCCTCGAAGACGACCGCGGCGGCGTTCGCCACGCCGGCCAGCAGCGCGGCAGTGGCCCTGGAAATCACTGGAGATGACACGGGAACTCCCCTCGTTGACGAGCACACCAGGAGCGCCCGGTCCTGCGAGCTCCCCGCGGGACCGGCGCGGACCTGACGCCCGGCCAGCTTGTCGGAAGGAAGCTGAGGTTCTCGTGAGGCCGCACCGCCTCCGGGCCCCTCCGGCCGTGGCCCACCGCGCCCCTGCTCGACCCCGACGACAGGGTCGCGATTCCCGTCGAACGAATTTCTGTGACCTGGACCGCCGCGGCCCGTCTCCCAGGACGGAGGCACATCACCGGCCCCCGCCGTACCCCGGTGCCTCCGTGTGACGGCACGACCGGACCCCCGGGCAGCAGCTGTCACGAGAACCTGTTGTCAACCGATCCTCGGGACGCACGACGCGAGGTCGTGGCGCCCGAGAAGTTAAGGAATGCGCGCATGGCACGCACAGCTCTCCCTCCCACCCGCTCCGGTCGGCGGCCACTCGGCCGCCGGGCGGTCGCCCTGGCGGCCGCCACCGCGGCGACGGCTCTCGTCGGAGCCCCGTTCGCCGTTCCCGCCGCGGCCGAGCCGGGGCCGGAGAAGACGGACCGCCACGCGGTGGTCCTGGTGAACTTCCGCAATGCCTCGCTGTCCGACGCCAAGGTGGTGCACGAGAAGGCCGTTCAGCAGCTCTTCAAGTCCAAGGACTCCGTCGCCGCGTACTACGCCACGAACTCCGGCGGTCGGCTGGCCGTGGTGCCGGCGCAGGGCGACGGCGTCTTCGGACCGTTCGACATCGACGTCGACAAGACCAAGTGCGAGCCCGGCAGGATCGCCGACCTGGCCGCCAAGGCCATGCCGGCCGAGGTCAAGTACGACCACCTGTCGATCGTCATGCCCGGCGACAACGCGTGCGGCTGGTGGGGGCTGGGTTCGCAGCCGGGCCCGACCACCTGGTTCCAGGAGGGCGCGATCAACCAGGACGACACCACCGCCGCCCTCCACGAGTTCGGGCACAACATGGGCTTCGCCCACGAGGAGCGTGAGCTGTGCCCCGTCGGGCAGTTCACCGGCTGCTCCGCCTACGGGAACAGCCACCTCACCCCCATGGGCGGCGGCGGCAGTCACAAGGGGCTGTCCTCGCCCGAACTCATCGCCAAGAAGTGGCTGCCGGCCGACCGGATCGTCTCGCCCACGACGACCACGACGGTCCACCTCACCCCGCTCCACGCCCCGGCGGCCGCCGGTGGCACCCGCGCCGTCGACATCCCCTTCGGCACCGACGGCGACCGGCTCGTCCTCGACTACCGCGCCGTTGCCGCGAACACCCTGGACACCGACATCGAGAACCCGGGCGTCTTCGTCTTCCGTATCAACAAGGGGAACTACTCGGCCGCGGTCAACCTCCGTAACCCCGCCGAGGACAAGGACACGATGTTCGGTTCCTTCAGGGGCGCCGCTCCGATGACCGACCTCGCGCACCACATCTCGCTGACCTACGGCAGGATGACCCCCGAGGGCATCGACGTCACCATCGATCTCGCCTACCAGGGCGCCCAGCCCAGCACCGCGACCGCCACCACCGCGGCGGCCGGCGCGGGCACCGCGGCAACCGCGGCCACCGCGAGCCGGAGCGCCGGTGCCGGAACCAGCCCGACCGCCACCACCCGTCCGACGCCGAGCGCGGTGAGCTCCGAACACGGAGACGCGCCGGAGGCCCTGAACGCGACGAGGCGACCGGTCAAGGCGGCGGGCCACTCCGCGTCCCCGTCCGAGAAGGGCTCGCAGCTCGCCGCCACCGGCGGGAGCGTCCTGGTCCCGACCCTGATCGGTACCGCTCTCCTCGGTGCGGGTGCGCTGCTCGTCCTGCGCCGCCGGCGCCAGGTGCGGCACCGCCGCCACTAGTTCGGTCAGCGCGGGGGAGGGGCCGTCCGGGCGGACGGCCCCTCCCCCGCCCCCTCTCCACCCAGAAAGGGCCGGAGCGGCGCGACCAGTTCCCCGATGGACTGGTGGCGCCGCTCCGGCGGTTCAGGTCGTGGGACCGGTCACTCCTGTTTCTCGCCGGAGGCGTAGCGGGAGATGATCAGCGCGATGATGATGATCGCGCCGTTGAGGAACTGGTTCCACAGGGGCGGCACGCCGGCGAGGGTCATGACGTTGACCACCAGCTGGAGGGTGAGGACACCGGTGAGGGCGCCGAAGAGGGTGCCGCGGCCGCCGTTGAGGCTGACGCCGCCGATGACGGTGGCGGCGAAGACCTGGAAGATCCAGCCGTTGCCCTGGTCGGCGGAGATGGAGCCGTAGTGGCCGGTGTAGAGGATGCCGGCGAAGGCCGCGAGCAGGCCGCCGAGGATCAGCACGGCCCAGACGATCCGGTCGACGCGGATGCCCGCCGCCCGGGCGGCCTCCGCGTTGCCGCCGATCGCGTAGAGGGCGCGGCCGTGCCGCAGCCAGGCGAGCGCACTGCCGCCGGCGAGGAAGAGCAGGGCGCAGATCCAGATCGCGGCCGGGACGCCGAGCCAGCTCGCGCTGCCGAGGTAGCGGAAGGAGTCGGGCACGTTGACGATGGACTGGCCCTGGGAGACGGCGACTTGGAGGCCGCGCAGCAGGGTGAGCGCGCCGAGGGTGACGATGAAGCCGTTGAGGCGCAGCTTGAGGATCAGGAAGCCGTTGATCGCGCCGATGAGCGCGCCGACCAGCAGGCACAGCGGGATGGCGGTCCATTCGGGGAACAGCCCGAGGCCGTTGAAGCGGGCGCCGTGGTCGGGCAGGACGAGCCAGACGGCGATCACCGGGGCGACGCCGATGGTGGACTCCAGGGAGAGGTCCATCCGTCCGGCGATCAGGATGAGCGCCTCGGCGAGGACCAGCAGGCTCAGTTCGGTGGCCTGCTGGCCGACGCCGAGGAGGTTGTCGGAGGTGAGGAAGGCGGGCGAGACGATGAAGCCGATGACGCCCAGCACGAGCAGGACCGGCACGAGGGAGAGGTCGCGGTAGCGGGCGAGCTGGAACCGGCGCTCGGCGCCACCGGCGACGGCGGTGGCCGCGTGGGGGCGGAGCTCAGTGGTGGGAGGCATGGGGTTCCTTCGTATCGGTCGGGCCGGACACGCCCTCCATGGCTGCGACCAGCTGTTCGTCGCTCCAACCGTGTTCGAACTCGGCGACGACGCGGCCGTGGAACATGGCCAGGACCCGGTCGCAGACCCGCAGGTCGTCGAGTTCGTCCGACACGATCAGGGCGGTCCTGCCGGCCTCGGCGACCTCGCGCACGGTGCCGAGCAGGGACTCCTTGGACTTGATGTCGACGCCGTTGGTGGGCCGGACCGCGACCAGGACGTGCGGTTCGGTGGCCAGCGCCCGGGCGATCACGACCTTCTGCTGGTTGCCGCCGGACAGGGCCGACACCGGGGCGGAGGCACCGGGCGTCTTGATGTCCAGGTCCCTGATCATCCGCTCGGCGAACGCCCGGGTGCGTGCGGGCAGTACCGTGCCGAAGGGGCCGAGCTGGTCGGTGACGGTCAGGGTGGCGTTCTCGGCGACGCTGCGCTGGGGGATGATGCCCTGGACGTGCCGGTCCTCGGGGACGAAGCCGATGCCGGCCGCGAGGGCCGCGTGGACCCGCCCGGTACGGACCGGACGGCCTGCGACGGTGACCGTGCCACTGGCGGGCCGGTGCAGGCCGGCGAGGGTCTCACCGAGTTGGACGTTGCCGCTCGCGGCCGCCCCGGCCAGCCCCACGACCTCTCCGGGGCGCGCGGTCAGGGAGAAGTCCGCGTAGGCGCCGGCCAGGGTGAGGCCGCAGACGTCCAGCAGCGGGTCGCCGTCCGGGCGCCGCCGCCCCTGCACCGACCACGCGGGTTCGGTGCCGCCTGCCCGCTCGCCCGTCATCGCCTCCACCAGTGCCTGCTGGTCCAGTTCGGCGACCGGTGCGGTGATGATGTGCCGGGCGTCGCGGTAGACCGTGACGGTGGCGCAGAGGTCGTAGACCTCCTGGAGGTGGTGGGAGATGAACAGGAAGGCGACGCCCTGCTCCTGCAGTGCGCGCAGCTTGTCGAAGAGCCGCTCGATGCCGCGGGCGTCGAGCTTGGCGGTGGGCTCGTCCAGGATGATGAAGCGGGCCCCGAAGGACAGGGCCCGGGCGATCTCGACGAACTGGCGCTGCTCGACGGTCAGTTCCTCGGCGCGGGCGGTGGGGTCGACGTCCACGCCGTACTCGGCGAGCAGTTCGGCGGCGCGGTGGCGCAGCTGCTTCCAGCTGATCGGGCGCAGCGCGGAGCCGCCCGGCCTGTTCAAGCTGTGCCGGTTCAGGCTGTGCCGGTTCAAGCTGTGTCTGTTCAAGAACAGGTTCTCGGCGACGGTCAGCGCGGGAATGATCATGGAGCGCTGGTAGACGCAGGCGACCCTGGAGCGCCAGGCGTCGGTGTCGCCGGGGGCCGGTGCCGGTTCGCCGTTGAAGCGCAGGGTGCCGGTGTCGGGGTTCTGCAGGCCGGTGAGGATCGACACGAGGGTGGACTTGCCCGCGCCGTTCCGGCCGACGAGGGCGTGCGACTCGCCGGGCGCGACCGAGATGCGCGCGTCGCTGAGGGCTACGGTGGCGCCGAAACGCTTGCTGATCCCGTCGGCCTCGACGACGGGGCCCCGGACGGGGCTGGCGTCCGCCATGGGGGATGTCCTTTCCGCTGGGGGATTTCCGGGAGTGGCGGCTCGGGAACCGTGCCGGCCGCCGCTCAACGGGGTCCGGGGGACTACTTGCTGACGCTGTTGCCCCAGAGGCTCTTGTCGTCGACGTTGTCCTTGGTGACGAGGGGCGCGGGCAGTTGGTCCTCGAGGCCGTTGGGCAGCTGGATGACGGTGGACTGGTGGTCGGTCGGGCCGGGCTGGAAGGTCTTGCCCTCGGCACCGGCCTGCGCGTAGAACAGCGCGTACTTGGCGTAGAGGTCGGCGGGCTGCGAGACGGTCGCGTCGATGTCGCCCTTGCGGATGGCGTCGAACTCCTGCGGGATGCCGTCGTTGGAGACGATGGCGATGTGGCCCGGCTGGCCGGCCGGCTTGAGCAGGCCCTTCTGCTGGAGCAGCGCCAGGGTCGGCTGCAGGAAGACTCCGCCGGCCTGCAGGTAGATGCCGCCGAGGTCGGCGTTGGCGGCCAGCGTGGACTGGAGCTTCGCCGAGGCGACGTCCCCCTTCCACTCGGTGGCCAGCTCGATCACCTCGATGCCGGGGAACTTCTCCTTCATGCAGGCGGAGAACGCCTCGGAGCGGTCGCGCCCGTTGATGGAGCTCAGCGCGCCCTGCAGTTCGGCCACCTTGCCCTTGCCGCCGAGCTGCTTGCCCAGGAACTCGCACGCCTTGGTGCCGTAGGCCTTGTTGTCGGCACGCACCACCATGTAGACGTTGCCCTTGTCGGGGCGGGTGTCGACACTGACCACCGGGATCTTCTTGGCGGACAGCTGCTCGAGGGTGGAGGCGATCGCCCCGGTGTCCTGCGGAGCCATCACGACGGCCTTGGCGCCCGTGTTCTGGAAGACCTGGACGTTGGCGACCAGCTTGGTCACGTCGTTCTGCGAGTTGCTGACCGGCAGGGTGTTCAGGCCCTGGGAGGAGGCGTCCTGCTTGACGTACTGGGCGTAGGAGTTCCAGAAGTCGGAGTCCGCACGGGGCAGGTCGACGCCGATCGCCGGCTTTCCGCCGCCCGAGGCGGACGTAGTCGCGTCGCTGCCGCGGTTGCAGGCCGTGGCGAACCCCGCCAGGACGACCACGGTGGCGGCCGTGGCCGCGATTCTGGAGGAGCGAAGCTTCATGGTGCTGATCTCCTTGGCTGGGATGCCGGCGTCCTGGGGACTGGGTGGGAACCGGTTCGGTCCGCGACGGAGGAGCGGATCACACCTCCCGCAGTCATCGGATGGCTTGCGGTAGTGAGGACCTTACGAGGCTGTCCTCAGGCTGACAAGAGAAGACCTCGGATGATTCCGAACCGTAACATCAAGGTTTCCAACCCGCAGGGAAAAGATCTGTGACCTGCGCCCTGACCTGCACATATGGCAGAGCGGGCGGCTCGGCGCCGCGACCGGCGCCCGAGGACTCCTTGCGATGACGCCACTCCCGCTCGTATGGTCGGAGCCCGGCAGATTCATCCGATGTATTGCCGGTGGAGGGCGACGACCTCCGGAATGACGACAGGAGACCCGGCATGAAGCTACTGCGCATCGGCGCTCCGGGGGCGGAAGTCCCGGCGGTCCTCGGCGAGGACGGCGAGGCCTACGCCCTCTCGGAACTGACCGACGACATCGACGGACCCTTCCTCGCCTCCGGCGGACTCGACCGGGCCCGGGAGGCACTGGCCGCGGGTGCACTGCCGCTCATCGACCCGGCCGGCCGGCGGATCGGTCCGCCCGTCGCCCGGCCGGGCAAGGTGGTGTGCATCGGCCTCAACTACCGCGACCACGCCGAGGAGACCGGGGCCGCCGTCCCCGAGCGTCCGGTGGTCTTCATGAAGGACCCGTCCACCGTGGTCGGCCCCGACGACCCGGTGCTGATCCCGCGCGGCTCGGTCAAGACCGACTGGGAGGTGGAACTCGCCGTGGTCATCGGCCGGGAGGCCCGCTACCTCGCCGACCCGGCGCAGGCCCCGGAGTGCATCGCGGGGTACGCGATCAGCAACGACGTCTCCGAGCGGGAGTTCCAGCTGGAGTACTCCGCCCAGTGGGACCTCGGCAAGTCCTGCGAGACCTTCAACCCGCTGGGACCCTGGCTGGTCACCCCGGACGAGGCCGGCGATCCCCGGGCGCTGGGCCTGCGCCTCGCCGTGAACGGCGAGACCCGCCAGCGCGGCAACACGAAGAACATGATCTTCGACGTCGGGTACGTCGTCTGGTACCTCAGCCAGTACATGGTGCTGCGCCCCGGAGACGTCATCAACACCGGCACCCCGGCCGGCGTGGCCCTGGGCCTGCCCGGCACCCCCTATCTGCGCGCGGGCGACACCGTCGAGCTGTCCATCGACGGCCTCGGCACCCAGCGTCAGACCTTCGTCAACGCGTGAAAGGCACTTCGTTGTCCGCAACCGCCGCGCGGATCACCGCCGTCGACACCTACGACATCCGCTTCCCCACCTCCCGGGAGCTGGACGGGTCCGACGCCATGAATCCCGACCCCGACTACTCCGCCGCCTACGTCGTCCTGCGGACCTCCGCGGGCGGCCACCAGGGCCACGGCTTCACCTTCACCATCGGCCGCGGCAACGAGGTCCAGGTGGCCGCCATCGACGCGCTGCGCCCGCACGTCCTCGGACGTCCGGTCGCCGAGCTGTGCGCCGACCCCGGCTCGCTCTCCCGCGACCTCGTCGGCGACAGCCAACTGCGCTGGCTGGGCCCCGAGAAGGGCGTGATGCACATGGCCATCGGGGCCGTCGTCAACGCCGTCTGGGACCTCGCGGCCAAGCGGGAGGGCAAGCCGCTCTGGCGGCTCCTCGCCGACGCCGACCCCGCCTGGCTGGTCTCCCAGGTCGACTTCCGCTACCTCACGGACGCGCTGACGCCCGACGAGGCCCTGGAACTGCTGACCAAGGGCAAGCAGGGTGCGGTCGGGCGGGCGGCCGAACTGCTGCACCGCGGCTACCCCGCGTACACCACCTCCCCCGGCTGGCTGGGCTACTCCGACGAGAAGCTCACCCGGCTCGCCCAGCAGGCCGTCGCCGACGGTTTCACCCAGATCAAGCTGAAGGTCGGCGCCGACCTGGCGGACGACATCCGCCGCTGCCGGGCCGCCCGCGCCGCCATCGGGCCCGACATCCGGATGGCCATCGACGCCAACCAGCGCTGGAACGTCGCCGAGGCCATCGAGTGGACCAAGGCCCTGGGGCAGTTCGACCCCTACTGGATCGAGGAGCCCACCAGCCCCGACGACGTCCTCGGCCACGCCACCGTCCGGCGCGGCGTCCACCCGGTCAAGGTCGCCACCGGCGAGCACGTGCAGAACCGCATCGTCTTCAAGCAGTTGCTCCAGGCCGGCGCCATCGACGTCCTCCAGCTGGACTCGGCGCGGGTCGGCGGCGTCAACGAGAACCTCGCCATCCTGCTGCTCGCCGCCAAGTTCGGCGTACCGGTCTGCCCGCACGCCGGCGGCGTGGGCCTGTGCGAGCTCGTCCAGCACCTGTCCATGTTCGACTACGTGGCGCTCACCGGCACCACCGAGGACCGCGTCATCGAGTACGTCGACCACCTCCACCAGCACTTCCTCGACCCGGTGGTCATCACCGACGGCCACTACCGCGCGCCCACCGCACCCGGCTTCTCCGCCGCGATGCACCAGGCCGCCCTCGACACCTACCGCTACCCCGACGGCACCTTCTGGGCGGCCGACCTGGCCGGACCGGACACGGAGGAGGACGCATGACGACCGACCTCGACGGGCTCACCGCGCTGGTCACCGGGGGCGCCTCCGGCATCGGACTCGCCACCGCCCAACTGCTCAGCGAACTCGGCGCCGACGTCGCCGTCCTCGACCTCGACCCCGGCGGCGCCCACGCCCCGCTGCACGGCTTCACCGCCGACGTCGCCGACGACCACTCCGTACGCGAGGCCGTCCGGGCGGCGGCCGAGACGCTCGGCGGGATCGACATCCTGGTCAACAACGCCGGCATCGGCGCCGCCGGAACCGTCGAGGACAACCCGGACGAGCAGTGGCACCGCGTCCTGGACGTCAACGTCCTCGGCATCGTCCGCACCACCCGCGCCGCCCTGCCCCACCTGCGCCGCTCCGCCCACGCCGCGGTGGTCAACACCTGCTCCATCGCCGCCACCGCCGGGCTTCCGCAGCGCGCGCTCTACTCCGCCAGCAAGGGCGCCGTCCTGTCGCTCACCCTGGCCATGGCCGCCGACCACGTCCGCGAGGGCATCCGGGTCAACTGCGTCAACCCCGGCACCGTCGACACCCCCTGGGTCGGCCGGCTGCTCGACGCGGCCGCCGACCCGGCCGCCGAACGCGCCGCCCTGAACGCCCGCCAGCCCACCGGACGGCTGGTCACCGCCGAGGAGGTCGCCGCCGCCATCGCCTACCTCGCCTCCCCCGCCGCCGCCAGCGTCACCGGCACCGCCCTCGCGGTCGACGGCGGCATGGCCGGTCTGCGCCTGCGACCGGAGCCCCCCGCGTGAACCTCCACCCGCTCGGCCGTACGGCCGTCCGAGTCGGCCGGCTCGCCTTCGGTGCCGCCGGGATCGGCAACCTGTTCACACCGGTGGGCGACGAGCAGGCCGCCGAGGCCGTGGCCGCCGCCTGGGCCTGCGGCGTCCGGTACTTCGACACCGCCCCGCACTACGGCCTCGGTCTCTCCGAACGACGCCTGGGCGACGCGCTGCGCGGCCTCCCCCGGCACGAGTACGTGCTGTCCACCAAGGTCGGCCGCCTGCTGGACCCGATTCCCACGGCCGGCGACGACCTCGCCAACGGCTTCGCCGTCCCCGCCGACCACCGGCGCCGTTGGGACTTCACCGCCGAGGGCGTCCGCCGCTCGATCGAGGACAGCCTGAACCGGCTCGGCCTCGACCGGATCGACGTCGCCTACCTGCACGACCCCGACGACCACGCCGAACAGGCGCTCGACCAGGCCTACCCGGAACTCGAACGCCTGCGCGCCGAAGGCGTGCTCGGCGCGATCGGCATCGGCATGAACCGGACCGAACTGCCGGCCCGCTTCGTCCGCGAGACCGACCTCGACGTGGTCCTGCTGGCCGGCCGGTACAGCCTGCTCGACCAACGGGGACTCCTCGAACTCCTGCCGCTGGCCGAGGAACGGCAGGTCGCCGTGGTGGTCGGCGGCGTCTTCAACTCCGGCCTGCTCGCCGACCCGAAACCCGGCGCCACCTTCGACTACCGCACCGCGTCCGCGGAACTCGTCGGTCGAGCCCTGCAGTTGAAGGAGGCGTGCGGGCGGCACGGGGTGCCGCTGCGGGCCGCCGCCCTGCGCTTCCCGTTCGGGCACCCGAGCGTCACGAGCGTCCTGGTCGGCACCCGCAGCGCCGCCGAGGTCGAGGACGCCGCCGCTATGCTCGACCGCCCCGTCCCGGACGCGCTCTGGGCGGACCTCAAGGAACGGGGACTGCTCCCGGTCGACGTCCCGACCCCCGAGAAGGAGGGCTGATGCGCATCGCCCTGTTCGTCACCTGCGTCGCCGACACCATGTTCCCCGACACCGGCCGGGCCGTGGTGACCGTCCTGGAACGGCTCGGCCACACCGTGGAGTTCCCCCAGGAACAGACCTGCTGCGGACAGCTGCACTTCAACACCGGCTACCGCCCGGACGCCGTCCCGCTCGTCGCCCGCTTCGCCCGGACCTTCGCCGAGTACGACGCCGTGGTCACCCCGTCCGCCTCCTGCACCGGCATGATCCGGGACAACCACCCGCTGCTGGCCGAGCGGTACGGGCACCACGACCTGCGCCGGACGGTGGCCGAACTCGTGCCCCGGGTCCACGAGTTCACCGAGTTCCTGACCGACGTCCTGGGCGTCACGGACGTCGGGGCCCGCTTCCCGCACCGGGTCACCTACCACCCCACCTGCCACTCCCTGCGCGGCCTGCGGCTCGGCGACCGCCCCCAGCGACTGCTGCGCGCGGTCAAGGACATCGACCTGGTCGACCTCCCGGCCGCCGACTCCTGCTGCGGCTTCGGCGGCACCTTCGCCGTCAAGAACGCCGAGACCTCCGGCGCCATGCTCGCCGACAAGGCCGCAGGCGTCCTGGAGACCGGCGCCGAGGTCCTGTGCGCGGCCGACAACTCCTGCCTGATGCACATCGGCGGCGGACTCTCCCGCCGAGGCAGTACGGTGCGCACCGTGCACCTGGCCGAGATCCTCGCCACCACCGAAGGAACCCCGCGATGAGCGACCCGCACACTCGCAAACCCGCCGACCGCGGCGTCGTGTGGCTCGGCTCCCCCGCCTTCCCCGACGCGGCCCGCAGCGCGCTCAAGGACACCCAGCTGCGCGCCAACCTGCGACGGGCCACCGGCACCATCCGCGACAAGCGCCGCACCGTCGCCGCGGAGCTCGACGACTGGGAGGAGCTGCGGACGGCGGCCGCCGCGATCAAGACCCGCACCTCCCGCCATCTCGACCGGTACCTGCTGCAGTTGGAGCGGTCCGTCACCGCCGCGGGCGGCACCGTCCACTGGGCCGCCGACGCCGCCGAGGCCAACCGCATCGTCACCGCACTCGTCCGGGCCACCGGCGAGCGGGAGGTGGTGAAGGTCAAGTCCATGGCGACCCAGGAGATCGGGCTCAACGAGCACCTCGCCGAAGCCGGGATAGCGGCCTACGAGACCGACCTCGCCGAACTCATCGTCCAGCTCGGGGACGACCGCCCCTCGCACATCCTGGTCCCCGCGATCCACCGCAACCGCACCGAGATCCGCGACCTGTTCGTCGCCCGGATGGGCGACTGGGGCCGACCGGCTCCCGACGGGCTCGGTGACGACCCGCACGAGCTCGCCGAGGCGGCCCGCCGCCACCTGCGGGAGAAGTTCCTCAGCGCCAAGGTCGCGGTCTCCGGCGCCAACTTCGCCGTCGCCGACACCGGCACGGTCGTCGTCGTCGAATCCGAGGGCAACGGCCGGATGTGCCTGACCCTCCCGCAGACCCTGATCACCGTGATGGGCATCGAGAAGGTCGTCCCCACCTGGTCCGACCTCGAGGTGTTCCTCCAGCTGCTGCCCCGCTCCTCCACCGGCGAGCGGATGAACCCCTACACCTCCACCTGGACCGGTACCACCGACGGGGACGGCCCCTCCGAGTTCCACCTGGTGCTCCTCGACAACGGCCGGACCGACACCCTCGCCGACACCGTCGGCCGCCAGGCCCTCGCCTGCATCCGCTGCTCCGCCTGCCTCAACGTCTGCCCGGTCTTCGAGCGCACCGGCGGCCACGCCTACGGCTCCGTCTACCCCGGCCCGATCGGCGCCGTCCTCACCCCGCAACTGGTCGGAGTCGGGCAGGCGGCCTCCCTGCCGTTCGCCTCCACCCTGTGCGGGGCCTGCTACGACGCCTGCCCGGTCAAGATCGACATCCCTGAACTGCTGCTCCACCTACGGGCCGAGGCCGTCGAGGCCGAGCGGGCCGCGAAACGCCTGCCCACCGCCGAGGCGGTGGCGATGAAGGCCGCGGCCGCCGTACTCGACTCCCCGCGGTTGCTCTCCGCCGCCCAGCAGGCCGGGTCGCTCGGCGGCCGCGCCCTCGCCCGGGGCGGCCGCATCCGCCGCCTGCCCGGGCCGCTGCACGGCTGGTCCGACACCCGCGACACCCCGGCCCCGCCCGCCGAGTCCTTCCGTACCTGGTGGCGCAAGAACCGGGAAGGTGACCGATGAGCAGCCGCGACGCCATCCTCGGCCGCATCCGCGGCGCCCTCGCCGACGTACCGGCCGACGAGCTCCCGACCGACGTGCCCGTCCCGCGGAACTACCGCCTCAGCCACGTCGAGCCCGGTCAGGACACCGTCGCCCTCTTCGCCGAACGGGTCGCCGACTACCGCGCCACCGTCACCCGCACGGACCGGGCCGGGCTGCGCGACGCCATCGCCGTCGCCCTCACCCGGCGCGGCGCCCTGCGCCTGGCCCTGCCGGACGGCTTCCCCGCCGAGTCGCTGCCGAGCGGCAGCTGGGAGTGGCACCGGGAACCGCTGGACGTCCCCGCCCTCGACGCGCTGGACGGCGCGATCACGCTCGCCGCCGTCGGGATCGCCGTCACCGGGACGGTCGTCCTCGACACCGGCCCCGGCCAGGGCCGGCGCGCCCTCAGCCTCGTCCCGGACTACCACCTGTGCGTCATCCGCGCCGAGCAGATCGCCGAGGACGTCCCCGCGGCCCTCGCCCGCCTCGACCCCGCCCTCCCCCTGACGTTCGTCTCGGGACCGTCCGCCACCAGCGACATCGAACTCGACCGGGTGGAGGGGGTCCACGGTCCCCGCACCCTGGACGTCATCATCGTCGACTCCGCCCACCCCGACCGTCCGGAGCAGCCATGAGGATCGCCCTGCACACCCGCGTCCGAGAGGACCGGATCGAGGAGTACGAGGCCGCCCACCGCGAGGTTCCGGCCGAGCTCACCACGGCCATCCGGGCGGCCGGTGCCACGTCCTGGAGCATCTGGCGCAGCGGCTGCGAGCTGTTCCACCTCGTCGAGTGCGAGGACTACCCCCGCCTGCTCGCCGCACTCGAACACCTCCCGGTCAACCTCGCCTGGCAGGCGAGGATGGCCGAGCTCCTCGACGTCGTCCACGACTACTCGGCGACCGGCGCCGAGGCCGGGCTCCCGGTGGTGTGGGAGCTGTGACGCCCCCACGGATCATCGACGCGCACCACCACGTCTGGGACCTGACGGTGCGACCGCAACCCTGGATCACCGGCGAGGCCCTCGCTCCGCTCGCCCGCTCCTTCACCGCGGACGACCTCGCCGCCGAGGCCCGCGCCGCCGGCGTGGTCGGCACCGTCGCCGTGCAGACCGTCTGCGTCCCCGAGGAGACGCCCGAGCTGCTCGCCCTCGCCGCCGGCAGCGGCCTGGTGGCCGGGGTCGTCGGCTGGACCGACCTCACCGCCCCGGACGTCGCCGATGCCCTCGCCGCGCTGCGTGCGCTCCCGGGTGGAGACAAGCTGGTCGGCATCCGCCACCAGGTCCAGGAGGAGCCCGATCCCCGCTGGCTGCTCCGACCGGACGTACGCCGGGGCCTGCTCGCCGTCGCCGCCGCCGGCCTCGCCTACGACCTCGTGCTCAGGCCGCACCAGCTGCCGGCCGCCGTACTCGCCGCCGCCGGCCTCACCGGTCTCACCTTCGTGCTCGACCATCTCGGCAAACCTCCGATCGCCACCGGCGCGATCGACCCCTGGGCCGCGGACCTGCGCCGCCTGGCCGCCCTCCCGAACACCGTCTGCAAGCTCTCCGGCCTGGTCACCGAGGCGGCCCCGGGGCACTGGCGGACCGAGGATCTGAGGCCCTACGCCGACACCGCCCTGGACGCCTTCGGCCCGCAGCGGCTGCTCTTCGGCTCCGACTGGCCGGTGTGCACCCTGGAGGCCGGCTACCCGGAGGTCCTGCGGATCGCCGACCGCCTCACGGGCGAACTGTCCCCCGCCGAGCAGCAGGCGGTGTTCCACGACAACGCGGCCCGCGTCTACGGCCTCTGAGCAGCCACCGACCCGCCCCGTCGAACGGCGGGTCTATTCTGGTGAGACATCGGACCACTTGAGGGGCGGAGCTGTGCCAGTCACCGACGAGGCGATCGAGAAGATCAAGGCCATGATCGTCAGCGGGGAGCTGAGCCCGGGCGCCAGGCTCCCGAAGGAGGCCGACCTCGCCGAGCGGCTCGGCCTCTCGCGCAACTCCCTGCGGGAGGCCGTCAAGGCGCTCTCGCTGATCAGGGTGCTCGACGTCCGCCAGGGCGACGGCACGTACGTCACGAGCCTGGCCCCCGATCTGCTCCTGGACGCCCTGGGCTTCGTCGTCGACTTCCACCAGGACGACACGGTGCTGGAGTTCCTGGAGGTCCGCCGCATCCTGGAGCCGGCGGCCGCGGCCATGGCCGCGCGCGCGATGTCGGACGAGGACATCGCCGAGCTCGGCACCGTGCTGGCGAGCCTGAGCGACGACGCCTCGCTCGACGAGTTGATCGAGAACGACCTGGAGTTCCACCGCAGGCTCGCGGCCGGCTCCGGGAACGCGGTGCTCGGCTCCCTGCTCGACGGCATCTCCGGGCCGACCGCCCGGGCCCGGATCTGGCGCGGCCTGACGGAGGAGGGCGCCGTCGAACGCACCCGCCAGCAGCACCGGGCGATCCTCGACGCCATCGCCGCCCGCCGACCCGACCTCGCCCAGGCCTGGACGACGGTCCACATCGGCGGGGTCGAGCAGTGGCTGCGCGGCACCCTGGGCGCGGCGGGCTCGGCCCTCGGCTGACCGGCCCGCCTCGCCCCCGCCGGTGGCACCGACAGGGGGGCGAGGCGCCCGGCGGATCGAGGACATCTGGCAGACCCTCACCAAGGGCGGCCGCGGCAGGGGCCGCAGGTGAGCGGCGACCGCGGACATTGCCCCCCTTCGCCCGGTAATGTAATTTAACTATTATTCGCCGGCAGGGCAGTCGGTCGACCGGACGGAGTTCGGCAACTGCCGGGCGACGACAGGAAACGCGACCGGGCCGCGCCGCGCCCCCTCCCTTTTCGACCGGTCCCGCTCAGGCCGGCTGCCATCCGTCCGGCCGCGGTTCCCGCCCCGCCCGCCGCCGGAGTCCGGGACCCTCACCGCAGTTCGACCGCTGGCGGCGCACGTTTGTGTGACTTCGGCGGCCGTCGCCCGTCTCCCCTTCAAGAGACCTACGAAAACCCGCGAGTCTGGAGTCTGATCGGATGGTCACGGATGTCGACGCGACCCTGGTGACGGCAGCCCGGGACGGTGACAAGGCGGCCCTCGAAGAGCTCGTCGCCGCCTACCTCCCCCTGGTGTACAACATCGTCGGCCGGGCGCTGACCCAGGACGCCGAGGTCGACGACACCGTGCAGGACGTCATGCTCCACGTCGTCCGCGGCCTTCCCGGCCTGCGCGATCCGGAGGCCTTCCGGTCCTGGCTGGTCGCCATCACGATGAACCAGGTCCGCAGCCACCACCGGCCCCGGCAGACCGAACCGCACCCCCTGGACGTCTTCGACACCCTCCCCGACCCCCGCGCCGACTTCGCCGAACTGACGGTCTGGAAGCTGCGGCTGACCGGGCAGCGGCAGGAGACCGCCCGGGCCGCCGCCTGGCTGGACGACGACCACCGGGACCTGCTGTCGCTCTGGTGGCTGGTCGAGTCGGACCAGTTGAGCCGGGCCGACCTCGTCGCCGCGACCGGTGCGAACGCGCACGCGGTCACCGTGCGGATCGGCCGGATGAAGAAGCAGCTCGACACGGCGCGCGGCATCGTCCGCGCGCTGGCCGCCACCCCGCGCTGCCCGGGACTCACGGCCGTCACGGCCGACTGGCCCGGCGTTCCCGGACCGCTCTGGCGCAAACGCCTCGCCCGCCACACCCAGAGCTGCGACCGCTGCCGGAACACCGCCAGTGACCTGGTCCCCGTCGAGGGGCTGCTGGCCGGGCTGGCGCTGGTTCCGCTGCCCGTCGGCCTGGTCGGCAAGGTGACGTCGAAGCTGCCCGGCTTCCCCGCCGGACCGCCGCAGGCACCCCGCCGGGCCTCCCACCGCAAGCCGAAGGCCCGGCACGACCACTGGAGGACGAAGGTCGCCGCGGCCGTCGTGGCCGTCACCGCGATCGGCGGCACGGCGGCCGTGTTCAGGCCGGACACCGGGAATCCGACGATCCGGTCCGCGGCGACCCCTGCCGCCTCCCCTTCGCCGGCGGCGGCGGACGCCACCGCCTCGCCGTCGGCCGGCCCGCCGTCCGTCCCCGTGGCGGCCGCCACGGTCGGGCAGCTCTCCGCCTCACCCACCGGAGCGGGGGCCGTTGCCTCCCCGGCGACGTCGCCGACTCCGTCCGTGTCGGCGCCCCCGTCCGCCTCGCCGACCCCGTCCGCGTCAGCGGCACCTTCCCGGAAGGCATCCCCGGCCGCCGCCTCGACCGCTCCGGCAACGCCCACCGCGTCGACCGCTCCGTCGACGGCCACCCCCTCGGCGGCGTCCTCCACAGGCGGCCCCGCCGGGGCAGCCGAAGCCGCGGAACAGGTACTCGCCGTCATCAACCGGGCACGCGCCGACCACGGCCTGCCGGCCCTGCACCGCACCACCGCGCTGAACCGGAGCGCCGACGGGCACAGCCGGGCGATGCTCTCCGGCTGCGGGCTGAACCACACCTGCCCGGGCGAGCCGCACCTCGGCGCCCGGGGGCCGGCGACCGGCGAGAACATCGGCAGCGGCGGACCGGTGGCCGACGCACCGGGAACGATCGGCGGGACGGCCGTCGGCCTGACGAACGCCATGCTCGCCGAGAAGGCGCCCGAGGACGGACACCGCCGGAACATCCTCGACTGCTCGTTCCGTCACGTCGGCATCTCGATCGTCCGGGACGACTCCGGAAGGGTCTGGATGACCCAGGACTTCTCGCGCTGACGCGCCGGGGAACGTCCGTACCCCGTCGGCATCAGCCGACGGGGTACTCCCACTCGACTGCGGGAGCCCCGTCGACGGACGGATCAACCGTCAGCAGGTGCTCGGCGATCTCCAACGGCACGGCCACCAGCGGGATTCCGGAGTCCAGCGGGATGCTGACCCGGTGGACCGCGCCGAGGGCGGACACCTCGACCACCGCGGTGGTCTCACCGATGAGGCCGACGGCATCCAGGCGGGCCACCACGTCCGGACGGCCGACATCGCTGGGGTAGCCGGTGAGCGTGAACAGGAGGTCGCCGATGTCCTCGAGCAGGTCGGCGTAGACCAGCAGTGGTGGCGCCTCCCCGGTCACCGGGAACCGGGTCAGCGGCCTCGGGTCCGGGGCGGCCCATCCGCCTTCACGGGCGAGGGCCACATGCAGGTCGTGCCGGGTCGCCGTGGTCGGCAGCAGCACCGGCGCTCCCGCCTTCGGACTCACCGTGGTGACCAGGGCGAGGGGGGCTCCGTCCGAGTCCTCGGCGGAGGGGAAAGCGATCCGTGCCAGGTACCGGCTGCCGCCGGCGTTGGCGCGCTGGAGTGCCGCGGCCTCCTGGAGGAAGTACCCGCGCTGGAGTTGCTGCCGTTGATCCGCCGCCATGGTCCTGCCCGTCTTCCGCGCACTGTCCGAATGGTCAGGAGGGGGCGCCCGGTCCGGGCCGGTACCGGTAGGACGGCCGTCCGCGCCCAGTGGCGCCGGCAGCGTTGCCACCGGCACCGGCGGCAGCCCGTGGGCCGGGCCCCACGCCGGAGCCCGCCCTCCGGTGCGAGCCGTACGGCACGCACGCGCTCAGGGTGCCACGGAGAACCTGAGGTTCTGATGAGCACCGGCGTCGATCATCCGCGGACCGGCCGGGCAGGCGCCGGACCGAGCACCCGGCGCCTGCCCGCGGGGATGTCGAGGCAGCGGTTGGACCGGGGGTTGAGCAGGGCGCCGTCCGGCCGGGGCTGCCAGATCTGGGCACCGGTGCGGTGGATCGTGCTCCCCCTCCCCACGACGGCCGAACCGGCCGCACGCGTGCTGCGGGTCACCCCGGTCCGCCGGCCTGACCTCGGCGCGGTGCCGGGAGCCGCACCGGGAGCCGCACCGGAGCGGCCGGCGGACGCCCCGTCAGGCGACCCCAGGCGCCCCGTCAGGCGCGGATGATCTCCAGTCCGCAGCCCGAGACGGCCCCCGCCCGGTCGGTGTCCAACCCGTCGTCCGTCACCAGCGCGTGGACCTCGGACAACGGGCAGATCGAGGCGAAGGTCACCCTGCCGATCTTGGTGCTGTCCGCGAGGACGACCGAGCGCCCGCTCCTCCGGAGCAGCGCCCGGTCGGCCTCGGCCTCCATCTCGTCGTGTGTCGTGCATCCCTCCTGGGCGGTCAGGCCGTCCACCCCGATGAACGACAGGTCGAGGTGGTAGTGCGAGAGCATCCGGTCCGCCGCCGGACCGACCAGCTCGTAGCTCGCCGATCGGGCGAGTCCCCCGATGACCACCAGGCGGATCGCCGGGCGCACGATCAGTTCGGCGGCGATGTTCACGGCGTTGGTGACCACGGTGATCCCGGTGCGGTCGGCCAGGGCACGGGCCAGCTCGACCGTGGTGGTCCCACCCGTCAGACCGACCACGGCGCCCTCGGGAACCAGTTCGGCGGCCGCGAGGCCGATCCGCCGCTTCTCCTCCTGCCGGTGCTCGCTCCGCTGCCGCAGCGACCGTTCGAGGGTCACCGCCCCCGTGGACGCGCCACCGCGGGTGCGGTGGAGCAGGCCTCGGTCGTGCAGCCCCTGGAGGTCCCGGCGGATCGTCGAGGCCGAGACTTCGAGCAGTTCCGAGAGCGCGTGCACATCCGCGCTCCCGGCCTCGGTGACGTGCGACAGGATCCGGACCACGCGATCAGCTTTGAGCATGATGGAAAGTCAACCCTCCAGCCGCTGCCCGTACACAGTGACCACCCGATGGTCTAGACCGTCAGAGCCGGGGCCTTCAACACCGGGAGCAGCCGGGCGACCTCGGCGGCCGTCGCCGCCCGGCCGGGGCCGAGATAGCGGCGGGTGTCGACCAGTTCGCCGCTCCCCGCGAGGGCCTGCCGGACGGCAGCGGTGAAGACCTGGTTGAGGTGGGTGGCGATGTTGATCTTCGTCATACCGCACTCGACGGCGCGGGTCAGGTGCTCGTCGGCCACGCCGGAGGAGCCGTGCAGCACCAGCGGCACCGGCACGGCAGCGCGCAGTTCGGCGATCAGGTCGAAGTCGAGCTCGGCGTCCCGGGTGGTCATGGCGTGCGAGGTGCCGACCGCGACCGCGAGCGCGTCGATGCCGGTCGCGGCCACGAACGCGGCCGCTTCGCCGGGCTCGGTCCGCGCACCCGGCGCGTGCACACCGTCCTTGCCGCCGACCTCGCCCAGCTCCGCCTCCACCCAGACCTCCGCCGCGTGGCAGCGCGCCACCACCTCCGCCGTGGCCCGGACGTTCTCCTCGTACTCCAGCACCGAGGCATCGAACATCACGGAGGTGAAACCGAGCCGGACGGCCTCCTCGACCAGTTCGGGCGCCGTCGCATGGTCCAGGTGCACCGCGACCGGGACGGCGGCCGCCCGGGCCACCGCCAGGACCGCGGCACCCACCGGGGCCAGTGCCCCGTGATAGCGGACGGCGTTCTCACTGAGCTGGAGGACCACCGGGCAACCGGCCCCCTCGGCGCCCGAGACGATGGCCTCGGCGTGTTCGAGCTGGATGACGTTGAACGCACCGACACCCTGGTTCGCGGACACCGCCGCTGCGACGATGTCACCGGTCGGGGTCAGGGGCATAGCAGGCTCCTCAAGGGTTGGATCTCCACGAGCGGTAGCAGCCCCGCGCGGACGACGGGGTCGAAGTCGCCGGCCAACGGGGCGGCGACGGCGGCGGCGGAGAGCGCGACGGCCTCCGCCAACCGGTCCGGCCAGGACGCGCCGGTCACCAGGCCGAGGGTGAGCGCGGCCACGGCCGCGTCCCCGGCACCGGTCGGGTTCCCGAACAGCCGCTCGGGTACGCAGGCCTGCCAACTTCCGTCCGGTGTCACGGCGATGAGGCCGTCGGGCCCGAGCGAGGCGACCACCGACTTCGCGCCCGCGCCCTGCAGGGCGTGGGCGGCGCGGACGGGATCCCGCAGCCCCGTCACCGCCGCGAGTTCGTCCGCGTTGGGCTTGACCAGCGCCGGCTTCGCCGCCAGCGAGGCCCGCAGGGCTGGTCCGTCCGCGTCCACCACGGCCGGCACTCCGTGGGTGTGGGCGAGCAGGACCAGTTCGGCGTAGGCATCGGCCGGCACTCCCCTGGGGAGACTGCCGGAGAACACCACCGCCTGCGCCGCGGGCAGCAGGGTGTCGAGCCGGTCCAGGAACCGGTCCCACTCCCCCGTGCTGACCAGCGGCCCGGGTTCGAGCAGGATCGTGGCGTCACCGGCCAGCTCGTCCACGACCGTCACCGTCCGGCGGCTCTCGTCCGCGATCGGTACCAACCGGTCGGCCAGGCCCGCCGATGCGAGCTCGCTGCGCAGCGCCTCGCCGGTCGGACCACCGGCCAGGCCGGTGACGGCCGTGGGCTGCCCCAGGGCGTGCAGCACGCGGGAGACGTTGACCCCCTTGCCGCCGGCGCGCTGGACCACCGAACGCACCCGGTTGCTCCGGTGCGGGCGCAGCCGGTCGAGGTGGTAGGTGATGTCCAGCGCCGCGTTGAGGGTGACGGTGAGGATCACGACAGGCCCCTCCCGTGCGCTCGACCGCCCATCGGCTCGGTCACGGCTGGGCCAGCACGATCGAGCGGGTGAGGTTGCGCGGCCGGTCGGGGTCGAGACCGCGCAGCCCGGCCAGGTCGACGGCGAGGCGTTGGGCCCGGATCAGGTCGGCCATCGGGTCCAGGGTGCTGACCGAAACCTTGGCGCCGGTGAGGCGCACCTGGTCCACGAGCCCGGCCGGGGGCCGGCCGAAGAACCACACCAGGCTGTCCGGACCGGTGACGCTGATCGGACCGTGCCGGTACTCCATCGCGGGGTAGGACTCGGTCCAACTTCCCGATGCCTCGCGGAGCTTGAGCGCTGCCTCGTGGGCGAGCCCGACGGTCCAGCCGGCACCGAGGAAGGTGAACTGGGTCGCGGCGGTGGCACCCTCCGGCAGCGGCTCGGCCAACGCCCGCTCGCCGTCGGCGGGCAGGTCGTCGGGGGCCAGTCCGAGGTGGCCGCGGAGCAGGGCGAGCACGGTGGTGGCGAACCGGGTCTGCACCACCGACTTCTCGTCGGCGTAGCCCAGGTCCACCACGGACCGGGCGGCCGTGCTGATCGGCGTGGCGACGTCCCCGGTGATCGCGACGGTGGCCACGCCGTCGGCGCGGCCGAGGGCGCTGAGCACCTCGGTCGTCGTGCCGGAGCGGGTGATGGCGACCACCCGGTCGTAGCGGCGTGCGGCCGGGTACTCGGAGGCCGCGAAGGCATCGGTCTCGCCGAGCCCGGCCCCCTCGCGCAGCGACGCGTAGGCCTGGGCGATGTAGAGCGAGGTGCCGCAGCCGATCACCGCCACCCGCTCCCCCGCCGGCGGCAGGTCGGCGGCGTTCGCCTCCAGTGCCGTGCGCCAGTGCTCGGGCTGGCTGGCGATCTCCTGCTGGACATGACTCATGACGGCCTCCATGGGCGGTCGAGGAGGGTTGCTCATACTTGCGCATTTCCTAATGCATCAGAGCAGCTATGAGCATCATCATGCAGGCATCACCCGGCTCCGCGCCAGGCCTTGACCCGATGGAATAAAGGAATTTAACTTATTAGGACCGAGCCGAACCCTCGGTGCCCCCTCCTGCCCCCGGACAGCGGGTTCGGTCGGCCTGCCAGCCCGCAGCCGACCCGGAGCCCGCACGAGAGAACCCCTCGGATGCTGACAGAGACGCCGTTGCACCCCCACACCCACCACCGCCCGGCCCCCGGGACGGCCGACGCCCGACCGGCCCACACGGTCATCGGCATCGACTTCGGTGGCACCAAGACCGAACTCGCCCTCGCCGACCCGCACGGGACGATCCTCGTCCGCAAACGGCTGGCGACACTCGCCGAGCAAGGACCCGACCAAGCCCTCGGGCGCGCCGCCGAGGCCGTCCGGCAACTGGCCCTCGAATCCGAGACCCGCTTCAACGCACCGGTCACCGCCCACGCCGCTGTCGCACCGGGCATCATCCAGTCCCACCGCATCCTGCTCACCCCCAACCTGCCCGGCTGGGAGGAGCTCGCCCTGTCCGCGCGCCTCGCCGAGGAGTTCGGTGTCCCGACCGTCCCCGTCGCCAACGACGTCCGGGCCGGCGCACTCGCCGAACTTCGCCTCGGCGAACTGCGCGACGTCGACCCCGGCCTCTACATCAACCTCGGCACCGGGCTCGCGGCCGCGCTGGCCGTCGGCGGACGCATCGTGTACGGCGCCAACCAGGCGGCCGGCGAGATCGCCTACGTCAACCCCGGCGACGCACCGCTGAACGCCGTCGCAACCGGCCGTGCCCCGCTCGAGGAACTCCTCGGCGGCAGGCAACTGGCCGAACGCGCCAAGGAACTCCTCGGCGGGACCGCCACCGGCGGCGACCTCTTCCGCAGCACCGACCCCGCCGCACGGGCGCTGGCCCACCGGACACTCACCGTCCTCGCGACGGCGCTCGCCAACATGGCCGCCCTCGTCGACCCCGCCCGCATCGTCCTCGGCGGCGGAATGATGTCCGCCGCCGCCGAGATCCTCCCCGCACTCGAGCGCCTGCTGGCCGACGCCCTGCCCTTCCCCACCGAGCTCAAGGTCGCCCGGTTCCGCCGGGACGCCTCCCTGCACGGCGCGATCGTCCTCGCCCTGGACGACGTGTGCGCACGGGGAGCCCACCCCGGCCTCGCCGACGACCCCGAGGCGTCCTGAGGCCCGACGCGCCCTGAGGCCCGACACGTCCTGAGGCCCGGCGTCCCTCACGACGCCTCCCCGGGGCGGGTCGGACCCGCCCCACCAGCCCGGTCGATCACCACCCTCGACCGGCCATCGACACCCGGACCGGGTCCGGAGCACCGCGCACCACCCGTACGACCGCACCGGTGCCGCCATCCGACCCGTCAGTCCGGTTGGAGCCGCGAAGTCTGCCCCCCGCCTGACATCCCAGGAGGTTCCCATGTCCTTAACCAGTGCATTCACGCGACGCGGCAGTGCCGTGCTCGTCGCGGGGATCATGGTCGCCGCGGCGGCCGTGGGAGGGCCACCCCTGCACGCGAGGGCGGCCACCCCGGCCGTGCCCGCCGTCTCCACCACCACCGTCACCGGCGCGCCCGGCTCGTCCACCGCCCTCAAGGGCTTCGCCATCGAGTCCTCGGCCGACGTGCCGGACAGCGGTGAGGCCATCTCGCACCCCGGCTACCAGCCGGCCGGCTGGCACGCGGCCGGCGCCCGCTCCACGGTGTTCGCCGCACTCGTGGCGGACGGCACCTACCCGGACCCGTTCTACTCCGAGAACATGAAGACGGTTCCGAAGGAGCAGTTCCAGGTGCCCTGGTGGTACCGCTCCGACTTCACCGTCAACGACACCTCCGCCCGGACCTACCTGAACGTCACCGGTGTCGTCTCCGCCGCCGACGTGTACGTCAACGGCACCCTGGTCGCCACCGCCGACCAGATCGCGGGCATGTACACCTCGCACGAGCTGGACATCACGGCCTACGTCCGCCAGGGGCTCAATGCCGTCGCCTTCAGGATCAAGCCCAACGACCCCAAGAAGGACTTCACCTCCGGCTGGATCGACTGGAACCCCGCCCCGCCGGACAACAACATGGGCCTGGTCTACGACATCAGCGTCCGGCGCGCCGGCGCGGTGTCCCTGACCGACACCCATGTGATCACCTCGGTGGACATGCCCTCCCTCAGCTCCGCCAAGCTCACCGTCAAGGCCACGGCGCGCAACGACACCGACCGCACCGTCACCTCCACCGTCACCGGCAGCATCGGCGACCTGACGTTCGCCAAGGACGTCACGCTCGCCCCCCGCGAGTCCAAGCCGGTCGTGTTCACCCCTGACGACACCTCGCAGCTCAAGATCGACAACCCGCGGATCTGGTGGCCGGCCGGCATGGGCGACCAGGCGCTGTACGACCTCCAGCTGACGGCGAGGACCGACGGCGCCGTCACGGACACCGCACACAAGAGCTTCGGTATCCGGGACGTCCAGGCCCCCCTGAACCAGGACGGGGCGCGCTCGTACATCATCAACGGCCACCCCCTCCTGATCAGGGGTGCCAACGACTCGACCGACCTGCTCTGGCGCTGGAACGCACAGGAGGTCTCCGACCGGTTCGCCTACGCCCGCAACCTGGGCATCAACGCGATCCGGCTGGAAGGGCACCTGGAGCCGGACGAGTACTACGAGATGGCCGACAAGGCGGGCATGCTCCTGCTGCCGGGCTGGGAGTGCTGCAACAAGTGGCAGGACCGGGACTCCGGCCCCTACAGCGCGCACGAGCACGAGATCAACCGCGCCTCGATGGCCGCCGTGGCGGCCCGGCTGCGCAACAACCCCAGCGTGATCTCGTTCCTCATCGGCAGTGACAAGGCCCCGTCGGAGGAGTCGGCGAAGGACTACAAGGCGGCCCTGAACGCGGCGGACTGGACGCTTCCGGTCATCAGCGACATCGACCGGAACAGCGTCCTCGACTACCAGAGCGGTATGAAGATGACCGGCCCCTACGAGTGGGTGCCGCCCGTGTACTGGTACTTCAAGAAGGACGGGGGTGCCGAGGGCTTCAACTCCGAGACGAGCGCCGGCGCGAGCATCCCCACCATGGACACCCTCCGACGGATGATGACGCCCGGCGAACTCGAGACCATGTGGACGGACCCCTCGGCGGTGCTGTACCACCGGTCTCCGGGCACGTTCTTCGCGACCCTGAAGGACTTCAACACGGCGCTGTCCGCGCGCTACGGCAAGCTCACCAGCCTCGACGACTACGTCCGCAAGGCCCAACTCGCCCAGTACGAGGCGGTGCGGGCCCAGTTCGAGGCGTACGGCCGCAACTTCACCGACGAGAAGAACCCCTCCACCGGCCAGATCTACTTCCTGCTCAACTCCCCCTGGACGTCCCTCCACTGGCAGCTCTTCGACCGCTACTCCGACCAGGGCGGCGCGTACTTCGGGGCCCAGAAGGCCAACGAGGACGTCCACATCCAGTACTCCTACGACGACCGCTCCGTCGTCGTGGTCAACCGGCGCACCGACGCCGCCCCGGGACTCACCGCCCACGTCGACCTCTACAACATCGACGGCACCCAGCGCTTCCACCGGGACTCCGACGTGCTCACCGTCCCCGGCGACGGCGGCAAGGCCATCGCCCTCGAGGAAATCCCCAAGGACATCCCGAACCTGGACACCACCTACCTCGCCAAGCTGACCCTCACCGACTCCAAGGGCGAGGAGGTCAGCCGCAACGTCTACTGGCTGTCCACCGAGCCGGACGTCCTCGGCGACTACAACTGGCCGAACACCCCCACCACGTCCTACGGGTCGCTGGACGGCCTGAACCAGCTGGCCAAGGACAAGGCCCAGGTCTCCGCCACGGCCACCAGCAAGAGCAAGGGCGACACCACCGAGGTCACCGTCACGCTCACCAACACCGGCACCGGCAACACCCCCGCCCTGCTCACCGACGTCCACCTCGTCGACGACCAGAACAAGCCCGTGCTGCCGGTGACCTGGTCCGACAACCAGGTCAGCCTCTGGCCCGGCGAATCCACCACCCTGACCGCCACCGTCCGCACCTCCGACCTCGCCGGCGCCACCCCGAACCTGCGCCTCTCCGGCTGGAACCTCATCCCCACCGACAACATCGTGGCCAAGCCCAGCTCCTGACCGCAGCACCCGCTGCCTCGCTCCACCGGTGTGACCGGCCCGGCTGCTCGGGCCGGTCACACCGGCACGTACGGGCCCGGCCGAGCCGGGAGCTTTTGCCGGGCGCCTTCACGAACTCTTGACGGACGCGCCCACGGGTGCACACTATGAGAAAACTCTTTTACGAAAACCTCCTTTACCAAGGCGCGCACCGCAGTCACCACCGTCACTACCGTCGCCATCGCCGCCCCGTGAGGAGGCCATCGATCCACGGGCGGCACCACGCCGGCCCGCCGTGAAGGACGCACATGTTCCTCAACTCACCGACACCTCGGACGGATCCACCGCCGGTCACGCTCCAACCCTGGCTCCCGGACGACCCGTACGGCCTGCGGCTGGTCGCCCTCGGCGTCGACTTCGACGCCGTGAAGGTCCCCCAGCCGCTGGCCCGCTCCGTGCGCACCGCCCTCGGACGGCACGAGACCAGCTTCATCGAGGACCTCCTGGACGGCTCCCACCTGTGGCTCGTCGCCCCCGGCAGCTGCTGCTCGACCGGCTCCCGCCACCTGGTCCTCTCCACCGGCTGGCACATCGCCATTCCGGGTCCGCGCTGTACGGCGCGGCGCCGATGGAACTGCCCCTGGCCGACCTTCACCTCCGCCCGCCTCCTCCAGGGCGCCATCGAGGCCGCGTCCAGCCCCTCGAAGGGGCGATGAGACGCCCACCCCAACCGACTTGCGCCCCGATGCCGCCCACGCCCCGCCACGCGGCCTCGCACGACTCACGCGGACCGTGACCCCACCGTCACGGTCCGTTCTCCGTGTCCCGGGCAGGGCTCCGAATGTCATGGGCAGAGCTCCGACCGGCCGTGCCGTGCCTGGCACATCGGCGCACATCGGACGGTCGGCGCCGGTCGCGACCGTATAGGCTCAGGTGACGCCCGAAACCCTCCGCACCCGAACGCCCGGCCGAAAGGAAGCGCCGACCACCGTGGAAGCCGCATGGAACCGCAGCGTCTTGCGAACCAACAACGAGCGGCTCCTCCTCGATCGGCTCCGCACCGACGGTGCCACCTCCCGGGCCGAGCTCGCCCGGATCACCGGGCTGTCCAAGCCGACCGTCTCCACCGCGCTGAGCCGCCTGCAGTCCGCGGGCCTGGTCCGCGAGCTGGGCAAGGTCGTCGTGCCCGGCCGCGGCCGCTCCCCGGTGCTCTACGAGGCCGATCCGAGCGCCGGACACGGGCTGGGGGTGCACGTCGGCCGCCGGTGGGTCCGCGTGGCGCTGACCGACCTGGACGGCCGGATCCTGGCCCGTCATGACGAGCCGAACGACTCCGGCGACGCCCACGGCGCGGTGTCCAAGGTGATCGCCCTGGCCCGCAGGGTCACCGCCGAGGCGGACGTGCCCCCGGAGAGCGTCCTCCACACGGTCATCGGCGGGCCCGGCGCCGTCGACGAGCACGACGCGGTCCGGTACGCGGTGGGCCTCCCGGGCTGGGGAATGCCGGGCATCGTCAACCGCCTCCGGACGGAGCTGGGCACCGGCCTGACCCTGGTGAACGACGCCAACCTCGCGGCGCTCGGCGAGTACGCGGGCGGCGTCGGGCAGGGGCGGCGACTGTTCATGTACCTCCTGGTCGGCGCCGGCGTGGGCGGCGGCATCGTGGTCGACGGGAAGCTCTTCCCCGGCGCGCACGGCGCCGCCGGGGAACTCGGCTACCTGCCGTGCTGCAGCGCGACGGGAGAGGGCTCGGCCGGCGGGACCCGGCACGCCCTCCTGGAGGAGTCCGCCGCCGGCGGGGCCGTGGTCGCCATGGCCCACGCCAAGGGCCTGCTGGACGTCACCACCGCGAAGCAGGTGTTCGACGCGGCCCGTGCGGGCGACGAACTCGCCCGCAGCGTCGTCGCGGAGGAGGCGCAGCGCCTCGCCCACGGCATCGCCTCGGTCGCCGCGGTCATCGACCCGGAACTCGTGGTCCTCGGCGGCGGCATCGGCAGCAGCGCGGACCTGCTGATCCCGCTGATCCGCGCGGCCCTGCCGCGCATCACACCGCTGCGGCTGAACCTGGCGGCCTCGGAGCTCGGCGACGGCGCCGTGCTGCACGGCGCGGTGGCCATGGGGGTGGAGATCACACGGGAGCTGGTCTTCGAGAAGTGGCAGCGCGCCCAGGAGCCGCTGGACGAGTAGCGGCGGCCCGCGTACTGCCACGCGGTTCGAGGGTTCCGCCGGGGTCGGTCGGCGGAGTACGGTCGTTCGAAGGCCGACCACCTGGCGACGGCCACCCCGCGGACCCGCACCAGGGTCCGCCGTACCCCGGTTCCGAGCAGGCCGGCCGCCCGGCTCCGTACAGTCCGGGCACAGTTGAACCGCGCGGGCGGTGGTGCCGCACAAGAACGCCGGGACACCACAACGCCGGCACACCACCGATCCGCCGAAGAGGCCCGTCACCGCGCGGTGGCACCGCACCCCTGCTGCCACCGACGCCGTTCGCGCAGCCGATCGCCGCGCCGGCCCAGCCGCCGAGAGCCGGCGTCCGAAGTGAACCCGATCCGTGACCTGCTCCGCTCTTGACCGCGATCCTGTTAAGGAATTTTACTTTTCCCACACCGCCACCTCTAGCCCCCAGGAGGCACCCTTTGACCACCCAGCAAGGCCCCGGTCTCATCAGACGGGTCGGCCTGTTCCAAGCCACCGCCATCAACATGAGCCAGATGGTCGGCTGCGGTCCGTTCGTGACCATCCCCCTCATGGTCGCTGCCTTCGGTGGCCCCCAGGCCATCATCGGCTGGATCGCCGGCGCACTCCTGGCCTTGGTCGACGGTCTCGTCTGGGCCGAACTGGGCGCCTCACTGCCGGGCTCCGGCGGCACCTACGTCTATCTCCGCGAGGCGTTCCAGTACCGCACCGGGCGTCTGATGCCGTTCCTGTTCGTCTGGACGGCGATGCTCTTCATCCCGCTGATCATGTCGACCGGCGTCCAGGGCCTGGTCCAGTACCTCGGCTACCTGTGGCCCGACATGACCACCGGCCAAGGGGACCTCGTCGGTGTCGGCGTCGTCGCGCTCGTGATCCTCCTGCTGTGGCGCAAGGTCGAGAACATCGGCAAGGTCACGGTCGCCATGTGGATCGTGATGCTCGTCTCCGTGGCCGCCGTGATCCTCGCCTCCTTCACCCACTTCCACCCGTCGATGGCCTTCAGCTGGCCCGAGCACGCCATCGAGCTCGGCAGCGGCACCTTCTGGCTCGGATTCGCCTCCGGCCTGACCATCGGCATCTACGACTACCTCGGCTACAACACCGCCGCCTACATGGGCGCCGAGGTCAAGAACCCCGGCCGCGTGCTCCCCCGCTCCATCGTCTACTCCGTCATCGGCGTCCTGGTCATCTACCTGCTCCTGCAGATCGGCGTCCTCGGCGTCGTGCCCTGGAAAGACATGCTCGACCCCAACAGCCAAGCCTCCCAAGCCGTCATCTCCCTCGTCCTCGAACAGACCCTCGGCAAGACCCCCGCCCAGATCATCACCGTCCTCATCCTCATCACCGCCTTCGCCTCGGTCTTCACCGGCCTGCTCGGCGGCTCCCGCGTCCCCTACGACGCCGCCCGCGACCGCCTCTTCTTCCGCTCCTTCGCCAAGCTCCACCCCAGGCACAACTTCCCCACCGCCGGCCTGCTCACCATGGGCGTCATCACCACCGCCGCCTACCTCCTCGCCCGCCACATCGGCACCTCCGCCGACCACCCGCCCCTGACCATCCTGATCACCCTGCTGACCACGGTCATGGTGATCATCCAAGCCCTCGCCCAGATCGCCGCCGTCACCGTCCTGCGCAAGCGCCAACCGAACCTGGCCCGCCCCTACAAGATGCTGCTCTACCCCCTACCGAGCATCATCGCCGCCATCGGCTGGCTGGCCATCTACGGATACGCCGACAAGGCCAACCCCGGCATCCACCCCATCGAATGGTCCATCGGCTGGGTCGCCCTCGGCGGCGTCGTCTACCTGGTCTGGTCCCGCATCGAGAAGGTGTGGCCCTTCGGCCCCAAGGAGATCCGCGAGGAGTACCTGACCGAACAGCAGGCCGCCGAACACGTGGCCGCCTCCTCCTGAACCCTCCCTGACCTGCGGGCCCCGACCGGTCGCCCCTCCCCCGGGCACCGGCCGGGGCCCGACCGCCGTCCACCCACGACGGACGTCACGGAGCCGAACTCCCGGCGGACTTGACGGCCCTCGACGGCCCTCGACGGCCGTCGGCGGATCAGGATTCCGGGCGCACCTGACAGCGGCTCAACGGGGTGCGGACTCCGTCCGGTCACCGGGGTGGCGACAGGCCTCCGGGTCGGGTGCGGGCGCCGCCTCGCACACGTAGCCCTGGTCGTCCTCGTCATGGCTGAGGTAGCGGGCGCTGCACTCCTCGGAGCCGAGCCGGTCGCAGTAGGCGAGGGCCTCGAAGCCGTCGGCGAACTCCCCCGGCGCACGGACGACCCAGGCATCCGGAGGCAGGGAGGCCCAGGTGTCGCTGTCGACGAGCGAAGCGCCGGGCACTCGCTGCTGGAACTCGGCGACCTGCTGGTCCCGTTCCTCCCGGTCCGTCGTACGGGGGATCTCGGCGAGCCCGACGATCCAGGTGCCGGACGGGCCGGCCGCCGGAGTCCCCGCGGCCTGGCCGCTCCGCTGCGAGAGCATCAGGGCGGTGGCCGCGGCGACCACGACGGCACCCACGACGACGTCGACCACCACGGCGAGGCGGCGGCGCCGACGAGGGCTCGGCGCGGGTCCGGATTCCGCACGCGGCCGGGCGGCGCCGGTGGCGGAGTCCGCGGACTCCGCAGGCGTCGGGGGCTCGGAGAGCACGGCGGTTTCCCTTCCACTCCGGTCGGATCGAATGTGCGGCTGCCGACGGGGATTCTTTCAGGAAAATCCTGAGGTTTTGATGAGGTCGCCCGGCACCACGCACCGGCGAAATCGGTTTCCTCGGCGCGGCTGGAAACCATGTCTACAGTGGTCCCCTGCACCGCCGACGACGAGGGCCTCCCCCGCCCCACCACGCGTCCCACCTGATCGGAGAAAGCCGCCCCGTGACAGCAATTCGGGACCGCTACATCGACACGATTCGTGCACTGGCCATTGTGCGGGTGATCGTCTATCACGCATTGAATCTGGGCTGGCTCACGATCGTCTTTCCGTCGATGGGCATCATGTTCGCCCTCGCCGGCTCCCTGATGGCCGCGTCGATGGAGAAGTCCGGGCTGGTGACGGTCGGCCGCCGTCTCCGCCGCCTGCTGCCGTCGCTCTGGGTGCTCGGCGCGGTGGCCGTCTCGGTCATGCTGATCCACGGCTGGACGGCCGACGACCGGACGTCGCCGACCGACCCCAGAATGCTGTTCTGGATTATTCCGCTGAATTCCCCACCGGCCAACGACTGGGGCCAGGAATTCGTCGGAGTGCTGTGGTACATCAGCACCTACCTGTGGTTCGTACTGCTGTCGCCGGTGCTGCTTCCGCTGTTCCGCCGCCTCCCGGTGGTCATGCTCGCCCTGCCGTTCCTGCTGGTGTACCTGTTCAGCCTGAATTCGTACGGGATGAGCGACGAGATCACCGGGCCGATCACCGATCTCTGCAGCTACCTGGCCTGCTGGCTGCTCGGTTTCGCCCACCACGACGGCACCCTGCGCCGGCTCAGGTGGCGGTTGGTGGTGCCGGTCGCCCTGGCCGCCTTCGTGGTCGGCGGCTGGCTGGCCTGGACCAATCGGGCGGAATCGAACTTCGACCTCACCGCGGATCCCATGGCCAACACCTACTGGTCGTTCGCCTTCGTGCTGCTGTTGCTGCGGTGGCAGCCGAAGATGTCCTCGCCGAGCCGGATTCCGGTGCTGGACCGGTTGGTCTCCCTGCTCAACGCCCGGGCGGTCACGATCTACCTCTGGCACAACCCGGGCATCTTCTTCGCCGGCCTGCTGCTCGCGGAGGTCGGGCTGGACACCGCCCCGGTCAGCGATGCCGTCCTGCTGCTGGGCACGCTCCTCTGGACCTTGGCGGCCGTGCTGCTGTTCGGCTGGATCGAGGACCTGGCGGCACGCCGACGGCCGAGGCTCCTCCCGATCGGCGGTGAAACGCGCCGGGTCTCGGCCCCCGCCGCCGATGCCGGTGATCCGTCCGACCAGGGCGGGCAAGGCGACCAAGGCGACCAAGGCCGCGAGCTCGACCAGCGAGGCCGGCATTCCGCTCGGCGGTGACCGGTGCCGGGGGCTACCGGCCGGCTCCAGGGAGGGCACGGCTGTGCCGCCGCGGGCCGCGGCGGCACAGCCGTGGCGCGCTCCGCTACCGGTAGGTGAGGCGGTCGACCAGCAGGTAGCTGCCGCTGGTCTTGACCAGTTTCAGAGTGTGCACCCCGTAGGGCAGTCCGTCGACCGTGTAGACCCGCTGCTGGGCGTTGCGGGTGGGGGTGTTGGCGTTGACGCTGCCGCGCGGCTGACCGTCGACGTAGACGTCCGTGGTGCCCTCGTCGCTGTTGGTCTCGGTGACCACCTCGGCGCCGGTGCCGTTGAAGGTGGCGGTGACCGAGTCGCCGTCGGTGGTGGTGTAGTGGACGTCGTCGTTGAAGTCGCCGTAGCCGCGGCCGGTGGTGTAGGACCAACTGCCGGAGTAGACGAGCGACGGGTCGGTGTCGTTGACGGAGTGGTCCAGCTGGAAGCCGTCGATGGTGGCCTGGTTGCCGCTGGTCTTGGTCAGGGTGACGGTGTGGTTGCCGTAGGGCAGGTTCGCGATCCGGTAGATGGCGACCTGGGCCTGGCGGGGGCCGGAGGTGGAGGTGTCGACGGTGCCGGCGGGGGCACCGTCCAGCGTGACGGCCAATTGGCCCTGGTCGGAGTTGAGTTCACCGAGGACACGGAGGCCGGTACCGGTGAACCTGATGGTCGCCGTCTCGCCGTTGACCGCGGTGTTGTGGACGTCGGAGCCCAGGTCGCCGAAGGAGCGCCGGCTGTTGACGCTCCAGCCACCGCTGTAGGCGATGGCGGCCGGCGCCATCAGGCCGCCGTAGTCGCCGTCGTTGAGCAGGTCGGCGGCCGGCGGCATCAGGGACTTGTGGCCGGGCTCCAGGCCGGCCCGGGCGGCGAGGTCCTTGGCGGCCTGCGGCCAGGAGCCGTTCGAGACCACGGTGTTGTCGGTGACCGTGACATTGGTGCCGTTGTTCGTGTAGCGGGCGGTGTCGGTGTAGTTGTCGTGGATGGTGATGTCGTGGATCGTCCAGATCCACTCGTTGGTCCAGTCGCTGCCGACCTGGCTGACCACGTTGTCGTAGGTGTTCCAGTGGGAACTGCCCTCGTCGTGGTAGATGCCCTGGGCCGCGCCGTCGTTGGCGCTGGAGACGGCGATGACGTTGCCGGCCAGCACGGAGGTGGCGCCACCGTCGCCGGTACCCTGGCCGCCGAGGGTGTAGATCCCGCCGCCGTCCTCGAGGACCCGCATGGTGTCGTGGATGTGGTTGGCCAGGATCTGGTTGCCACCGGAGTAGATGGTGCCGTGCTGGGCGACGCCCTGGGTGGCCCAGCCCCAGCCCCAGCCGATCGAGATGCCGGAGTACGGGGTGTGGGCGATCTCGTTGTGGGCGAGGGTGACGGCGCGGGAGTTGCCGACCATGATGCCGACCGCGTCGGCGTACTCCCGGCCGATGTTCAGGATCGCGTTGTTCGAGACGGTGTCACCGGAGGTCATCAGCGCGGGGTCGTTGAGGTAGTAGTCGTCGACCTCGCCGACCCACACTCCCGCACCGGAGGTGTCCTGGATGCGGTTGCCCGTGACGGTGGAGTCCTGGGTGCCGTCGGCCAGATCCACGGCGTTGCCGCCGACGTGGCTGATCTCACCGCCGGTGACCGAGATCCGCTGCCCGCGGTGGACCTGGACCGCGCCCGGGGTGCGCGCCACCTGGGTCGAGCTGCCCGCCCACAGCACGCCGGCCTGGTTGTCCGCGTAGCCGTCCGGGCCGGCGGGCTGCAGCCAGGTGGCGTACGAGAAGGTGATGCCCCGGAAGGCGAGGTCGTGGACCGGCGCGACGACGTCCGGCACGACCGTGAAGGCGTCCACGGTCAGGTAGCTGCCGCCGGTCTTCACCAGCTTCACCGTGTGCGAGCCCTTGGCCAGGCCCCGGACCGAGGCGATCACCTGCTGCGCGAGCCGGGTGGAGCCGTACGCGGAGGTCGAAGCGGTGCGGACGCCGTCGACGTAGACGTCCAGGCCGCCCTCGTCGCTGTTGGTCTCGCCGAGCACGTCGAGGCCGGTACCGGTGAAGGTGTAGGAGACCGAGTCGCCGTTGGTGGAGGTGGCGTGCACGTCGTCGCCGAGGTCGCCGTACCCGCGCTTCTTGGCGGCGGTCCACGCGCCCGTGTACCCGGCGTTCGCGTCGTCGTCGTTGACGGGCGCCAGGTGGCCGGGAGTCCCGGAGGCGTCCACCAGGGTTTCCAGCACGGGCAGTTCGACGTCGGCGGTGGCGAGGTCCTCCCCGGCGCGGGGGATGTAGTAGACCTGCGGGGTCCCGCTGCCGTCCACCGCCCCGGTGCGGTCCAGGTAGAACTGACCGGGCACGGCGAGGAGTTCGTAGGCGTTCTCGAGCCAGCTGATCGAGTCGAAGGAGGGGCGGCCGGAGCCGTGGAAGGGGAATCCGGGCGCGGGCGAGGCCGTGGTGTTCGCCCAGCACGGCTGGGCGGCGTTCAGGCTGGATCCACCGTTCGCCGCGGCGATGCCGGACAGCGGGCAGCGCAGGTGCTTCCAGTTGGGCAGGCCGGCGATCTGCACGTCGGAGGGGTTGCGCCAGGCCGTGTACGAGGGGTCGGCGGTGGTGAACCCGGTGGCGGACTTGGTGAATCCGGCGGGGTTGACCGCGGAGCGGGTGCGGTCCGCGCGCTGCCCGTCGACGTACAGCTGCAGGCCCTGGGCTCCGGCCGGGGCCGGCGCCTTCCAGATGTTCTTGTCCGCGTCGACCTGGGTGAAGCCGGTGACCTGCCGGCCGCCGCTGAGCACCGGCCGCTCACCCGGGTAGGCCTGGTAGACCACGGTGTGGCCGCCGGTGCCGGAATCCTGCGGGCCGAGCTGGAAGGGCGCGGCCAACCGGTAGGTACCACCGCGCAGTTGCACGGTGAGGTCGCCGGTCATGCCCGGGGCGAGCGTGCGGACCAGGTCCCGGGCGGACGTCAGGTCGCAGGGGTCGGCCAGGGTGCAGGCGCTGCCCGAGCCGGAGGGGGAGACGTAGAGCACGGTCTGGACGGTGACCGCTGCCGCGGTGCCGGCGAGGATGCCGGAGGCGGCGAGCAGGGCCGCCGCCGTGGCGGCGGCCACTGAGCGCAGGGGTGGCGGAGTCATGGGTGGGGTACTCCTTGGACACTGAGCCAGTCATCGGATGTTGACGGCATGAAATCGCCATGAGACGGCGGCACTTGGGCACGATGCTGGATATACATCCGACCAATGTCAAGGGATTGCACAACCACCGGGCATCCTCCAATCGACCGGCGCATGCCGACCCGAGCCAAGGGCGGGGCGGCGCAGCCCCCGCGCGCCGCGTCGGCGATGGCGGGCCGGAGACGGATGCCCTCCACCGCGGGGCGGGCGCCGGCGGCCACCCCCGGCCCGCCCCGACATCACGCATTCGACTTCGGTGAGTAGTCGAATGGTCGTCATTCCTCACCCGACGGAAACCCGCCGGCGCCATCGCCCTGCACCATTGCCCGACCACCCTTGGTCGGCCGATTCACGAATGCCGATTCACGAATAGGGGTCGCAGGAAAAGCTGGATTTTTCGGCGGATCACGATCTTGGTGCGAGATGGAGTGGAGCATATGCTGGTTTGAAGCTGGCCGAGGATCTCCACATGCGACCTCGGGCGGGAAGGCAGGCGCAGGTGACAGTCGAGTGGGACGATATTCGAGCGCTGAATATCGCACATGAACGATTTCTGGGCGGCCTTCCGGTGGCCGACGGTTGCCGCGGGTCGGTCTTGCGGTCATGGCGGCGTTGCCATTCCCAGGGGGTCAGGGCCGACCACATCCAGGCCCGCTACCACCAGGACCTGGATTTCAGGGGCCGGCTCGGCCTCCTCGCCGAACCGGTCCTGGATGATCTCGAGTCGAAGATCTCCGGCATCAAAGTGTCCGCCCTCCTGTGCGACGAACAGGTTCGTGTCCTGGCACGGCGCGTGGGCGAACCGTCACTGAACGCCTATTGCGACTCCATTCAGCTCGCGCCCGGATTCGGCTTCCCGGAACCGATCGTCGGCACCAACGGGATGGGCACGGCGCTCGCCAGCAGGCGCCGGGAGTTCATCTGCGGCCGTGAGCACTTCGCCGATTCCATGCGGTCGTTCGCCTGCGCTGCCGCGCCCATCCGCGATCCGCTCGGCGGCGCGATTCTCGGCGCGCTGGACCTGACCTGCGAACACGACGACGCTCACCTCAACATGCTGAATCTGGTCGACGAGACGGCGAAGCTGATCGAACGGCGGCTGCTGGACCAGATTCGAGCCCGGGACCGCGCCTTGCTCGCCGCCTTCCACCGGGCGCGCCGCCGGGCGGGCGTCTCCGCAGCGAGCTGGTCCGACCGGCCGGTCTCCGCCTGGCTGCTTCCCGAGGACCGGTTGGAGTCCAGCGACCGCATCGTCCTCCTGGAAGCGGCGGCGGAGATGATCTCCGCGGGACGTACCTGCCTGACCGTCGTACAGCTCCGCCACGGTCGCGTCGCGACCCTGCTCTGCCGCCCGGTGGACGACGGCGTCGGCCCTGCCGGGTTCGCGGTCGAGGCCGTGCTGCCCGACGGTGCGCTGCGGTGTCTGGACTCCGCGGCGATGCGAGCCACCGAGACGATCATCGGGCACGGCAACGGTTCCGGACCGGGCCAGGAGCCCCCCGCCCGGCGGTCGCCGCCTTCGGCGGCCACCCTCAGCGCGGCGCCGTCACCACCGTCCCAGTCCCCGCCGTGGCTGGTCGCCATCGGGGAGCCGGGCGTGGGACGGCTGGCACTGCTGTCCCGGCAGCGCCTGTCCTTGCTGAGTGATGCCGGGCGCCTCGGATCCAGCCTCGACGTGACGCGCACGGCCGAGGACCTGACCGAGGTCGCGGTCCCGAAATTCGCCGACTTCGCCGCCGTGGACATCCCGGACGCCGTGCTCGGCGGCGAGGAGCCACCAGGCCTCGGCGAGCCGGTCCGCCGGATCGCGCTCAGCGGGGTCCGGCCGTCCCCGCACCTGTACGAGGTGGGTGAGCCGATTCTGTACGGCCGGTCCACCCCGCAGGCGATCTGCCTGGCCTCGGAGGAGTCGGTCCTCGAGCAGGATCTGAACACGGCGGCCGGGTGGATCGCCCAGGATCCGGACCGCACCGAGCGGATCCGTGCGGAAGGCATCCACTCGCTCATCGCGGTGCCCCTGCGCGCCCGTGGCGTCGTCCTGGGCGTCGTCGTCCTCTACCGGTCCGGGCAGTCGCCTCCGTTCGAGGAGGACGACCTGCTGCTCGCCGAGGAACTCGTCAGTCGCGCGGCCGTGAGCATCGACAACGCCCGGCGCTACACCCGGGAGTACGCCACCGCTCTTGCTCTGCAGACCAGCCTGCTGCCCCACGACCTGCCCGATCAGAACGCCGTCGAGGCCGCACACCGCTATGTGCCGGCCCGCGGCGGCGCCGGCGGCGACTGGTTCGACGTGATCCCGCTCTCGGGCGCCCGGGTGGCGCTCGTGGTGGGCGACGTGGTCGGTCGCGGAGTGCAGGCGTCCGCCACGATGGGGCGGCTCTGCACCGCGGTGCGGAACTTCTCCGACCTCGACCTGCCGGTCGAGGAGGTCCTGGCCCATCTCGACGACCTCGTCGAACGCCTGGACCACGAGCAGCAGGCGCGCACCCCGGCCGGTAACACGATTGCTGGCGCCACCTGTCTGTACGCCGTGTACGACCCGGTCTCGCGGCACCTCACCCTCGCCAGCGCCGGCCACCCACCGCCCGTACTGGTCCGGCCTGACGGCCGGGTCGACCTCCCGGACGTCCCGACCGGGCCGCCGCTCGGACTGGGGTGGCAACCCTTCGAGACCCTCGAGCTCGAACTCGAGGAGGGCAGTGAACTGGTGCTCTTCACCAACGGCCTGCTGCACGACGGTTCGCAGGACCCCGAGGTCGTGCTCGCCGCGGTGCGTGCCGCACGCACCCGCGCCACGGGGACCCCGGAGGAGCTGTGCCGCACCCTGCTCGAAGCCCTGCTCCCGGCCAAGCCGCGGGACGATGTCGCCCTGCTCGTCGCCCGCACCCGCTCGCTCGACGGCGGACAGGTGGCGCAGTGGGACCTGCCCGCCGACCCTGCGGCCGTCGCCGGCCTGCGCGCCGCGGTCGCACGACAGCTGGCCGACTGGGGACTGGAGGAGCTGTCGTTCTCCACCGAACTGATCATCAGTGAGCTGGCCACCAACGCCATTCGCTACGGCGGGCCGCCCATCCAGGTACGACTGCTTCGCAGTCTCGCGCTGATCTGCGAGGTCACCGACGGCAGCAGCACCTCACCGAGACTGCGCCGTGCCGCCAGTACCGACGAAGGCGGGCGCGGACTGTTCCTGGTCGCTCAGCTCGCTCACCGCTGGGGCACCCGCTACGTCCGCGAAGGCAAGGTCATCTGGGCGGAGCAGCCCTTCCCGGACGCCGAACCCCCGGACACCGAGCCCCCGGTCGCCGATCCGCCTGGCATCAGCGGCATCAGCGGTCGGTGAGCTCCGGCGCGTACACCGTGCCCAGCGGCTCCGGACCCACGTACTGCTGGCAGTTGCAGGGCCGCGGCTCGTAACTCACCGGGCGCCGGTCGGCGTCCCAGGCGGTGGGTGCCTCGACCACCTCGTGGCAGCGGCCCTGCCGGTCGTGCTTGGCCAGGTGGTGGGTGCAGCCGCAGACCGGCTCGGGCGGGCGGCCGGCCGCCTCCAGGGCGACCCTCTGCCGCTCGGTCGCCTCCAGCACCTCCAACTTGCGCTTGTGCCGGGTCTTCAACGCCTTGCGGGCCAGGTCCGAGCCACCGTAGATCACCATGGGCAGCAGCCACCACAGGTTCCACAGGTTGTCCATCAACGCCCCCCAGTGATCCGTCCTCGGCCCAGATCATATGACTGACCAGCACGAACGACCCGGCGGGGGGGTCAGCGGATGACCGGCAGCACCGGCTCCGAACTGCGGCCCGAAGCCGCCTCGATGAAGGCCACCGGGTCGGCGACCTCCGCCAGCAGCGCGCTGGTGAACCGCAGCGCCCGCTCGGCCGGCGCGGGGCCGCCGACGGCCGCGACCAGGTCCAGCAGGTGGACGGTCGCCTCCATCAGCGCCACCTCGCCGAGCGCCCCGACCGTGACGCTGCCGAGCAGCGGGTGCGCCACCACGGTGCTCGACGGCAGGTCGGCGAGCCCGGCCAGGGCCTCCGGGCCCTCGGTGCCGAACCGGGCGATCAGCGCCGCCGGTTCGCTCGCCCTGGCCGCCTCCCTGGCCAGTTCGGCGACCTGTCCGGCGGCGATGTGGGCGAGCCCGCCCGGCCGGTTGAAGGTCCGCAGGACGTCCGCCCCGCAGGTCAGTTCGGCCGGTCCGTCCAGGACGGCCGTGCGCAGTCCGGTGAACATCTCCGGCACCGGCGCCACGTGCGCGTAGAGGTCCCGTACGGTCCACTCGGTCAGCCGGGTCGGCCGGTCCCAGTCCGCGGCTCCGAGAGCCGCCCCGCGTTCCGCCCAGGATCGCCAGGCCTCGGCCAACAGCTCGCGCACGTGGTCGTTCTGACTGCTCATCGGGTACTCCTCGACACAGGATCCACGGAGTGCCCCACGCTACCCGCCCGCACGGGAGAAACCACTTGCACCCCCGGTGCCCACCCGCCACCATCGGCCCATGACCTCGGCACCCGCCCACCCGCTGCCCGTGACCGCCGCCGCCCGCCCGGCCGCCGGTCAGCAGCAGCCCGACCGCCCCCGGAGGCCCGACCGCGCCCTCGGATGAGGGCCGCGCTGGTCGCGGGGCTGCTCGCCGGGTGGGGCGTCGCCGTGCCGGTGGGGGCCGTCGGGGCCTACCTGGTGGCGCTCACCGCGCGGACCTCGCTGCGCACCGGGGCCTGCGCCGCTCTCGGCGTGGCCACCGCGGACGGGCTGTACGCCGTGCTGGCCACCCTCGGCGGCAACGGCCTCGCGCCCCTGCTGGTGCCGGTGGCCACGCCGCTGCGGATCGCCTCCGCCCTCGTGCTGCTCGCCTTGGCCGTCCGCACCGCCGTCACCGCCCTGCGCGCCCCCGGCACCCTGGCCGCCCTCGCCGCGCCGACCCTGCCCGGCCCCGGCCGGGCCTTCCTGACCCTGCTCGGGATCACCCTGCTCAACCCGCTCACCGTGCTGTACTTCGCCGCCCTGGTCCTGGGCGACGGCCCCGGCGGCCCCGACAGCCCGGCGGGCCCGCTCGCCCGCACGGTCTTCCCCCTCGCCGTGTTCGCCGCCTCGGCGAGCTGGCAACTGCTGCTCGCCCTCGGCGGCGCCCTGCTCGGCCGGACCCTGGCAGGCGCCCGCGGCCGCCGGTGGACCGCCCTCGGCTCGGCCGCGCTGGTGGGCTGGCTGGCCGTCCGGCTGCTGCTGCCCTGACCCGACCCGGCCAGAGCTGGCCCCACCGGGCCGCACCCGGCCACTGGTTGCGCTCCGTGACCGAGCGGGGCACGGCCGAGGCCTGTTTTCCGGGTATTCGTCCCTTGTATCCTGGTTCTGTATCCGCTGCGTAACCTGCGACCTGCCCGGCCCCGGCCCCCGTCCGACCCCGCCGCCCGGGCACGGCCGACGGCCCACCGGCACCGACTCGGAGGAGTGCGGACATGGCTGAGCGGGACGGCCCCGAGAAGCGCGGGCGCCTGAGTCGCCCCCTGGTGCTGGACGCCGCCGTCGCCCTGGTGGACCGCGAGGGGCTCGGCGCGCTGACCATGCGCAGGCTGGCGGCGGAGCTCGGCGTCGAGTCGATGGCCCTGTACCGCTACACCCCCGGCAAGGAAGCCCTGCTGGACGGCCTGACCGAGGCCTACTTCACCGAGATCAACACCCAGTTGCGCACCGGCCTCGGCAGCGGCCACGAGAACGGCTGGCGGACGGAGCTGCGCCGGATCGCCCAGGCCTTCGCCGTCGTGGCGCACGCCCACCCCGAGATCCTGCCGCTGGTCGCCACCCGCCCGCTGGCCGTCCCGGTGTCCCGCCGCCCGGCGCCGGCCCTCGCCCTCACCGAGCACATCCTGTCGGTGCTCGCCCGGGCCGGTTTCGACGACACCACCGCGCTGACGATCTACCGCACCTTCGTGGCCTGGAACCTGGGCTTCCTGCTGGTGGACAAGCGCCAGGTGGTCGACAACCCGGACGAGCCGGACCCGGTGCTGCGGCTCGGCCTGCACCGGCTGCCCGCGGCCGACTACCCGCGACTGCGCGCGCTGGTCCCCCGCTTCGCCGACTTCGACGACCGGGCCGAGATGCTGACCGGCCTGGACCGCCTGCTGGACGGGATGCCGGAGCCGCCCCTCGACGGCTTCTACGGCGCCGACGGGTCCTGAGGGGACGCCGACGGGCCCTGAGGGGGCAAGGCACCCGGGGACGCTCCGGTCAGACCCGGGCGCCGAGCATCCGCAGCACCAACTCGCCGTAACGGCGGCCGAGTTCCTCCGGCGTACCGGAGGAGCGCTCGGTGTACCAGCGGGAGACGTCGATACCCAGCGAGGTGACCGCGCGGGCCGCCGTGCGCACCTCCGAGACCTCGAACTCCCCGGCCGCCACACCGGCCTCGATCAGCGCGCTGACCTCGCGCTCGATGTCCAGGCGCAGCGCCGCGACCTCGGCGTAGGCGTCCTCGGGCAGGGCGTGCAGCTCGTAGTTGACCACCCGGCCGACCGTCCGGGCCCGGGCGTGCCAGGCGGTGAACTGCTCGACCACGCGCCGCATCCGCTCGGCCGGGCCGCCCTCCCCGGCCGCCGCCTCCCGGACCAGGGTGAGGGTGGCGGCGTGCCCGGCCCGGCTGATCTCGGCGAGCAGGGCGGCCTTGGACTGGTAGTGGATGTACAGCGCGGCGGGGCTCATGCCCGCCGCGGTGGCGATGTCCCGGGTGGTGGTGGCGTGGAAGCCGCGCTCCGCGAACGACTCGACGGCCGCCTGGAGCAGCCGGTACGCCGCCTCGGGGCGGGTGTCGGCGCCGGGCAGGGTCGGCCAGAGGTCGGCGATGGGCGTGCTGGTCATGGCGCCATCCTCCCAGAGAGTCGTACAGGCATTCCCGCCGGCCGCTCCGCTGCGGCCGCCGGACTGTTGACAGGCTCTCGCACCGACAGCATGCTGAGCAAGCGCTTAGTCAGCACTGTAGAGCAGACCCGAAAGGCAGGACCCTCCGTGGTGCACTCCTTCAAGGGCCGGGTGGCCGTCGTGACCGGATCGAGCCGGGGCATCGGCCTCGGCATCGCCCGCGAACTGGTCGACCGCGGCGCCAAGGTCTGCCTCACCGCCCGCAACCCCGAGCCGCTCGCCGAGGCGGTCCGCGACCTGGGCGGCCCGGACAACGCGATCGCGGTCGCCGGCAAGGCCGACGACCCGGCCCACCAGGAGGAGGCGGTCGCCCGCACCCTGGAGGCCTTCGGACGGCTCGACCACCTGGTCAACAACACCGGCATCAACCCGATCTACGGGCCGGTCCTGGACACCGACCCCGACGCGGCCGCCAAGATCTTCGCCGTCAACGTGCTCGGCCCGCTGGCCTGGACCCGCCGGGCGCACGCCGCCTGGATGGGCGAGCACGGCGGCTCGGTCGTCAACGTCGCCTCCGTCGCGGGCATCCGCTCCTCGCTCGGGATCGGCATGTACGGCGTCAGCAAGGCCGCGCTGATCCGGCTCACCACCGAACTCGGCGCCGAGCTGGGCCCGCAGGGCATCCGGGTCAACGCCGTCGCCCCCGCCGTGGTGAAGACCAAGTTCGCCGAGGCGCTGTACGAGGGCCGCGAGGAGAAGGTCGTCAAGGCCTATCCGCTGGGCCGGCTCGGCGTCCCCGAGGACGTCGCGGGCGCGGTGGCCTTCCTGCTCTCCCCGGAGGCCGGCTGGATCACCGGCCAGACCCTGGTGGTGGACGGCGGAGTCACCCTCGGCGGTGGGCTGTGACCGGCGGGCCGGACGCACCGACCGGGCCGGACGCACCAACCTGGCCGGGCAGCGACCTGACCGGCCAGGGCGTCGTGGTGACCGGCGCCGGCCGGGGCATCGGCGCCGCCCTGGCCCGGGCCTTCGCCGCGGCCGGCGCCCGGGTGGTGGTCAACGACCTGGACGCCGACGCCGCCCGCGCGGTCGCGAAGGAGTGCGGCGGCACCGCCGTATCCGGGGACGCCGCCTCCGCCGAGGGCCTCGCCGCCCTGGTCGACCGGGCCCGCGCGGAGCTCGGCGAGGTCGACGTGTGGTGCGCCAACGCGGGCGTCGCCCCGATCGGCGGCGCCGACGCCCCCGCGGCGGCCTGGGCGAGCGCCTGGGAGGTCAACGTGCTGGCCCACGTACGGGCCGCCGACCTGCTGCTCCCCCGCTGGCTGGAGCGCGGCCACGGCCGCTTCCTGGCCACCGTCTCGGCCGCCGGGTTGCTCACCATGCTCGGCTCGGCCCCGTACGCGGTCAGCAAGCACGGCGCGCTCGCCTTCGCCGAGTGGCTCTCCGCCACCTACCGCCACCGGGGTGTCCGGGTGCACGCGCTCTGCCCCCAGGGGGTGCGCACCGACATGCTGGCCTCCACCGGCGCGGTCGGCGAGGCGCTGCTGGTGCCGACCGCGCTGGATCCGGAGGACGTCGCCGAGGCGACGCTGGACGGGCTGCGCCAGGACCGCTTCCTGATCCTGCCGCACCCCGAGGTCGCCGAGTACTACCGCGTCCGGGCCACCGAGCCGGACCGCTGGCTCGCCGGGGTGAACCGGCTCCAGCAGGGGCTGGAGAAGGGTGGGGCGCTGTGAGGGCCTGGCAGGTCACCGAGCTCGGCGAGCCGGCCGCGGTGCTGCGGCTCGCCGAGGACGCCGCCCGGCCGGTGCCGGGCCCGGGGCAGTTGCTGGTCCGGGTCCGGGCGGCCGCGGTGAACTTCCCCGACGCACTGATGGTGCGGGGGCAGTACCAGGTCCGCCCGCCGCTGCCGTTCACCCCGGGCGTGGAGCTGTGCGGCGAGGTCGCGGAGGGCGCCCGGCGCGGCGAGCGGCTGATCGGCAACCCGGTGCTGCCGCACGGCGCCTTCGCCGAGTACGCGCTGCTGGACGCCGCGGCCGCGTTCCCGGCGCCCGAGGCGCTGGACGACGCCGAGGCGGCGGCGCTGCACATCGGCTACCAGACCGCCTGGTTCGCCCTGCACCGCCGGGCCCGGCTGCGGGCCGGCGAGACCCTGCTGGTGCACGCGGCGGCCGGCGGGGTCGGCAGTGCGGCCGTCCAGCTCGGCCGGGCCGCCGGGGCCCGGGTGGTCGCCGTGGTCGGCGGCCCGGCCAAGGCCGAGGCGGCCCGGGCGCTCGGCGCCGACCTGGTGGTGGACCGGACGGCCGACGGCCCGGCCGGGGACTTCGTCGCCGCCGTCAAGGAGTTCACCGGCGGACGCGGCGCGGACGTGGTCTTCGACCCGGTCGGCGGCGAGGCCTACACCGGCTCCACCAAGTGCGTGGCCTTCGAGGGCCGGATCGTGGTGGTGGGCTTCGCCGCCGGGCAGATCCCGGCCCCGGCGCTGAACCACGCCCTGGTGAAGAACTACTCGATCCTCGGCCTGCACTGGGGCCTGTACAACACCCACGACCCGCGGGCCGTGCGCGCCGCCCACGACGCGCTGACCGAGCTCGCCGAGCAGGGCGTGGTCCGGCCGCTGGTCAGCGCCCAGGTCCCGCTGGCCGAGGCCGCGGCGGCCGTGCAGCTGGTCGCCGACGGGCGCAGCACGGGGCGGATCGCCGTCCTGGGTAAGTAGCCCAAGGGCGGGACGCTCTACGACAGGTGGCTCAACCGCCGCGCCGGGCGGACTCGTTCTCCTGGGCCAGCCGCCGCAACGCGAGCAGCGCCGGCTCCAGGAGGACGGTCCGCAGCAGGGCCCGCTCGGCCTGTTCCAGCGGGTCGGCAGCCGGGTCGAGCTGCTCGAGGTCGAGGACGGCGGTCCGCTCGGCCAGTTCGGCGTAGCCACGCAGGGTGGCGGGGTCGAGTGCGGCGCCGAGCGAGCGCAGGGTCTCCAGGGTCTCGCCGAGCACGGCCCGGGCGGGGGCGTGCTCGGAGACCTCCCAGCCGAGGGCGTCGATCAGCGCGTCCACCTCGGCGGCGCCGGGCGCCGGTTCGGGTTCCGGGGCGTCCTCGTCCACCGGCCGGGCCCCGAGCACCAGGCCGAGCACCTGGTGCCGCTCCCCCGCGTGCTCGGCCACCGCGCCGAGCACCTCCCGGGTGGCGCTCACGCTCAGTCCGCGCACCCCGATGAGTGCGCGCACCAGGCGCAGCCGCCGCAGGTGGCCCTCGTCGTACTCGGCCTGGGTGGCGGCGGTGGCCCGGCCGGGCGGCAGCAGGCCCTCGCGCAGGTAGTACTTGATGGTCGCGGTCGGGACGGCGCTGCGGCGGCTCAGTTCGGAGATGCGCACGGCTACACCTCTGGCTTTCCTCTGGCTCTGGCTTTCCTCTGGCATCTGGATACCAGCACTGTCTAACATAGATAGTGCCACTACCCAATGTGGCGCCCTCCGCCGACGAGGAGAGTTCAGCCGTGCCCACACTGCCCTGGATCACCCCGAATCCCCCCACCCCCGGCACCCGGGCGGTCGTGATGGCCTCCCGCTTCGAGGTCCGCTCGCTCGCCGACGTCCCGCGGTTCTTCCTCCGCTCGCTCGCCGTCTGGCGCCAACTCCGCAACACCCAGGGCGCGTTGGGCGCTTCGCTGATCGCCCGGCCGCTCCGGCGGACCTTCTGGACGCTCTCCGCCTGGGAGAGCCGCGAGGCCCTGAACGCCTTCGCCGCCGCCGAACCCCACCGCAGCACCATGACCGGACTGCGCTCCACCATGCGGGAGTCCACCTTCACCTTCTGGGACACCCCGGTCGAGCGGCTGCCGATCGCCTGGCCGGACGCCCACGCCCGGATCGACGCCCAGCGCGCCGCCGACCGGGCCCCGCAGGCCCCCTAGGGCGTGTCTTGTGGATCAGGTCGGACCAGACCGCGGCGTCAGGGTGCGTGCATCGCAAGGCGGAGGATGGGGGCACCTCCCGGCCGAAGGCTGGGGGAGAGTCCATGCGGTGGGGGCACCTCCCGGCCGAAGGCTGGGGGCCATCGGCGACCGACGACAACGCGGCGAGGTGCGTGCCCTGGCGTCGCGGGCCTGGCCTGATCCACAAGACACGCCCTACCGCCCCGCGATGACCTCCAGCGCCGGGCGCGGCGGGCGGCCCAGCAGCGCCGCCAGGTCCCCCGGCCCACCCGGCCCGGCCAGGAAGCCGTGCGCGATCGCCGAGTAGGTGCCCACCGTCATCGGCACCTGGAAGTCGCGCAGCGCGTCCGAGGCCGCCAGCGCAGTCCGGGCCTCCGCGAGCCCGCCCGGGCGGTACTCGGCGCCCAGCACCTCCGCCACCTCCGCGCCGCCCACCGCCCGCTCCCCGACCAGCTCGTACGTCCGCCCCGCGTGCCCGGCGGGCGCCAGCGCCACCTTCACCGCCGCCTCGGCCAGGTCCGCCCGGGCCACGGCCGCCAGCCGCCCCGCCCCCAGCGGCGCGGTGATCACCCCGTCCGGACCGGGCGCGGCGATCGCGGCCAGCAGCTCCGCGTAGAGGCCGTTGCGCAGCACCGTCCAACGCAGCGTGCCGGACTCGCGCAGCCGCCGCTCCGTCCAGCGGTGCGCCAGCGCGTACGGCAGGTGGTCGCCGTCGCCCGACAGGCTGGTGTAGACGACGTGCTCGACGCCCGCCTTCTCCGCCGCCTCGATCGCCACGCCGTGCCGGGCGATCACCACGTCGTCCTCGGCGGCACCGGCCGAGATCAGCAGCAGCGTCCGTACCCCGTCGAAGGCCTCGGCCAGGGTCTCCGGCCGGTCGAAGTCCACCAGCCGGACGGGCTGACCGCCCGGCACCTTCTCGGGCGTCCGGCTCCCGGCGACGACATCCGCACGGCCCGCGAGGCGCTCCAGGACGAGGGCGCCGAGACCTCCGTTGACACCGGTGACGAGCAGCATGTTTCTCCTCCAGATGGCTGGTCGTTGAAGACGTGACCATCCTCGGTAGCCTGGGCGTCCGGCGTAAGGAGGCACTTCCATGTCAGTAGGGCACACCGCGGTAACCACCCCCCGTCCGGTGGTCTGGTGCGACGACGGCGTCGACTGCGGGATCCGCGACCTGCTGACCCGGCTCGGCGACAAGTGGTCGGTCCTCGCCGTGGTCGAACTCGCCCAGGGCGTACGGCGGTTCCGCGAGCTGCAGCGCGCCCTGCCGGGGATCTCGCAGCGGATGCTGACCCTGACGGTACGCCGGCTGGAGCGCGACGGCCTGGTCTCCCGGACCGTCCACCCGACCGTCCCCCCACAGGTCGAGTACGAGCTGACCCCGCTCGGCCACAGCCTCACCCACCTGGTGCGGGCGATGGTCGACTGGTCGTACGACCACCACGACGCGATCCTCACCTCCCGGCAGGAGTGGGACGACGCCAACCCCGGCTCGGAGATCCGCTAGCGAAGCACGACGCGGCCGGCCGCGGTCGAGGTGGTCACGAACCCGGCGCGAACGCGGTGGCGTGGTCGGCGGCCCACTGACGGAACGTTCGCGGGGCCGTCCCGAGGATGTCGGCCACCGCGGTGGTGACGTGTGCGGGCGGTCCGACCGCGGCGGCCCAGGCGGCGAGCAGCATCTCGACGACCGGCCGGGGCGCCGTGCCCTCCGACAGGCTCCGGAACTCGTCCGGCGTCATCTCCTCGAACGCGATCCGGCGCCCCAGGGCGGCACCGATGGCGTCCACCTGTGCGACCTGGCTCAGCGACTCGGGGCCCGTGAGGACGTAGTCACCTCCGGCGTACCCGTCCTGGTGGAGTGTCCGGGCCGCGACGGCTGCCACGTCGCGGTCGTCGACCGGTGCCGTCCGCGCGGCGCCGTAAGGCCATCGGACGACCTCGCCGCGCCGGATCGCGGGCGCCCACCAGGCCAGCGAGTTCGACGCGAGCATCCCCGGCCGGATGATCGACGACTCGAGTCCGGTGGCCGCGATGAGCCGCTCGATGTCGGCGTGCAGCGCCGCCATGGGATTGGGCTGCTGGAAGAAGGGGTGCGGGGTCCGATGCGGAGAGGAGAGGAAGACGACCCGCCGCACGTTGGCCGCCAGCCGCTCGATGACTGCCGCGGCGCTCTGCGGCGGGGCGGTCCAGACCAGGAAGACCGCACCGGCGCCCTTCAGCGCCGGGTCGAGCGACTCGGGCACGGTCAGGTCACCGGCGAAGACCTCGACCTTCGCCGGCAGCGTCGCCGCCTCGGAGCGACGGGCCAGGGCGCGGACCGGCACGCCCGCTTCGAGGAGTCGGTCGACGACGATGCGGCCGATCCGACCCGTCGCACCGGTGACGAGCACGGGAGGAATGACTGTCCGATTCATGCCACCCATGAAATCGTTACCTGGTTAACAACGCAACTCGGTAAGCCATTGCCTCGGTTCCATGACGGCCGGCGAGCTGGTGCTCACCGTCGACCGACGGCGGCACGGGGCGGTTTCGGCCAGAGCGCCACGCCCGGTGGCTCGCAAGGCGTCCTTGTCCGGGACGGCCGCGCACCGATTCGATGGCCCCATGGGCCGACGAGACCTCGTTCTTCTGACCGATCACAGCTCGACCGAGGGCACCCGGGACGCGATGGCCGCCGCCGCCCGGCGGCTGACCGGTCGCGAGCCCGTCCTGCTGGACGCGCGGCACTTCATGACGAATGGCTCCCGAGACGCCACCGGCCGGATCGAAGCCGTGGGCCACGGTACCGTCCGGCTGGAGGCCGAAGGGCGTGTCGTGACCACGGACGCGGTGGTCGTCTACGAGATCCCGCCGCACCGGCGCCCCGCCTTCGCCCACTGCCAGCGGCAGTTGCGCGCGGCCGGCGTCCGCTCGCTCGGCACCGACGTAGAGGCCTGGCGCGCGGCGACCGAGAAGGACCTCACGGTCGAGCACTTCACCCGCGACGGTGTGCCGCACATGCCGACGATCACGCTCTCCCGGCCGAGCCCGGAGGCCGCCGTCGAGGCCTTCGAGCGGCTCGGCGGCGACGTCTGGGCCCGGCCGTGCGTCGGCATGGGCGGCGACGACGTCTTCCACGTCACCACCCACGCCCAACTCGCCGCCGCCGCACGACACTACGCGGATCTCGACGAAGCCTGGCTGATCGCCCGGGACGCCCGGAACTTCACCGCCGACGGGCGGCGCCACCAGTACCGGGTGGTCGTCCTCGGCGGCCGGGTGGTCCGCGCGACCGAGCACGTCCAGGCGGACCCGGATGCGCCGTGCAACGAATGCCGGGGCGCCGTCTCCACCCTGCTGGAGGTCGACGAAATCCCCCCGGGTCTCGCCGAGTTGGCGATCCAGGCGACCAAGTCCCTGGGCCTGCCGCTGGCCGGCGTCGACCTCGCCGCCGAGAGCGGCGGCGTGGTCTTCGAGGTCAACGTCCACCCGGCCTTCGGCCGCACGCGCGGGGTGGACCAGATCGCCGTTCCGTACGTCGCGGCGCACCTGCATTCCTGAAGCAAGGTGTCGTGGCACGGGCTACCGCTCGTACGTCATCTCCGGGAAGCGGGCCGAGGGGCCGTCCAGCAGGTGGTCGTCGTGGCCGCGCAGCCAGCGGTCGAGGAAGGACGCCACGTAGGAGCGGGTGGCGAGCTCGGCCCGGTCGGGGCGGACGTCGCCGACGTCCCCGGCCAGCGCCTCCGGGGTGACGGCGCCCTGGCGGGCGAGCTGCGGCAGCAGGGACTGCGCGTCGGTGTAGGAGCCGTGCCGGGAGCCCTCCAGGGTGAGGTCGGCGTGCCAGCCGGTGCTGTGCTGCCACAGGGCGTTCCAGCCCGGCTGGCCGCGGTAGCTGCCGGAGTCCTCGCTGCGGGTGCCCATCAGCAGGAACGGGCGGTCCAGGCCGTCCTCGACGAAGTCGGGCAGGAAGACGCCGGTCTGGCCGTCGGGGCCGGGGAAGTGCAGTTGGCCGTCCAGGTTGACCGCGGCGGCGATCCGCGGATCGTCGTGCATGGCCTGGAGGGCGGTGAAGCCGCCCGCCGAGTGGCCGACCATGGCGATCCGGTCCAGGTCCAGCGAGGTGGCGACGCCGGCCGGCAGGCCCGGGGCCCGGCGCAGCCCGGAGAGTTCGTCCAGGACGAAGCGGGTGTCCGCCACCCGGGCGGCCAGGGACTTGCGCAGCACGGCGCCGACGTCCAGACCGGGCTGTTGCAGCATGGCGGGGAACACCGAGGTGGCCAGGTCCCCGTCGGGGAAGGCGACTTCGGAGGCCTCGTAGGTGTGGTCGACGGTGACGACCACATAGCCGCGCGAGGCGAGGTCCTCCACCAGGGCCGTCCCCCAGGTGCGCGGGTCGCCCAGCCCGGGCGAGTACAGCACCACCGGGCGGGGGCCGCCGGGCCGGGCGGGGGCGTCCCGGCGGGCGTGGGTGAGGATCCCCGACCAGTCCGTGCTGCCGGGCCGCACATGGTAGTTGAGTTCACCGACCCCGGTGTCGCCGCCGAAGTGCGCCCCGGCGGCGGGCTCCATGTAGCGGGCCCGCTCCCCGCCGGTGGCCGGGCGGGCGGTCGGGTACCACAGGCTGACCATCAACTCGCGCCCGCGGCCCGGCTTCCAGGGGTCCTCGCGCCCGGCGTCGGTCAGCCGCAGCGAGGTCGTCCCGATCGGGTACGGCCCGGTCGGCCGCGGCAGCCAGGCCGTGGCCTGCCGGCCGCCCCCGTCGTCCACCGCCGGCGCCGCCACCGCGCCCGGCGCGCCCGTCACCCCGAGTGTCGCCGACGCCGCCAACAGCACCGCCGCCACGGCCCGTCCCCGCCTGCCCATGCCAGTCTCCTCGTCCCGATCGGTCACAGGGCAGACGCTACGGGCGGGGCGTGCCGGAGCCGTCATACCGGGGAGCCAAGTCCCCCTGACTACCCCGGTATGACACCCTTACGGGCCGGCCGGGGGCGGCCCGGAGCCCGGCCGCCCCTGGTGCCCGGCCGGGTCCGTACCGGGTGCTCAGCGGTACTGCTTGAGCTCCCGCCGGGCCAGCGAGCGCTTGTGCACCTCGTCCGGGCCGTCCGCCAGGCGCAGGGTGCGGTTGCCGGCCCAGAGTTGGGCGAGCGGGGTGTCCTGGCTGACGCCCGCGGCGCCGTAGGTCTGGACGGCCTTGTCGAGGATCCACTCGACGGTGCGCGGGGTGGCGATCTTGATGGCCTGGATCTCGGTGTGCGCGCCGCGGTTGCCGACGGTGTCCATCAGCCAGGCCGTCTTGAGCACCAGCAGCCGCAACTGCTCGATGCGGACCCGGGATTCGGCGATCCAGTCCTGCACCACGCCCTGCTCGGCGAGCGGCCGGCCGAAGGCCACCCGCTCGCTCGCCCGGCGGCACATCAGCTCCAGCGCGCGCTCGGCCAGGCCGATGGCCCGCATGCAGTGGTGGATCCGGCCCGGGCCGAGCCGGGCCTGGGCGATGGCGAAGCCGCCGCCCTCCTCGCCGATCAGGTTCTCGACGGGCACCCGGACGTCCTCGAACAGCACCTCGGCGTGGCCGCCGTGGTCGGCGTCGTCGTAGCCGAAGACGGTCATGCCGCGCTTGACGGTGAGGCCCGGGGTGTCGCGCGGCACCAGCACCATGCTCTGCTGGCGGTGCGCGGCGGCGTCCGGATCGGTCTTGCCCATCACGATGAAGACCTTGCAGTCCGGGTTCATCGCGCCGGTGATGTACCACTTGCGGCCGTTGATCACGTACTCGTCGCCGTCGCGCTCGATCCGGGTGGCGATGTTGGTGGCGTCCGAGGAGGCCACCTCGGGCTCGGTCATCGCGAACGCGGAGCGGATCGCGCCGTCCAGCAGCGGCCGCAGCCAGCGCTCCTGCTGCTCGGCGCTGCCGAACTGGGCGAGGAGTTCCATGTTGCCGGTGTCGGGGGCGGCGCAGTTGAGGGCGGGCGGGGCCAGCTGGATGCTGCGGCCGGTGATCTCGGCGAGCGGGGCGTACTGGAGGTTGGTGAGCCCGGCCCCGTGCTCACCCGGGATGCCGTGCCGGTCCACGAAGAAGAGGTTCCACAGGCCCTGCTTGCGGGCCTGCGTCTGGAGGTCGGCGACGACGGGCGGGACGCTCCAGGGTTCACGGGCGGGGTCGGCCAACTGCTGCGTGAGGACGGGCTCGGCGGGGTGGACGTGCTCGGCCATGAAGGCGAGCAGCTGCTCGCGGAGCTCGTCCGTCCGGGCGTCGTAGGCGAAGTCCATGGTGCTCAGCCCTCCTTGAGGGTGGTCAGTCCGTGCCGGGCGAGGATCGGGGCCATCTCGCCCGCGCGCTCGAAGCCCGCGCCCAGGGTGCGGCCCTGCTGGAAGCGGTAGTGGATGCCCTCGGCGACGGCGGCCAGCTTGAACGAGGCGAAGGCCACGTACCAGTCCAGGTCGGCGGCCTGACGGCCGGTCAACTCGGCGTAGTACGAGACGATCCCGTCGGCCGCGGGGAAGCCGGGGGCGGTCATGGCGTCGGGGATGATGCCGCCGCCGACGCCGGCCAGCTCGGTGTACATCACCAGCAGGCCGATGTCGGTGAGCGGATCGCCGAGGGTGGACATCTCCCAGTCGAGGACGGCGGTGATCGCGTCGGCGTCGTCGACCAGGACGTTGTCGAGCCGGTAGTCGCCGTGCACCAGGGCGGGCGCGGGCGAGGCGGGGAGCCGCTCGGCGAGCAGGGCGTGCAGCCGGTCGAGTTCGGGGAGGTCCCGGCTGCGGGACTTCTCCAGCTGGGTGGACCAGCGGCGCAGCTGGCGTTCCAGGTAGCCCTCGGGCCGGCCGAAGTCGCCGAGGCCGACGGCGGCCGGGTCGATCCGGTGCAGGGCGGCGAGGGTCTCGACCAGGCGGCGGCCGAGCGTCGCCGTCCGCTGTTCGCCGAGGCCGGCCAGGGTCTTGCGGTCCCGGTGGGCGACGCCGGTGACGTGCTCCATCAGGTACCAGGGCGCGCCGAGCACCTCGGTGCCGTGGTCGATCAGCAGCATGCCCGGGACGGGCACCTCGCTGTCCCGCAGCGCGGACATCACCCGGTGCTCGCGCCCCATGTCGTGCGCGGTCGCCAGCACGTGCCCCAGCGGCGGCCGGCGCAGCACCCAGCGACCGGTGCCGTCCGTGAGCGCGTACGTCAGGTTGGAGCGGCCCCCCTCGATGAGTTCGGCCCGCAGCGGGCCCCGGACGGTGCCGGGCAGTTCCCGGTCCAGGTGGGCGCGGAGGCGGGCCAGGTCCAGGCCGGGCGGGTCGGCGGGGGTCGGCGGCATCGGGCGGCTCCTCGGGGACGACGGAGGTTGACTAAGCGCTTGCTTAGCATTCAGGGGAGGCGCTCCCGTGTCAATGGCACCCGGTCCGGGCCTGGGCCGAATGCCGCCGTTCCGGCCCCACCTGCTGACGGGTTCGCGACAATGCACTCCAGGTGCCGACGGATCCGGCGTCGCACGGACGAGAGAGGGACGACCCCATGGCGTACGGGACGAAAGCCGTCAGGCGGGCGGCGACACTCGCGACCGCCCTGCTGTCACTGGGCGCCGGCCTCGTCCCGGCCGCCTCCGCCGCGACACCGGAACCCGGGGGGTCGAGCGCCTACTGGACACCGGCCCGCCTGACGGCCGCACTCCCCCAGCGCACCGATCCCGCCGCCCCGGGCACCGGGGACGGGCCCCGGCCCGGCGAGTTCATCCCGCCGAGCCACAGCTTCGACGGCATCCCCCAGGCCGGCGCGTTCTTCTGGACGGACGCCGACGGCACCGGCCGCACCTGCAGCGGCTCCGTGGTGCACAGCCCGGGCCGCGACCTGGCCCTGAGCGCGGGGCACTGCCTCAAGGGGTACGCGGGCCGGGCCCCGAAGCGGCACCTGGCGTTCGTGCCGCAGTACCACGACGGGCTCACGCCCTTCGGCGTCTTCCCGGTCCGGGCCGACGGCGTCTACGTCGCCCAGGAGTACTACGACCGGGGCGAACACGCGGGCGCCGCCTACGACTTCGGCTTCGCGGTGACGGAGCCCAACCAGGCCGGGCAGCGCCTGGAGGACGCGGCGGGCGCGGTGCGCCTGCTGACCGGCACGGGGTACGTCCACGCGCCGGTCCGGATGATCGGCTACCCGGGCGGCTCGCAACAGCCGCTGGAGTGCCTCAGCCGGACCACCCGCTGGCCCAGCGACGACCCCGCCGACCCGGGCACCTTCCTGCGCATCGCCTGCGACGCCTTCACCGGCGGCACCTCGGGCGGGCCGATGCTGGTGCCGTGGCCCGGCGGCTGGGCGGTGATCGGCGTGATCGGCGGCTACCACACCGGCGGCAACACCCCCCAGATCTCCTACAGCGCCGCCTTCGGCCCCGCCGTCGAGGACCTGTACGAAGCCGCCGTCAGCGGCGCCGCACCGGCCGGCCCGCGCCCCGCCGCGGAGTAGGCCCGCCGCGGAGTAGGTCCGCCGACCGTCCGGACGCCCGTCCGAAAACTCGTACGACCTCCCGTGCAACGTTTCCGACGGCTCCGGTCATCGATCAAGGGAGAACCCTGTGTGATCGAAGACTGTCGGCCGAAGGAAAGGGAATCCGTGCGGACTGCTCGCGGTGCGGTCGTCCTGTTGGCCGTGGGGGTCGTCGCGTCCCTCACGCTCACCACGGGGGACTCCTTCTCCGAGGGCAGACCGGGCGCCGCCGCCCCCGATCCCGACCCGGCGGCCTCGGAGGCAAGCCCCACCGACCCGGCGCCCGCGCCCGCCCCGACCCCGACGCCCACCTGGGACGGCCAGGTCCACCTGCTCGGGGACGGCTCCACCTCCTACACCGGCCCGCAGCCCAAGCAGTCCAAGCCGGAGAAGCTGAAACCGGGTGAGAAGCCGCCGCAGTTCGTCGTCTTCTCCTGGGACGGCGCCCTGGAGGGCGACGACCACCTGTTCTCCCGCTTCCGCAAGCTGGGCGCGGACAACAACGCCCGGATGACGTACTTCCTCAGCGGCCTCTACACCCTGCCCAAGTCCAAGCGCGCGCTCTACCACCCGCCCCGGCACAACCCGGGCGACGCGTCCATCGACTACGCGACCGACCCCCACATCAAGGACACCCTGGAGCAGCTGCGCCTCGCCTGGCTGGACGGCAACGAGATCGGCACCCACTTCAACGGGCACTTCTGCGGCACCAAGGGCGGGGGCGAGTGGAGCACCGAGGAGTGGCGGAGCGAGCTCGACCAGGCGGTCTCCTTCGTCACCAACTGGAAGACCAACACCGGCTTCAAGAACCTGCCGCCGCTGCCCTTCGACTACACCAAGGAGCTGGTCGGCGGCCGCGCGCCGTGCCTGGAGGGGCAGAAGAACCTGCTCCCGGCCGAGAAGGCCGCGGGCTTCCGCTACGACGCCAGCTCCCCGGGCGAGTTCCAGGTCTGGCCGACCAAGCAGGGCGGCATCTGGAACTTCCCGCTCCAGCTGCTGCCCTTCCCGGCCAGGTCCTCCCAGGGCCTGTCGATGGACTTCAACTTCCTGGCCGGCCAGTCCGGCAACACCACCAAGGGCGACCCGAAGAAGTTCGCCGACTGGGAGAAGGAGGCCCGGGACAGCTACCTGGCCGGCTTCAACCGGGTCTACAACGGCAGTCGCGCCCCGCTGTTCATCGGCAACCACTTCGAGGACTGGAACGGCGGCATCTACATGGACGCCGTCGAGGACGTGGTGAAGAACGTCTGCCACCAGGACGGCGTCCGCTGCGTCTCCTTCCGCCAGGTCGCCGACTGGCTGGACGCCCAGGACCCGAAGGTCCTCGACAGGCTCCGCCAACTCGACCCCGGCCAGCCGGGCGACTGGTCCCGGCTGGTGAAGTGACGTTCCGTCGCCCGGGGAAGGCCGCCCGCCCTCACCGCCGGGCCAGCGCCAGCAGGCTCAGCCCAAACATCAGCACCCCCAGCGGGAGATGGACCGCCGGGACGTGCGCGATGCCCAGCACCACCTGCACCGAGGCGAGCGCCAGGAAGCCGGCGGCCTCCCACACCGGTCGCACGGCGCCGCCGCCCGGCTTCCACGCCAGCACCGCCGCGAGCAGGTGGAGCATCGACGCCCCGTACATCACCCGGGCGCCGGCGCTGTGCAGCGTCTCCCCGTAGGAGGTGGCCAGCAGCAGTCCGGCGGAGACGGCCTGGAGCAGGATGGTCAGGGTCTGCAGGGCTATCGCGGCCCGCAGGAACGGGAATCCGTGCGGCGCGGTCGTCGTCGGGGTGGCCATGTCGCGGTCCTCTTCTCCGCCCGGGGGCAGTGGCTCGGTAGGGTCTCACCAAGCCCGACGACGCGGGCCCACGAAAGGTAAGGCGAGCGCATGGCGGCAGCGGGGGCGGGCACCGACGGCACGGTCGGCGAGCGAGGCCAACTGATCAACGTCGCCTACCGGTTGCTCGGCTCGCTGACCGAGGCCGAGGACGCCGTGCAGGAGGCGTACGCGCGCTGGTACGCCCTGCCGCCCGACCGGCGCCGGGAGGTGCGGGCCCCCGGCGCCTGGCTGACCACCGTCACCGGCCGGATCTGCCTGGACGTGCTGGGCTCGGCCCGGGCCCGGCGGGAGCGCTACGTCGGCGCCTGGCTGCCCGAACCGCTGCCCGGTCACGGCGCTCACCCCGACCTCGCCGACCAGGTGGTGCTGGACGAGTCGGTGGAGATGGCCTTCCTGGTCGTCCTGGAGTCGATGACCCCGGCCGAGCGGGTCGCCTTCGTGCTGCACGACGTCTTCCGCTACCCCTTCGCCGAGATCGCGGCCGTCCTCGACCGCACTCCGGCGGCCTGCAAGCAGCTGGCCTCCGCCGCCCGCCGCCGGATCGGCCCGGCCCCGGCCCAGGCCGCCCCGATCGCGCGGGCCGACACCGTACGGCGGGTCAAGGAGGCCTGGCAGAGCCGGGACATCGCCGCCCTGGTCGCCGTCCTCGACCCGGCCGCCGTGATGACCGCCGACGGCGGCGGCCTGGTGGGCACCGTGCTGCGCCCGGTGGCGGGCGGCGCGCTGATCGCCCAGTACATGCTGGCCGTCGCCGACCGGGCCCCGGGCATGGAACTGCTGGAATGCTCGGTCAACGGCGCACCGGGCCTGGTGGCCCGGCGCGCCGGCGTCGTGCTGACGGTGGCCGCGTTCGACGTCGCGGACGGCCGGGTGTCCCGGATCTGGGTGGTCCGCAACCCGGAGAAGCTCCGCCCGTGGGCGGGGTGGACGACGGCGGCCGCTACTGCCCGGCGGTCTTCATGAACGCCGTCCAGATCCGCCCCGGCAGGTCCGAGTCCGGGGTGTCCGGCGCGGCCCCGCCGACCCCCTCCAGGGACTGCAGCTTCATGTCCTTGAGGTCCGCCCGGAAGACCGTGACCGCCGTCGACAGCTGCCCGTTGTAGCCGACCGTCCACCCCGCGGTGCGGTCCGGGGTGGTGCCGGGCTTCGCCGCCAGGCCGGCGCCCGCGCCCGCCAGCGCCTGGGCGCTGCCGCCGCGGACGGCGCCCTTGAGGGCGGTGTCCACGTCGGCCGCCACGGCCGCGGGCAGCACCCGGGCGGCGGTGGGCAGGCGCAGGTCGACGGGCGCGCCGTTGCGGGTGACGCCCAGCACGGAGTACGGGTCAGTGTGGCTGCCGCCGGATCCGAAGGCGGCGTAGGCGTCGGCGGCGCGGATCGCGCTCGGGGTGGAGTTGCCGACGCCGAAGGCGGGGACGAGCTCGCCCAGGCTCTCGGGGAGCAGGCCGAGGGCCGCCGCGGTCTGCTGCACCCGGTCGAGGCCGACGTCCATGCCGAGCTGCATCATCGGCCCGTTGACGGACTGTTCGACCGCGCTGCGCAGGCTGACCGGGCCCCAGTTCCGCCTGCCGTCGTTGGCGGTCTTCACGATCTTCCCGTCCCGCCCCCAGTACGGCCCCTCCGGGGTCATCACGTTGACGCCGTTGTCGCCGTCGTACGTGGTGCCGGGTGTCACCGGGGACCGGCCGCCGTCGCGCCGGCGCTGCACGCCCTGGTCGAGCCCGGCCGCGTACACCAGCGGCGTGAACGCCGAACCCAGCGGCACGGTCGAGGTGTTGGCGTTGTTGAAGCCCTGCTTGCGGTAGTCGGGGCCGCCGTAGAGGGCGACGATCCGCCCGTCGAGGGCGACCGAGGCGGCGCCGACCTTGAGCAGTTTGTCGGCCTCGCGGTGGTCCGGGTCGAGGCCCTTGGTGGCCTCCTGCACGGCCGCGGCCAGGGCGTTGACCTTCGCCCGGTCGAAGGTGGTGCGGATCTGGTAGCCGCCGAGGTCGAACTGGGCCGGGGTGATGTCGCTGTGGCTCTCCACGAAGCCCCTGGACAGGTCGACCAGGTAGCCGATCTGGCCGCCGAGCCCGGCCGCCCTGGGCGGTGTCCGCGGCTCGGGGAAGACCGTGTACCGGGCCCGCTCGGCGGCGGAGAGCTTGCCCGTGTCGACCATCCGGTCCAGGATCCAGGACCACCGCTCCACGGCCCGGGCGTGGTTCTCCGCGCTCACCGCCGGGTCGTACTGCCCGGCGCCCTTCAACAGGGCGGCCAGGAAGGCCCCTTCGCTGGGGTCGAGCTGCGACACGTCCTTGCCGTAGTACGCGGCCGCGGCCCGCTCGATGCCGTAACTGCCGCGCCCGAACCAGCTGGTGTTCAGATAGCCGGCCAGGATGTCCTGCTTGCTCATCCGCCGGCCCAGCTTGACCGCGATGACCATCTCGCTGAGCTTGCGGGAGACGTCCTGGCGCTGGTTCAGGTAGATGTTCTTGACGTACTGCTGGGTGATGGTCGAGCCGCCCTGGGTGTCGCCGCCGGTGGCCATCTCGTAGACGGCGCGGCCGATGCCGCTGAGCGACACCCCCGGGTCCGAGTAGAAGGTCTCGTTCTCGGCGGAGAGCGCCGCCCACTGGACCGACTCGGGCACCTGGCTCAGCGGCACCTCCTGCCGGTTGGTCTCGCCGACCCGGGCCATCTCGGTGCCGTCCGCCCAGTAGTAGACGTTGCTCTGCTGGGTGGCGAAGGCGTTGAGGTCCTCCGGGACGTGGGTGGTGGCGTAGAACCAGCCCGCCAGGCCGGTCAGCACCGCCAACCCGAGACCGGTCGTCAGGAGCAGCTGCCGCCAGGAGGGGAGCCAGCGCCGGACCCCGCGCCGACCGCGGCGCGGGTAGTCGATCCGCCGCAGCGGACGCCACCTCCGGCGTCCGGTCCTCTCCTCCTCGGCTTCCCCACCCTGCTGTACGCGCATCCGGTCTCCGATCTCCTGGGGCGGCCCCCTCCATCCCGTTAGATGCCGAAGCGGCCGTCCTTTGGACGGGCGAGATCGGTGTGATCATGTTCATATCGGGCGGGGGAACCGAACCGCACCGGGAAGATCCGCGCCCTGACCGGGGGCTTCGCACCGCACCCCCGGCGGCCTACCGCCACAATGGCGCCATGAGGTTGATCCACACCCTGATCGGCGTGCTGCTGCTCCTGCTCGTCGTGGGCAGCATCCTGCGCACCCTGGTCGTCCCCCGCGGGCTCTACTCGGCCCTGGTGTTCCGGCTCTGGGCGCTGCTGCGCACCGTACTGCGGCTGTGGGCCACCCCCTTCGGCACCTACCGGGCCCAGGACCGCGCCCTGACCTGGCTCGCCCCGCTGGTGCTGCTCGGCATGCTCACGGTCTGGCTCAGCGGGATGCTGCTCGCCTACACCCTGCTGCTGCACGGCACCTCGGAGCTCAGCTGGTCGATCTCCATCCGGGAGGCCGGCTCCAGCCTCTTCACCCTCGGCTACGCGAGCGGCGAGCGCCTGCAGCTGTCCGCGATCGACTTCATGGCCGCCGCCAGCGGCCCGCTGGTGATCGCCCTGCAGATCGCCTACCTGCCCACCCTGTACGCGGCCTACCAGCGGCGCGAGACCGAGGTGACGCTGCTGCAGTCCCGGGCCGGCGAACCCGCCTGGGGCCCGGAGCTGCTCGCCCGACAGTCCCTGGTCGACACCGAGACCGCCCTCCCCCAGCTCTACCGCGACTGGGAGCGGCTGGCCGCCGACATCGGCGAGAGCCACTCCAACTACCCGGTGCTGCTGGCCTTCCGCTCCCCCCAGCCCAACCGCAGCTGGGTGGTCGGGCTGATCGCGGTGATGGACGCCGCCGCCCTCCACCTCGCCCTCTGCCCGCAGTCCGCCCCGCCCGAGGCCCGGCTGGTGATCCGGGCCGGCTTCACCGCGATGCGCGACATCGGCCGCTCGCTGCGGATCGACTTCGACGCCGACCCGGCCCCGGACACCCCGATCCGCCTCAGCTACGCCGAGTACCTGGGCGCCGTCGCGATGATCTCCGCGGCGGGCTTCCCGCGCGAGCGCCCGGTCGAGGACGCCTGGCGGCACTTCCGCGGCTGGCGGGTCAACTACGAGGCCCTGGCCTACGAACTGGCCCGCCGCGGCGACGCCGTCCCCGCCCTGTGGACCGGCCCGCGCGACTTCCGCGCCCCGGTCATCCCGCCGGCCCGCCCCACCGACCGCCGCCCGGAGTCCGCCGCGCCCGGCCTGCCGCCGGCCTGAGCGATCGCGCCGGCCCGAAATTCCCGGCGGGCGCCGGAACGGGCCGGTACACTCGAACGCAGTACGTGCCGATCAGGAGCAGAGAGTAGGGAGGTGGGGTTGATGACCGCGTCGAAGGCCGCCGTGCGCAGCGTCCGGGTCTCCCTCGCGTCCCGGGCCGCGGCCTAACCCTGCCCTGTCCTGCCCCGCCGGGAGCGTGAGCCCGCGGGGCGCCACACGTACCCCTCCCAGGAACGGAATCCCCGTACCGCCATGCGCAACTGGATCACCCGCGCCGAGACCGGCGCCGACATCCCGACCGTTCACGCCGTCAACGCCGCCGCCTTCGACACCCCGGCCGAGGCCGACCTCGTCGACGCGCTGCGCGCCGACCCCGCCTGGATCGACGGCCTGTCCGTGGTCACCACCGACGGCTCCGGCACCGTGGTCGGCCACGCCCTGCTGACCCGCTGCCACATCGGCGACGTCCCGGCCCTGTGCCTGGCCCCGGTCGCCGTGCTCCCCGCGCACCAGCGGACCGGCGCCGGCTCGGCCGCCGTCCGGGCCGCCCTCGACGCGGCCCGGGAGCGGGGCGAGCGGTACGTCGTCGTCCTCGGGCACCCGGGCTACTACCCGCGGTTCGGCTTCACCCGGGCCTCCACCCACGGCATCGGCCTGACCATCGACGTTCCGGACGCGGCCGTGATGGCCCTCGCCCTCGACGCCGACCACCCGCTGCCCGCCGGTACGGTCCGCTACCCGGCGCCGTTCGGCATCTGACGGACGGATGGCGGTGGCGGGCACCCCGGTGCCCGCCACCGCGCCCAGAGCACTCGATCCCGGCTCAGACCGCGACCGGGCCGCCGTCGGCCAGCGACCGCTCGGCGCCCGCCAGCACCTCCACCACCCGCAGGCCGAAGTCCGCCCCGCAGGGGTGCGCCTCGCCGGAGGCGGCGGAGGCCAGCAGGGCGTCCACCGCCCGGTGCAGGGCCACCGTGGGGCCCTCGCCGCGCTCGGGCAGCCGGGCCACCCCGTGCTCGCCGCGCAGCTCCATCGCGACGCCGCCGCCCGCGCGCGGGGCGGTCAGGCTCAGCGCCAGCGTGCTGGAGGCGCCGCCGGCGTGCCGGAGCACCAGGTGGACGGTGTCCAGCGGCCCGGCGACGGCCGTGACCTCGGTCGCGTCACCCAGCACCGGCAGCAGCACGGACAGCGCGTGCGGGCCGACGTCCCACAGCGCGCCCTTGTCCCGGCGCCAGGGCGAGGCCGCGTACGGGCTGGTGCTGCCCGGGGCGAACACCGAGCCGAGCCAGTCCGAGCGGCCGGTGAACCAGCCGCCGAGCCCGGCCTGCCGCTCGATCCACGGGATCTGCTCGCCGCCGAAGCGGACGGTGAAGAACACCACCGAGGCGAGGCGGTGGGTGCGCACCGCCTCGGCCACCGCCCGGGCGTCCGGCACCGTGAACGCGACCGGCTTGTCCAGCAGCAGGTGGCAGCCGGCCCCGGCGGCCCGGACCGCGAGTCCGGCCTGGACGGACGGCGGCAGGGCGATGGAGACGGCGTCCACCTCGGCCAGCAGCCGGTCGAGGTCGCCGTACCCGGGCACGCCGTGCGCGGCGCCCAGCGCCTCGGCGGCCTCCGGACGGCGGCCCCAGACGCCGGTGAACTCCAGCCCGGGGTGCTCGGCGAGCACGGGTGCGTGCACCCGCTCCGCCCAGGTGCCGGTGCCCAGCAGTCCGATCCGCACGTTGTCTCCGTTCCTCGGTGTGCCGCGCGGGCCGGGCGTCCGGCTGCCGCAGCCGGGCGCGTTCCCGCAGGTCAGCCCCGAGCGTAGCGGCAGCTCGGCTGCGCCCGCGGCGGGGCGGGCGGCTCGGCGCGGGCGGCTCGGCGCGGGCAGGCCCGGTGCCGGCGGGGCCGGTGCCGGCGGGGCCGGGCACAACGCGAAGGAGCCGACCCGCGGCCTGGCCGTGGGTCGGCTCCTTCGCGGCCGCCCCCGGTGGGCGGCCGTACGGTGTCACTCGGCGACGGGCGCCTTCGCCGACGCCGCGGCAGTGCCGGCCTCGGCGGCCGCTGCGGCCTCGGCCGCCTCCTCCGCCTCGATCCTGGCGTGGGTCTTGGCCGCACGGCGCTTCATCACCCAGGCCGAGATCGCCCCGATCACCACGGCGGCCGCGAGGCCCGCCCAGGAGAACCGGGACAGCCAGGGCTCGATGGCCTTGCCGACCTTGTAGACCAGCAGGGTCGTGCCGCCGGCCCAGATCACGCCACCCAGCACGTTGGCGATCAGGAACTTCCAGTACGGCATCCGGAGGGCGCCCGCGAGCGGACCGGCGAAGATGCGCAGCAGGGCGATGAACCGGCCGAAGAAGACCGCCCACATGCCCCACTTCTGGAAGGAGCGCTCGGCGGTGGCGAGGTGGGAGGGCCCGAAGTGCTTGGGGAACTTCCGCCCGAGCTTCTCGAACAGCGGCTTGCCGCCCTTGCGGCCGATCGAGTAGCCGATCGAGTCGCCGATGATCGCGCCCGCGATCGCGCAGATCGCGATCCCCCACGGGCTCACCACACCCTTGACCGACATCAGGGACGCCGTGACCAGCGCGATCTCGCCGGGCAGCGGGATGCCCAGCGACTCGATCCCGATGATCAGGCCGATCAGGGCGTACACCGCGGTCGGTGGGACGCTCTCGATCCAGGCGTCGATGTGCAAGGCCAGTACCTCCGTGGCAGGTCGGTCCGGGGGTCGGCTCCCCGTGGAGCCGCACGCCCGTCCCGGCGGTTGTCCGATGGCGGCACCCTGGCCGCTCCCCCGGGGCGCAGCCTAACGTGCCGGGCGGCCCGTCCCCCTGGCCGATCACCCGTCGTTACGACGTACGCCCCGCCCCCCATAGTTCCAGGTCGACCGGCATTTCCTCAAGATTCGGTAAAACGCAGTGCGACGACCGACGGACGCTGCTTGATCACCCGCGCGAGCGGCAGCACGGCGCGCAGCAGGCCGCGCCCGCCCTCCGGGTACACCTCCCGCACGCCGGTGACCGCCGGGTGGGCCTGCGCCAGCTTGCCGAGCTCGTCGGCGTCCATGCCGAAGGGCATCGGCGGGGCCTGGTAGTGGCGGTCCCGCAGCTTCCCCGCCACGGCCCGGCGGGCGGCCCAGCGGGGCACCGCGTCCAGCACCAGCGCGCCGCCCGGGAAGCGCGCGGCGCAGGCGGCGATCAGCGCCCGGACCTCGTCCGGCCGCAGGTACATCAGCAGGCCCTCGGTGGTGATCAGCACACCGCGGGCCGGGTCCGGGTCGACCTCGTCCATCCAGCGCGGGTCGGTGGCCGAGCAGGCGAGGATCCGGTGGCGCTCGTCCGGCGGCAGCAGCTGTTCGCGCAGCCGGGCGGTCTCGGGCAGGTCGACGGACAGCCAGCTCGCCCGGCCGTTGTCGACCCGCCAGGCCTGGGTCTCCAGCCCGTCGCCGAGGCCGACCACGGTGCCCCTCGGGCAACGGTCCAGGAAGTCCGCGACCTCCCGGTCGAAGCAGGCCGCCCGCAGTGCCTGCAGCTGGCTCACCAGCGGCGACTGCCCGAACCGGTCGGCGAACGGGAAGTCGATCCGCTCCACCAGCTCCACCGCCACCGGATCGTGCAGCACCGTGTCGGGCCGCCGGGCCTCCACCGCCCGGTGCCACAGCGTCCACAGCGCCGTCTCCGGCACCTTCCCCAACTCCGGCCGTTCCCCGCCACCGCTCAACGCTCGCTCCTTCGGACGTGCACCGTGCTCCGGCATGAACCCGCCGATTCTGACACCCGCCCCGCGCCGCCCCTTCCGGCGACGCGCCGCGACGCGGAGCGGGACGTCAGTGGCGGAACACTCCAAGATCGACTCGTGATCGTTGTGCCCGGTGACGGCCGCTGCCCGGCTCCGTCCTGTTCCAGACTGGCAGCGCGCGGCGGCCCAGCCAGGCGCCGCCTCCGACTTCCGGCCCACCCAAGGACTGCCATCTTGAGCGAGCGCGTTCTCACCCCCCGCAACCGGGGGTTCCTCTTCCTCGACTCCCACCCGGCGGGCTGCGCGCGACTGGTGGCCGACCTGTGGCAGGACTGCCCGGACCCGGACCGACTCCCGGACGGCGAAGGGCCGGTGGCCCTGATCATCGGCTCGTCCGCCGGGTACGGCCTGGCGGCCACCGTCGCCGGGCTCAAGCGGGCCGGCATCCGCGGCATCCTGGTCTCCTTCGAGAAGGGCCCCACCGAGCGGCGCACGGCCACGGCCGGCTGGTACCGCACCGCCGCCACCGCCGAACTGGCCCGCGCCGCCGGGCGGGACGTGGTCCTCCTCAACGGCGACGCCTTCTCCGACGCGATGAAGGACCAGGTCGCCGAGCTGATCGAGCAGCGCTTCGGCGGCCGGCTCGACCACCTGGTCTACTCGGTGGCCGCGCCCCGGCGCACCGACCCCGACACCGGCGCCGGCTACGCCTCCGTCCTCAAGCCGATCGGCCGGGCCGACCGCACCAGGACGCTGGTCTTCGACGACCAGGGCCGTCCCGAGGTGCGCGAGGTCGAGACCGGACCGGCCGAGGGCGACGACATCGAGCAGACCGTGGCCGTGATGGGCGGGGCGGACTGGGAGCGCTGGATCGACCACCTCTCCGCCCGGGGGCTCCTCGGCGAGGGCTTCACCACCGCCGCGCTCTCCTACATCGGCTCCCCGCTGACGGCGGCGATCTACCGGCAGGGCACCATCGGCGCGGCCAAGGCCCACCTGGAGGCCACCGCCCGCACCCTGGACGAGCGGCTCGGCAAGGCGGTCGGCGGACGGGCCGTCACCTCCGTCAACGGCGCCGCCGTCACCCAGTCCTCCACCGCCGTCCCCGGCATCGCCCTCTACACCGGGCTGCTGCGCGGGGTCCTCGGCGCGGGCATGGTCCCGCCGGTGCACCAGCTCGCCACCCTGTGGGACCAGCTCACCGGCGCCACCCCGCTCCTCCTGGACGACGAGGGCCGGGTCCGGCTGGACGGCTGGGAACTCGCCGACGACGTCCAGGCGGCCGTCGCCGAACGCTGGGCGGCCGCCACCACCGACACCGTGGCCGAACTCGCCGACCTCGACTGGTTCCACGCCGAGGTCCAGCGCCTCTACGGCTTCGCCGTGCCGGGCGTCGACTACTCCGCCCCGGTGGCCACCGACGTCCCCTGGCCCGGCCCGGTGTCCTGACCCGGCCGGTGTCCTGAGCGCGGCCGGCTGTCCTGACCCGGCCGGGCGTCCCCAACCTGCCGGGCTCAGCCCACGCTGAACGCGCCGTCCGGCGGGGGCGGCGAGTCGGTGGCCTCGGCGTCGGTGACCGGGGCGGTCCGGCCGACCAGGGCGGCCAGCTCCGCACCGTCGGTGAGCCGGGCCGGGAAGATGTCGCCCGCCAGCAGCCGGGTCAGCTCCGCCACCGGCAGCGGCGCGGTGGAACCGGCCAGCATGATGTTGCCGTACCGGCGGCCGCGCAGCACCGGGGCCTCCGCCACCAGGCAGACGTACGGGAACACCGCCCGCACCGTGGCCGCCTGGGCCTTGGCGAAGGCCAGCGGCGGGCCGTCCGCCAGGTTGGCCGCGTAGCAGCCGCCCGGGCGCAGCGCCGCCGCGGCCAGCCGCAGGAACTCCACCGAGGTGAGGTGCGCCGGGGTGCGGGAGCCGTGGAAGACGTCCGCGATCAGCAGGTCCTGGGAGTCGGCGGGGGTGGCCGCCAGGGCCGCCCGGGCGTCGCCGACCGTCGCGGTGACGTCCGCGCCGGGGCCCTGCCAGGGCAGGTGCTCGGCGACCAGCTCCAGCAGCGGCCCGTCCACCTCCACCACCCGCTGCCGCGAACCGGGGCGGGTGGCGGCCAGGTAGCGCGGCATGGTGAGCGCGCCGCCGCCCAGGTGCAGTACGTCCAGCGGCCGGCCGGCGGGCGCCAGGGCGTCGGCGAGGTGGCCGAGCCGGCGGGTGTACTCGAACTCCAGGTGGGTCGGGTCGGCGAGGTCGACGTACGACTGCGGGGTGCCGTCCAGGGTGAGCAGCCAGCCGCCGTCCCGGTCGATGTCCGGCATGAGCTTGGCGAAGCCCAGGTCGGTGGCCCGCCCGACCGGCACCGGCTCGTCCACCGGCCCGTCCGCGCGCCCGTCCACCGGCCCGTCCGTCACGCGGGTTCCCCCACCGGGCGCACGTCCAGGTAGGCCGCCAGCCAGCGGTCCAGCTCGGCGAACACCTCGGTCCGGGCCTGCTCGCCGGACAGCACCAGGTCGTGCATGCCGCCCTCGATCCGCACCACGGTGACGTGCCGGCCCAGCCTGGGCCCCTGCGCGGCGATGTCGTCGGCGCGCAGCACCCCGTCGGCGTGGTGCAGGGCGTTGTGCCACTTGGTGGTGGAGACCGACCGGGTGGAGGCCATCAGCAGCACCGGCACGTCGATCCCCAGCCCGCGCCGCAGCTGCCGGTGCCCCTGGTGGATCGCGGCCAGCCAGCCCGCGTACAGCGGGAAGCCCTCGGCGGGCTTGAGGGCGAGGTCGAAGTCCCACTCGCCCTTGTGGTCCTTGTGCAGGCTGTGGGTGTAGTGCGGGTTCAGCGAGGACGGCAGGATCCGGGTCGGCTTCATCCGCCCGAGCGCCGTCACCACTGGCCCGCCCGCGGTCCGCACGGCCGCCCCGGCGGGCATCGACAGGAACGGGCTGTTCAGGAACAGCCCGTCCACCACCCCGCGCCCGGCCCGGCGGCCGGCCCACAGGGCCCCCACCAGCCCGCCGGTGGAGTGCCCGTTGAGCAGCAGCTGCCGGTGCCCGTCCACCTCCCGGATGATCCGCACCGCCTCGTCGATCTCCTCGTCGTACTCGGCGAGGTCGCGGACGAAGTTCGGCGACTGGTGCGGCCGCAGCGAGCGCCCGTACTTGCGCAGGTCCAGGGCGTAGAAGGAGAACCCGAGCGCGGTGTAGTGGTCCGCCAGGTTGGTCTGGAAGAAGTAGTCGTTGTACCCGTGGACGTACAGCACCGCCCGCTCCGCCCCCGGCACCAATCGCCGCACCAGCGTCGCGCAGACCGCGCCCTCGTCATCGGGCCGCAGCGTCAGCTCGGCCGCCTCGTAGGGGGCACCCAGGATGTCTTCCCGAAACTCCATCTGCCGCCGCACCCGTCCCTCTGCTCCGCCCGCCCTTCCGGCAGGTCACCACCGTTCCGCCCCCGACCATACCGGCCGGTAGCCCGGACCCGCGCGGCAGCCGCCCGGAAGCGCTCCGGGGCGGACGGCGCCAGGCCGACGTGCCGATGGTCGGCGGCTGGGGGCCGCCCGCACGGTCGCGGTCCCGGCCTGGACGACGGTGCCCCGGCTGTCGCCCTCGCGGATGCGGTCGGATGCCGTCGTGCACCGCGCAGGGGCAGCCGTCCGCGCTTCCCGGCCGCTTCGCGTGCGCCTGCTGTGCGCCGGTGCTCGTGTGGAACGCTTCCCGGACGGACACGGCGAGTTGGGGAGTCTGCATGCAGCACGGGCATATCGATCCGTCGCTCTACCGTTCAGCGGCCGAGGCGATCGCGGCACCGCCGGAGAAGCTGGCGTACGTGGCCGGGTTCGACCGGGCGGGCCGGCAGCCGGATGCCCTGCTCACGGTGGACACCGACCCGGCCTCGGCGAGCTACGGGACGGTGCTCAACTTCTCCGAACTGCCGACACTGGGCGACGAGTTGCACCACTTCGGCTGGAACGCCTGCTCCAGCGCGCTGGCGCACGCCTGCCACGAGAACCCGGAGCGGCGGTTCCTGCTCCTCCCGGGGCTGCGGTCGTCGCGGCTGCACGTGATGGACACCCGGCCGGACCCGGTGCGGCCGCGCCTGGTCAAGACGGTCGAGGCCAAGGAGCTTGCCGCCAGGGCGGGTTACTCGCGTCCGCACACCCTGCACTGCGGCCCGGAGGGCGTCTTCCTGTCCTGCCTGGGCGCGGGTGACGGCGGGGACGGGCCCGGCGGGGTGGCACTGCTGGACCACACCACCTTCGAGGTGCTGCGCCCCTGGGAGACGGAGCGCGGGCCGCAGCACTTCGCGTACGACGTCTGGTGGCACCTGGGCACGGGCGTGGGGGTGACCAGCGAGTGGGGCACCCCGTGGATGGTCGAGGACGGGGTGCTGCCCGAGCAGTTGCTCGCCCGCAAGTACGGGCACGCGCTGCACTTCTGGGAGCTGGGCACCGGTCGGCACCTCCAGCGGGTCGACCTGGGCGACCAGTACCAGATGGTGCTGGAGCTGCGCCCCGCGCACGACCCGCAGGCGGAGTGGGGCTTCGCCGGGGTGGTGGTGAACGTGGCGGACCTCTCCTCCTCGGTCTGGCTCTGGTACCGGGAGGGCCCGGCGTTCACCGCCCGCAAGGTGATCGAGATCCCGGCCGAGCCCGGCCGGGCGGAGGAACTCCCGCCCGTACTACGTCCGTTCGGGGCGGTTCCGCCGCTGGTGACCGACCTCAACCTGTCGGTGGACGACCGCTGGCTGTACGTGTCGGCCTGGGGCACCGGCGAGCTGTTCCAGTACGACGTGTCGGACCCGTTCCACCCCCGGCTCACCTCCTCCGTCCGCCTCGGCGGCGTCGCCGCCCGCACTCCGCACCCGGCCGAGCCGGGTCGGCCGCTGAGCGGGGCGCCGCAGATGGTGGAGATCAGCCGGGACGGGCGGCGGCTCTACCTCACCAACTCGCTCTACGGCGCCTGGGACGACCAGTTCTACCCGGACGGCATCGAACCGTGGATGGTCAAGCTGGACGCCGACCCGGAGGCCGGCGGTCTGAGCGTCGACGAGCGGTTCTTCCCGCACGGCGCCGACTTCCGCGGGCTGCGCGTCCACCAGACCCACCTGGCGGGCGGGGACGCCTCCTCGGACTCGTACTGCTACCGGTGAGCCCCGACGCTCGGCGGTCTACCGGCAGACCGCGCGGTCGAACCGGACCCGCTCCAACGGCAGCCCCGCCGCGAGGAGTTCGGAGCACACCGCGGCGATCATCCCGGCCGGGCCGCTGACCCAGCCGAGATGCCCACGGCGCCCGGCGCGGGCAGGGCGGAACGCCCCGCGCACCCGGTGCTCTCCCACCACCGGTGCGCGGGGCGCCGCGGGTGACTCCCGGCGAGCCCTCGCCCTCGGGCCGCAGCCCGGATACCGCAACCCGGATATCGCAGCCCGCCTACCGGAGCCCACGGGCCGCAACCCCCGGGCAGCAGCCCCCGACCCGCACCCCGCAGGCCAGTCGCCGCTGCCCGGAGGCCGCCGTCCTCAGACCCCGGCCGCCCCTGCTCCGGCCCCGGCCCCCGCCCGGCGCGCGGCGCGCCGGTCCTCCCGCCGCTGCCTCCCACGGCGCAGCGGCTGGTCGGGCACCCACCCGAAGGTCAGACAGGCGCCCACGACCCCGAGCAGCATCCCGATCAGGAAGCCGCCCAGGTTGGAGGTCACCCAGCTGCCCAGCGAGGCGAGCGCGGCGAGGATCGAGTAGAACAGCCGCTGGGTCGGGTTGAACAGGATCAGCAGGCCGCACAGCAGCATCACCGACGGCACCAGGTACCCGGCCAGGCCCACCAGTGAGATGTGCAGCAGGACGGGTAGCGGGGCCCACAGGGTGAGGAGGATCTCGGCGCCGCCGAGGGTCACCAGCAGCCCGCCCCAGAACGGCCGGTTACCCCGCCAGTCGCGCCTGACCGGGCCCGCGGGGCTCGCGGGCGCAGCGGTCGCGGCGGCGGCTCCGGCGGGAGCGACGGCCCCTGCGGGAGCTGCGGCGGGGCCGGCGACGGGGGCGGCGGTCGCGGGGGTGGCGGCGGCCGTCCCCGCGGCCACCTCCTCCTCGGTCCGCTCGGCGGCGCCCTCGCCGGTCGCGGCCGGCTCCGGTACGGACTCCGTCATGTTCAGCAGCCCTTGGAGCTGAAGCTCAGCCGGAGGTTGGGCAGCTTGAACCCGACGGCGGTGCTCGCGTAGTTGTGCTGGTTGAGGTTGGACAGCGTGACGTGGTCGGCCTGCTGGCCGAAGACGCCCGGCTGGCCCTTCCCGACCGGGCCGGCCTTGGTGTAGGTGCTGGCGTCGCCGCCGATCTCGATGTTCTTGAACTCCGCGTCGCCGGACAGCAGATCGGAGTCGGTGGTGAGGTCGGAGGCGGACACCGGGGTGCCCTTGTCGCCCGCGTGGATCACCAGGTTGACGCCACCGAGGTCGACGCTCTGGCACAGGTTGGTGATCTGGGCGGTCTTGATCGCCGACACCGCGACCAGGACCTGCCCGCCGGTGCTGCCGGCGTTGGGGCTGTCCGGGATCATCGAGTCCAGCGAGCCGAACTGGGCGAAGCCCTCGCCGTCGAGCTTGTCGGCGGTGATGGTGAACGGCATGCCGGAGATGGAGAACTGCGCGGCGAGCACGCCCTGGGCGGTGAGGGTCATCAGGATGCCCCCGACCGCGACGGCCGGTACGGCCATCAGGGCGGAGCGCTTCATGCGGACCCGTCCCCTTCTCCTCCCGGTCGGCGTCTGCGGGGTCTCCGCCGCGGCGGCGGCTTCCTCGGACATGGCCATGTGTGCTCCCTGTGGGTGGAATGGGTGTGCAGGCAGCTGGCACGTTGTCCTGGCGCGGACAGCGTTCCGCGCCCCGAGCGGGGCCGTCCGCCCCTCGGCAGCGGGGCGGGTCCGTTCGGAGCGCGTTGAGTAACTGGGAAGCTACTGCCCGGTATTCGCCGGGTCAATACGGGTGCACGAAGGATCTTCACCGATCCTCCGGGCCGGGCCCCCCAGTCGGTCGGCCGCTTCCTCCGGCCCGAGGAACGGCGCGACGCAGAACATGCTCAACACCGTTAGCAGATCCGGCAGTTCATCAGTACGACCGGAGGAGATCCGCCGGTAGACCGCACTGTAGACGCCGCCCACCACGGCGTCGACCATCTCCTGCACCCGTACTCCGCCCGGGAGTTGCGGCACCTCGGCGAAGAACGCCCGGAACCGGCTGAGCAGTTGTTCCCGCTCACGACGACCGGCCGGGCCGACCGCCTCGATCTCGATCACCGCCATGACCGCGAAGGACGGTGTACCGGCGAGGAGTTGGAGCATCGCGCCGAGCGCCTGCCGGATCCCGGAGCACCAGTCGGATTCGGCCGCGAAGGCCGCCGCCATCCGCCGGATCACCACCCCGGTGCCGTACCGGTGCGCGGCCAGGAAAGCGTCCTCCTTGCCGCTGAACAGCTCGTAGAAGACCGGCCTGGTCACGCCCGCCGCGCGGCAGATGTCGCTCACCGTGGCGTGCTGGTAGCCGCGTTCGGCCACCGTCCGGACCAGGCCGTCCAGCAGCCGTTCGCGCTGGGTCGCGGCGACCACCCCGGCGGGCTGCCGGCGCGGCCCCGGTTTGATCGACCTGGCCGGATCCCGGCCGGTCCGGGCACCCGGCAGCAGGATCAGGTCGGCACTCCGGAGGTGTTTGGGATCCATCACCAACTCCTGTGTCCTGTATTGACATTGACGTAACGCCGGGTTTACAACACTGCCAGGTTTCCAATCGGTCGGCGCGCAGGCCGCGACCGGTCGGATCCAGGGGGCTCCGACGGCCCCGGGCGAGCCGCCCGGACCGCCGGACCAGGGCGGGAGCCGGGCCCGCGGCGGTGGCAGCCGCCGACGTGCACCCCGCGAGACCGCACGTCCGCACGGCCCCGCGCCGTGCCGCCGTACCCGGACCGCCCCACCACGGAGCCACCGCACCAGCGTCGCAGCGCCGCACCAGTACCTCTGCACCAGTACCTCTGCTACCGCTGCACCGGTACCGCTGCACCGCTGCACGAACACCGTCGTACCCCAGGAGCGGGCCCGTGGCGCCGGGCCCGCCCGCACCCGTGGTCCGACAGAGCTCCCGGTACGCCATGCACCTCCCCCGTCGTGCACACCACCACACCCGCACGCCGGGATTCCCCCACCCGTCTCCGGACGGAGAGAGGCACCCTCATGCGCATCCGTCGCACGCTCGCAGCCGCATCCCTCGCCGCCTTCGCCCTCACCGGTGCCGCCGTCGCACCGGCCCAGGCCGCCTCCCCCGCCGTCCTCACCCAGGGCAGCGCCGGCGGCCCGGCCATCGCCGTCGGCGACACCCTGGTCGCCAACCTGGCGCCCGGCACCGCCGCGACCTTCACCAACGGCGCGGGCAGCACCAGCGGGGTGAGCTGTGCCAGCTCCTCCTTCTCCGCGACCGTGACGTCCAACCCGACCGCGCCCGGCAGCGCGACCGAGCAGCTCAACAGCCAGTCCTTCGGCTCCTGCACCTCCAACGTCATCGGCGTCCGGAGCGTGAAGAGCGTCACGGCCACCAGCCTGCCGTACACCAACACCGTCACCTCGGGCGGCGGCGCCTCGCTCAACGGCACCAGCGCCGGCCCGGTGGGCATCACCGTGGTCCTCAACACCCTGCTGGGCACCGTCAACTGCGTCTACCAGAGCCCCAGCGGCATCACCGGCTCCACCTCGAACACCGGCAACAGCATCAGCTTCTCCAACCAGGCCGCCAACCTGGTCTCCGGCCCCGGTCTGTGCTTCTCGACCGGCTACTTCAGCGCCACCTACGGCCCGGTCACCGACAGCTCGGTCGCCGGCAGCCCGGCCCTCTACGTCAACTGACGCCCCGGGCAAACGGATCCAGCCGAGCGGCGTACGGCGGGCAGCCGCCCCCGTACGCCGCTCCACCACCCGCCGTACGCCGCTCCACCGACCCCCGGGTCAACCCCCGGACAACCCCCGGACAACCCCCGGGACAAGCAAGTGACCGGCCGGTAAGGTGGCGCTGCGCGGGCCCGGACGGGACGGGCGCGGCGGACCGGAACGGGGCGGGTCGGATGACCAACGGCAGCAGCGACGGCAACACCACCGGCACGGGCTTCTTCACCTCGGTCGCGGACACCGCCGAGCGGCTCGCCGCGACCGGCTACCTCGCCTCCACCGCCGTGGCCACCACCGTCTTCCTGGCCGACCGGCTCGGCAAGCCGCTGCTGGTCGAGGGCCCCGCCGGAGTCGGCAAGACCGAACTCGCCAAGGCCGTCGCCGAACTGGGCGCGGCCCGACTGGTACGGCTGCAGTGCTACGAGGGCATCGACGAGGCCCGCGCGCTCTACGAGTGGAACCACGCCAAGCAGCTGCTGCGGATCACCGCCGGCCGCGACGAGGGCTGGGAGGAGGCCCGCGGCGACATCTTCGGCGAGGAGTTCCTGCTCACCCGCCCGCTGCTCACCGCCATCCGCGGCGAGGAGCCCACCGTCCTGCTGATCGACGAGATGGACAAGGCCGACGTCGAGGTGGAGGCGCTGCTGCTGGAGGTGCTCAGCGACTTCCAGGTGACCGTCCCCGAACTCGGCACCATCACCGCGACCCGCCGCCCCTTCGTCCTGCTCACCTCCAACGCCACCCGCGAGCTCTCCGAGGCGCTGCGCCGCCGCTGCCTGTTCCTCCACCTCGACTACCCGGACGCCGAGTTGGAGCGCCGGATCGTCCGGCTCAAGGTCCCGGGGCTGGACGCGACACTGGCCGAGTCGCTGGTCCGGGTGGTCGGCGCGCTGCGCGCGATGGACCTGCGCAAGGCCCCGTCGGTCGCCGAGACCATCGACTGGGCCCGCACCCTGCTGGCGCTCGGCGCGGACACCCTGGACGACGCGGTCGTCCGGGACACCCTCGGGGTGATCCTCAAGCACCAGGACGACGTGCGCAAGGCCACCCGGAAGCTCACCCTCGCGTGACCGCCCCGGGGGCCACCGACACCGCCGGCCGGCTGACCGGACTGGTCCGCGCCCTGCGCGGGCACGGCCTGCGGATCGGCCCGGCCGAGACCGTGGACGCCGCCGCCGTGCTCGACGTGCTCGGCTTCGCCGACCGGGAGCAGCTGCGGGCCGGACTGGCCGCCGCCCTGCTGCGCTCGGACGGCCAACGGGCGGTCTTCGACGCCGTCTTCGACCTGTTCTTCCCGCTCGGTGTCGGCACCCCCGAGGCCCTGCGCGGCACCGAACCCACGGCCGAAGCCGCAGCCGGATCCACGCCGGAGGCCCCGGAGCCGCCGCGCTTCGGCCGCCCCGACCCGCTCCGCGACCGCTTGCGCGAGCGCCTCGCCGCCGCCCTGGCCGCCGACGACCGGGCCGACCAGGCCCGGCTGGCCGGCGAGGTCATCGAGGCCTTCGGCCGGTACGGCACCGGCAGCACGCCCGGCTCGGACGGCTGGTCCGCCCACCAGGCGCTCGGCCGGCTGGCCCCCGAGACCCTGCTCGCCCGGATCCTCGCCGGCCTGCGGGACCAGGGCCCGGACGACCGCTCCGACCGCTCCGACCGCGACCTCGCCGACCGCGTCCTCGCCGACGAGATCCGCCGCCGGATCCGGGACTTCCGCGCCCTGGTCTCCGCCGAGGCCCGCCGCCGGGTCGCCGAACTGCGCGGCGCCGAACGGATCGCGGAGCGCGCCGTCGCCCCCACCGTCGACCGGATCGACTTCCTGGCCGCCGGCCGCGACCAGCTCGCCGAACTGCGCCGCACCGTCCACCCGTTGGCCCGCAAGCTGGCCACCCGGCTGGCCGCCCGGCGCCGCCGCGCCGCCCGCGGGCGGATCGACCTGCGCCGCACCCTGCGCCGCTCGCTCGGCACCGGCGGGGTGCCGCTGCGCCCGGCGTACCGGCTGCGCCGCCCGGCCCGGCCGGAGCTGGTGCTGCTGTGCGACGTCTCCGGCTCGGTGGCTGGCTTCGCCGACTTCACCATGCTGCTGGTGCAGGCGATGGGCGAACAGTTCAGCAAGGTCCGGGTGTTCGCCTTCGTCAACCGCACCGCCGAGGTCACCGACCTGCTGCGGCGGGGCGAGGGCGACCCGGCCCGGCTGGCCGCCCGCATCCTCGCCGAGGCCGGGGTGATGGGCTACCACGGCAACAGCGACTACGGCTCCGCCCTGGGCGAGTTCGCCGACCACCACCTGGCCGCCGTCGGCCCCCGCACCTGCGTGCTCGTCCTCGGCGACGCCCGCAACAACTACCGCGACCCCAACCCGGAGGCGCTGCGCCGGATCGCCGCCCGCGCCCGCCGGGTCATCTGGCTCAACCCCGAACGCCCCGACCTCTGGACCACCGGCGACTCCGCCGCCCCGGCGTACGCGGACGTGGTGGAGATGCACTCCTGCCGCAACGCCCGCCGCCTCGGCGAGCTGATCGGCCGCCTGCTACCCGTCTAGCGCACAGAACCCGAGGCCGCCGGCCCGCGCGCTGGGGGGCAGCGGCGGGCCGGCGGCCTCGGGTGGTCAGGCGGGTACCCGGCGTCAGCGGGTGGTGGGGATGAGGGTGGCGCAGAGCTCGCTCTGCGTCACGTTGCCCGACTTGGCGAGGTAGTCGAAGTACAGGCGGTCACCGGTCCTCGGGCCGACGATGCCGTCCGGCTGGAGGCTGCGGTTGGCCTGGAAGTCGGTCAGCGCCGTGTAGGTGGCCGTGCCGTACTTCCCGTCGACGTCGATGTTGTAGCCGGCGTCCCGCAGGCCCATCTGCACGCAGGCGACGGCGTCGCCGCGCTGGCTGGGCTTGATGTACGGAACGCCCGGGTCGGCGTGCGCGACCCCGCCGAGGGCGGCGACGGCGAGGCAGGCCGCGCCGGCGGTGACGGCACCGCGCTTGAACAGGTTCGAGAGCATGGAAGTCCCCCAGGTGGAGTTTCGAGTCGCCCGAGCCACCGTGGCAGGGGGCCGCACCTGGCGGGGCGACGGTCCCCGCTTCCGGGCGCGACTCAGGATCGACGGTCCGTCGGTCGTCCCACCAGGGGATGCGCGTCCCTGGGACGTCCCTCGGCCCGGGGCGGGCCCGCGGGCCTGCCCCGGGCCGAGGGGCCGTCAGCGGGCGCCGAGGTGGTCCGGGGCCGGGCGCGGCGCCGCGACGGGCCGGCGGGCGTCGGCGTCGGCACCGGGCGCGGTGGCCGGGGCGGGCCGCAGCGGCCACCAGAGGCCGCGGCCGAGCAGGGCGGCCAGGGCCGGGACGGTGACCAGCGAGAGCACCAGCGCGGAGAGCAGGATGCCGAGGGTCAGCGCAAAGGCGACCTGCTCGCTGCCCGGGGTGGTGGCCAGGGTCGCGAAGGAGCCCGCCAGCACCAGACCCGCGGTGGCAATGGCCGGGGCGGTGTACCGGACGGCGCGGGCCACGGCGGCGCGGACCGGACCGGGGCGGTGCATCTCCTCGCGGATCCGGTCGGTGATCAGGATGTTGTAGTCGGTGCCGATGGCGACCACGAACAGGAACAGCACCAGCGGGAGGGTGAAGGAGACGCCGGGCCGGCCCAGGCCGTGCTGGAACAGCAGGGTGGCGGCGCCGAGGGTGGCGGCGAACCCGAGGCCGACGGAGAGCAGCAGGGCGACCGGGGCGAGCAGGCTGCGCAGGAGCAGCAGCAGGATCAGCGCGATCAGGCCGGCCGCGACCGGGAAGACCACGCGCAGGTCGTGGTCGACGGCGGTGGAGATGTCGACCACGATCGCCGCGGCGCCGCCGACGTGGGCCTCGGTGCCGGCCGGGGTGTGCGCGGCGACCGCGGCGCGGACCGGCCCGGCGACCAGGTCGCGGGCCCGCTGGCTCTGCCCGTCGGCGTCGAGGAAGAGGTCGATCCGGGCGGCGCGGTGGTTGTCGGCGAGGACGGTACGGCCGACCTGGCCGACGCCCTCGGTCTTCTTCAACTCCGCGGCGAAGCCGTCGAACCGCTTGGCGTCCAGCGGGCCGCCGTCCTTGGCGACCAGGTACACGGTGGTCGGGTCGGAGATGCCGGCCGGCAGGGCGCGGCCGATCTCCGCCGCGGTGACCGCGGCCGCGGTGGTGGTGTCGTCGGGCTGGCTGTAGTCCATCTTGAGCCCCACCGCGCCGGCGGCCAGCGTGCCGAGCAGGACGACCGAGCCGAGCAGCAGCGCCAGCGGGCGGCGGGCGACGAGTTCGCCGAAGCGGGCCGCCACGCCGGGCTTCGGCACCCGCCGCAGGCTGCGCGAGGGCCAGAACATCCCGCGGCCGCAGGCGGCGAGCAGGGCGGGCATCAGGGTGAGGCTGCCCAGCAGCATCACCAGCACGGCGACGGCGACGGCCGGGCCGAGCGAGCGGAACTGGCCGAAGCTCGCCACGCCCAGCGTCGCGAAGGCGGCGACGATGGTCAGCGCGGCGCAGGTGATCGCGGTGCCGACCTTGGCGGACACCTCGGCGGCGGCCTGCCGGGCGTTCTGCTCGGGCCGGGCGCGCAGCTGCTCGCGGAACCGGAAGAGCAGGAACAGCAGGTAGTCGACGCCGATGCCGAGCAGCACGACGTTGATCAGACCGGGGGTGGAGGCGTCCAGCTTGAGCCCGGTGAGGATCGCCGACCCGGCCACGGCGCCGCCGGCCGCGCCGCCGACCATGGCGACCGCGAGCAGCGGCAGCAGGGCGGCCAGCGCGCTGCGGAACACCAGCACGTTGAGCAGCACGATCAGCCCGGTCAGCAGGGCGTGGCCGAGCACCGCCGTGCTGCGGTTGGCGTCGGTGGTGTCGGAGGCCTGGGCGAGGCCGCCGGTGAAGCCGGTGCGCATCCCGATCCCGTCGAACTGGGCGCGGGCCTGGTCCCGGAAGACCCGGTAGACGCTCTGGACGCCCTCGTCGGAGGAGTTTCCGGTCATTTCGACGGTGAGCAGTTCGAAGGTGCGGTCGGGCGCCATCGTGGCGGGGGCGACCCGGGGCGTCTGGGAGTGGTCGGGCACCAGGGCGGCCGGCTCGTCGGGCTTGCGGGGCATCACGACCCGGCGTTCGGCGAGCTTGCCGGCCCCGGCCTCGATCTGCTGCTGGTCGCCGGCGGTGAGCGGCTTGCCGTCGTGCCGGGCGACCAGCACGGTGACGGTGGTGGCGTCGGGCTTGACCCCGAAGTCCTGCTCGGCGATCCGCAGCGCCGCCGCCGAGTCGTAGCTGCGCGGCAGGAACTCCCCGGTCTGGGACTGGGTCACCCGGTTCATCAGCATCGGGCCCAGGAAGGTCAGCCCGATGCCCACCACCGCCCAGACGGCGATGACCTTCCAGGCGTGTCGGGTGGAGAACCCGGTCAGTGCGCGGATCACTGTTCCTCCGGTCGGTGGACGCGAACGTCGGCCTCGGCGCCGGGGGTTCCCGGCCTGTTCCAAGACCATCAGCCGCGGGGGTGCCGGGGCGTCGGGGCAGCGGAGGATCCGCCCGGGGGCCCGCGCTCCCCCGCCCTGGCCGGGACCGGGACCGTGGTCCTGGTCCGGGCCCCTGCTCCTCCGCCCGGGGGACCACGCCCGGACCGGCCGACCGATGCCAGAATGGGGGCGTCAGCGCTGGTCAGCCGGGAGGAACACAGATGGACGGGCCTCAGCGCCCCGGGGTGGACACGGGTACCGACGGACCGCCGGAGGAGTGGACGGGCCGCCTGCCGTGGACCCGGACGGACGCCCTGGTGGCCATCGGGGCCGGCACCCTGGACGTGCTCGGCTACCTGCTGCTCGGCCCGTTGACCGGCACCCGCAGCATGTCCGTGCCGGGCTTCGCCGTGATCGTCCTCTCCGGCCTGCCGCTGCTGGCCCGGCGCAGCCGCCCGGTGGCGGCCCTGGCCGTCGTCCTGGTGTTCCAGGCCGCGGCCGACCTGCTCTCCCCGATGGGCCCGCACTACGGAGCGGTGCTGGCCGTCGCGCTGTACTCGGTCGCGGTGAGCCGCGGCGTCCCGGTGACCGCGGCCGCCACGGTGGTGACGGCGGTGAGCACCACGCTGACCCAGCTGCGCTACGACGCCCCGATCTGGCCGCAGCTCATCTCCGACCCGGCGGCCGCCACCATGGTGGCCGGGGCCGGTCTGGCGGTGGCCCGCTGGCAGCGCGAGGTGGCCGACAACCGCCGGCTGCTGGCGGACCGGGCGGTTGCCGACGAACGCCGCCGGATCGCCCGGGAGCTGCACGACATCGTGGCCCACCACATCACCACCATGCAGCTGATGGCCGGCGGCGCCCGGGCCAACCTCGGGGACCAGGAGCTGGTCCGGGACGCCCTGGTCGTCCTGGAGTCCTCGGGCCGGCTGGCGCTGCGCGAGATGCGCCAGCTGCTGCACGTGCTGCGGACCGGGGACGAACCGGACGCCGCGCCACCGCTGCCCCAGCCCGGGGAGGCGGACCTGGAACGGCTCGTTGACGAGTCCCGGGTGGCCGGGCTGCCGACCGAGTTCACCGTCGAGGGCTCCCCGCGCCCGCTGCCGCCGACCCTCGGGCTGACCGTCTTCCGGATCGTCCAGGAGGGCCTCACCAACGCCCGCAAGTACGCCGGCCCGGCCCGGGCCACCGTCCTGCTCGCCTACCACCCGGACCGGGTGACCGTCGAGGTGCGGGACGACGGCGGCGGCGCGCCCCCGCCGGAGCCCACCGGCCGGGCCGGGTACGGCCTGGTCGGCATGCGCGAGCGGGTCGCCCTGCACGGCGGCACCCTGACGACCGGTCCGCAGCCGGGCGGCGGCTTCGCCGTGACGGCCGAACTGCCGCTGACCGACGCCGAATCGGCCGAGGCGGCCGTCCAGCACGGGCAGGTGGCGGCATGACGACCGACGGCACCGCCCACCCGGACGGCGCGGGCCCCGTGATCCGGGTGCTCGTCGTGGACGACCAGCCGCTGGTCCGCCGCGGTCTGTCCCTGATCCTCTCCCCCGACCCGTCGCTGACCGTGGTCGGCGAGGCGGAGGACGGCGAACAGGCCGTCGCCGCCGCCCTGCGGCTGCGCCCCGACGTCGTGGTGATGGACATCCGGATGCCCGTCCTGGACGGCGTCGGCGCGACCGAGCGGCTGGCCCGGGAGCTGCCGGAGTGCCGGGTGCTGGCGCTGAGCACCTTCGACATGGACGAGTACGTGGTGGCCGCGCTGCGCGCCGGTGCGCACGGCTTCCTGCCCAAGGACGTCTCCCCGGAGGAGCTGGGCTCGGCGATCCGGACGGTGCACGCCGGGGAGGCGGCGGTCGCCCCGCGGCTGCTCACCCGGCTGATCTCGGCCTACGTCCGGACGCCCGCCGCGGCCGCCCCGGCACCGCCGGCCGCCGTGCGGGCCGGTGAGCTCACGCCCCGGGAGGTCGACGTGTGGCGGCTGATCGCCACCGGGCTGGACAACGCCGCGATCGCGCTGGCGCTGGAGATCAGCCAGTCCACCGTGAAGAACTACATCACCAGCATCTTCGGCAAGCTGGACGTCCGGGACCGCGCCCAGGCGGTGATCGCCGCGTACGAGTCCGGCCTGGTCACCGCCCGTACGGGGGACGGCGACCGGGCCGGCGGCTTCGACTAGTCGAGGCTCCTGAGGAAGTCCAGCAGCGCCCCGGTGACCTCGGCCGGGCGCTCCTGCTGGGTCCAGTGGCCGGTGTCCGGCAGCCGGACGTGCCGGTGCAGGCGCGGGGTGAGCTCCTTCAACAGGTAGTCCAGCACCCCGGGCGGGATCATGGCGTTCACCAGGTCCTGCTCACCGGCCACGTACAGGGCGGGCACGTCGATCCGCAGGCCGGTGAAGGGCGCCATCAGCTCGTTGTTGCGGTCGATGTTGCGGTACCAGTTGAGCCCGCCGGTGAAGGCCCGCTCACCGTGCAGGGCGTAGTCGGCGGCGAAGGCGTCGAGGTCCGCGTCGGTGAGCCAGGCGGGCAGCCGCTCCGGTTCCGGGATGGTGTCCAGCAGGGTCCTGCCCTCGGGGACGACCCACGGCCGCGGCTCGCCGCCGGGCTGGAGGCCGCACAGCACGCGGCGCAGGCTGGACCTGACGTCGGCGGCCAGCTCGGCGTCCGCCCGGCCGGGCTCCTGGAAGTAGATCTGGTAGAAGCCCTCGCCGAAGTTCTCCCGCGCGGCCTGTAGCGTGCCGGGGCCGGCCGGCAGCGGCGGGACGCTCAGGCCGGCGACGCCCCGGACCAGGTCCGGCCGGAGGGCGGCGGTGCCCCAGGCGACCGGTGCGCCCCAGTCGTGGCCGACCAGCACGGCCGGTTCCCCGCCCAGTTCGCGGATCAGCGCGGTGACGTCGCCGATCAGGTGCAGCACGGAGTAGGCGTCCACGTCCTCCGGCTGCGAACTGCGGGCGTAGCCGCGCTGGTCGGGGGCGACCACCCGGTACCCGGCCTCGGCGAGCGGCCCGAACTGGTGCCGCCAGGAGTACCAGCTCTCCGGGAAGCCGTGCAGCAGCAGGACCAGCGGCCCCTCGCCCTGTTCCGCGAGGTGCAGCCGCACCCCGTTCACCTCGACGTGGCTGTGCTTGATCGCCTCGTTCAACTCCGGCTCCAGGTCCAGTCGGTGGTTCCTCTGCGACCTCCTGCCCGGCTCCACCGGCCGCCAATCCCGGCGGTTTCGCGGCCGGGACGGAGGGCACGGCAAGCAGCCGAGGCCGCCCCGGAACTCCGGGACGGCCTCGGCCTCAGGCTGGCGCGCTGAACTGGTTGAGCGTCAGTTCACCGTGTAGCTGTAGGGGATCGCCGCGAGCACCGCACCGGTGGTGCCGAGGCTGTTGTTGGCGGTCGGCACGAAGGTCGGGCCGGACACCAGGTAGAGCAGACCCTTGACCGTGCTGCCCTTCGGGCCGGTCGGGGTCACGGTCACCTGCAGCGAGCCGGTGGCGCCGGGGGCGACGGTCACCGGGGCGGCGGCCGGGGCCGTGGCGTTCACCGCGGCGGCGTACGGGTCACCGGTGCTGGAGGTCAGCGCCGGGTCGAACGCCAGGGTGTGCGCGGTGGCGCTGATGTTGGCGGTGCCCTTCGGCGCGCCGGCGGGACCGAACGGGCCGATCTGCTGGACGAAGGTGCCCCAGGCACCGGGAACGATCGGCTGCTCGGCGCTGCCCTTGGAGATGGCGACCGAGATGGCGGAGCCGTCCTGGGCCTTCTTGAGGTCACCGAAGAGGTCCGGCGAGGCGGTGGTGGCGCTCAGCTCGATCTGCGCCGGCGTCGAGGACGCCGCCACGGCCTTGAGCTGGTCGGTGCTCGGCGGCACCAGGAAGCTCGGCACCGAGGAGGTCAGGCTCAGCGGCAGGTTGACGCTGGCCGAGGCACCCTGCGGGACGAGCGGCAGGTCGACGCGCTTGTCGAGGCGGCCGTCGGCCGCGATCGACTGGGTGGCGACCGTGTTGTTGGTGTAGTCGACCTTGACGGTGACCGGCTTGCCGGCCGCCAGCTTCGTCTTCGGGTCGTTCGGCAGACCGGCCGCGGTGGCCTGGTTCTGGTTGAACGCGATGCTGCCGGTGAAGTCCTGCGCGAGCTGCTGGCCGCTGACCGGGCCGAGCACGTTCAGGACGAAGCGCCAGTGGCCCTCGGCCGGGTTGATCGTGGTGGCCGAGACGCCGTTGCCGGCGCCGGTCAGGTTGCCCTGGGCGTCGAACAGCGTGTTGCCCTCGATGTCGACCGGGGTGCCGTTCGGGCTGATCAGGGCGCCCTGCATGAACAGGTTGGCGTCCTTGCCGACGGTGACGCCGACCCGCAGGTCCTTCTGGCCCTTCGGGACGTCGAAGCCGTAGGCGAACATCTGCGTCGGCGAGGAGCCGCGGCCGTTGCCACCGGTGATGGTGCCGGTGAAGCTGCCCTTGCCGTCCTTGACCGGGACGAGGCTGCGCAGCACGACCGGGACGCTGGTGGTGTTGCCGTTCGAGCTGGAGACGAGGACCGCCTCGCTGCTGTCACCGCTGGTCGCCGGGGTGGTGAGCTGGACCTTGAGGGTCTTGGTCTCACCGGGCTTGAGCTCGGTGGTGTTCGGGCTCACCGCGCCGGCCGGGACCGCGCGCTGGGTGGAGGTGCCGAACTGGACGTCGCCGGTGTAGCCGGCCTTGCCCGCCGGGGTGTACATGATGGCGGTCCACTCACCGGCCACCGGGTGCGGGACGTCGACCAGGCCGAAGTTGGCCGGGGTGGCGCCGCCCTGCGGACGGGTGTTGGTCTCGAAGCGGCCCGACGGGTCGAGCAGCGTCATGCGGACCACGGGACCGTTGGTGACCGGGTTCGGGCCGCCGTGCCAGGCGATCGACGCCGCGAGGCGGTCGGCACCGGCCGGAACGGTGAACTTGACCTGCTTCTGCACCCAAGTGGCACCGTTGGTGGCGTACTTGAAGGTGTCGGTCGAGGCCGAGTCCAGCTTGACGACCTGCTGGTTGGTGGCCTGCGGCGCGAAGCTGCGGGTGGTGGCGCTCACCGACTGCGGCTCGTCACTGGTGTTGGTGACGGAGACGTCGGCGGTGTGGGTCGAACCGGGGGTGCCGGAGATGCTGACCTGGCCGGTGTTGACCACGACGGTGCGGGCACCGTCGGTGCCGTCGCCGTCGTCGTAGCCGCGGGCGGCCTCGACGGCGGCCCGGACGTTGAGCAGACCGGCGCCCTGCTCCTCGGCGGGGACGCCGAGGTCGGTGGCGGTGCCGGTGAGGAACTTCTTCACCAGCGCCGGGGACGGCGAGTCGCCGCCGTGGGTGTCGCGGTAGGCCTGGATGACCAGGGCCGCGGCACCGGTGACGAACGGGGCGGCCTGGCTGGTGCCGCCGAAGGGCTGGATGTTCGAGCCCTTGCCGTTGAAGTTGGTGCAGTCCGCGTACTTGGTGGTGTCGGCGGTGCACAGCGCCCAGTCCGACTCGCCCGGGGCGACCAGGTCGAGGGTGCGGCCGGCCATGGTGAAGCCGCCCGAGGAGAGCGCGGAGATCCGGCTGTTGCTCCAGGTCTTGTTGGAGAACTTGGAGGCCGCGTAGCCGGTCTGCTGGTAGTTCTGGTTGTCCGTCGACGCGCCGACCGAGATCACGTACGGGTCGGTGGCCGGGGTGCCGATGGTGCCGCTGATGCCGGCGTCACCGGTGGAGACGGCGACGGTGACACCGGCCTTGACGGCCTGCTCGTTGAAGAGCGCGATGGTGTCGTGGGCGCCGCTGTCCGGGGTGACGTTGCCACCGAAGGACTCGTTCAGCACGTCCACGTGGGCGACCCGCACCGCGTAGTCGATGGACTGCAGGATCGACGAGTTGGACATCATCTCGCCGCCGGCCTTGAGGGCGACCAGGTCGGCGTCCGGGGCGAGGCCGCGGATCTTGATGTTGCAGCCGGCCGGCAGCGGGTGCGAGGCGTTGACGAACTGCGAGACGTCGTAGGTCTGACGGCCCTGGGCGATGACCGCCGAGGCGTCGCCGAAGGCCTCGGCGCCACCGCTCGGCGCCTCCCAGCCCTCACCCGAGAAGTCCTGGTGGTCGACCACGGCGTGCGAACCGTCGGCCCGGATGAAGTCCGGGTTGTTCGGGTCGAGCGCGTCGGCGATGTAGGCGACCTTGACGCCCTTGCCGGTGGCCAGGTTCTCCACGCCGGGGTTGCCGTTGCCGCTGTAGGCCCGGACCGAGTAGAGGCCCTCGGGCTCCAGCAGCGGCTTGGACGGGTCGGAGGGGCAGACCGTGTTGGTCGCGTTCTCCTGGGAGCCCTGGCCGTTGCTGCCCGAAACGGCCTTCGAGGCGTCGCCGGACGTGCCGGAGGCCGTGGCCGCGGTGTCCGCCTTCTTGGCCGTGGTCGAGGCGACCGGGGCCACCTGGACCTGAGCGTCCGGGACGACGGCGGCGACCGCCGGGTCGGACAGCAGCGAGGCGCGCAGCGCCGGGCTGACCGTGGCGGAGAAGGCGTTGCCGACCACGAAGCTCTTGACGTTGGAGCCGCCGTTGGCCTTGACCTTGTCCAGCAGCGGCTTCTGCGCGCTGGCCGTCTTCTGCTGACGGGCGCCGAGGTGACCGTGGTCGGCCGGGGCGTCCGCTATCTGGTCCTTCAGGATCACGATCACCGGTGCCGGCGACCCGTCCGAGGACGCCGCCTGGGCGTTCTGCGGATCCTGGGTCGGGGCTGCGCTCGCGATGGTCCCGAGGCTCAGGACCATGGACGCGGCGGTGACGGTGACGGCGGCTGCTAGCTGGGTCTTGCGCCAGCCGATCAATGGACATCCTTTCGTCTGATGAGACGTCAGGTTGCACGATCCGGCCTACGCGAATCCTGGTCGGACGCGTGGTTGCTCCGGACCGCGCGTCCCGACAGCGGACGCATTCCAGCGCATCCGGCACGACCACGACAAGGGGTTAAAACCCCATCAGAAAGTAAAAATGACCATCAGAAAGTAAAATACACAGTATAAATCCGGCCGTCATCGCCCCTTTTTCACCGATCAGAGCCGGTCAGGGACGGTCAAAACAGGCTTCCGCAGCCACAAAAACGTCAGTGGCGGACTCCGGTCACTGGCGGAACATCGCCACCCCGCCCACCTGCTGCCTCTTTGTCGACACCGCGACTCTTCTTCCCCGTCGACGGCCTTCGAAACAAACAATGCCCGGCAAGCAGAACGGACGGGGCGGCCGGAGAGTTCACCCCAGTCGTTCCCGGGCGTCCGCCAGGTCCTCGGCCGTCGGGGCGTCGTCCTGGGTCAGCCGGTGGCGCCAGTAGCCGGTGAAGTCGATGTCCGACTTCGGCACCCCGTACTCCTCCACCAGGCAGCGGCGCAGCGCCCGCACCGCGCCCGCCTCCCCGGCCAGCCAGGCGAAGGGCCGCCCGGCCGGCAGCACGCCGCCCCGGAACGCCGAGGCCAGCAGGGCGCCCGGGGCCGCGCCGTCGCGGTGCAGCCAGCGCACCTCCAGTTCGGCCCGGGTCGCCAGCTCCTGACGCTCCGCCCGGTCCGCGACCTCGATCCAGGCGTACGCCCGTACGCCCTCCGGCAGGGCCTCCAGCAGCGTCGCCACGGCCGGCAGGGCGGTCTCGTCGCCGGCCAGCAGCACCCAGTCGGCCGCCGCCGCAGTCTGGGCGAACGGGACCGGCGGGGCGTACAGCGCGGAGGGCCCGACCATGCCGAGCCGCTCCCCCGGCGCGGCCCGCAGCGCCCAGGCGGCGGCCGGGCCGGTGTCGCCGTGCAGCACGAAGTCGATCTCGATCCGCCGGGTGCCTGGGTGCCTGCGGCGCAGGGTGAAGCTGCGCAGCACCGGGCGGTCGGCCTCGGGGATCGCCAGGAAGGCCTGGTACCAGCCCATCGGGTCGTCCTGCTGCGCGGGCAGCGCCGGCTCGCGCCGGCCCGGGCGCGGGAAGCAGAGCTTGAGCTGCTGGTCGGGCGTGCCGCCCACGGTGTCGTCCAGGGCCTCCGCCTCGAAGACGACCCGGGCGGTGCGCGGCGTGATCCGGTCGACCGCTACGACCTCGATGAAGGTGACGGGCAGAGTCATCGCGTAACCCCTCGCTGTACGGAATCCTGATAACTTACGGCATAAAGAGTCGCTCCCGCGAGGATACTTTACGCCATAAGGAGATGTCGGGATGACCGTCTACGCCGGGCAGGGAGACGCCCACCGCTCGCTCGCCCTGCTGTGGGGGCACCCCGGGGAACCGCGCACCGGGCGCAGCGGCCCGAAACCGGGACTGAGTGTGGACGCGATCGTGTCCGCCGGAATCGCGGTGGCCGACGCCGAGGGAATGGCCGCCCTGTCGATGCGCGCCGTGGGCGAACGGCTCGGCCGCACCGCGATGGCGCTCTACACCTACGTGCCCGGCAAGGCCGAACTGCTCGACCTGATGCACGACCGGGTGCTCGCCGAGCTCCCCGCCCAACTCCCGCCCGGACCGGCGCAGTTCGACGGCTGGCGGGCCGCCGTCACCGCCTGGGCCGAGGAGTTGTACGCCTGCTACCTGCGCCACCCCTGGGTGCTCCAGGTCTCGCAGGCCCGCCCCGTCCTCGGCCCGGCCGAACTCGCCGCCATGGAACACCTGTTGACCGCGCTGCAGCCCGCCGGCCTGCCGCCCGGGCGGCTGCGCGGGGCGGTCGCGGCGCTCTGGCAGTTCGTCCGCGGCACGGCCGCCACCACCGCCGACACCCGCGGCGCGGCGGCCGCCACCGGCATCACGGACGAGGAGTGGTGGACCACCCGCTCCGCCCGGCTCGCCGAACTGGCGCCGGACTTCCCCCAGCGCTTCCCCCTGCTGACCGCCCTCCAGAGCGCGGGCGGCGCCGCCCCCGGGGACGAGGACCGGGACGCCTTCCGCACCGGCCTGGCCGTCCTGCTCGACGGGGTGGCCGCGGGCACCGGCGCCTGAGTGCGCCCGAGTGCCTGAGTGCCTGAGGTGCGGGGCCGGGAGCCCGGGCGCTACCCCCGGCGGGCCGCGGGGATCGCCAGCAGGGCGCCGAGCACCAGCAGTACGGCGTACCCGGCGGTCTCGTGGCCGTCCGGCACCAGGAAGCGGACGAAGCCGAACAGCCGGAAGCCCCCGAGGTGGTCGGCCAGCAGGCCGGTGCCACCGCCCAGGATCAGGACGAAACCGAGGTAACCGAGCAGGTTCTTCATGCCCCCGAGCCTAGGAATCCGCGGTCCCGCACCCAACCGACTTTCGGTGCGACCGGCGTTGACCAAAGTCGCGCCGCTCGTCGCGCCGCTCGTCGCGCCCCGAGTCGCACCCCTCGTCGCACCCCGAGTCGCGCCCCGCCCTCCCTCCGGACGGAGCAGCAGGCACGGCGGCCCGACGGCTGCGCCGGTACGTTCGCGGTGTGCAGCCAAAGCGTGTGCAGCGGAAACCGCAGCAGAAACCACCGACCGTCGCCAGGGTCGCGGCCGCCTCCGCCGCCTCCGCCCTGGTGCTCGCCGTCGGCGCCCCGGCGGCCCTCGCCCAGGACGCCGCCTCCACCGTCGGCGGCGAGCGGCTCGGCCGCCCGGCCGTCCAGGTCGCGCCGCTGGCCGGGGCCCCCGCCCTGCCCGCCGAACTGACCGGCCGCTCCTGGCTGATCGCCGACGCCGGCACCGGCGAGGTGCTCGCCGCGCGCGACGCCCACCGGCCGCTGCCCCCGGCCAGCACCCTCAAGATGCTGTTCGCGGACACCGTGCTGCCCAAGCTCGACCGCGCCACGGAGCACCAGGTCACCACCGCCGAACTCGCCGACCTCGGCGTCGGCAGCAGCCTGGTCGGCGTCAAGGAGAACCTGCCGTACCGGGTCGAGGACCTCTGGCGGGGCGTCTTCCTCAGCTCCGGCAACGACGCCGTGCACGTCCTGGCCCACATGAACGGCGGCGTCCAGCAGACCGTCCGGGAGATGCAGGCCCGGGCCCAGTCCCTCCAGGCCCTGGACACCAAGGTGGTCTCCCCCGACGGCTACGACATGGACGGCCAGGTCTCCTCCGCGTACGACCTCACCCTGTTCGCCCGCGCCGGGCTGCGCAACGCCGACTTCCGGTCCTACTGCGCCACCCGCACCGCCCGCTTCCCCGGCGGACTCGACAAGACCACCGGCCAGCGCACCGCCTTCGACATCGCCAACACCGACCGGCTGCTCGGCAAGTACCCCGGCCTGATCGGCGTCAAGAACGGCTACACCACCAACGCGGGCGCCACCTTCACCGGCGCCGCCGAACGCGGCGGCCGCACCCTGCTGGTGACCGTGATGCACCCCGAGGCGCAGGGCAAGGTCTACGACGAGGCCGCCAGCCTGCTGGACTGGGGCTTCGCCGCGGCGGGCAAGGTCCAGCCGGTCGGGCAGCTGGTCGAGGACCTCGCCGCGCCGAAGGGCACCGCCGCGGGCGGCGCGCCGGGCACCCCCGCCGCCCCGTCCGGCGGCGCCCCGCAGGCCGCCGCGGACAGCGAGGCCGACCTGCCGCCCTGGTCCCGCACGCCCGTCCTCGACGGCAACGACTCCGTCCTCGCCCCCGCCCTCTGGACCGGCGCCGCCGTCGCCACCGGGCTCGCCGTCTGGGGCACCGCCCGCGGCTCCGCCCGGCGCCGCGCCGCCCTCGCCGCTGCCCGCACGGCTCCCACGGCCCCGACACGCAGCGGCGGGCGCACCGGCACCGGCCGGATCGGCGCCACCGGCGTCGGCAGCCGCGCCGGCCGCCGCCTCACCCGCCGCGCCCGTGCCCTCCTCCGCGGCACCCGCCCGCGCCGGGACAGCTGACCCGCGAAAGCTCCCCTAGACTTCCGGCCATGACCACGCCCGACCCCGCCGCCGCGGCCCGGCTCGCCCGGATCGTCAGCCTCTCCTCCGGCAACTACCTGCTCGTCACCACCTACAAGAAGGACGGCACACCGGTGCCGACCCCGGTGTGGGTGGTCCGGGACGGGGAGGCGCTCGGCGTCTGGACCGTCGCGGACTCCTGGAAGGTCAAGCGGATCCGCAACCGGGCCGACGTCCTGGTCGGCCCCTGTGACGTCAAGGGCCGCCCGACCGGCGACCAGTACCCGGCCACCGCCGAACTCCTCACCCCCGAGCGCACCGCCGCCTACCGCACCCTGCTGCGCCAGAAGTACGGGCTGCTCGGCGTGCTCACCTTGCTCGGCAGCCGGCTGCGGCGCGGCGAGCGCGGCACCATCGGCATCCGGATCACCCTGACGGACTAACGGACGGCACCCTCCTGAGCGGCACCCTCCTGAGCGGCGCCCTCCTGAGCGGCGCCCTCGCGCGAGCGGACCGCCGGGCCGGGGCGCGGCTGCGACGTGGCAGGCTTGACCGTCATGGAACATGACGAGGCCGCGCCGCCGCCCCTGCTGGTGGTGGACGGCGCGAACGTGGTCGGCTCGGTCCCCGACGGCTGGTGGCGCGACCGGCACGGCGCCGCCGAACGCCTCCGCGACGCCCTGGTTGCCGTGGCCGCCCAGGGCCTGCCGGAGCACCCCGGCCCGCTGGAGGTGGTGCTGGTGGTCGAGGGCGCGGCCCGGGGCGTCACCGGACTGCCGGAGGTCCGGGTGGTGTCGGCGGCGGGCAGCGGGGACGACCGGATCGTCGAGCTGGTCCGCGAGGCCCGCACCGGGGCTCCGGCCCGGGCCTGCCTGGTGGTCACCGCCGACCGTGAACTGCGGGCCCGGGTGGGCGCGTTGGGAGCGGAGGTCACGGGCCCGCGCAGCGTCCGGCGCTGAACCGGGGGCCGGCGGCCCGTCCCGTCGCCTACCGGTCCTGGGCGACGAACCGGCTGAGGAGGTCGTGCAGTTGGCCCCGCTGCTCGGCGCCCAGGACCACCAGGAGTTCCGCCATGGCGCCGCGGAACAGCTCCCCTGCTTCCCGCAGGCTCCGCTCGCCCTCCTCCGTGATCCGGATCCCGTAGGCCCGGCGGTCGTTCGGGGTGCGCTCGCGCCGCAGCAGGCCCCGGCGCTCCAGGTCGTCGACGATTCGCACCAGGGTGGACTTGTCGATGCCGAGCGCCGCCCCCAACTCCCGCTGGCTGCGCGCCTTTCCGTCCCGGACCGCAGTGAGCACGCCGGCGTGCTGCAGCTCGATGCCGGTCGGCCGGGCGGCCTGGTTGGCCTTGGCGCGGGCGAGTTGGTGGGCGCGGTACATCAGCAGTCCGAGGGCGGCCGGATCGCCGGCGCCGCCGTCCGGCGCCAGCTGCTGCCGGACTTCCGGGTCACCGTGCGGGACAGCCGGATCATCTACGGCCGCACCCCGCGCTGACCGACCTCCTCCGGCGGCTGACGCCCCCGGCCGCCCTGGCCGGCTTCCTGGGCGTGGTCGGCCCGGACGGCCGGCAACTCGCCCTGGCCGCACAGCACTTCCGCCGCGACCCGGCCGAGTTCGGGCTGCCGCCGGCCGCCGACTACGTCATGTGGGGCATGACCGCGCCGGCCGCCGTCTTCGGGCACCCCGGGCCGGAGTTCTTCCGGCTCGGCGCCGCCGAACTGCTGGCCCTGGCGGAACGGGCCGTCGCCGACTGGCACCCGTCCCTGGGCGCGCTGATCCGGCTCGGGGAGCCCGGGTACGTGGTGCCCGCGGGCATCCAGACCTCCGAGCGCCCCGAACCGTGGCCGCCGGTGCCCGTGACCCTCGTCGGTGACGCGGCCCACCCGATGGCCCCGGTCGGGATCAGCGCCGGAGTCGCCCTCCACGAGGCCGGGCTGCTCGCCTCCCGACTGCTCCCCGACGTGCCCCTGCTCGACGCCGTCCGCTCGTACGAGACGGAGATGCTCGACCACGGCTTCGCCGCGGTCGCCACCGCCACCCGCCACCACGGCGGCGACCGGTCGGGGTGAGCGTGCGGCCCGGGGCCGGGGTGCGGAAGCAGCTCAGCCGGTCGGCGAGTCGACCGGCGGGCGGACCTGGAGGGCGTTGATGCCCCAGTGGATCGACGGGTCCGAGGTGTGCACGGTGAACTGGAAGTCCCGGCCGGGACGGGCGGGGATCTGCACCGAGCCGACGCCGACCGAGTCCACCGGGCACTGCACCGTGAAGTCGGCCGGGGCCAGGCCGCCGACGTGGACCTGCACCGAACCGCCGCCCTGGCAGCCGACGGTGATGTCGATCGGCAGCGACTCGATCGCCGAGGCGGTCACCGCGCCGCCGTTCCCGATCCAGTCCGGGATCGAGAACATGGTGTCCTCGTCCGGGGTGGGCGGCAGGATCCGGCCCGTCCCCGGACCGCCGATCGGCACGTCCGGGCCCGATCCGTCGGCCGGCTGCGCCCACGCCGCCCCGGCGAACGCCACCGAGGCCCCCAGCACCGCGGCCGCCACGGTCAGTGCGCGCGTCTTCTTCTGCTTCGTCGTCAGCATCGTCATCCCCCCGGATGTCGTCATCCGTGCCGGTCCTCGGCACGCAGACGATCGTACGGCGCCCAAGCGACGGTGGCGATCGTGACGAACGCCACCCGATCGGCCCAGGAGGTTCGGGAACCAACCGCTCCGGCCGTCCGACAGCTGGGGGGTGAAGGCGAAATCGCCGGGAGTCCGGCCGTTGAGTGTGCTGGTGGGGTTCGCCCTGCTGCTGGTGGTGGTGTTCGTGGTCTCGTACGCGGTGGGGCGGCAGGCGGGGCCGGTGGCTCCGGGGCTGACGCCGAGCCGGGGCGGCGGTTCCTCGCCCGGTATGGGCGGGCACGACATGGGCGGGATGCGGTGAGCCCCGTCGCGGGTGCGGACACCGGGGAGCTGGTGTCCACCGATCTGGCGGTCGGCGGGATGACCTGCGCGGCCTGTGTGGGCCGGGTGGAGAAGAGGCTGGGCCGGATCGACGGGGTGACGGCCGGGGTGAACCTGGCGACCGGCCGGGCCCGGGTGCTGCACCCGGCCGGGGTGTCCGTGGACGAGCTGGTCGCGGCGGTCGAACGGGCCGGGTACACGGCCGAGTTGGCGGCCTCCGGGGTGCTCGGCGGCTTGCCGGAGGAGGAGCCGGACGAGCGGCGGCGGCTGCTGGTCACCGCCCTGCTGGCCGTCCCGGTGCTGGCCCTGTCGATGGTGCCGGCGCTCCAGTTCGACGCCTGGCAGTGGGTCTGCTTCGCGCTGGCCGTGCCGGTGGTGACCTGGGGGTCGGCCGGCTTCCACCGGCGCGCCCTGCAGGGGCTGCGGCACGCCGCCGCGACCATGGACACCCTGGTCAGCCTGGGTGTGGTGGCCTCCTTCGGCTGGTCCGCCTACGCGCTGTTCCTGGGCGGGGCCGGGGAGTTGGGCATGCGGATGCCGTTCTCGCTGACCGCCGACGGCGGCGGCGCGGCGCACGTGTACCTGGAGGCGGCGGTCGGGGTGCCGCTGTTCGTGCTGGCCGGGCGGCTGTTGGAGGGCCGGGTGCGCCGCCGCAGCGGCTCCGCGCTGCGGGCGCTGGCCGAGCTGGGCGCCAAGCAGGTGTGCGTCCGGGCGGAGGACGGCGAGGAGCGCCTGATCCCCGTCGAACTGCTGCTGCCCGGGCAGGAGTTCGTGGTGCGGCCGGGCGAGCGGGTGGCCACCGACGGGGTGGTGGTGGAGGGCGGTTCGGCGCTCGACCTGAGCCTGCTGACCGGGGAGAGCGTGCCGGTGGAGGTCGGCCCCGGGGACGCCGTGGCCGGGGCGACGGTGAACGTCGGCGGCGCGCTGGTGGTGCGCGCCACCGCCGTCGGCGCGGACACCCAACTGGCCCGGATCACCGCGCTGGTGGCCGAGGCCCAGGCCGGCAAGGCCCGGGCGCAGCGGCTGGCGGACGCGGTGGCCGGGGCCTTCGTGCCCTGCGTGCTGACGGTGGCGGTGTGCGTCCTGGGCTTCTGGCTGGGCGCGGGCGCGGCCCCGCAGGCGGCCGTCACGGCGGCGGTCGCCGTCCTGGTGGTGGCCTGCCCGTGCGCGCTGGGCCTGGCCACCCCGACGGCGCTGCTGGCCGCGACCGGGCGCGGCGCCGAACTGGGCGTGCTGGTGCGCGGCCCCGAGGTGCTGGAGAGCCTGCGCCGGGTGGACACCGTGGTGGTGGACAAGACCGGCACGCTGACCACCGGCCGGATGGAACTGGCGGCGGTGACGGTCGCCGAGGGGTGCGCCGAGACGGAGGTGCTGCGGCTGGCGGGCGCGGTCGAGCACCGCTCGGAGCACCCGATCGGACGGGCTGTCGCGGCCGCCGCCCGGGAGCGCTGCGGGGCGCTGCCCCCGGTGGACGGCTTCGCCGCCACCACCGGCCTCGGGGTGTCCGGCACCGTCGAGGGCCGCCCGGTCCGGGCCGTCCGGCCGGACGGCAACGGCGGCAGCGACGGCAACGCCAACGGCGACGGCAACGGCGGCAGCGACGCGCTGCCCCCGGAGCTCGCCGCGGCGGTGACCGCCGCCGGGGCGGCGGGCCGCACCGCCGTCCTGGTGGAACTGGACGGCCGGCCCGCGGCCGTCCTGGCGGTCGGTGACACCCTGCGCTCCGGCAGCTGGCGGGCCCTCCACCGGCTGCGCGGGATGGGCCTGGAGACCGTCCTGCTGACCGGGGACGGCCCGGGCGCGGCCCGGGCGGTGGCCGCCGAGCTGGGCATCGAGCGGGTGCACGACTCGGCCTCGCCCGAGCGCAAGGCCGAGGTGGTGGCCGAACTGCGGGCCGCCGGACGGACGGTGGCGGTGGTCGGCGACGGCGTCAACGACGCGGTCGCGCTCGCCTCGGCCGACCTCGGGGTGGCGCTGGCCTCCGGCAGCGACGCCGCGATCGGCGCGGCCGGGCTGACCCTGGTGCGCGGTGACATCGAGGCGGTGGTGGACGCCGTGCGGCTGGCCCGGCAGACCCTGGCCACGATCCGGGCCAATCTGATCTGGGCCTTCGGCTACAACCTGGTGCTGATCCCGCTGGCGGCCGTCGGGCTGCTGAACCCGGTGCTCGCGGCGGTGGCGATGTCGCTCAGTTCGCTGCTGGTGGTGGGCAACAGCCTCCGGCTGCGCACCTGGGAACCGGGGCGCGGGCGGGCGACGGGGGGCCTGGCGACCGGACGCGGCACGGCGGGCGCCCCGAGGACAGCAGGCCGGGCGAAGGGCGGTCCGCGGTGAGGATACCCAGGCCGCTCGACCGGCTGAGGACCGTCGGCCCGCCGGTCGGCGCGGCGGCGCTCGCCCTGGCCCTGCTCAGCGGCTGGACGGCGGTCGGCGGCGCCGGCGGCCCGCGCCGGGTGGAGGCCGGCCCCGGCTGGGTGCTGCTGCCCACGGCCGGCGCGGCCACCGCCACCGCGGCCTTCTTCACGATCCGCAACCCGGGTGACGTACCCGACGAACTCACCGGCGCCGAATGGGAGTTCGGCGGAACGATCACCCTCAAGCGGCACCTGCACCAGGGCGCGGCGGGCCGCTGGGAGCCGGCCCCCGGCCTGCCCGTCCCCGGTCGGGGCGAACTGGCGATGTCCCCCGAGGACTGTGACCTGATGATCCCCGCCCCGCCCCCGCTCCGGCCCGGCCAGTCGGTGGGCTTCACCCTCACCTTCCGGCACAGCCCGCCGCTGCACCTGACCGCCGAGGTCCGCACGGCGGCGGACCGGCCGCGCTGAGCCGACCGGCCCGGTGCCGGGAAGCCCGCGCGCTCCCCGGCACCGGGCCGGGCCCGTTCAGCCGAGCGTCTCCTCGACGGCCCGCCGGGGCGTCGCCGCACCGGGCGGGCCGTACCCGACCCGCAGCACCAGCTGGACGTGCCCCGGGCCGGCGGCCGGGTCGCGCAACGCCCAACGGAGGTCCGGCCACTCGAGCGCCTGGTGCCAGACCGTCAGCCGCGCCCCGTGCACGGTGGCCAGCAACCAGACCCGCTCCAGGGCCTGCCCGGCGCGCAGCCAGTCCAGCGGGCCGTCACCCGGGGTGGTCAGGGTGACCAGCTGCGGCAGCGCCTCGAACCGCCGCTCCGGCCCGACCGGCGGCGCGGGCGGCGCGCCTGAGGTCGCTCCGGGGGTCGCTCCGGGGGGCGTGCCGTACGGCGGGCGGCCCGCGAACCGGCGCATCGGGATCCTCGCATCGCGGTCCTGGGAACCGAGCGCCTCGTACGGGATGCCGTCGGTGCCCTCCCCCGGCGGGCGCAGCCACGCACGGCTCTCGGCCACCCGGGCCGGGTCGTCCTCGCCGCGGCGCTCCGCCTCGGCGGTCAGCGCCAGCACCCGCCGGACGCCGTCCTCCTCCAGGACGGCACCCGCCACGCCCTCCTCCGCGGCGGCCGTGAGCAGCTCGCCGAGCACCGCCTCAGGCACGTCCCGCTGAGCGAAGGGCTCGCGGCTGGAGCGGCGGGCGGCGACGGCCGGGTGGAGGTCGCGGCCGAAGGGCAGACGCTCGCGGGCCGGCGCGGAGAGGTCGAGCAGGGCCAGCAGGCCGGGCTCGGCGGGCTCCGGGAGCAGCCGGACCACCGCCTCGCGGCCGAGCTGCCCGGCGGCCACCCTCAGGTTGAACACGGCGGCGCCGACCGCGATGTGCAGCGCCGCGCCGACCGGGTCGGCCAGCGGCACCGCGCGGGAGGGGTCGGCGTGGACGGCGAGCCCGCGGCCGTCCGGGGTGGGCACGAAGCGCCAGGGCTGGCTGTTGTGGAGCGACGGCGCCGCGCCGCCCGCCGCGGCGAGCAGGCGCAGCTCCGCCGGGGTGAGCGTCGGGGTCGGAACCGGGGTGCGCATCATGGCGATCAACTCCTCACGACCGTCCGTCGGTCGACGACCTCGACCGCGGAGTCCTCGCTGCTTCCGAGCGTGCGCGCCGTGCCCCGGCGGGGGCCAGTGCCGAAAGCCCCGCCTCCGCCGGGTCGTCCGTCACCCGTGCGGGACGACCGCCACCGGGGCCTCGGCGTGGTGCAGCGCCGCGTGGGCGATCCGGCCGAGCCGGGGGCCGAACTCGACCGGGCGGCGGCGCCGGCCCACGACCACCAGCCCGGCCCCGGCGGAGGCCTCCACCAGGCCGCGCGCGGCGCCCAGCCGGACGTCCTCGACCACCTCGACCCCCGGGTGCCGCTCGCGCGGCCCGGCCAGGGCGAGCGACAGCAGCTTCGCCTCCAGCGCCTCCAGCTGGGCGACCTCCCCCGCCGGCACGGCCCCGCCCGCGTAGCCGAACAGCGGCGGCAGGTCCCAGCCGTGCACCGCCCGCACCCCGACGCCGCGCAGGGCGGCCTCCTGGAAGGCGAAGGCGAGCACCTCCTCCTCGGGCGCGTGGGCGTCCACGCCGACCACCACCTCGCCGGCCCCCGCCCCCTCGGCGCCCGGGCCGGCCTCCCGCACCACGACCACCGGCGTGCCGCTGCGCCCGGCCACCGCCATGCTGACCGAGCCGAGCAGCAGCCCGGTGAAGCCGCCGCGTCCGCGCGAGCCGAGCACCAGCAGCTCGGCGTCGGCGGCGGCCGCCACCAGCCCGTCCACCGGGGCGTCCAGCACCGTGTCGGTGTCCACCACGAGCTCCGGCCGGCGCTGCCGGACGGCGTCCGCGGCCTCGGCCAGGGTGCGCTCGGCGGCCGCCGGGAGGTCGTCGGGCCCGGCGTAGGAGGACACCCCGTCGGTCAGCCACGGCCAGGCGTGCACCAGCCGCAGCGCCGCCCCGCGCCGCCGCGCCTCCTCGGCCGCCCACTGGGCGGCGGCGGTGCTCGCCGGCGAGCCGTCGACTCCGGCCACCACGGTTGACGTCATGACGGTTCCTCCACTGACTCGGCACGGAGACGGTGCGCACTGACGCCCCGTCCGCTCTGCTCCCACCCTGGGGTCCGCCGACGGCCCGCCGCCAGAGGCCGCAAGCCCCCCGCCCACAGGACGAAAGACCCCCGCCGAACAGTACGGGCGACCCCGGCCGCCACCGCGCCGACACCCGGGCACTACGGTTCGTACCGAGCGTTCCCGCTGGTCGGACGGCCCCGATTCGGCCCGGCCGGTGGGGGTCGACGGGCCAGGGCGGGCAGGAGGAGGACAGCGGTGGGCGGAGCGGACGGCAGCGCGGCGGGTGGCGGCGCACGGATGCCCCGGCTGCGCCTGGACGAGCTGCTGGAGGAGCTCCAGTGGCGGATCGACGCGGCGCGCGGCACCCAGAACCGGGTGCACAGCCTGCTGGAGGCCGTCCTCGCGGTCGGCCGGGAGCTGGACCTCGCCCAGGCGCTGCACCGGATCGTGGAGGCCGCCGTCGACCTGGTGGACGCCCGCTACGGCGCGCTGGGCGTGATCGGGTCGGACGGGCACACCCTGTCGCAGTTCCTGACGGTCGGTCTGTCCGAGGCGGAGATCGAGGGGATCGGCCCGCCGCCCTCCGGCCGGGGCATCCTCGGCGAGCTGATCCGCCATCCGCGGCCGCTGCGCTGCCCGGTGCTGTCCGAGCACCCGGCCTCGGCCGGCTTCCCGGCCGGCCACCCGCCGATGCACACCTTCCTGGGGGTGCCGGTACGGGTGCACGGCGAGGTGTTCGGGAACCTCTACCTGACCGACAAGCGCGGCGGGCTGGACTTCGACGAGGACGACGAAGCGGTGATCGCCACCCTCGCGGTCGCCGCCGGGGTCGCGATCGACAACGCCCGGCTGTACGAGGAGGCCCAGCTGCGCCAGCGCTGGCTGCGGGCGAGCACCGAGATCACCCGCAGCCTGTTGTCGGGCGCGCCGCGCCTGGAGGTGGTGGAGCTGATCGCCCGCCGGGCCGGGGAGATCGCCGGGGCCGAGCTGGCGGACGTCTCGGTGGCGCTGGCCGGGCCGGGAGAGCGGGCCGAGGAGCTGGCGGTGGAGGTCGCGCTCGGCGCCGAACCCGCCGCCCGGCTGGGGGTGACGGTGCCGGTGGACGGCACGCTGTCCGGCGCCGCGTACGCCTCCGGCTCCCCCGCCACCAGCGACGACCTGGCCGCCGACACCCGCTTCCCGGCCGGTCCGGCGGGCCGCTTCGACGGGCTGGGCCCGGCCGTCGCGGTGCCGCTCGGCACCGGCCCCGGGTACGGGCGGGGCGTGCTGCTGCTGGCCCGGGCGCAGGGGCGACCCGCCTTCGGGCCGGAGGAGACCGGCCCGCTGCTGGGCTTCGCCGACCAGGCGGCGCTCGCCCTGGAGCTGGCCGAACGGCGGCGCGACGCCGAGCAGTTGAACCTGCTGGAGGACCGCGACCGGATCGCCCGGGACCTGCACGACCTGGCCATCCAGCGGCTCTTCGCCACCGGGATGACCCTGCAGAGCGCGACCCGGCTGATCGAGAGCCCGGCCGCCGCCGACCGGGTCGCCCGGGCGGTGGCGGACCTGGACGAGACGATCAAGATCATCCGCTCGACCATCTTCGGCCTGCGCGCCCACAGCGAACCCGACCGCGGCCTGCGCGCCCGCGCCACCCGGGTGGTCACCGAGGCCCAGGGGCCGCTCGGCTTCGCACCCCGGCTCAGCCTGGAGGGGCTGCTGGACACCGACGTCCCGCAGGAGCTGGCCGAGCACGTGGTCGCCGTGCTGGCGGAGGCGCTCAGCAACGCCGCCCGGCACGCCCGGGCCGGCCGGGTCGAGGTCACCCTGCGGGCCCTGGCCGGGCGGGTGGTGCTCACCGTCACTGACGACGGCACGGGCATCCCCGGGGGCGGCCGGCGCAGCGGGCTGCGCAACCTCGCCGAACGCGCCGAGCGGGTCGGCGGGGCCTTCACCCACGGCCCGGCGGACGACGCGGGCGGCGGCACCCGGCTGGTGTGGGAGGCGCCGCTCGGGTCCTGACCGGCGGCCCGCACCCGCCGCTCCCCTATCCGCCGGGCCCGTACCCGCCGGGCCCACCGCCGTACGGGGGAACTCCGCCGCGGCCCAGCCCCGGACCGGCACCACCACCCCGGGGCACCCCGGGGGCGTGTCTGACAATTCCCGCCGGGCGCGCGACGCCGGGGCACGCACCTCGCCGCGTTGTCGTCAGTCGCCGATGCTCCGCATGGACTCCCTCCTCCGCCTTGCGATGCACGCACCCCAACGCCGCGCGCTGATCCGACGCGAATTGTCAGATACGCCCTAGTCTGCTTCGCGTCCCCCGAGCGTTGCGCCGAGCCCCCGCCGCGCGCCCCGCCGAGCGTCGAGCACGAGGACGGCCGATGGCCCACGAGTCACCCGCGACCGCCACCCCGCCCCCGGGCACCGCCGAGGTGCCGTCCGCGCCGCCGCCCAGTGGGTCGGTGACGGCGTTGCGGCTCGCCGCGGCCGCGGCCGGCGCGCTGCCCGCGGTGGTGCTGCGGCTGGCCGGGATCCACCCCTCGCCGGTGCCGGCCATGCTGCTGTTCGGCCTCGGGGTGCTGTCGGCGGCACTGCTGCTGATGTGGGCGGCGGAGACCGCCCGGGCGGACATCTCCGGGCCGCTGGCGCTCGCCCTGCTGGCCTTCATCGCGGTGCTGCCCGAGTACGCCGTCGACCTCTGGTTCGCCTACACGGCGGGCACCCGCCCCGAGTACGCCGCCTACGCGGCCGCCAACATGACCGGCGCCAACCGGCTGCTGGTCGGCGTCGGCTGGCCGCTGGTCGCGCTGGCCGCGTACCTGGCCGCCCGGCGCCGCGGCGTCGCCCCCGGGATCGTGCTGCGCGAGCACCGCCGGATCGACACCGCGTTCCTGGGGGCCGCCGCACTGGTGGCCTTCGTGATGCCGGCGACGCGGCGGATCTCCTGGCTGCTCGCGGTGGTGCTGATCGCCTGGTACGCCTACTACCTGTTCCGGATCAGCCGCTGCAGCGAGACCGACGAGGAGGAGCTCGTCGGTGTCCCGGCCCGGCTGGCCCTGCTGCCGAGGGCCCGCCGACGGCCCGTCACCGTCCTGGTGTTCCTGGCGGCCGCGGCCGTCGTCTTCGCCTGCGCCGAGCCCTTCGCCACCTCGCTGGTGGACGCCGGCGCCTCGCTCGGCATCGACCGCTTCCTGCTGGTGCAGTGGCTCGCCCCGCTGGCCTCCGAGGCCCCCGAGCTGATCGTCGCCGTGGTGTTCGCCTGGCGGCTGCGCGGCGACGACGGCCTGGGCGCGCTGCTCTCCAGCAAGGTCAACCAGTGGACCCTGCTGATCGGCTGCCTACCGCTGGCCCACCTGCTGGGCGGCGGCCCGGCCTCGCTCCCCCTGGTCGAACGCCAGGTGGACGAGGTACTGCTGACCGCCGCCCAGACCGTCCTCGCCGTCGTCCTCCTCCTCGACCTGCGATTCCTGCCCTGGAAGGCCGCCCTGCTGCTGGTGCTGTTCGCCGTCCAGTTCGCCCTGCCCGGCGAGTCCTCCCGGCTGGTCCTCAGCTGGGTGTACCTGGGCCTGGCGCTTCCGTTGCTCGCCCTGCGGCTGCGCGAACTGCCGCCCACCGTACGGGCCTTGGCCGGGCGGGTCGCGGGCGACCCGCACTGAGCGGGGCCAACTGCCGGGCGGGCGGCGGGCGGCGCGCGCCTCGGCGTGGTGGGCGAGCACCGTCCCTGCCCGAACGATTGCCCTCGGTCGGGAGCAGTTCACAGTTCCACCACGAGGCCTTGGAAGAACACCCTCAACATCCATTGTCGCCACGCATGTTCGAAGGTAGAGTCGCCGTTCGCCGAGCACGGATGAGCAGTTCTCAGCGCATTTGGGGCGGGCATGTCAAATATTCACGATTTCCCCCGGGTCGCACCCGACCTACTTGACGTCCTCAGAGATATCGCACGTCGAAATCCCCGCCGTCCGGCGATCGTCCACCGCGGACCCGCCCTCACCCACGCCCGACTCCCGGAGTCGGCGAACGCCCTGGCCACGCGCCCGGGACCGCACCCCGGCGCGGCCTCCGGAAGCACCGTCGAAGGCCTCCAACTCGCAATCCGATTAGTGGAGTTACCGAAGCCGACCGCAGAACCTCCGAATATCCCCGGGCCCCCGGCGCACCCGTCCACGGTGGCGCCGGAACAACCGGCCCGCATTCTCCTCACGTCGGGTTCGACCGGGCAGCCGAAACCCGTCCTGACTTGCCAATGACGAGGACGCCCACAGCGGCTCCTTCCCCCTTCCCCCGGTTCCTCCGACCGGTCGGACGCGAGCGGACCACCGTGCTCGACATTCCGTTCCTGGACGGCGAGTTGACGGCGCCGAGGCCCTCGCCGCCGAGGCCCTCGCACTGAGAGCCGCACCACGCTCCCAGCACGGCCCGGCTGCACATTCCCCAGCACACAACCCCGCACCACCCCCTCACCACGCCCAGGCGCCCGCCCACCGGGCCGCGCGCCCGGCTCCCCACGTCCGGAGACCGCCATGAGCGACCAGAGCCCCATCGCCCACCTCGCAGCCCGCGAACGGCTGGTGACCGCCCCCGCCCCGCCCGGCCCGCTGCGCCGGCTGTGCTGGATCTTCCCCGACCGGGAGTCCTCCCGGATGGCCGAGATGTGGCACGGCTTCTTCTGGGACCTCTACGCCGAGAGCGCCGCCGACCTCGGCCTGCGCTGGACCAGGCACGCCCCGGACGCCGTCAGCGTGGACGCCACCGGCCCCGGCCGCCCCCGGGTGTACGTCGACGACGAGTTGGTGACCCCCGAGGACACCCTCTTCATCACCGCGCTCTACTCGCTGCCGTACCAGTCGATGGACGTCTTCAACCAGTACGCGCTCTACGCGGTGCTCGAACAGGCCGGCTTCTACCTGCCGTTCCCCCCGCAGGTGTCGCTGATCGGCAACGACAAGCTGGCCACCCTGCTGTTCCTGGCCGACTCCCCCGTGCCGACCATCCCGACCGTGCGGATCGGCACCGGACGGGACACCGCCAAGTACGGCTACGAGGTCGCGCTCGGGCGGATGACCTACCCGGCCATCGTCAAACCGGCCGGCTGGTGCGGCGGCGGCGGGATCAACCTGGCCCGCAACCCGGAGGAGGTCCGCGGCCTGGCCAGCCTCGCCCAGGGCGGCGACACCACCCTGGTGATCCAGCCCTACCTGGGCGACGGCACCATCGACTACCGGGTGTACGTGGTCGACGGCCGGCCGTACGCGGTGATGAAGCGCACCCCCGAGCCCGGCTCCCCGGTCGCCAACGCCAGCCGCGGCGGGGCCATGGAGTTCCCCCCGGTGCCGCCCGAACTCGCCGCCGCCACCGCCTGGTTCGCCGAGCGGCTGCCGATCCCCTTCTTCTGCGTCGACTTCCTGTACGACGGCGAGCGGTACTGGTTCTCCGAGCTGGAGCCGGACGGCGTGATCGCCCCGGACCGCACCGACCCGCACCGCACCCTGCAACGGGACGTCACCCGCGCCCGGTTCGCCGCCTACCGGGACGGCCACGCCAGCTGGCTCGCCGACGGCGCCCGCCCGCTCACCCTCGACGCCGTCCCCCGCCCCGCTCCCGCCTCCCGGACCGCCCCCTCGCCCGTTCTCGTCCCCGCCGCCTCTGCCCCTGCCCCCGCCCCCGCCCCTGCCCCTGCCCTCCGGACGGACCCCAGATGACCGCCTTCTCGCTGTCCCCCGAGGCCGCCGCGCCCCGGCTGCACGTGGCCCGGCGCACCCTGGACCGGCTGCGCGCCGTCCCCGCCCTGGCCGGGCGCTACCCGCAGCACCTGGACGCCGGCTCGCTCGACCGGCTCGCCCAGCTCCCCCCACTGGCCCGGGACGACCTCAACACCGCCCTGGCCCACCTGGAACCGGCCGCCGAAGGGTCCGCCACCTGGCTGTTCCAGAGCGGCGGCAGCACCGGCGCCCCGAAGATCGGCTACGCCCCCACCGGCTTCTACATGGCCGGCGTGCACGCCCACTGGCAGCCGCTCGACCGCACCGACGTCTTCGTCAACGCCTGGGGCGCCGGCCGGATGTGGGGCGCCCACTTCCTCGCCGCCGCCCTCGCCGACCTCTCCGGCTGCCGGATCATCGCCCTCGGCTCCGTCACCAAGGACGAGTACGGCGCCTGGCTGGAGTTCCTGGCCGCCCGGCGGGTCACCGCCATCGGCGGCACCCCCAGCGTGCTGCGGCTCTGGTTCGCCCACGCCCGGGCCGCCGGGATCCGGCTGCCCTCGCTGCGCAAGGTGCTCTGGCTCGGCGAGGCCTGGCAGCCGCAACTGGACGACGACCTGGCCGAGGTGGCCCCCGGGGCCCGCCGCTGGGGCATGTTCGGCAGCACCGAGACCTGGGTGGTGGGCACCAACACCCCGGACTGCCGGGCCGACGTCTTCCACCCGCTGCCGCACCAACTGGTGCACACCGCCGACGACGGGCTGCTGGACTTCACCACCCTCGACCCCGCCATGCTCAACCCGGTGCTGCGCTACCGCACCGGCGACGCGGGCGAGTTGACCGGCTGCCCGTGCGGGCGCCCGGGGCCCGCCATGCGCGTCCTGGGCCGGCGCGACAGCGTCGTCCAGGTCCGCGGCCTCGGGCTGGACGTGGACGAGCTGGTCGCCCGGGCGGAGCGCACCCCGGGCGTCGCCCGCGCCCAGGTGGTGCTCACCGAGCGCGGCGGCCGGGCGACCGGTGTGGAACTCCTGGTGGTGGCCGCCGGCCCGGCGCCCGCCCCGGACGTCGAACGGCTGCGCACCGAGCTGTTCACCGCCACCATCACCCTCGGCACCGCCTTCCAGCACGACCCCGGCTCCTTCCGGGTGCGCCCGGTGGACGAACTGGTCTGCAACGGCCGCACCGGCAAGACCGCCGCCCTGGTCGTCCGGGAGGAGTCTTGACGGCCGACACCGCCCGGGCCCGGCCGGAGCAGTCGGGCCGGCCCACGCCGCTCGGGCGCGGCTTCGCCCTGTTCTGGGCCGGACAGAGCGTCAGCCTGGTCGGCGACAAGGTCACCGTCTTCGTCGTCCCGACCCTGATGATCTTCGTGCTGCACGCCTCCGCCCTCCAGGTCGGCGTGGTGGCGATGGCCCAGTACCTCGGCATCCCGCTGCTCGGGCCGGTCGCCGGGGTGCTGGTCGACCGCTGGGACAAGCGCCGCACCATGCTCGTCTGCGACCTGGTCCGGCTGGCCGCCGTCGCCGCGATCCCGCTCGCCCACGCCCTGGACGCGCTCTCCACCCCGCTGCTGTTCGCCTGCGTGGCCGTCATCAGCGGCGCGACCATCTTCTTCAACGTCGGCTACCTGGTCGCCGTGCCCGCCGTCGTCCCCGCGGACGGCATGGTCCGCGCCTACTCCCGGCTGGAGGGCAGCGGTTCGGTCGCCGAGGTCGCCGGGCCGTCCATCGCCGCCGCCCTCTACAGCGCCCTCGGCGTGGCCGCCCTGCTGGTCGACGCGGCCAGCTACCTGGTCTCGGCGGCCTGCTTCCGCCGGATGCGCCCCTGGGGCGAGCGGACCGTCGAGGAGGGCTCGATCCGGGAGCGGCTGACCCGCGGCTTCCGGCTCAACTGGGCCGACCCGGTGCTGCGCCGGGTGGTGCTGGCGGCCGTGCTGCTCAACTGCGGCGGACCGGTGTACGTCACCGTGCTGCCCGTCCTCGCCTACCGCGGCCTGGGCGTCCAGGTCGGCGTCTTCGGCGCGGCCATGTCGGTCGCGGCGCTCGGCGCCCTGCTCGGGGCCGTGGTCGCACCCCGGCTCTCCCGGCGGTTCGGCCTCGGCCGGACGATGGCCTGGTCGCTGCTGCTGCACTGCCTGGTCGGCCTCGGCGTGCTCGCCGCGCCCGCGCTGCCGCCCGGCCCGGTGATCGCCGTGACCATGGGCTGCTACGGCTTCTTCATGTCCTGCATCAACGTGTGCAGCGCCCCCGCCCGGCAGTCCCGGATGTCCGCGCGCAACCAGGGCGTGATGCACGCCGCCTTCCGGACCGTCACCTGGGGCGTCATCCCGCTCGCCGCGCTGGTCGGCGGCCTCGCCGTCTCGCTGCTCACCGGACCGCTCGGCGTCCTGGACGCCGCCCGCCTCACCATGGCCGGCGGCACCCTGCTGGCGGCCTGCTCCTTCGTCCCCGCGCTCGGCCTCCAACCGCTGCTGGACGCCGCCGAGCGCGCGCGGACCGAGGCGGAGGGCGCCGCGGCGGTCACCAGGACCACGGCGGCGGAGGGCGCCGCGTGAACGGGCCCGAGGCCGTGGACCCCGCCGGCCGGGTCCTGCTGATCACCGGCACCTCCTCCGGCATCGGCCTGGCCACCGCCCTCGCCGCCGCCCGGGCCGGCTACACCACCGTCGCGACCCTGCGCGCACCCGAGCGCGCCGGGCCGCTGCGGGCCGCCGCCGAGGCCGCCGGGGTCACCCTGGACGTCCAGCGGCTGGACGTCACCGACCCCGGCTCGGTCACCGACTGCCTGGCCGCCGTGCACCGGCGGTACGGGCGGCTCGACGCCGTCGTCAACAACGCGGGCGTCTCCAACTCCGACCCCACCCTGGAGATGTCCACCGACGCGGCGCTGCGCGCCAACCTGGACGTCAACTTCTTCGGCGTCGCCACCGTCAGCCGGGCCGCCCTGCCGCTGCTGCGCGCCGCCGGCGGCCGCCTGGTCACCGTCGGCAGCGTGCACGGCGTGGTCGGCCAGCCCTTCAACGAGGCGTACTGCGCGGCGAAATTCGCCGTCGAGGGCTTCATGGAGGCGCTCGCCCCGGTCGCGGCGGCGCACGGCGTCCGGGTCTCGGTGGTGGTGCCGGGCTTCGTCCCGGACACCGGGTTCGGCGTCTTCCCCGACGTCAACCGGGCCACCCTGCACGCCGCCTCCGGCCCGTACGCGGACACCTTCGCCGACTACCTCGACTGGGTCGGCGGCGCGGGCTGGGAGTCGGCCGGCCAGCCCGCCCGGGAGGTCGCCGAGGTCGTGCTCCGCACCCTGCGCGAGCCGCGGCCGCCCTTCCGGGTGCCCGCCAACGCCTGGGCCGCCGACTACCTGGCCGCCAAGCTCGCCGACCCGGACGGCTCCACCGTCCAGGCCCTCGCCCGCGGCTGGCTCGGACGGCCCCCGGACACCACCGCCTGAGCCCCCGCCCGCTGCCCACTGCCCACGTCCCGACCCACGGAGTCCCGCCATGCCCGCCAAGCCCCTGGCCGAGCTGATCCGCTTCGCCCGCGCCAACTCGCCCTTCTACGCCGAGCTCTACCGCGAGCTGCCCGAGGCGGCCGACCGGCTCGACCAGCTCCCGGTGATCGACCAGACCGCCTTCTGGGCCGCCAACACCTGGCCCGACAACCGCGTGCTGACCGGCCCGCTCACCGACGCCGGGGTCTACAAGACCGGCGGCACCACCGGCGTCCCCAAGTTCTCGCCCTGGACCCGCACCGAGCACGCCGACTCGGTCACCGCCTTCGGCGCCGGCCTGGTCCGGGCCGGTCTGCGGCCCGGCCACCGGGTGGCCAACCTGTTCACCGCCGGCGAGCTCTACGGCGGCTTCCTCTACATCGAGAACGCCCTGCACCACGCGCCGGTCGACAACGTGCGCCTCGGCGTCGGCGGCGCCGCCCCGGACGGCTACATCGCCGACCTGGTCACCGGCTTCGGCGTGCACGTCCTGGCCGGCGAGCCGATGAAGCTCAGCGCCGTGGCCGAGTGCCTGGTCGCCCGCGGCGAACGCGCCGACGGCGTCGAACTGCTGCTGTTCGGCGGGGACCTGCTCTTCGCCGACCTGCGCCCGCTGCTCGCCCGGGCCTTCCCCAACGCGGCCGTCGCCTCGGTCGGTTACGCCTCCAACGACGCCGGGCTGGTCGGCGCGCCCGTCCCCGGCGACGACGTCCGGGTGCACGAGGCCTTCGCCGACCGCACGGTGGTCGAGCTGCTCGACGAGGTCACCGGCGAGCCCGTCACCACCCCCGGCACGCCCGGCCGCGTCGTGGTCACCAACCTGTTCCGCACCCTGATGCCGATCCTGCGCTACCCCACCGGCGACCGCGCCGCCTGGGTCGACGGCGAGTGCCGCCGCTTCCGCCTGCTCGGCCGCACCACCGAGGGCGCCCGGGTGGGCACCGTCACCCTGCCCACCGAGGAGATCCGCAGCGTGCTGGTCGCCGCCGACCCGGACCGGCACATCGCCGGGATGCAGCTGGTGCAGCGCCGTTGGGACGGCCGCGACGGGGTCATCCTGCGGCTCGGCCACATCGGCCAGCCGCCGCCCGCCGACCTCGCCGACCGGCTGGTCGACGCCGTGCACCGGGCCCTGCCGCTCTACCCCTCCGAGGTCGCCCTCGGCAGCATCCACCCCCTCACGGTGGAGTGGGTGCCGCGCTCGGAGCTGGTGACCAACCCGCGGACCGGCAAGCTCCAGCAGGTCCTGGACGAGCGGCCGCAGAAGTAGCGGGAGCAGCGGGAGCAGTGGGGGCAGTGGGGGCAGGGCGACGCGCCGTCAGCACCCTGTCGGCGGCCCACCGGTGCCCTGCCGGTGGGCCGCCGGTGCCCTGCCGGTGCTGTCAGCGGTCTGTCCGTGTCCTGAGGGTGGCGCCGCGCAGTCTGGTCGTCGACAGCAGCACCGAACCCACCGGAGGCCCACCGTGACGACGACCGCGACGACCACCCCCCTTCCGCACACCACCCCGGCGCACCCCGACGCAACCGAACCCCGCGCCTCGGTCCTGGTCTCCGGCGCCGGCATCGCCGGCACAGCACTCGCCTACTGGCTCCAGCGCTACGGCTTCCGCGTCACCGTCGTGGAGCGCGCCCCCGCCCTGCGCGGCGGCGGTCAGGCCGTGGACATCCGCGGCAACGCCCTGGAGGTCGTCGACCGGATGGGCCTGCTCGCGGAGGTCCGGGCCCGCCGGACCGGCCTGCGCGGCATGTCCCTGGTCGACGGGGACGGCCGCGAGCTGCGCCGCACCACCGAGTGGACGGTCACCGGCGGCCCGGTCGGCGGCCCCGACGTGGAGATCCTGCGCGACGAACTGGCGGAGCTGATCGCCGGAGCCACCGGGCCGGGCGTCGAGTACCGCTTCGACGACACCATCGACACCCTGGTCCAGCGCGGTGAGGGCGTCCAGGTCCGCTTCCGCGACGGCGAGGAGCGCTCCTTCGACCTGGTCGTCGGCGCCGACGGCCTGCACTCCAACACCCGCCGCCTGGTCTTCGGCCCGGAGCGCGACTACCTGCACCCCGTCGGCTGCTACGTGGCCGGCTGGAGCGTCCCCAACCACCTCGGCCTCGACCGCTGGGAGGTCGTCCACCAGGCCGAGGACGGCTGGGGCTGCCTGGTGATGACCGTCCGCGACAACACCGAACTGCGGGTCTTCGTCGACTTCGCCACCGACGAACCGCTCGACCGGATGCTGCCGCGCGACCGCGCCGAGCAGCGCAGGCTGATCGCCGAGCGCGCCGCCCACCTGCGCTGGGAGGTGCCGCGCTTCCTGGCCGGGATGTGGGAGACCGAGGCCTTCCACTACGACGTCGTGGCCCAGATCCGGATGGACCGCTGGTCCCAGGACCGGGTCGCGCTGCTCGGCGACGCCGGGTACTGCTGCTCCCCGTTCACCGGCCAGGGCACCAGCGTGGCGCTGACCGCCGCCTACGTCCTGGCCGGGGAACTGCACGCCGCCGACGGCGACCACCGCACCGCCTTCCCCGCCTACGAGCAGCGGCTGCGCGGCCACGTGGCGGCCAACCAGGCCATCCTCGACCTGACCCGCGACCACTACGGGGACGACGCCGCAGCCGACGCCGACGGTGTGACCGGCTTCGACCGGCCCGGCCCCGAGCTGGACGCGGTCTTCCGGGCCGCCACCGCCTTCGACCTGCCTGACTACGCCTGAGCTCCCGGGCGCCCGGACCAGCACGCCGCCGGGCGCCGGCCGGCAGGCCACCCGAAGGTCCCCCGAAGGTCCCCGGAAGGTCACCGGAGAGACGGCCGCAAGGGCGTCGGCGACGACCGGGCGGCGGCCGACTGCCGCAGCTCGGTGGCGATCAGCGCCGCCTGCACCCGCCGCTCCACCCCGAGCTTGGCCAGCAGCCGGGACACGTGGTTCTTCACCGTCTTCTCCGCGAGGTAGAGCCGCTCGCCGATCTGCCGGTTGGTCAGGCCCTCGCCGATCAGCGCCAGCACCTCCTGCTCGCGCGCCGTCAGCCCCGGCCCGGCGGTCACCGGCCGGGCGGGCGCGGCGTCGCTGCGCAGCCGGTTCAGCAGCCGGGTCGCCGCGCCGGGGTCGAGCATCGACCGCCCGGAGGCCACGGTACGGACGGCGGCGACCAGGTCGGTACCGCTGATCTGCTTCAACACGTACCCGGCGGCGCCCGCCATCACGGCGTCCAGCAGCGCCTCCTCGTCGTCGAAGGAGGTCAGCATCAGACAGGCCAGGTCGGGCATCCGGGACCGCAGTTCACGGCAGACGGAGACCCCGTCGCCGTCCCCCAGCCGGACGTCCAGCACCGCCACGTCGGGCCGCAGCGCCGGCACCCGCACCAGGGCCTGCTCGGCCGTCGCGGCCTCCCCGACCACCTCCAGGTCCGGCTCGCCGTCCAGCAGGTCGTGCACCCCGCGGCGCACCACCTCGTGGTCGTCCAGCAGGAACACCCGGACCGGCGCCGAAGCCCCGACGCCCTCCGCCTCGGTCGCCATCACGTGGTTCCACCTTCGTCACCCCCGCACACTCCCGGCGGGGTCCACCGCATCATCCCCCGCCACCCCCCGACGGCCCAGGGCCCAAGGACCCCATTCGCCCGCCGTCCCGGTCGCCGCCCCGGCCTCGTCGCGGCCCCGGGCCTCGACCCCGACGTGAACGAGCAGCCGGCGGGCGGGCGTTCAGCGCTCCCGGCGCCGGACGTTCTCCAGGCCCGCCAGCAGGAAGGCCAGCGCCACGCCCGCCCCGCCGACCGCCGCCAGGGCCGCCTTCGCCGCCGAGCCGCCGCCGTCGGTGAGCAGGATCGCCACCGCGCCCAGCACGGCCACGGCGGCGCCCACCAGCAGCCAGCCCGCCAGGGCGACGGCCGCCGTCCGCCCGCTCCGCGGCGCCGACCCGCAGTCGAGCGCGGCCCAGCGGGCCGCGGTCTCCCGCCGCTCCCCGCGCCGGTCCCACCGCGCCCGCACCCGTAGGGCCGTGCCGCCGACCAGCCCCGCGAGGGCCACCTGCGCGGCGGGGCGCCAGTCCGGCCAGGCGAGCAGCAGCCCGCCGGCCAGCGCGAGCGCGGCCCACCAGAGCACGCAGGCCGCCGCCGCGGTCCGGGTGGAGCGGGGCCGGTCGGCCCCGGCCTGGAGGTCGGCGATGGCGGGCAGGTACCAGACGCAGCCGCTCGCGGTGAGCGCGGCGGTGCCGATGGCGAGGACGGTGTGGGTCATGGGCCGGCCTTCCGGATGTCGCACGGGGGTAACGGGTCTGACGGGACTGACGTGGAGCGGGGTGCCGTCCCCGCCCGCCCGGGGGCAGCGGCGCGGGCGGGAACGGCGTTCGAGGAGGCGGGGCCTCAGCCGTCGACGGACGAGGCCCGGGCCCGTTCCGCCCGGCTCAGCGGGCGGTCGTACTTCACCGGCTCCACGTCGCCCAGGTACGACGCCGGCTTCCCGGTGTGCACCAGCACGTCCCGGGCCGCGATGTCCGGGTGGTGGAGGTCGAAGGCCGGGGATTCGGAGCGGATCCGGGGCAGCTTGACGAAGTTGTGCCGGGGCGGCGGGCAGGAGGTGGCCCACTCCAGCGAGCGGCCCCAGCCCCAGGGGTCGTCCGAGCTGACCTTCTCGCCGTACTTGGCGGTCTTCCAGACGTTGTAGAGGAACGGCAGGATCGACAGCCCGAGCAGGAACGACCCGATGGTCGACACGGTGTTCAGAGTGGTGAACCCGTCCGAGGCCAGGTAGTCGGCGTAGCGGCGCGGCATGCCCTGGGCGCCGAGCCAGTGCTGCACCAGGAACGTCGCGTGGAAGCCGACCGTGAGCGTCCAGAAGGTGATCCGGCCGAGCCGCTCGTCGAGCTTCCGGCCCGTCATCTTGGGCCACCAGAAGTGGAAGCCGGCGAACATCGCGTACACCACCGTGCCGAACAGCGTGTAGTGGAAGTGGGCGACGACGAAGTACGAGTCGGAGACGTGGAAGTCGATCGGCGGCGCGGCGAGCAGCACGCCCGTCAGCCCGCCGAACAGGAAGGTGACCAGGAAGCCGACCGTCCAGAGCATTGGCGTCTCGAAGCTCAGCGAGCCCTTCCACATGGTGCCGACCCAGTTGAAGAACTTGACGCCGGTCGGCACCGCGATCAGGAAGGTCATGAAGGAGAAGAAGGGCAAGAGCACCTGCCCGGTCACGTACATGTGGTGCGCCCACACCGTCACCGAGAGCCCGGCGATGGCCACCGTGGCGGCGATCAGGCCCGCGTAGCCGAACATCGGCTTGCGGCTGAACACCGGGATGACCTCGGAGACGATCCCGAAGAAGGGCAGCGCCAGGATGTACACCTCGGGATGTCCGAAGAACCAGAACAGGTGCTGCCAGAGCATCGCCCCGCCGTTGGCCGGGTCGAAGACGTGCGAGCCGAACTTGCGGTCGCACTCCAGCGCGAGCAGTGCGGCGGCCAGCACCGGGAAGACCAGCAGCACCAGCACCGAGGTGAGCAGCACGTTCCAGCAGAAGATGGACATCCGGAACATGGTCAGGCCGGGCGCGCGCATGCAGATGATCGTGGTGATGAAGTTGACCGCGCCGAAGATGCTGCCGAAGCCGGACAGCGTCACGCCCATGATCCACATGTCGGAGCCGACGCCCGGCGAGTGGACGGCGTCGGAGAGCGGCGCGTAGAGGAACCAGCCGAAGTCCGCGGCTCCCTGCGGGGTGGCGAAGCCCGCGGCGGCGATCAGCGAGCCGAACACGAACAGCCAGTAGGAGAGCATGTTCAGGCGTGGGAACGCCACGTCGGGGGCGCCGAGTTGCAGCGGCATGATCCAGTTCGCGAAGCCGGTGAACAGCGGCATCGCGAACAGCAGCAGCATCACCGAGCCGTGCATGGTGAAGGCCTGGTTGAACTGCTCGTTGGAGAGGATCTGCGTTCCGGGCCGGGCGAGTTCGGCGCGCATGACCAGCGCGAGGATGCCGCCGATCAGGAAGAACGCGAACGAGGACACCAGGTACATGGTGCCGATCGTCTTGTGGTCGGTGGTGGTCAGCAGCCTGATCACGGCCGAGCCGGGTCGGCGGGGCCGAACCTGCCCTGCCGACACGGGCGTTGGCGGTGGGGACGGGTCGCCCGGTGCCTGGGTGGCGCTCAAGGACGCGCTCCTTCGGAACGTCGTGCGAATGGATGGCGATCCATGATCCGAACGCACGACCCGTGCACCCCAGGGCCGTTGGGCCCATCCGCCCGGGGCCGCTGGGCCCGAGTTCCCGGCCGGGACCGGGACCTCCCGACCCGGGCCCCGGCCAGGTTCAGCCCGTCAGCCCGTCAGCCCGTCAGCCGGGCGAGCTGCCCGCGCTCCAGCGCCGTGTACACCGCGCCGTCCGGGCCGACGGTGATCCCGTGCGGCTCCGCGCGCCAGCCGGGGATCGGGTACCCGTCGAGCCGCCCGTCGGGGGTGAGCACGCCGATCCGGCCGGCGGCCCACTCGGTGAACCAGAGCCGCCCGTCCGGGCCGGCGGTGATCGCGTGCGGCCTGGCGTCCCGGTCGGCCAGCGGGTACTCCGTCACCTCCCCGTCCACGGTGATCCGCCCGACCAGCCCGCCGCCGATCCCGACGTACCAGAGCGCGCCGTCCGGGCCGGCGGTGATCCCGACCGGCGCGGTGCCGGCGGTGGGCAGCGGGTGGACGGTCACCGCGCCGTCGGTGCTCACCCGGGCGATCGCGTCGGCCTGGTTGAGCGCGCACCACAGCGCGCCGTCCGGCCCGGCGGTGATGTGCGCCGGGAACGCCCCCTCCACGGGCAGCGGGTACTCCGTCACCTCGCCGTCCACGGTGATCCGTCCGACCACGTCGGCGTTGACCTCGGTGAACCAGAGCGCCCCGTCCGGCCCGGTGACGATCCCACCCGGCCCGGCGTCCGTCCTCGACAGCGCGAAGGAGGAGACCTCGCCGTCCACCGTGATCCGTCCGATCCGGCCGACGTTCATCTCGGCGTACCAGAGCGCGCCGTCCGGCCCGGCAGTGATCACCGAAGGCCCGCACCGGGGCGCGCCGAGCCCGAACCGCCGCACCGAGCCGTCCGGTGCCAGCCGCCCGATCTCCCCGGCGTGGACGAGCGTGAACCACACGCCGCCGTCGGGCCCCACCGTGATCCCGTACGGCCCGTCCCCCGCCTCGGCCACGTCGATCAGTTCCACCCGTACCCCTCTCAAACTATCGCGACTGGCGTCGCGTTAGTGATGATCGCACGCCCGCCCGCCCCGGGCAACCGACTTCACTCGGCGTCGGTGCCCAGCCCCCGCAGCACCGAGATCACGCCCATCCCGGCCGCGCAGACCGGCACCGCCAGCAGGGCGCCGATGATGCCCGCGATGCCGGAGCCGGCCACCACGGCGACCATGATGGTCGCCGGGTGCAGCTCGACCGTCCGGCTCTGGATGACCGGCTGCAGGATGTTGCCCTCGATCAGCTGGACCGTCAGCACCACCCCGAGCGCCCACAGCGCCGTGCCCAGGCCGCCGTCGGCGAGGGCCACCAGCACCGCGACGGTGCCGGACAGGAAGGCGCCCACGAAGGGGATGTACGCCCCCATGAAGACCAGCGCGCCCAGGCCCGGGGCGCCGGGGACGCCCAGGGCGAGCAGGCCGACGGTGATGAAGACCGCGTCGATCAGGGCGATCAGGGTGGTCCCGCGCATGAAGCCGGCCATCGCCTCGAAGGCCCGCACGGCGCAGGCCACCACCGTCTCGGCGCCGCGCCCGGGCAGGTGGGCGCGGATGCTGTCGCCGGTGCGGTGGCCGTCCCGCAGGAAGAAGAACACCAGGGCCAGGGCCAGCACCGCGCCGGTGATCAACTGGGTGAGCAGGCCGAGGCCGGACAGCACGCCGTTGGTCAGCGTCGAGACCAGCGAGTTGGTCTCGCCCTTGGCGTTGGCCAGCGCGTGCTCGACCTTCGCCCCGAACGGCCCCAGCCACTCGGCCAGCCGCCGGCCGGCCGCCGGGAGCGAGCCGGCGATCTGCGGGGCGCTGTGCACCAGGGAGTTGACCAGCAGGACGATCACCCCGGCCACCGCCGCGACCAGCAGCGCGCAGGTCAGCCCGGCCGCCAAGCTCCGACCGACGCCCCGCCGGACCATCCAGGGCACCACCGGGTACAGCAGCGAGGCCCCCAGCAGCGCCAGGACGAACGGCACGGTCGCGGCCCGCAGCTCGACCAGCGCGAACACCACCAGCGAGCCCACGGTGATCAGCAGGATCACCGCCACCGACCAGGCGGCCGCCTGCCGCACGGCGGGCGGCAGCATCAGGTACGGCCTGCGGTGGTCCGGCCGGCCACCGGACGGGCGCTCCACGGACACGGCCACCTCCGCCGGGATCGTCATCGGGTCCGGCGGCGACGAGTCCGGACCCGACCCAGCTCAGCAGAGAATCTGACGATCCGCCCGTTCTACGCCTCGCCGACCGCCTCGCCGACCGCCTCGATCCGCACCCGTCCGCCCGCGCCCGCGAAGGCCAGCACCCGCTCCGCCTCGGCCTCCGCCGCCGCGCGGTCCGCCCGCGCCAGCCGGACGAACGGCTCGACCACCACGCCCGCCTCCGGCCCCTCGTACCGCCACGTCCCGGCGACCAGCCCGTCCACCAGCAGGGTGCCGAGCACCAGGCCGTTGCGGGTCATCACCCGGTCCTTGTACCGCTCCGGCAGCACCCGGCTCCGGTCGGCGTGCGAGAGCAACAGGTTGTCGAAGGGCGCGACCAGCCGCACCGGCGCCGGGACGTCCGGGTCCGGGCGGGGCGCCCCCGGCAGGTCGTACAGCACCCGGTCCTGCTCGTCCCGGAAGGTGAGCAGCTGCGGCGCGAGTCGCCGCAGCACCGGGCCGAGGCCACCGAGGCCGGACCACTTCCGCAGGTCCGCCGCGCTCGCCGGGCCGAAGGCGGCCAGGTAGCGCAGCACCAGCCCGTCCAGCCCGTCCAACCGGTCCGGCCCGTCCGAGCCACCCGAGCCGCCCGGCGTGTCCGCCCGGTCCGGCGGCGCCGGGTCCAGCGGGCGGCCCAGCCAGGCCTCGGCGGTGGTGTGGGCGGCCGGGCCGCTGCGCCCCCACAGCCCGCGCGGCGGCACCTGGACCAGCGGCAGCAGGCAGCGGGCGGCCTGGGCCAGCGCGGCCGGGTCGCGGTCCGGGCGGGTGGCGGCCAGCAGCGTGCCGAGCTGCTGGAAGGTGCGCGGCTCCTGCTCGACCAGCGTGCGGGCCTCGACGGCGAGCTCGGTCGGGTCGAGTCCGGCGAGCCGTCGGCCGTAGGTGGTGCGCAGCGCCTGGTCGAGGACGGGCTGGAGCAGCGGGCGCAGGGTCAGGCAGTCCTGGGCGGTGACCAGGTGGATGGTGCCGCGCTGGAGCGCGATCCGGACCGCCGCCCGCTGTTCGAGCAGGGTGCTCAGCCCGTCCGGGGTGAAGCCGTCGAGCCGGGAGAGCAGCCCGAGGTAGGGCGGCTGCGGTACGGCCTGGGCCTGGAGTCCGACGAGGTGGTGGATGACCTCGGCGGGTGCCCGGTCGGTGCGGGCGAGCAGGTGCTGGCGGGCCAGCAGGGCGCGGCCCAGGGCCCGGGGGCCGAGCACCCGGGGGCGGGGCACCTGGGGGCCGGACGCCTGGGGACCGGGCTCCTGGGGGTCGGGCTCCTGGGGGTCGGGCACCTGGGGACCGCGCACCGTCACCGGCGGCCGTCCAGGACCGAGCGCAGCACGGAGATCCGGTTGGTGGTGATGGAGGCGGCCCCGGTGTCGCGCAGTCGGCGCATGGTGCGGCGCAGGTCGGCGGTCCAGGTGGAGACGGCGAGCCCCTCGTCGGCGGCGGCCCGGACGAAGTCGGGGGTGACCAGGCCGAACGGCGGGTTGAGGAAGCGCGGGCGCAGGTCGCGCAGGAGGTCGGGGGCGGGCAGCCGCGGCTGCTTCCAGGTGAGCGCGATCTCGGCATCGGGGCTGAGTGCGCGGACGGCGAGCATCGCGGTGGCGGGTCCGCAGAAGGCGACCAGGCCCTCGGCGCCCTGTCCGGTGACGACGGACCAGGTGGCGGCGGCGGGGCCGGGCTCGTCGAGGTCGATGAGCAGTCGGGGGCCGTCGGCCGCGGCGACGGCCTTGATCGCCTCGGCGAGGGTGGGGACAGCCAGGTCGCCCTGGCGCAGCTCGCCGAGTTGCTCGGTGGTGACCCGGCCGATCGACCGCGGGTCGCCCCAGAGGCGTTCCAGGGTGGTGTCGTGCAGCAGTACGGGCACCCGGTCGCGGGTGAGCTGGACGTCCACCTCGACGGCGTCGGCGCCGGCGGCGAGTGCGGCCTCCACCGAGGGCAGGGTGTTCTCGCGGTGGCGGTACGGGTCGCCGCGGTGGGCGACGGCGAGCACCGGGCGGCGGTCGGCGCGGGCGGGAACGGCGGCGGAGGCGGCGGGGATGCTCATCGGATCTTTCCAGAAAGCCAGGGGGTGAGGTCGTGGACGCCGAGGGCCTCGCGGTAGCCGGATTCCCCGGGGACGGTGACGATCAGTGTGCTGGACGGCGGGAAGGTGCGGACCTTGACGTGCACCAGGCCGGACCAGACCGAGTTCAGGAAGGCCGGGACGCTGTCGCGCGGGACGTCGAAGGCGATGCCCTCGACGGTGACGGCGGCCTCGTCGTGGGTGAACAGCCGGACGGCGGTGCGCGGGCTGCCGTCGAACTCCAGCAGGGCCTCGTGCGGGATGGCGCCCGGTTCGCCGTCCTGGCCGACCAGCCCGGCGAAGGTGCGGTCGCTGCCGATGTCGTGCTGGGCGCGGACGGTGCGGCCGTGCCGGGCGGCGACCGCCTCGATCGCCAGGACGGCGGCCTGGGTGGTCGGCAGGTTCGGGCGGTTCATCCGGGCCTTTCGTTCGAGGGTCCGAGGGTTCGAGAGTCCGAGGGTCCGAGGGTTCGAGGTCTCGTCGGCAGACCGCAGCTAGCGCCGTTCGATCATCACATTGGTCGACTTGATGACCGCCGTCGCGGGTGCTCCCGGGACGAGGTTCAGCTCCTCCGCCGAGTCCCGGCTGATCAGCGACACCACCCGGAACGGCCCGGCCTGCACCTCCACCTGGGCGGCCACGTCGCCGAGCCGCACCTCGGTGACGATCCCGGGGAAGCGGTTGCGCGCCGAGGAGGGGCGCCCCTCGGCCTCGGCGTTCTCCGGCTCGGCCAGCTCCCGGGCGAAGGCGGCGAGTTCGGCGCCGGGGATGATCCGGTGCCCGTGCTCGTCCCGCACCGCGGCGAGCCTCCCGGCATCCACCCAGCGCCGCATGGTGTCCGCGCTGACGCCGAGCAGCGCGGCCGCCTCGCCGATCCGGTACGGGTTGACCGGCACCTCGGACTGGCCCATGTACGACTCCTGACGGTGGTTCGAGCGGCGGGGTACGCGCCCCCGGTGGACTGTTACGCGCCCCCCGGTGGATTGTTACGCGCCCCCGGCGGCCATCCTGCCGTACCGGGGACGCGGACGGAAAACAGGGCTATGGCTCGCCGAAGAGGTCCCGCCGTACGGCGTCCCCGGCGGTGAGCACCGCCCCGGCGAGCACGGCACCGCCGCCCGCCGTGCCGGCCCGCACCTCGGTGCGCAGCGGGGAGAGCCCGGCGAGGCACCGCTCCACCCGGCCGGCCAGTTCGGCGCCGCCGGCCCGGCCGATCTCGCCGCCGAGCACCACGCAGCCGGGGTCCAGCACCACGCAGACGCTGGCCGCGCCGAGCGCGATCCGTTCGGCCAGCTCGTCCAGGAAGGCCGCACCCGCCGCCCCGCCGGCCAGGGCGGCGCGCACGACGGCCTCGGCGGCGGCCGCGTCGTCGGCCGGGTCGGCGGACAGCCCGTGGGCGCGGGCCAGCGCGCACAGGGCGGCGCTGCCGACCAGGCCGTGGAAGCCGCCCTCGCAGCTGTCGGCGCTGGGCAGTCCGGTGGCGCCGGGGACGGGCAGGAAGCAGATCTCGCCGGTGCCGCCGGAGAAGCCGCGGCGCAGCCGCCCGTCGAGGATGACGGCGGCGCCGACGCTGTGGCCGAGCCACATCAGCACGAAGGTGTCGCGGTCGCGGGCGGCGCCGACCCGGTACTCGGCCCGGCCGGCCAGGTTGACCTCGTTCTCCAGGATCACCTCGGTGTCGGGCAACTCCCGTAGCTCGGCGAGGAGTTCGGCGTGCCAGCGGGGGAGCTGGCCGGTGCTGTGCAGCCGGCCGGTGGCGGGGTCGACCAGGCCGGGGGCGCCGACGGCGACGGTGTGCAGCCGTTCGACGCCGGCGCCGCGCGCGGTCTCCCGCAGAGTGCGGACGATCGCCGCGGCCGTACCCGGGGGCGCGTCGCTGTCGACGGGGATCTCGGCGGTGCCGAGGGTGTGCCCGGCGAGGTCGGCGACGACCAGGCTGACGCCGCCCTCGCGGACGTCGAAGGCGGCGATGTGGGCGCGGGAGGTGACCAGTGCGTAGAGCCGCGCGTTGGGGCCGCGCCGCTGCTCGCCGCGTTCGCCGACGACGGCGACCAGGCCGGTGCGCTGGAGGCGGTCGAGCAGGTCGGCGACGGTCGGCCGGGAGAGGCCGGTGAGGTCGCGCAGCTCGGTCGCGGTCAGGGGGCCCTGTTCGAGCAGGAGGTTGAGCGCCAACCGGTCGTTGATCGCCCGGGCGGTGCTCGGCGTGGCCGTACGCGCGGTGGTCATGGCGGATCATCCTTCCAGAGTGTTTCTATCAGGGTCCCTTCCTGATAGTTTATCGACCACCAGGACCGGGAGGGAACGCAGCATGACCGTCACGACCCTCGAACCACTCGCCGAACCACGCCGCGCCCGCCGGAGCATCGCGCTGGTCTTCGGCGTGCACGGCGCCGTCGGCGGCACCTTCGTCACCCGCATCCCGTGGATCCAGGACCACCTGGACCTCTCCCCCGGGCAGCTCGGCCTCGCCCTGGTGATGCCCGCCGTCGGCTCCTCCCTCGCGATGCCGCTGGCCGGGCGCGTCGTCCACCGCTACGGCGGCCGGGCGGCGGTCCGCGGACTGCTCTCGCTCTGGTGCCTGGCCCTCACCCTGCCCGCGCTCGCCCCCTCGCTGCCCGTACTGTGCGCGGTGCTGCTGCTGTACGGCGCCACGGCCGGCACGGCGGACGTCGCGATGAACGCCCAGGGCGTGGAGATCGAACAGCGTCTCGGCCGGTCGATCATGTCCGGACTGCACGGGATGTGGAGCGCGGGCGGCCTGGTGGCCTCCAGCTTCGGCATCCTGGCCGCCCACCTCGCCCTGGACGCCCGGCTCCAGCTGGCCGTCACCGCCGTGGTGCTGCTCGCCCTCGCCCAGCCGGTCTGCCGCGGACTGCCCGACCTCCGCTCCCCCGCGGAGGCCGAGGCCCCGCCGCGCTTCGCCCTGCCGCCGCGCAGCTCGCTGGTGATCGGCCTGGTCGGCTTCTGCGCGGTGTTCGGCGAGGGCGCCTCGATGGACTGGAGCGGCGTCTACCTCAAGGACGTCACCGGCGCCTCGGCCACCGTGGCCGCCGCCTCGTACACCGCCTTCGCGTTCACCATGGCGGTCAGCCGGCTGGCCGGCGACGCGGTGGTCCGCCGCCTCGGCGCCGTCCGCACCAGCCGCCTGAGCGGGGCCGTCGCCACCCTCGGCGGCGTGCTGGTGGTGGCCGCCGACACCCCGGCGCTGGCCGTCCCGGGCTTCGCCCTGATCGGCATCGGCGTCGCGGTGATCGTCCCGCTCGCCTTCGCGGCCGCCGGCCGGATCGGCACCAACCCCAGCCAGGCCATCGCGGGCGTCGCCACCGTCACCTACACCTCCGGCCTGATCGCCCCCGCCGTCATCGGCGCCCTCGCCCAGGCCACCTCCCTGACCGTCTCCTTCGGCCTGGTCACCCTGCTCGCCTTCGCCCTCCTGCTGAGCGCCGGCGCCCTGCGCCGGGCCGAGCCGAATTCCGCCGGGGAGAACGTGACCGCGGGGTCGCCGGAGAATGCCTCCGGAAAGGACCTCTCCACGCTGTGACGGGGATTCCCCAGGGACTTCCCCGCTCATGCCGCCGACCTCCGACCTCCGACCGCCGGGCGCACTCCAGCGCCTGGCGGTCCGCCGTACCGGGGCGAAATCCCTTTGCCCGGGCGGGTCTTGCGGACCGACACTGGGGCCGTGCTCGGATTCGTGAGAACTGACAACGAAGCCCTGGTCGCCTGCCTGGGCGATCCACAGCGCGCCGTGGCCGCGTACCGGGAGCTGCTCCGGCGCGGGGCGGACGCGCTCGATGCCATTCGGGCCGGCCTGGCCGACGAGCGCGCGGCCGTCCGGGAGGGCTGCTGCCGGCTCCTGGACCATCTCGTCGACACCGACTCCATGGGCCGGCTGATCACCATGGCCGACGACCCGGACGCCGAGGTCAGGATCGCCGCGTTCCACGCCCTGGCCTGCGACCGCTGCAAGGACGACGCCTGCGCACCGGGCGCGGGCCTGGTCCTCGCACCCGCCCTCCGCCACCTCTCCGACGACCCCGACCCCCGGGTCCGGGCGCGGGCCGCCGAACTGGTCGGCAAGTTCGTCCACACCGACGCCCGCGCCGCCGAGGCCCTGACGGCGGCCCGCGCCGGGGACCCGAGCGCGGCCGTGCGGAAGAAGGCGGGCTGGTACGCCCCGGGCGGGGCGATCCACCGGCGGACCGCTCCGCGCACCCCGGGCCGGCCCGTGGCGGGGACCGGTTAGGCTCGGCGCGTGCCCGCAGCCTTGACCACGCCCGCCGACTCCGCCACGCCTCCCGACTCCGCCGCTCCCGCCGAACCGGTCGAGGCCACCGAGCGGCCCGCGGGCCGCTCGGCCTGGTGGCGGTTCGGCCTGCTGGTGGTCCTGCTGGGGGCGTGCGCCGGGTCGCTGCTGCTGTGGAGCCCGACGGCCCTGCTCTCCGGCGGCCTGGCAGACCGGCTGCCCGGCTACTGGTTCGCCCCGCTGTTCGCCCTGGTCTACGCCGTCGGCACCCTCGCCTTCGTCCCGCGCCCCGCGCTGAACGCCGTGGCCGGCCTGCTGCTGGGCATCCAGCAGGGCGTGCTGCTCGCCGTCCTCGGCACCACCCTGGGCGCGGCCCTGGCCTTCGGCCTCGGCCGGGGCCTGGGCCGGGAGGCCCTCAAGCCGTACCTGCGCGGCAAGGTGCTCGGCGCCCTCGACCAGCGCTTCACCGACCAGGGTTTCCGCAGCGTCCTGGTGCTGCGGCTGCTCCCCGGCCTGCCCTTCCAGGCCGGGAACTACGGCGCCGCCTTCTCCGGGGTCCGCTTCCTCCCCTTCCTCCTCGCCACCGCGATCGGCGTGGTGCCGACCACCGTCGTCTACGTGACCGCCGCCGCCAGCGCGGACCAGCCCGGCTCGGCGGCCTTCCTGGTCTCGGCCGGGGTGATCGCCCTGCTGGTGCTCGGCAGCCTGGTCGGCGCCTGGCGGGCGTACGCCGCCCGCCGTCGCGCGCGTACCGACTGACCCCTTTCTCCGGTAGGAGCGTCCGCCCGCAGGTCACCGGATGCGTGGGCTTCGCGGGCGGTTCGGCCCTGCGTTCGGCCGGCCCGGCCTGCTGACCACCAACAACCGGGACGCCCTCGCCGAGCTGCGCGACGGCCATGTCTGCGCGGCCGTCCTCCCGGTACTCCTCGGCGTCTGACGGCCCCGCGCATCGGGGCACTCCCCCTCCCCGACTGAACAGTCATCCACCTGGCCGGCTGTCGATGCACTCGAACTTCGACACTTCATCCAGTGCACCCCAGATTTACCCGCCAGTAGGTTCATTGGTCGGCACCTGTCCCACCCTGGAAGGAACACCGTGGGAATCCTCCGCAAGCTCACCTCTGTCACCACCCTTGGCGCGGTCAACTTCCGCAGCAGCAAGGAGAAGACGGCCCGCAATACCAAGAAGGCGGCCAAGGAGGCGAAGGTGCAGACCAAGCTCCTCCAGGAGCAGAACCGCCTCCTGCGCGAGCAGCAGCAGTAGTACCAGGTCGTACCGGGCCCCGCTTCCGCCGATCGGGAGCGGGGCCACCTCATGCCCTCCCCAGAAAGATCACGATGGCTCTCGACCAGACCCCGGCCGGCGACCCGAACGCCAAGGCCAGGAACATCCGCAACGCCAAGAAGGGCTGCGGCGGCTGCCTCGCCGTCTTCGTCGGCCTGATGGTGCTCGCCGCCGCGTGCGGGGGCAGGAGCACCACCTCGACTTCGGCCGCCGGCAGCAACCCGCCTCCGGCCACGCCTGCGCCGACCGCTGCCACGGAGGCCCCGAGCAACACACCGACCCCGCAGTCCACCTATACGCCGCCCGCCCCGGCACCTGCCCACACCACCCAGGCCCCGCCGGCTGGGGCCACGCACCCGGCGAGCAGCTGCTACCCGCAGACCAACGGCCGCAAGTGCTACCAGCCCGGCGAGTACTGCCGAAGCTCCGACCACGGCGCGAGCGGCATCGACGGCGAAGGTGCCGCCATCCGCTGCGAGGACAACAACGGCTGGCGCTGGGAGCGGGTGTGACGGCCGATCAGCGCACTCTCGCCTCGAAGCTGTTCGCCGGGCAGGCCGCCGGCCACTCCAAGAAGGCATGGTGGGCATCGGTACTGATCCCCGCCGCCTTCCCGGTGTGGCTGTTCACCACCGACCCGGCGGCCAACCAGCCCACCCCTGGACCCGACCCGGTCAGATCGGCCGCCGTCCAGGCGTGCCACGATCTCGAAGCCCAGGGAATCCCCGTCCAAGGCGGTTGCCCCGTCGGCTGACCCACACCGAGGACCACCGCCGCCCCTCCCCGTACCGCTCCGGCCGGTCAGGCGGCCCGACGCAGCGCCAGGACGTTGTCGGTGACGGTCGCCGTCCGCCCCTGCGGGCCGGTGGCGGTGCGGCGGGGCGCGTGGCAGCGCTCGGTGCGCCAGCCCTCGCCGAGTTCCAGCGCGGCGAGTTCCTCCTCCGGCGCGGGGAACCGCACGTCCTGCCCGGCCTGCCAGGACCACGGGGCCAGTGAGGCGTGGTCCACCACGACCAGCAGCCCGCCCGGCGCTACCGCCGCCGCGGCCCGGCGCAGCACCTCGACGCGGGGCAGCTCGACCGGGGTGTGGAAGTAGCAGGCGCTGACCAGGTCGAACGAGCCCGCCGGGAAGGTCCGCGCCAGGTCGTGCCGGACGGGGTGCACCCGGTCGGACAGGCCGGCGGCCCGGGCCCGCTCGGCGACCCGGTCGAGGGCCGTCCGGGCGACGTCGACGGCGGTGACGTCCCAGCCCAGGGCGGCGAGCCGGAGCGCGTCGCCGCCGTGTCCGCAGCCCAGGTCCAGCGCCCGGCCGGGGTCCGGTGCGAGAGCGGCGACGAGGCCGTCCAGGACGGCGTTGGGCCGGGTGCCCCACTCGGGGTCGAGCCGGGCGTAGTGGCGCTCCCAGAAGGTCGCGGAGTCGGTGTCGACAACGGTGTCGGAGTCGGAGTGGGTGACGCGGTTTCGGTTGCCGTGGCTGTCGCTGTTCATGCCCCGACGTTCCTCCGCCCCCTGCCGGACTTGCAAGGCCCCGTGCCGTTTCGGCAACCTGGCCCCATGGCCAACACGAGGCGGGACGTCCTGGACGCGGTCGGCCCCCGGCTGCGCGAGCTGCGCCACCGGCGCGGGATGACCCTGGCCGAGCTGGCCGAACGGACCGGGATCAACGAGAGCACCCTCTCCCGGCTGGAGGGCGGCACCCGCAAGCCCACCCTGGAGCTGCTGCTGCCGCTCACCGAGGTCCACGGCGTCCCCCTGGACGACCTGGTGGGGGCGCCGCGCACCGGGGACCCGCGCATCCACCTGCGCCCGGTGGTCCGGGACGGCATGACGTACGTCCCGCTCAGCCGGCCCGGCGGCGTCCAGGCCCACAAGCTGCTGATCCCGCCCCGGCCGGGCACCGAGCCGGAGCTGCGGACCCACGACGGCTTCGAGTGGGTCTACGTGCTCTCCGGTCGGCTGCGCCTGCTGCTCGGCGACCAGAGCCTGGTGCTCCGGGCCGGTGAGGCGGCCGAGTTCGACACCCGCGTCCCGCACTGGCTCGGACCGGACGGGGAGCGGACGGTCGAACTCCTGGTGCTGTTCGGGCAGCAGGGCGAACGGGCCCACCTCCGGGCCCGTACGACCTGAGCCCGTGCCGCAGGGCAGCAGGCCGACACCGTCCCGCCCGATGCCGTCGCCCTCCCCCACCCGCCGCCGACAATTCGCTCGCACCGGCGGGCCGTCGGCGACCAGGATGTCGGCATGACCGAACTCACCCCGCGGGTGGACCCGCCGATGGCCGCCGACGAGGCCGCCATGCTCACCTCCTGGCTCGACTACCACCGCAGCACGCTCGCCCTGAAATGCGCGGGCCTGACCGACGACCAGTTGCGACTGCGCTCCGTCCCGCCGTCCTCGCTCTCGCTGCTCGGCCTGGTCCGGCACATGGCCGAGGTGGAACGGCACTGGTTCCAGGGCGTCCTGCTGGGCGCGGAGGTCGCCACCGGCCACTACTGGACCGAGGCGGATCCGGACGGCGACTTCGACAACGTGGCCACCGCCGACGTCGCGGCGGACTTCGCCACCTGGCGCGCCGAGATCGAGGCCGCCCGCCGGGCCGCGGCCGGTCTGCCGCTGGAGACCGTCGGCAAGCGGCCGCGCCACGGCCAGGAGGTGACGCTCCGCTGGATCCTGGTGCACATGATCGAGGAGTACGCGCGACACAACGGTCACGCGGATTTGTTGCGCGAACTGGTGGACGGTTCGACCGGCGAGTGAAATCGTTTCCGCATTGTTGACAGAAGGTCAATTGGGCGGTGACCGCTACCGATATGGTCTACGCGCGCAACCGTACGGCGCTGTGCCGCGTCGCTCTCTTTGCCCGGGTCCGCCCGGGTTTCCGGCACGGCACGACTCTTACGGGGGCCGCGAACGGGCACGGGACCGGTGAACAGTGCGATACTCGGACAGTTCCGTCGAGTGGATGACGTGTCAAGAAGGACACTCACCCCCGGGGGACCAGACGGGACGAGGCAGGGAGGCGCGGCATGGGAGCACTTCGCGACGAGCACCACAACGGGTGGCTGATGCCCTCCGGGAACTACCCGGCCGCGGTGTACGACGACGAGTGGGTGGATCAGGAGACGGTGCCGGCCGTCCCCGCGCCCGCGAAGATCGTCTCCCTGCGGCCGACGGGCTTCGAGGCGGCCCGTACGGTCGGTGAGCACATCCGGGCCTCCATCCCCGTGGTGATGGACCTCACCGAGATGGACGAGGCCGAGGCCAAGCGCATGGTCGACTTCGCCTCCGGGCTGATCTTCGGCACCCGGGGCGGCATCGAGCGGATCGCCCGCCGGGTCTTCCTGCTCACCCCGGCGGACGTCGAGGTGACGGTGATCGACCGGCCGATCGACGACACCGGGTTCTACAACCAGAGCTGAGCGCAGCGGAGCGGGCCGTTTCGGCCCACCTCCACCCCGACCGGGGACGGCACCCGCCGCCCCCGGTTTTTTGCTGCCCATCGGCCGGTCGCCGACCTCGCAGTTGAGATCCCCGCAGTAAAAGTGAGACACGGATGTCTCACTTGGCCTAGACTCGTTGCATGGCCACCGACCGCGACACCGTTCTGGAAGCCGCCGTCGGCGTGCTGTCCCGCCGCCCCACCGCCCACCTGGACGAGATCGCCCGCGCCGCGGGCATCAGCCGGGCCACCCTGCACCGGCTGTTCCCCGGCCGCGACGCGCTGATCCGCGAGGTCGGCCTGCGCGGCCTGCAGCGCTTCGCCGCCGCCCTGGACACCGCCGCCACCGAGCAGGGCGACGCCCAGGCCGCGCTGCGCCGCCTGGTGGACGCCGCCGTCCCGGACGCCATGCTCTGCGCCTTCCTGGCCGGCGAGAACCAGCTCTACGACCACGCCGACATCAACGACCTCTGGGAGGTCCAGATCGACCGGCTGCACGCGCTCTTCCTGCGCGGGCAGCGCGAGGGCGTCTTCCGGATCGAGCTGAGCGCCGCCTGGATGAGCGAGGCCTTCTTCGACCTGGTGGCGGGCATCGGCTGGGCCATCCAGGACGGCCGGCTCGCCCCGCGCGACGCCGCCTTCTCGCTCGCCGAGCTCTTCCTGGGCGGCGCGCTGCGCCGGCCTGAAGCCCCCGCCCCCGTCGCCACCCCCGACGCGACGACCCACAGCACCTCGGACCGGAAACCGGAAACCGATACACCATGAGCACCCCCGCCCCGACCACCCGCCAGCGCTGGACCGGCCTCGCCGTCCTGGTGCTGGCCGTCACCGTGGTCGCCCTCGACGCGACCGTGCTGTCCCTCGCCATTCCGTCCATCAGCGAGACGCTGCGCCCCAGCGGCACCCAGCTGCTCTGGATCGGCGACTCCTACTCCTTCGTCCTGGCCGGCCTGCTGGTCAGCATGGGTGCCCTGAGCGACCGGATCGGCCGCAAGAAGCTGCTGCTGACGGGTGCCGCCGCCTTCGGCGCGGCCTCCCTGCTGGCCGCGTACGCGCCGGGCCCGGGTTGGCTGATCCTGGCCCGCGCGCTGCTCGGCGTCGCCGGGGCGACGATCATGCCCTCCACCCTGTCGCTCATCCGCAGCCTCTTCCCGGACGACCGGGAGCGGGCCACCGCGATCGGCATCTGGGGCGCGGCCGCCACCGCCGGTGCCGCGCTCGGGCCGGTGATCGGCGGGCTGCTGCTGGAGCACTTCTGGTGGGGCTCGGTGTTCCTGCTGAACATCCCGGTGCTGCTCCTGCTGCTGGTGCTCGGCGCCTGGCTGCTGCCGGAGTCCAGGGACCCGGAGCCGGGCCGCTGGGACGTGCTGAGCGTCGGGCTGTCGATGGCCGGGGTGATCGGCGTGGTCTACGCGATCAAGGAGGCCGCCGCGCACAGCGTGGCCCGCTGGGACGTCCCGGTCACCTTCCTGCTCGGCGCCGCCGCGCTCACCATGTTCGTCCGCCGCCAGCTGCGGCTGGAGACCCCGCTGCTGGACGTCCGGCTGTTCCGCGACCGGCGGTTCACCGCCGCCGTCACGGCCTCGCTGATCTCCCTGGTCGGCCTGTCCGGCGTGATCTTCGTGGTCTCCCAGTACCTCCAGCTGGTGCGCGGCTACGAGCCGCTCCAGGCGGGCCTGGCGGAGCTGCCGGCCTTCGCCGGCTCGGTGGCGGGCGGGCTGCTCACCGCCCGGATCGCCCGGCGCTTCGGCGCGCGCAGGGCGCTGACCGTCAGCCTGCTGGCGATGGGCCTGGCGGCGGGCGCGCTGGGCTGGTTCCAGCAGGACACCACCTACCTGGTGCTGGCGGTCTCCTTCCTGGTCACCGGCACCGCGGAGGGCGTGGTCTACACCCTCGGCGCCGACCTGGTGCTGAGCGCCGCGCCCGCCGACAAGGCCGGGGCCGCCTCGGCGGTCTCCGAGACCGCGTACGAGCTGGGCACCGCGCTCGGCATCGCACTGGTCGGCTCGGTGGTCGGCTCGATCTACGCGAACGGGCTGACCGTCCCGGCCGGGGCCTCCCCGGAGGTCGCCGCCCGGGCCGGGGAGTCGCTGGGTGCGGCCGTGGAGACGGCGGCCGGGCTGTCGCCGGACCTCGCCCGGCCGCTGCTGGCGAGCGCCAGAGAGGCCTTCGTGCACGGCATGAACAGCGCCGGGCTGCTGGCCGGGGTGCTGCTGGTCGGCGCGGGCCTGCTGGCCTGGCTGCTGCTGCGCGGGCTGTCCGCCCCGACGGCGGCCGAGCCCGTCGCTACCGGGCCGGTCACCGCAGGGCCGGTCACCGCAGGGCCGGTCGCTGCAGGGCCGGAGCAGCCGGAGACGGCGGAGCACGCGGAGCACGCGGACAAGCCGCACGTGCCCGCGTGAGGAAGCGCGAGAACGGTCGTTCCCCGTTTACGGGAACGACCGTTCTCGCGCGTCCGGCAGCGCCTAGGAGACCCCGAAGGGCAGCTCCAGCTCGGCCCAGACCACCTTGCCGTCCCGGGTCAGCCGGCTGCCCCAGCGCTGGGCGAGCTCGCTGACCAGGAACATCCCGCGCCCGCCCTCGTCCTGCTCCGCGAAGGGGCGCAGCTGCGGGGCCGCGCCGCCGGCGTCGGAGACCTCGACGGTGAGCACCCGGTCGCGGAACAGGCGCAGCCGGCGCGGCGCCTCGGCGTGCAGCAGGGCGTTCGTGACCAGTTCGCTGACCAGCAGTTCGGCGTAGTCGGAGACCGCGGTCAGGCCCCAGGCGTCCAGGGTGGCCCGGGTGAAGCGGCGGGCCTTGCCGGGGAGCTTGCCGCCGCCGGTGAGCGGCAGGGTGGCGATCCGGTCGGCGGGCACCGGCAGCGCCCGGGCCATGATCATCGCGATGTCGTCCTCGGTGCCGTCGGTGACCAGGGCGCCGATCACCGCGTCGCAGCTCTCCTCCAGCGTCCGGCCGGGCCCGGCCAGGGTGCGGGCCAGCAGGTCGATGCCGTGGTCCAGGTCCTGGCCGCGCCGCTCCACCAGTCCGTCGGTGTAGAGGGCGAGCAGGGTGCCCTCGGGGAGGGTGAAGCCGATGGACTCGAAGGCGACCCCGCCGACGCCCAGCGGGACGCCGGGCGGCACCTCGATCCGGCGGGCGGTGCCGTCGGTGCCGACCCACACCGGCGGCAGGTGCCCGGCCGAGGCGACCTGGACGGTGCGCTCCAGCGGGTCGTAGACGGCGCAGATGCAGGTGGCGAACTGGCCCTCGCCGATCCCCGAGGCGGTCTCGTCCAGCCGGGTGAGCACCTGCTCGGGCGGCATGTCCAGGGTGGCCAGGGTACGGGCGACGGTGCGCAGCTGGCCCATGGTGGCGGCGGCCCGGATGCCGTGGCCCATCACGTCGCCGACCACCAGGGCGACCCGCCCGCAGGACAGCGGCACCACGTCGAACCAGTCGCCGCCGACCTCGCTGACCACGCTGCTGGGCAGGTAGCGGTAGGCGATCTCCAGGCCGAGGGTGCGGTGGATCTCCTGCGGCAGCAGGCTGCGCTGGAGGGTGAGGGCGGTCTCCCGCTCCCGGCGGTAGAGCCGGGCGTTGTCCAGGGCCAGGGCGGTGCGGGCGACGAGTTCCTCGGCGAGCGCGACGTCGGCGTCGTTGAACGGCTCGGGGTTGCGCATCCGGATGAACTCGGAGCCGCCGAGGACCATGCCCCGGGCGGTGATCGGCACCATCAGGTACGAGTGGATGCCGGCGGCCATCCCGGGGGCCACCCGGTCCTCGCTGGAGACCAGGCCGCGCAGCACCTCCTCGTCCACGTGGGCGCGCAGCAGCGGCCGCCCGCTGCGCAGGCACTGGGTGTAGCTCCGGTCGGGGGCGTACTCGGAGGTCTCGCCGACGACGTCCACGGCGTGCGCCAGGCCGGTGTCGTAGTTCTCGCCGACCGCGACGGCGCGCAGGGTGACGGAGCGGTCCGAGGGGATCGGGGTGGGCTCGGCCCCGCGCAGCACCGGTTCCAGCAGGTCGACGGTGGCGAAGTCGGCGAACCGGGGGACGACCGCCTCGATGAGTTCCTCGGCGGTGCGCTGGAGGTCGAGGGTGGTGCCGATCCGGGCGGTGGCCTCGGCGATGGTGGCGAGCCGTTCCTGGGCCCGGGCGGCCCGGGCCTCGGCCTGGAAGCGTTCGGTGACGTCGATGATCGAGGAGCAGACGCCGAAGACCCGGCCGGTGGAGTCCTCCAGCCGGAAGTAGGAGGCGGACCAGGCGCGGTCCCGCTTGGGGTCGCCCGGGACGCGGCCGTGCGAGCGGGCGTCCACCACGGGCTTGCCGGTCTTGAGGACCTGTCTCATGGTCTGTTCGATCTCGGCGGTGTTGATGCCGGGCAGGACGGCGGATATCCGGCGGCCGAGGTGGGCGGCGGCCGGGACGCCGTTCATCCGGGCCAGCGCCTCGTTGATCCGGACGTAGCGCAGGTCGCAGTCGTAGACGGCCATGCCGATCGGGGAGCGGCCGAAGACGCCGTCCAGCACCGCGAGGTCGGCCTCGATGGCGTGCAGGGCCTGGGTGTCGGTGGCGGTGGCGAGCAGCAGCAGGGTGCCGGCCGGTCCGGCGATCGGGTAGGTGCGGAACTCCAGCTCGACCCGGTGGCCGTCGCGGTGGCGGACCGGGAAGACGAAGGAGGCGCCGCTGCCGGACATGATCCGCTGGAACAGGCCGAGCACCGCGGGCCGGTCGGTCTCGTCGGTGAGCAGCCGGGCGGCGTAGCTGCCCACCGCCTCCTCGGCGGAGTAGCCGAGCAGCGCCTCGGCGTCCTCGCTCCAGTGCAGGATCAGGCCGTCGCTCTGCAGCAGGGCCGTGGCGAGCGGGACGAGGCGGTGACCCTCCGGACGTACGGGATCGCCGCTCGGCGCGGGGCCGGCGGCGGCGGTCGCGTCCCACTCGTGTCCGTGCATTCAGGCAGCACCCCGGTTCGGCTCGTTCCCGGCCGGATGGGCCTCGCGGTCGGTGCCGGCCGGGGTTCTTCTCCAGACTGCACGGACATCGGCCGCCCGGCGACCCCTTGGTCGGGGGCCGTCCGGTCGCTCGGTTGTACGGGCGTCATGGGCGTACCGGCCGCAGCGTACTCTCCAGAACGCCTGCCCACTGCCGGATCACTCCGGAACGTCGAAGGCTGTCGTCGGTGAGCAGATTGGCCAGGCCGAGTCCGCGGGCGAGGTCGAGGGTGGCCTGCACCGATTCGCGCACGCCCGGGCGGGTCTCGTCGGCGTCCAGGAACTCCACGGCGGCCCGGTGGGCCTCCCGGCCGACGTGGCCCTCCAGCGCGACGATCCGCTCGCGCAGCCCGTCCTCGGTGGCGGCGGCGGTCCACAGGTGCAGGGCGGCCCGGAACAGCGGGCCGGTGTAGAGGCGGACGATCAGGTCGACCACGGCCCGGGTCCGGTCGGGGCCGGCGGCCGGCAGCTCGTCCGCGTGGGCGCGGACGGCCGCCAGCCGCTCGGCGGTGACGTGCTCGACGGCCGCGGTGAAGAGGTCCTCGCGGGTCGGGAAGTGGTGCTGGGCGGCGCCCCGGGAGACGCCGGCCCGTTCGGCGACCACGGTGACGGTGGAGCCCTGCCAGCCGAGCTCGGCCAGGCAGTCCACGGCGGCCGCGAGCAACCGGGCCCGGGTCGCTCGGCTGCGGTCCTGCTGGGGGGTGCGGACGGCGGGGTGGCTGGTCATGGCGGGTGGCGGTTCCTGTGTCGATGGGTTCTGTTCCGGTCGGGGCGCGGCGGGTCGGGGCGCCGCGGGTCGATCCTCACAGACGGGCCGCGCCCGCCGGCCGCCCGGGTCCTGGTCGGCGGGTCTCAGCGGACGGCCTCGCGGGCGGCCTCGCGGGCGCGCAGTTCGCGGCGGAGGATCTTGCCGGCCGCGGACTTGGGGACGGCGTCCACGAACTCCACCGCGCGCACCTTCTTGTAGGGGGCGACGTGCCCGGCCACGTACCCGGTGACCTCCTCCGCGGTGAGCCCGCTGCCGGGGGCGCGGACCACGAAGGCCTTGGGGCACTCCGTCCCGTCGGCGTCCCGGACGCCGATCACGGCGGCGTCGGCGATCTGCGGGTGGCCGAGCAGGACGGCCTCCAGCTCGGCGGGGGCGACCTGGTACCCCTTGTACTTGATCAGCTCCTTGACCCGGTCGACCACGAACAGGTAGCCGCGCCCGTCCACGTAGCCGATGTCGCCGGTGTGCAGCCAGCCTTCGGCGTCGACCATGGCGGCGGTGTCGGAGGGGCGGCCGAAGTAGCCCTTCATCACCTGGGGGCCGCGGATCAGCAGCTCGCCCGGCTCCCCCGGCCCGAGGTCCGCGCCGGAGCCGTCCAGGGCGATGACCCGCAGTTCGGTGGAGGGGACCATCCGGCCGACCGAGCCGGGCACCGGGTCGCGCTCCGTCGGGGAGACGACATGGGTGACCGGGGACAGCTCGGTCATCCCGTAGCCCTGGAGCAGGTGCGGCAGGCCCAGGCGGCGGGCACAGGCCTCGGCGAGATCGTGGTCCAGCGGGGCGGCCGCGCACAGCAGGTACTCGACCGAGGAGAGGTCGAAGTCGGCCACCACCGGGTGCTTGGCCAGCGCGAGCACGATCGGCGGCGCGACCACCAGGCCCTGCACCCGGTGGCGCTCGACCGCACCGCAGAACTGCTCCAGGTCGAAGCGGGGCAGCACGACCACGGTGGCGCCGCACCGCAGCGGCTGGTTGAGCAGGGCCGTCAGCCCGTAGATGTGGAAGAACGGGAGCACCGCGAGCACCCGTTCGCCGACGGAGGGGCGGTAGAGGGCGTCGGTCTGGGCCAGGTTGGTGGCCATCGAGCGGTGGGTGAGCATCACCCCCTTGGGCAGTCCGGTGGTGCCGCTGGAGTACGGCAGCACGGCGACGTCCTCGCCCGGGTCGATCGCGGGCTCCGGGGCGGGGCCGGTGGCGGCCAGCAGGTCGGCGAGCGAGCGGTGGCCCTCGGCGCCGTCCAGCACGATGACCTCGACCGGCGGGCGGCCCTCGGCGGCCAGCAGCTCGGCGGCGGCGCGGGCGGTCGCCAGGAACGGGGAGACGGTGATCAGGCAGCGGGCGGCGCTGTCCGCGAGCTGGCCGGCCAGCTCGCGGGCGGTGCTGAGGGAGGACACCGTGGTCACGGTGGCACCGGCCCGGCTGGCGCCGTAGTAGGCCATCGGGTAGCTGACCGAGTTGGGGCTGAACAGGGCCACCACGTCGCCCTTGCCCACCCCCGTCTCCGCCAGTCCGGCGGCGACCCGCTCGACGGAGGCGGCCAGCCGCGCGTAGCTGACCTGCTCCCCGGTGAGGCCGTCGATCAGGGCCGGCCGGTCGCCGTACTCGGCGGCGGCGGCGAGCACCGCGTCATGGATCGGCAGGTCGACGACGGGGACGTCCGGGAACTCGCTACGGAACACCAAGGCATGCCTCCAGCAAGGAAGTTGATGCAGCAACCAAATCGGCGAGCGGGTGGTACGGGGCGCGTTCAGGAGCATACGGACAGTGCGGCGCGGGACTGGGCCATTGTGGGGAACCGGGGTGGGGGCAGGCGTGGCGCAGTTGCTCCGGAGGGCGCTCGATCGGACGGTGTGCTCCTCGGCCGCCCGCCCGGGTGCGGCCCCCCGGAACCTGGAGCGCCCCTGTGAGATCGACCTCCGTCCCCGTGCCGCCCGCTGCCCTGCCGTCCGCCCGTCGTCTGCTCGCCGCCGCCGGCGTCGCGGTCGTGCTCGCCCTGGGCGGAGCCCCGGTCGCACTGGCCGCGCCGGGCGACAACGGCGACGTCAAGGTGCACGACAGCACCACCGCGGTGAGTGACACCCGCGACGACCCCAAGGTCTGCCGCTTCTACTTCGACGCCTTCAACTTCGACACCATCCAGGAGGTCAACTGGACGGTCCATCAGCAGCCGCCGACCGGCACCGCCCAGGTGCTGGCCGGGTCGATCGTCCTGGTCGGCGGCACCGGGCACACCGGCGACTTCACCCTCCCGGACGGGCACTACAAGCTCGAATGGACGTTCGTCGGCGAGAACGGCGCGGCGAAGCAGAAGGTCTTCGACGTCTCCTGCGCCACCTCGTCACCGTCCCCGTCCCCGTCTCCGTCCTCGTCACCCTCGCCCTCCTCCTCGCCGTCCGTGTCACCCAGCAGCTCGCCCTCGCACTCGCCCTCGGTCTCCCCCGGCCACTCGCCCAGCCACTCGCCCAGCCACTCGCCCGGCGGCGGCCCGCACGGCGGGGTGGGCACCGGTGGTGGCGGCACCTCCGGGACCGACACCGCCGAGGTGCTCGGCGGCCTCGCGCTGGTCCTCGGCGCCGGCGGACTGGGTGTCCGCGCGCTGCGCCGCCGCTCCGGGCGCAATGCCGAGTCCTGACCGCGCCACCCGCGCGCCGCGCGGCGGCTCCGGCCCCTGGCGGGCCGGGGTCGCCGCGCTCGCGTTGGCGGCGTGCGGCGCCTGGCTGGTGCACGACGGCTCCACCGGCCGAAACGGGCCGCCGCTGCCGCCGGCCCCCGCCGCCGTGCCCGCCGCCCCGGCACCCGCGGCGCCGTCGGCGACCGCCCGGCCGAGCCCGGGGCCGCCCGCCCACCCGCCGCTGCCGCCCTCGGTGCCGACCCGGGTCCGGATCCCCTCGATCAAGGTCGACGCCCCGGTCACCGGCCTCGGACTGACCGCCGCCCAGCAGCTGAACACCCCGCCGATGGACCAGCGCAACCTGGCCGGCTGGTACCGGGACGGCACCACACCCGGCGCCGCCGGGAACGCGCTCGTCGTCGGCCACGCCGACAACCACACCGGACCGGCCGTCTTCTACCGGCTCGGACTGCTGCGCCCCGGCGACATCGTCGAGGTGGCCCGCAAGGACCGGCGCACCGCGGTGTTCACCGTGGACGAGGTCCGGGTCTTCCCCAAGCAGGGCTTCCCGGACGCCCTGGTCTACGGCCCCACCGAGCGGGCCGAGCTGCGACTGATCACCTGCGGCGGGAAGTTCGACCGGCGCACCGGGTACGAGGCCAACACGGTGGTGTTCGCGCACCTGACCGGCGTGCGGTGACGGCGGCGCGCTGCGGTGGCGGCCGCGCGCCCCTCGGTGCCGATGCTCGGCAGGACTGCTCGGCAGGGCTGCTCGGTAGGGCTGCTCAGTACGACTTGGGCAGGCCCAGGGTGTGCTGGGCGACGAAGTTGAGCACCATCTCCCGGCTCACCGGGGCGACCCGGCCGACCCGGGTGGCGGCCAGCAGAGCGCCCAGGCCGTACTCCTGGGTGAGGCCGTTGCCGCCCAGGGTCTGCACCGCCTGGTCGACGGTGCGGGCGGCGGCCTCCCCGGCCGCGTACTTGGCCATGTTGGCGGCCTCCCCGGCGGCCAGGTCCTCGCCCGCGTCGTAGAGCAGCCCGGCCTTCTGGGTCATCAGCCGGGCCAGCTCGATCTCCACCGCGCACTGGGCCAGCGGGTGTGCCAGGCCCTGGTGGGCGCCGATCGGGGTGGACCAGACGGTGCGGGTCTTCGCGTACTCCACGGCCTTGCCGAGCGCCTGCCGGGCCAGCCCGAGGGAGAAGGCGGCGGTCAGGATGCGCTCCGGGTTGAGGCCCGCGAACAGCTGGAGCAGGCCCGCGTTCTCGTCGCCGACCAGGGCGTCGGCGGGCAGCCGGACGTCGTCCAGGAAGACCTGGAACTGCTTCTCGGGGGCGACCAACTCCATCGGGATCGCCCGGTACTCGAAGCCGGGGGTGTCCCGGGGGACGACGAACAGGCAGGGCTTGAGCTTGCCGGTGCGGCCCCCTCCAGTGTCCGCAGTCTCGGTGCGGGCCACGAACAGCACGGCGTCGGAGTGGTCGATGCCGGAGACGAAGACCTTGCGGCCGGTCAGCAGCCAGTCCTCGCCGTCCCGGCGGGCGACCGTGGAGATCCGGTGCGAGTTGCTGCCCGCGTCCGGCTCGGTGATGCCGAAGGCCATCTTGCGGCTGCCGTCGGCCAGTCCGGGCAGCCAGCGCCGCTTCTGCTCCTCGGTGCCGTACCGGGCTATCACCGTGCCGCAGATCGCCGGGGAGACGATCAGCAGCAGCAACGGGCAGCCCGCGGTGCCGAGTTCCTCCAGGACGATGGCGAGGTCGCTGATGCCGCCGCCCCCGCCGCCGTACTCGGCGGGCAGGTTGACGCCCAGGTAGCCGGCCTTGCCGGCCTCCGCCCACAGCTCCTCGGCGGGCTCGCCGGCCCGGGCCTTGGCCAGGTAGTAGGCGGAGCCGTAGCGGCGGCCGAGGTCGCCGACGGCCTTGCGCAGGGCGGTGCGTTCGGGGGTTTCGAGGAGCTGACTGCCGATGGCCGACATGCGTGGTCCTTCCGCGGTGCGGGTGGTCGGGCGGTACTCAGGCTTCTTCGGGGGACTTGACGACGGCGAGCAGGGCGCCGAGCCGGACCTGCTGGCCCGGGGTGACGCGCAGTTCCACCAGGGTGCCGTCGGCCGGGGCGGTGACGCGGTGCTCCATCTTCATCGCCTCCAGCACCAGCAGCGGCTGGCCCGCTGCCACGGTGTCTCCGACGGCGGCGCTGGTGCGCAGGACGGTGCCGGGCATCGGGGCGAGCAGGGCGCCCGGGTCGCTCTGGGCGGTGCGGTCGGGGAAGCGCGGCAGCACGGTGAGCGCGGTGCTGCCGGTCGGGGAGTCGACGTACATCTGGTCCCCGTAGCGGGCCACCTCGTAGCGTCGCTGCACCTCGCCCTCGCGCAGCAGGACGAACCCGGCCCCGGCCTCGACGAGTTCGACGTCCGGGTGGTCGACGGCCTCCAGGCCGCCCCTGGTCCGGCGGTAGCGGACCTCCAACTCGCCGCCGTCGGCAGCCCGGTAGCGCTTGGACTGGGGCTGGGAGGGCAGGTTGCGCCAGCCGGACGGCAGCGCGGTGCCGCGCTCGGCCGCGTCGGCGAGGGCGGCGGCCAGGGCGGCCCGCCCGGCGCCCCCGGCCTCGGGGGCGAGCAGCTCGGCCGCGTGCTCGGCCAGGAAGCCGGTGTGCAGCCGCCCGGCCAGGAAGGCCGGGTGCCGCAGCGCGCGGACCAGCAACTCCCGGTTGGTGGAGGGCCCGTGGATCCGGGCCCGGGCCAGCGCGTCGGCCAGCTTCCGGGCGGCGGCGGCCCGGGTCGGCGCCCGGACGATCACCTTGGCGAGCATCGCGTCGTAGTGCGGGCTGATCTCGCTGCCGGCCTCCACCCCGGAGTCCAGCCGCAGTTCGGAGTCGATCCGGAGTCCGGAGTCCCGCCACACCGCGTAGTCCGGCCGCAGTCCGTTGCCGCCGAACTCCTGGTGCTCCGAGGTCAGTTCGAGGCGGTGCAGCGTGCCGGTCGCGGGCTGCCAGTCCTTCGCCGGGTCCTCGGCGTACAGCCGGGCCTCGATCGCGTGCCCGGTGCTCGGCGGCGGCCCGCCCGCGGGCAGCTCCTCGCCCTCGGCGACGGCGAGTTGGAGCGCGACCAGGTCCAGGCCGGTGACCGCCTCGGTGACCGGGTGCTCGACCTGGAGCCGGGTGTTCATCTCCAGGAAGTAGAACCGGCCGTCCTCGGTGAGCAGGAACTCGGCGGTGCCGGCGCCGACGTAGCCGATCGCCCTGGCGGCGTCCGCGGCCGCGGCGTGCAACTCGGCCCGCACCCGCGGCGGCAGGCCGGGGGCCGGGGCCTCCTCGATCACCTTCTGGTGCCGCCGCTGCAGGGAGCAGTCGCGGTCGCCCACCGCCCACACCGTGCCGTGGGCGTCGGCCAGCAGCTGCACCTCCACGTGCCGGCCGCTGGGCAGGTAGCGCTCGCAGAACACCTCGTCCGAGCCGAAGGCCTTGGCCGCCTCGGCCCGGGCCGCCGCCAGCTCGGCGGGCAGGTCCGCCAGCCGTTCGACCACCCGCATGCCGCGGCCGCCGCCGCCCGCCGCGGCCTTCACCAGCACCGGCAGGTCGGCCTCGGTCGGCTCGGCCAGCGCGCCCAGCACCGGCACCCCGGCCTCGGCCATCAGCCGCTTGGCGGCCGTCTTGGAGCCCATCGCGGCGATCGCGGCCGGTGGCGGGCCGACCCACAGCAGGCCCGCGTCCAGCACCGCCCGGGCGAACTCCGCGCTCTCCGACAGGAATCCGTACCCCGGGTGGACGGCGTCCGCCCCCGCCCGCAGCGCGGCCCGGACGATCAGCTCGCCGCGCAGGTAGGTGTCCGCGGGCGCGGCGCCGGGCAGCCGCACGGCCGCGTCCGCCTCCCGTACGTGCGGGGCGCCGGCGTCCGGGTCCGAGTGGACGGCGGTGGTCGCGATGCCGAGCTCCCGGCAGGTGCGGAACACCCGGCGGGCGATCTCGCCGCGGTTGGCGACCAGCAGGTTGGTGATCATTTGACCTCTCACATCCGGAAGACGCCGTAGCCACGCGCGCCCTCGACCGGCGCGTTGTGGATCGCGGACAGACACAGGCCCAGCACCGTACGGGTGTCGCGCGGGTCGATCACGCCGTCGTCGTACAGCCGGCCGGACAGGAAGACCGGCAGCGACTCCGCCTCGATCTGCTGCTCGACCATCGCCCGGATCGCCGCGTCCGCGTCCTCGTCGTACGGCTGCCCCTTCGCCGCGGCCGACTGGCGGGCCACGATCGAGAGCACCCCGGCGAGCTGCTGCGGGCCCATCACCGCGGACTTGGCGCTCGGCCAGGAGAACAGGAAGCGCGGCTCGTAGGCCCGGCCGCACATGCCGTAGTGGCCCGCCCCGTACGAGGCGCCGAGCAGCACGGACAGGTGCGGGACCTTGGAGTTCGAGACGGCGTTGATCATCATCGCGCCGTGCTTGATGATGCCGCCCTGCTCGTAGTCCCGGCCGACCATGTAGCCGGTGGTGTTGTGCAGGAACAGCAGCGGGGTGTTCCGCTGGTTCGCCAACTGGATGAACTGGGCGGCCTTTTGCGACTCCGCGCTGAACAGCACGCCCTGGGCGTTGGCGAGGATGCCCACCGGGTAGCCGTGCAGCCGGGCCCAGCCGGTGGCCAGGCTGGTGCCGTACAGCGGCTTGAACTCGTCGAAGTCGGAGCCGTCGACGATCCGGGCGATCACCTCGCGCGGGTCGAAGGGCACCTTGAGGTCGCCCGGGACGATGCCCAGCAGCTCCTCCTCGTCGTACTTCGGCGGCTCGGCGGCGCGGTCCGGGTCCGGGCCCGGCTTGCGGTGCTCCAGCCGGGCGACGATCCGGCGGGCGATCCGCAGCGCGTCCGCCTCGTCCACCGCGAAGTGGTCGGCCAGGCCGGAGCTGCGGGCGTGCATCTCGGCGCCGCCCAGCGACTCGTCGTCGGCCTCCTCGCCGGTCGCCATCCTCACCAGCGGCGGGCCGCCGAGGAACACCTTGGCGCGCTCCTTGACCAGCACGGTGTGGTCCGACATCCCCGGCACGTAGGCGCCGCCGGCCGTCGAGTTGCCGAACACCACGGCCACGGTGGGGATCCCGGCCGCCGAGAGCCTGGTCAGGTCGCGGAACAGGGCGCCGCCCGGGATGAAGATCTCCTTCTGGCTGGGCAGGTCCGCCCCGCCCGACTCGACCAGGTTCACCAGCGGGAGCCGGTTCTGCAGCGCGATCTCGTTGGCCCGCAGGGCCTTCCGCAGCGTCCACGGGTTGCTGGCGCCGCCGCGCACCGTGGGGTCGTTGGCGGTGATCACGCACTCCACGCCCTCGACCACCCCGATGCCGGTGACCAGCGCGGCGCCCACCGGGTGGTCGCTGCCCCAGGCCGCCAGCGGGGACAGCTCCAGGAACGGCGAGTCCTGGTCCACCAGCAGCTCGATCCGCTCCCGGGCCAGCAGCTTGCCCCGCCTGCGGTGGCGCTCCACGTACTTGGGGCCGCCGCCTGCCAACGCCTTGGCGTGCTCGGCGTCCAGCTCCGCCAACTTGGCGACCATCGCGGCACGGTGCTCCGCGTACTCGGGCCCGGCCGGGTCGACGCGGGTGGGCAGGACGGTCACAGCAGGGCCTCCGGAATGTCGAGGTGGCGCGAGCGCAGCCACTCCCCCAGGGCCTTCGCCTGCGGGTCGAAGCGGTGCTGGGCCGCGACGCCCTCGCCGAGCAGGCCGGTGAGGGTGAAGTTGACGGCCCTGAGGTTCGGCAGCAGGTGCCGGGTGACGGGCAGGTCGGCGGTCTCGGGGAGCAGTTCGCGCATTCGGTCGACGGTGAGGGTGTGCGCCAGCCAGCGCCAGGCGTCCTCGGTGCGGGCCCAGACGCCCAGATTGGCGTCGCCGCCCTTGTCGCCGCTGCGGGCGCCGAGCACCCGGCCGAGCGGGGCGCGGCGGGTCGGGCCCGGGGGCAGGGGTGCGGGCAACTCATTCACTACAGCGGCGACTTGGCTGGTGACGGGGGCGGGCGGAACGACGATCCGGCGACCGTCCGGCAGGACGGCGGTGTGCTCGACCAGCTCGGCGTCCAGGTACGCGGCGGTGAACACCCCGTACGGGGCGCCCGGGCCGGGCGGGGCGGTGAGGTGGAAGCCCGGATACCCGGCGAGACCCAACTCCACGGCGGCCTTGCCGAGTTCACGGCCGACCTTGGCCGGATCCCGGTCCCGGGCGGTCAGCCGGAGCAGGGCGGACGCGGCCTCCTCGGTGTCGGCGTCCGGATGGTCGGTGCGGGCGAGGGTCCAGCGCAGCTCGGCCGGACGGGCCTCGGGCGGCAGGGCGGCGGCGAACTGCCGTCGTACCAGGGCGGCCTTGGCCTCGATGTCCAGGCCGGTCAGCACGAAGACCACCTCGTTGCGGTGGCCGCCCAGCCGGTTCAGGCCGACCTTGAGGGTCGGCGGCGGGGCCTCGCCGCGTACGCCGTCGATCCGCACCCGGTCCGGGCCCTCCTCGGTGAGCCGCACGGAGTCCAGCCGGGCGGTCACGTCGGGGCCGAGGTAGTGCGCTCCGCCGGTCTCGTACAGGAGTTGGGCGGTGACCGTGCCGATCGTGACGGCCCCGCCCGTCCCGGGGTGCTTGGTGATCACGCTGGAGCCGTCGGCGTGCAGTTCGGCCAGCGGGAAGCCCGGGCGGTCCACGTCGTGCTCGCCGAAGAAGGCGTAGTTGCCGCCGGTCGCCTGCGCCCCGCACTCCAGCACGTGCCCGGCCACCACCGCCCCGGCCATGGCGTCCAACTCGCCCTGGCCCCAGCCGAAGTGGGCGATCGCCGGGCCGGTCACCAGTGCGGCGTCCGTCACCCGCCCGGCCACCACCACGTCCGCCCCCGCTCCGAGACAGGCGGCGATGCCGAACCCGCCCAGGTAGGCATTGGCGGCCAACAGGCCGTCGGGCAGGCCGAGTTCCTCCCGGCGCGGCAGCAGGTCGTCCCCCTCGACGTGGGCGACGGCGGTCGGCACGCCCAGGCGCTGCGCCAACTCCCGCAATCGCTCCGCGAGTCGGGCCGGATTGAGGCCCCCCGCGTTCACCACGATCCGGACACCCCGGTCCCGGGCCAGGCCCAGGCACTCCTCCATCTGCCGCAGGAACGTCCGGGCGTACCCGAGCGACGGGTCCCGCAGCCGGTCCCGCGCCAGGATCAGCATGGTCAACTCGGCGAGGTAGTCCCCGGTGAGCACGTCCAACGGCCCACCCGTCAGCATCTCCCGCACCGCCGCGAACCGGTCCCCGTAGAACCCCGAGGCATTGCCGACCCGCAGCACCGATCCTCCGCGCACCAAAGCGCCTCCCCTACCGGCCTGTTGACGCCACCCGTCACGAGCGCCGTCGGGCAGCAGCGTGGCACCGGGCCGAGAAAAAAGCAATCATGCCTGCTTGTTTTTCCGCCGCACGGGAGACTGCGCGCCGGCTCTCGGTTTCGGCCGCCGGGGGCTCTGTTCGGGCCAGTCATCCGGGAACGCGGCTCCCGGACCGCCCGCCGGGACGATGCTGTGGGTGCTGCCCCGCGTGGCCGCACGGCCACGGGAGACGGCCCGCCCGACCGAGATACTAGGGCCCGTCTTCAAACCCCCGTCGTTCGCCCGGAGGGCGGGCGGGGCGGCGTTGGGGTGCGTGCATCGCAAGGCGGAGGAGGGAGCCCAATGCAGCGCATTGGCGACCGACGACAACGCGGCGAGGTGCGTGCCCCAGCGTCGCCCCGCAGGCGGGGGTTTGAAGACGGGCCCTAGCACCGCCAGCACCGAGCCTCGACTGCGCGCCTTCTGCCGCATCGTGTGAAGCGCCGGAGTAGGGAGTCCTGATCGTGCCGTCCTTGCTGAACTACGCCATCCTCACCGATCCCACCACGCTCTCGGCGTCGCAGCCCGGGGCACCGTCCGTGGGAACGGTGTACGTGATCGTCTCCAACACCCACCAGTCCCAGGTGCGGTGGGATTTCATCGACGTGGAGATACCGGTCGGCAACGGCCCCGACGACCTGACGGGCGACCCCACGGCGATCAGCGCGAGCATCGAGAAGGACTACACCGTCAACCGGGAGCCGGAACCGGCGTTCGACTGGGACAAGACGCTCGGCCGCTTCCGGGCGCACGACCCCTCCGGGGGGAGGCTGACCCTGCCGGACGCGGAGTCGCTGGTCCTGAAACTGGAGAACATCCCGGTCTCCGACCTGGCGGGGCTGGTCCGGCTGAAGATCCACGAGCGCTCCGGCGGCGGCGACGACAACCTCCCCGTGCGGCGGGCGACCTTCACCACCACGCTCGGGCTGGTGAAGCAGGCACCGAGGACCCCCCGCAACTTCCGCCCGGAGCGGAGCTCCCTGGTCGACGTGGACGCGGGCCAGAACGTCGTGCTGGCGTGGGAGGGCCCGGACAACCTCGACTACTGGATCCGCGATCCGCGCGGGAACGAGGTGCTCGTCCAGTCGGCGGCCCAAGGGCCGCAGGTGACCCAGCGGTCCTACAGCTGGTCGCCCCCCGCCGCGCCGAGGCGGGGCACCACCTACACGCTCGTCGCCGGGACGACCACCGCCGCGCAGCAGCACCAGGGGTACTTCCTCACCACCACGGTCCACGCGCTCGTCCCCGAGTACGACAGCGGGACACGCACCCCGTGGGTCGAGCAGGCGCCGAGCAGGAGCCGGGTCGCCTTCTCCGCGACCGGGGTGGAGGTCCACGACGGGACCGGCGCCCCGGGATCCGTCCTGGCCGACAAGGTCGACGCGGACCGCGTGAACGCCAGGACGGTGCACGGCCGCGACGCCGGCGACGGATGGATCGACTTCCCGCAGGGCGGCGTGCACGTGCACAAGGAGGGCAAGCAGGACCGGGGGACGGTCTGGGCCGACCGGGCCGACGTGAACGGCGTGAAGACCGCGTGGGTACAGGGGCCGGACGACAGCGACGGGTGGATCGAGTTCCCGCCGAACGGGCTGAACGTGTTCCACGGCCAGGGAAGGGCCTGGGGGACGGTCTGGGCCGACCGGGCCGACCTGAACGGCGTGACCACGCACTGGGCGGAGGGACCGGACGGGAAGAAGAGCCGCATCGCCTTCACCGAAACGGGCGTGAAGATCACCGACCCCGAGAAGAAGCGGGGCACCGTGGTCGCCGGCGAGACCAACGTGCGCAGCGTGGTCACCCCCTGGGTGTCGGGGCCGCAGGCCGGAGCGGGATGGATCTCCTTCCCGAACGAGGGGGTGGACGTGCACCGGGACGGAGAGGTCTCCTTCGGCAGGATTCGCTACGCCTCCTACAAGGAATCGCAGACGGTGAACGACCGCCCCGTGCACCGCAGGCTGCCCCCGTACGAGTGGCCGCCGCCGAAGTCCGGGGAGTGAGGCGGGACTTGTGGACCAGGCCAGGCCCTGCCCCGGCCGCGGGTGAGTTATCCGCTGGGTTCGCGGTCGGTTCGCGGATAGCCTCGGCGGCATGACCTGGCTTCCTGCTGACTTCGTCCACCCCGTCCATGTGCCGCTGCTGGACGGGGCGTACCACCTGCGGCCGATCCGGGAGGCCGACGCGCCGATGGACTATCCGGCGGTGATGGGGTCGCGGGAGCGGCTGTTCGGGATGTTCGGGCCGGCCTGGGGGTGGCCGGCCGAGACGATGACGGCCGAGGCGAACCGGGTGGACCTGGCCCGGCACGAGCGGGAGATCGCCGCGCACCAGTCGTTCAACTACGTGCTGCTGGACGCGGCCGAGACGGCGGTGCGCGGGTGCGTGTACATCGATCCGCCGGAGCGGGTCGGGGCGGACGGCGAGATCGCCTGGTGGGTGGTGGACGAGCTGGTCGGCGGCGAGGTGGAGCGGGCGCTGGACGCGCTGGTGCCGCGGTGGATCGCCGCGCAGTGGCCGTTCCGGCAGCCGCGGTTCCTGGGGCGCGACCTCGGCTGGGAGGAGTGGCTGGCCCTGCCGGAGGCTCCGGGTGCCTGAGCGCGCGCTGAGTTTCGGGACGGTGGCGGCGGCCTACGAGCGCTACCGGCCGGGGTATCCGGCGGAGCTCTTCGACCTGGTCGCGGAGTACGCGGCGGTGCAGGCGGGCGGGCCGGTGCGGACGGCGCTGGAGATCGGGGCCGGAACGGGCAAGGCCACCCGGCTGTTCGCCGGGCGCGGCGTCGCCGTGACCGCGACCGAGCCGGACCCCGCCATGCTCGCCGAGCTGCGCCGGCACGCCCCGGGGAACGTCCGGACGGTGCGGGCCGCGTTCGAGGAGCTGCCGCCGGACGGCCCGTACGACCTGGTGTACGCGGCGGCGGCACTGCACTGGACCGACCCGGTGGGCCGGTGGCGGCGGGTGGCCGAACTGCTGCGCCCGGGCGGTGTGTTCGCCTGCTTCGGCGGGCCCGTCCAGCTGGCCGACCCCGAACTGGCGGAGGCCGTACGGGTGGTGCGGGCGCCGTTCCTGGCGAGCGATGACGTGCCGTCCCCGGACGGCACGCCGCCGGAGCGGGCGTTGCAGTGGCCGGGCACCGAGCTGCGCCGCTCCGAGTGGTTCGACCAGGCGCAACAGCTGGTGCAGCCACGGCGGTTGACGATGGCTGCGGCGGAGTACCTCGGCCATCTGTCGACGGTCTCGGCCTATCTGCTGCTGCCGGAGGACACCCGGGCGGAGGTGTTCCGCCGGATCCTGACGGTGCTGCCGGAGCGGGTCGCACTGGAGGCGGACATCACCGTCCACCTCGCGCGGCGCCGCTGATTCGTGGCTTCCGCCAGTACGACGGCGCGTCAGGCTCCGCCAGACTTCCCAGCACAGCACAGGGCTGCGCACACGGGAGGACGACACGATGAGCGTGCAGCAGTACGACCTGATCGGTGAGGCGTTCGAGGGGTTCAAGGCACTGCCGCTGACCCGCTACGGCGAGGTGCCGAGCGTGCTCGGCCTGGTCGGGGACGTCCGTGGCAGGAGCGTCCTGGACCTCGCCTGCGGCACCGGCTTCTACAGCCGGGAGCTGCGCCGGCGCGGCGCGGCGGACGTGCTCGGGGTAGACATCTCCACCGAGATGGTCGCCGCCGCCCGGTCGTTCGAGGAGCGCGACCCGCTCGGGGTGCGCTACGAGGTCGGCGACGTGGCCGAACTTCGGGAGCTGGAGCGGCAGTTCGACGTGGCGCTGGCGGTGCAGTGCCTCAACTACGCGGAGGACCGGGCCGCCCTGGACCGGATGTGTCGCAACATCCACCGCAGCCTGCTGCCGGGCGGGGAGCTCGTCGTCTTCGCCCAGAAGCCGGACTACGCCTTCGACTGCCTCACCCTGGAGCAGTACGGCTTCCGCTGCGAGCCGACCGGCGAGCAGGGTGAGATCGGACCGCGGGTGCGGGTCACCGCGCTCCTCGACCCCCGGCCGATCAGCATCCTCGGCACCGTCCCGCGCCGCGAGGTCTACGAGGAGGCGCTGCGGGCGGCCGGGTTCACCGGGCTGGAGTGGGTGCCGCTGCGGATCTCCGAGGAAGGCCTGCGCGAGTACGGCGAGGAGTTCTGGGCGGACGTGCTCGCCCACCCGCCACTGGAGATGCTGCGCTGCCGCGCCTGAGCAGCCGCGCGAGCCGCACGACCGAGCCCGACGGCCCGGCCCCCGGACACCGGTCCGCACGGGGGGCGGGCCGTCGGGCCGTCGGGCTGTCCGGGCCATCGGCCTGTCCGGGCCGTCCGGGCCGTCCGGGCCGTCCGGGCCGTCCGGGCCGTCCGGGGAGGCGATCAGTTTTCGAGAAGCGCCCGCCCGGGGACCGCGCCTAGCGTTGCAGTCATGAACGACATCAGCATTCACTGGACCTTCCTCCCCCACACCGACCCGGAGGCCTCGCTGGCCTTCTACCGCGACCTGCTCGGCTTCGAGGTCCGCAAGGACGTCGGCGGCGGCCCGATGCGGTGGATCACCGTCGGTCCCGCCGACCAGCCCGACGTGTCGCTGGTGCTCGAGCCGCCGTTCGCGGACCCGGGCATCACCGAGGACGAGCGGCGTACCATCACCGAGATGATGGCCAAGGGGACGTACGCGCGGGTGGTGCTCGCCACCGCCGACCTGGACGCGGTGTTCGACCGGTTGAAGTCCGGCGGCGCCGAGCTCGTCCAGGAGCCGACCCTGCAGCCGTACGGCATCCGCGACTGCGCCTTCCGCGACCCGGCGGGCAACATGGTCCGCTTCAACGAAGTCCGCTGACCCCTCCCCGGGCCCGACCCGGCCACGACCGGCCGGGGCGGGCCCGGGGCGCCGACCGAAGAGCCCCGAAGAGCCACCGAAGAACCGCCGAGAAGCCACCGAGAAGCCACAGAGACACGGAGCGAACAGAACGATGGCCGAGCCGCACGCCGCCGACAGCCACGACCTGATCCGCGTGCACGGGGCACGCGAGAACAACCTCAAGGACGTCAGCGTCGACATCCCCAAGCGCCGTCTGACGGTGTTCACCGGGGTGTCCGGCTCCGGCAAGAGCTCGCTCGTCTTCGACACCATCGCCGCCGAGTCCCAGCGGCTGATCAACGAGACCTACAGCGCCTTCGTCCAGGGCTTCATGCCGACCCTGGCCCGCCCCGAGGTGGACGTCCTGGAGGGCCTGACCACCGCGATCCTGGTCGACCAGCAGCGGATGGGCGCCGACCCGCGCTCCACCGTCGGCACCGCGACCGACGCCAACGCGATGCTGCGGATCCTGTTCAGCCGGCTGGGCACGCCGCACATCGGCTCCCCCAAGGCCTTCTCCTTCAACGTCCCGTCGATCAGCGGCGCCGGCGCGGTGACCGTGGAGCGCGGCGGCAGGACGGTCAAGGAGCGGCGCAGTTTCAGCATCACCGGCGGCATGTGCCCGCGCTGCGAGGGCCGGGGCAGCGTCTCCGACATCGACCTCACCCAGCTGTACGACGACACCAAGTCGCTCACCGAGGGCGCGATCCTGATCCCCGGCTGGAAGCCGGACAGCTGGTGGACGGTCGGGGTCTACGCCAACTCGGGCTTCCTGGACGCGGACAAGCCGATCCGCAGGTACACCAAGAAGGAGCTCCAGGACTTCCTGTACCGGGAGCCGACCAAGGTCAAGGTCAACGGGGTCAACCTGACCTACGAGGGCCTGGTCCCCAAGCTCCAGAAGTCCATGCTGTCCAAGGACAAGGAGGCGCTGCAGCCGCACATCCGGGCCTTCGTGGAGCGCGCCGTCACCTTCACCGCCTGCCCGGAGTGCGGGGGCACCCGGCTGAGCGAGGCCGCCCGCTCCTCGAAGATCGGCGGTGTCAGCATCGCCGACGCCTGCGCGATGCAGATCAGCGACCTCGCGGACTGGGTCCGGGCGCTGGACGAGCCCTCGGTGGCGCCACTGCTCGACGCGCTGCGGCAGGCGCTGGACGCCTTCGTCGAGATCGGCCTCGGCTACCTCTCGCTGGACCGCCCCTCCGGCACCCTGTCGGGCGGCGAGGCGCAGCGGGTGAAGATGATCCGCCACCTGGGCTCCTCGCTCACGGACACCACGTACGTCTTCGACGAGCCCACCACCGGGCTGCACCCGCACGACATCAGCCGGATGAACGACCTGCTGCTGCGGCTGCGGGACAAGGGCAACACGGTGCTGGTGGTGGAGCACAAGCCGCAGACCATCGCGATCGCGGACCACGTGGTCGACCTCGGCCCCGGGGCGGGTGCGGCGGGCGGCTCGGTGTGCTTCGAGGGCAGCGTGGCCGGGCTGCGCCGGAGCGGCACCGTCACCGGCCGGCACCTGGCGGACCGGACGGCGCTGCGGGAGGAGGTCCGTAAGCCCACCGGCTCGCTGGCGATCCGCGGCGCGAACAGCCACAACCTGCGGAACGTGGACGTGGACGTCCCGCTCGGGGTGCTGACCGTGGTGACGGGGGTGGCGGGCTCGGGGAAGAGTTCGCTGATCCACGGCTCGATCCCGCCGAGCGAGGGCGTGGTCTCGGTCGACCAGGGGGCGATCAAGGGCTCCCGGCGCAGCAACCCGGCGACCTACACCGGGCTGCTGGAGCCGATCCGCAAGGCCTTCGCCAAGGCGAACGGCGTGAAGCCGGCCCTGTTCAGCGCCAACTCGGAGGGCGCCTGCCCGACCTGCAACGGCGCCGGCGTGGTCTACACCGACCTGGCGATGATGGCCGGGGTGGCCACCACCTGCGAGGACTGCGAGGGCAAGCGCTACCAGGCCGCGGTGCTGGAGTACCGGCTGGGCGGCCGGGACATCAGTGAGGTGCTGGCGATGTCGGTGACCGAGGCGGAGGAGTTCTTCGGCGACGGCGAGGCGAAGCTGCCGGCCGCGCACCGGATCCTGGAGCGGCTCGCCGACGTCGGCCTGGGCTACCTCAGCCTCGGGCAGCCGCTGACCACGCTGTCCGGCGGTGAGCGGCAGCGGTTGAAGCTGGCCACCCACATGGCGGACAAGGGCGGGGTCTACGTCCTGGACGAGCCGACCACCGGGCTGCACCTGGCGGACGTCGAGCAGCTGCTCGGGCTGCTGGACCGGCTGGTGGACTCCGGCAAGTCGGTGATCGTGATCGAGCACCACCTGGCGGTGATGGCGCACGCCGACTGGATCATCGACCTCGGGCCGGGCGCCGGGCACGACGGCGGGCGGGTGGTCTTCGAGGGCACCCCGGCCGAGCTGGTCGCGGCCCGCTCGACGCTGACCGGCGAGCACCTCGCGGAGTACGTGAAGTGAACCGCCGGGTGGCCCGGTAGGGCGGGTCCTGTGGATCAGGCGGCGCCCTACCCCAGCGGGAGGACCATCTCCAGGATCCGGGCCCGCTCGTCCAGCACGTACGGCGTCTCGCCACCGGTGTAGGTGAAGCCGCGCCGCCGGTAGAAGGCGGCGGCGCGGTCGTTCGCCTCGTGGACGCCCAGCAGCATCCACTCGGCGCCGCCCTCCCGGGCCCAGGCGATCACCGCGTCCAGCAGGGCGTCGGCGACGCCGCGCTCGCGGCCGCGGTGCGCCGGGTCGACCCAGACGCCGATCAGGTCGACGGTCGCGGTCTTGCGGCTGGGGATCGAGAGCATGGTGGCGACCCACCGGTCGTCCGCGTCCACGGCGACCAGGCCGATCCGGCCGGGCTCGTTCAGCCAGTCCGTGCGGGCCCGCCAGTTGCCCTCGCCCTGGAGCAGCGCGTACGCGTGGGTCTCGCCGAAGGCCAGCGGGGTGTCGAGGAGTTGGGCCAGCCGGATGGTGCGCAGCCGCTCCCAGTCGTCCGGTCCGATCCGCTCGATCCGGTACTCCGGGCGGGCCGTGGCCTCCGCACCCGCCGAACCTGCCGCACCCGCCGGGCCTGCCGGGCCTTCCGGGCCGTCCGCACCTGCCGCGTCCGCCGTACCCGCCATGCCCGCCCCCGTCACGCGATGCCGCCTCCGCCGCCGGCGGTCGCCGACGACGGAGGCAGGATAGCCGCGGCTCGGGTCAGGGCCTGAGGCGGACCACCTGCGGGTCGTGGTCGCTGGCCTGCTGGGCGAACTCGGCGTTGATGTGCACCACGTCGTACTTGGCGTGGCCGAGCTCGGGGCTGACCAGGACGTGGTCGAGCACCTGGGAGTTGCCCTGGTAGACGTACGAGTACTGCTCGGTCTCCGGCAGCTCGTTGACCAGGTCGCGCAGCACGCCGCCCTTGGTGAGCGCGGCCAGCGCGGGCGAGAACTGGTAGTCGTTGAAGTCGCCGAGCGAGACGATCCTGGCCTGCTTGTCGGCGGCCAGCAGTCCGGCGACGAAGGCCTGCTCGACGGTGGCCTGCTGAACCCGCTGCACCTCGGAGCTGCGGGTCGGGGCCTGAAAGCGGCTGTCGATGCCCTGGTCGCCGCCCTTGCTGTTGAAGTGGTTGGCGATCACGAAGACCTTCTGGCCACGGAAGACGAACTGGCCGACCAGCGGCTTGCGGCTGTTGGTCCAGGCGTCGTCGGTGGGCGCGATCCGGCCGGGCGAGGCGGTGAGCGCGGTGGCGGCGCCGGTGCCGGTGACGCCGACGGCGGTGGTGGCGCTGCCGCCGGGGATGTCGGTGAAGGAGACCCGCTGGGGGTTGAACAGGAAGACCTGGCGGATGTTGCCGCCGGGCTCGCCGCCGTCCTTGCCGTCCTGGGGGTCGACCGAGCGCCAGTCGTAGGCGGGGCCGCCGGCCGCCTTGATCGCGGCGAGGAACTTGGCGACGGTCTGGCTCGCGTCGACGGTGCCGTCGCTCTTGGCGCCGTTGTTGTCCTGGATCTCCTCCAGGGCGACGATGTCGGGCGAGCGCAGGTTGGTGACGACGCCCTGGGCCAGCTGGGCGAACTTGGCGTCCGGGTTGGTGGCGGCCAGGTTCTCCACGTTGTAGGTGGCGACGGTGAGTTCGCGCTCGCTCGCCTGCGGGGTGACCTCGCGCTGGAGGTGGTTGTCCTTGAGGGTGCCGAGGGTGCCGGCCACCAGGGTGTAGCCGCCGAAGGCGTTGTAGTCCAGCGGGCCGGTGGTGGTGCCGGTCAGCTCGTCGCCGACGTTGGCCACCGGGAAGGGCTGCTGGGTGACGGCGGCCTGCTGCTGCACCATCAGGCGGCCGACGTTGGGCTCGCGGTAGGACTCGTAGAGCACCCCGCCGCGCTTGCTGCGCTGGTCCTGCCGGTCGGCGGCGACCCAGAGCTCGTTGTACTTGTCGGTCGCCTGTATCACCCGGACGTCCTTGACCTGGACGAGCATGCCCTCCAGCGACTCGTAGAAGTCCAGGGTGTACTTCTCCGGGTCGAGCCGCCCGGCGTCGATGCTGCCGTCGGGCCCGGCCGGCGGGGCGTAGCTGCCGGGGATGTTGCGGGTGTCCACCACCACGGGGGCGGGCAGCGGGTTGCCGGCGGAGAGCACGGTGACGGCGGGGCCGGTGAGCTCGGTGACGGACTGCGAACCGCCCGAGTAGTTCGGGTAGTACTCGGTGACCTTGCCGCTGACCAGCACCGAGTCGCCGACCTTCACGGTCGGGTTTGCGCCGGTGAAGACGAAGATGCCCTCACTGGTGGCCGGGTCGGCGTCCGGGTTCGGGTCCTGCAGCCAGAATCCCTTGGAACTGCCGTACGCGCGCACGCCGGTGACGATTCCGGGCACGCCGGTGACCGGCTTTCCGGCCTGCGGGGAGACCCGGGTGGTGCCCTGGATGTCGTGGATCCGCAGCGGCCCGGCCTCGGTGGGCGCGGGCGGGGCGGCGGCCGCGCCGGCCGCGACGGCGGACGGCAGAGGGACGAGCACCAGCGAGACGGCGAGTGCGGCCGGGGCGACGGCGGCGCGCAACAGGGCGGCTCTGCGGGGGCGGGGTGCGGGGGCGGTGGTCACCGGGGCATGGCTCCTAGCTCGGGCAGCGGACGCTACTCGTGTAGAAGGAAGGTCGGAGAGAGCGGGGGACGGCTCCCGTTCCCCCGCGGCGCCCTCAAGATACGCGCGTAGAAAATGCCCCGACAAGACCTCGTCAATGAACTGTCGGTTCCGGCCCGATGACCTGCGGAAGCGTCGATTCGGTTGTCTCCCAGGCTCCTTCCAGCCCGCTCCCAGCAATCCCCCGGTTCGACCGGGGCTCTGCCCGGCGCTACCCGATCCGTTCCACGATCAGCTCGCACAACTCGTGGGTGCGCAGCGCGTCGTGGGCGTCCAGGGTCTTCCCGGCCCGGACGGCGTCCAGGAAGCCCAGCACGCACTGCTCGATCCCGCGCTGACGGGCCACCGGCACCCAGTCGCCGCGCCGCCGGACGGTGGGCTGGCCGCGGTGGTCGATCACCTCGGCGAGGTTGCGCACCTCCCGCTTGGAGTCGCCGCCGGAGACCTCCAGCACCTCCTCGGTCGAGCCGGAGACCCGGTTCATGATGCCGAGCGCAGTGAAGCCCTCCCCGCCGAGCGTCAGCACCACGTGCTCCACCAGGCCCTCGCGGTCCTTGCGGGCCCGGACGTCCACCTGCTCGATCTCGCCCGGTACCAGGAACCGCAGGGTGTCCACCACGTGCACGAAGTCGTCGAAGACCAGCGACCGGGCGGCCTCGGGCAGGCCCTCGCGGTTCTTCTGCAGCACGATCAGGTCGCGCGGACGCTCCAACGCCTGGACGTAGCCGGGGGCGTGGCGCCGGTTGAAGCCGACCATCAGCGAGCGGCCGGTCCGGTCGGCGAGGTCGACCAGCCGACGGGCGCCGTCCACGGTGTAGTCGAGCGGCTTGTCCACGTACACGTCCACCCCGGCGCCCAGCAGCCGCTCGACGATCGGCACGTGTTGGTCGGTGGCCGCGTGCACGAAGGCGGCCCGGATGCCGCTGTCGATCAGCGCGCCCAGGTCGGTGAACCGGCTTGCGGCGTCGATCCGGTGGGCCTCCCCCAGCCGGTCCAGCTTGGCCCGGTCCCGGGTCATCAGGCGCAGGTCCAGCCCGGGCAGGGCGGTGAGCACCGGCAGGTACGCCTTCTGCGCGATGTCGCCGAGGCCGATCACCCCGACCGGCAGCGGGCCGGCGGGGTCGGCGGGGACGACGGTCGAGGTCATGGGGGCTCCTGGAGTGCGGCCGGTCATGGTTCCCGCCACCCTACGCGGTCCGCCGCACGGCGGTTCGGGCACGATCCCGCCCGCCGTCCCACCGGGGCGGGGGCACGGGGAGGGGGCACGGGGGTGGGGCGGGGGTCGCCGTTGGCGGTCATGCCCGGGCGGGCATGACGCGATAGCGGAATTGGTCTTGGCGGGGGCGGACCGGCCGGTCATAGCGTCGAGGGAGTTCGCAGCAGGGTTCTCCACGAAGGGGTCCACCATGGCCACCACCGCAAGCAGCAACAGGTACCTGACGGCCCGGAGGTTCGTCGCCGCCTCGCTGGCCACCGCCGCGATCGGCCTCGCCGCCGTGGGCAGCGCGGACGCCGACGCCCCGCGGCGGGGCCGGGTCGAGGTGCTCGAACTCCAGGTCCGGAACGACCAGTACGAGGCCCTGGACCTCGGCCCGGCCGGGCCGAGCCTGGGCGACCAGGACGTCTACTCCGGCGGCGCCGTCCAGGACGGCCGCGAGGTCGGCCGCGGCGGCGGCACCTGCCAGGTGGTCCAGATCCACGGTGCGGAGGTCACCAAGCACTGCCTGCTCACCATCGAGGTCCAGGGCGGCTCGCTGACGATGCAGTCGCTCTGGACGAACGGATCGGGCGTCCCGCTCGACATGGCGGTCACCGGCGGTACGGGCGCCTACGGCAGTGCGCGCGGCACGGCCCGGTTCTGGGAGATCGGTACGCCGAACGAGCGGGCCCGGGTCGAGATCCAGCGCTGATCCGCGGCGCCTGACGCCCGGTCAGCCCGGGCGTCAGGGCGTCAGGCGCCCGCAGCGGCGGCCTCGGCGAGGGAGTCGAGGACCGGGCGGAGCAGCGGGTGCCCGTCGGCGCCGGCCCGGACGGCGGCGAAGACCCGGCGGGTGGCGAGGTCGCTGTCGACCGGGCGGACCGCCACCCGGTCCAGGTCCACCCCGCGCAGCGCGGAGCGCGGCACCAGGGCGACGCCCGCACCCACCGAGGCCAGGGCGACGACGGCGCGGAAGTCGTCGGAGGAGTGCAGCAGGCGCGGCTGGAAGCCGGCGTGCTCGCAGGCCAGCAGGACCACGTCGTGGCACGGGTTGCCCGGGTAGGGGCCGATCCACGGCTCGTCCGCCAGCGCGGCCACCGCCAGCGGACCGGCCTCGGCGGCCAGCGGGTGGGCCAGCGGCAGCACCGCCTCGAAGGGCTCGGCGTACAGCGGGACCCTGGTCAGCCGGGCGTCGTCGGCGCGCGGGGCGCCGCGGTACTCGACGGCCACCGCGAGGTCGGCGCGGCCGTCCAGCACCATCGGGAGGCTGGCGTCGCCCTCGGCGTCCAGCACCTTGAGCCGCACCCCGGGGGCCCGGCCGGCCAGCAGGCCCATCGCCGGGGCGAGCACGTGCGAGATGCCGGTGGCGAAGGACGCGACGGTGACCTCGCCCGCGACGCCCGCGCTGTACGCGGCGAGGTCGGCCTCGGCCCGCTCCAGCTGGGCGAGCACCGCGTCGGCGTGGCCGAGCAGGATCTCCCCGGCGGCGGTCAGCCGCACACCCCGGCCCTCCCGGGCCAGCAGGTGGTGGCCGGTCTCCTGTTCCAGGGCGGCCAGCTGCTGGGAGACCGCGGAGGGGGTCAGGTAGAGGGCGGCCGCCGCGGCGGTCACGGTGCGGTGGTCCGCCACGGCCCGGAGGGTCCGCAGCCGTCGTGCGTCGATCACACGCCCAATTCTGCCAGCGCGGCGCGGCGGTCCGTCCGGGGTGCGGTTCCCGGGGCCGTTGCCGGGCTCGTTCCGGGGCAGTACCACCGGTGGCGTATTTCGGCGCGAGATCGTCTCGGCCCGTTGACCGCCCGGTCCGCCCGGCGCTTGGCTCGGGGACGGACCGGGCCGGGGACTCCGGGGCCCGGTACTCGTCATCAGGGGAGGATGTCCATGATCACCGCTCGTTCCCGCCGCCGGCTCGCCCGCGCCGGCTGCGTCCTGGTGGCCGCCCTCGCGGTCGGCGCCGTGATGCCCGCCGCCGAGGCCCGGCCGCCGAAGGGCGACACCGCCCGGGTCAGCGAGGGCTTCAAGGGGGAGCAGCTGAACGGCGCCTCGACCGGGCTCGGGCTGAGCGCGGACGGCCGTTCGGCGCTGTTCTCGTCGAGCGCGACCGACCTGCTGCCGTCCACCGGCACCCCGAACTCCGGCGAGGTCTACGTCCGCGACCTGCGCAACGGCCACCTCGAGCGGGTCAGCGTCGCCGACGACGGCTCGCAGCTGAACGCCCCCACCACGGACGCCTCGCTCAGCGCCGACGGCCGGTTCGTGGCGTTCAGCACCGCCGCCACCAACGTCGTCCCCGGCCAGGCCAAGCACGCGAACGACGTGTTCGTCCGCGACCGCTGGACCGGGCGCACCGAGCTGATCACCGGCGGCCTGCTCGCCACCGACGACGACGAGACCATCCGCAGCGCGGACAACCCCACGCTGAGCGCGGACGGCCGCTATGTCGCCTACGCCTCGAACCGCACCGACCTGACCACCGGCATCCGGCGCGGGAAGATCAACATCTATGTGACCGACCGCTGGACCCGTACCACCCGGCTGGTCACCACCGGCCCCTCGGGCGGCACCGGCGGCACCGGCGCGGACAACCACTCCTACCGTCCGACGATCAGCGCGGACGGCCGCACGGTCGGCTTCGTCTCCCGGGCCTCGAACCTCACCGACCCCGCCCCGGGCACCCCCGCCGCCCCGGCGGCCGCCGACGCCGAGCTGGCGGGCCCACGCTTCTACCCGTACTACGTCTGGTCCGCCGCCACCGGCCGGACCGTCGTCGCCAGTGTGGACACCACCGGCGCCGAGCGCGGCGTCGGCCTGATGGACGCCCGGCTCAGCCCCGACGGCCGCTACGCGCTGTACGGCATGCCGACCTACGGCATCGACCCCCGCCCGGGCAGCCACGGCCTCCGGATGGACCTGTACGTCCACGACCTGGTCACCGGCACGGTCACCCTGGTCAACACCCCGCTGCCCGGCACCACGCCCACCGACGGCTCCTACGACCCGGCGATCACCGCCGACGGGCGCTGGGTCTACTTCGACTCCGCCGCGGACGACCTGGTCGCCGACGACACCAACCAGTCCTCCGACGTGTTCCGCCGCGACCTGTGGACCGGCCGGATCGAGCGGGTCAGCCTCGCCTCGGACGGCTCCCAGAGCACCGCCGCCGCGCAGAACCCGTACGTCGACGCCGAGGGCGGCACGGTGCTGTTCGACGCGGAGGACGGCAACCTGGTGCCGGGGGACACCAACACCGTCACGGACGTGTTCCGCCGCCGCCTCTGAGCCGCGCCCGATTACGTCTGTTGACGTATTTTCCGTCCGGATTCATCTCAGCTGTTGACCCCGGGGGTCGCCCACGGCTTGGCTCGTCCCCGGACCGACCGCCCGGGGGGCCTGTCCGACCCGCCGCCGCCCCGCCCTCCGACTGCGGGAGGGCGGGGCGGCGCCGGGCTCAGCGGACGGGCAGCGAGACGTCCGCCGGACCGAAGGTCACCGTGCTGCCCGCCGGTGTCTCGCCGCCGTACAGGCCGTCCTGGGTGCCGAGCACCAGCGCGAGCCGGTGGCCGGCCGGGAGGTCGTACGCGGTGGGGAACAGCGTGACGTCCAGCGGGAAGGACTGCCCGGCCGGCTGGCCGGACCAGCTCTGCGGGGCGTGCGCGATCAGCCGCCCGGCGCCGAGCGCGTCCACGTCGTAGAGGTACGCGACGGTGGTGCCCTGCGGCGCCGAGCTGGTCACGGTGGTGTGCACCCGGACGGCCCCGCGCACGGCGAGGCCCTGCCCGTACGGCTCCGACTGCCGGACGGCTGCCGCCCCGCGGTCCAGCAGCGGCACCAGGACGGTCGGCGGCTGGTGCAGCCACTGGTCGACCAGTCCGGAGAGCAGCACCGTGCCGCCGCTCGCACCGGACGGCCGGTCGCCGCGGACGGTGGCGGTGCCGGCGAGGTCCAGCCGCTCGGTGCGGGAGGCGACCGAGTCCCAGTCCGGGTACGCCTCGTGGGCACCGCCCGGGCGGACCTCCAGGTCGACGCCCGGCGGCAGGCCCGCGCCCGCCACGCCCCTGAGGTGCTGGTCGAGCCAGCCGCGGGCGTCGTCCCAGGTGGCGTTGGAGAAGCCGAGCAGGCCGGTGAACTCCTGGCTGGCGTGGTCGCCGGGGCGCAGTTCGAGGCGCTTGGGGACGGTCAGCCGCCGGTAGAAGTCGGTCATCTGGCCGGGGTTGAAGAAGCTGTCGCTCCAGCCGTTGGCGAGGTAGACGGCGGCGCCGTTGGCGTTGATCCGGTCCAGGTAGGCGGCGGGCGAGCGGAGCTTCGCCCAGGCGATCACGTCGGGCAGGTCGTGGTCGCCGAACAGGTCGTCCAGGGCGGCCGCGAACTCCGGGCTCTTGCGGCCGGTCAGGCCCTCGATCCGGGCCAGCCTGGTGGCGGCGGCGGTGTGCCGGGTCTGCCCGCTGTACAGCGCGTCGGTCAGGTCGGCCCAGCCGCTGAGCGAGGCGACGGCCTTGATCCGCGGGTCGAACGCGGCGCCGAGGAGGGTGAGGCCGCCGCCGAGCGACAGGCCGATCATGCCGACCCGGTCCGGGTCCGCCGGGGTGTGGGCGAGGGCCCAGTCGATCACCGTCGAGATGTCGGCGACGTCCTTGGGCCCGGCGACGTCCACCTCCCCGCCCGAGCCCCAGAACCCGCGCACGGTGTACGTCACGACGACGTACCCGGCGGCGGCGAACCGGTGCCCCTGGGCGACGTACTCCAGGTCGTTCTGCCCCCAGCTCGCAGGCTGCACCACCACCGGGTAGCGACCCCGGGCGTCGGCGCCCGGGGTTCCGGCGGGCGGGGTGAAGACGTCGGCCTTGAGTACGATGCCGTCCCGGGCGGTGATGTCCGCCAGCCGGAAGCCGCCGAGTGCCGACGCGGCGGCCGGCACGTCGGCCGGCACGGCTGCGGACCCGGACACGGGTGCGGCGGCCGCAGGCTGTGCCACCGCACCCGTTGCGAGCCCGAGCCCGAGCGCCAGGGCGAGGGCGGCGCTCGCCGTCCGATGTCCGCCGGTTCGGTGGGGTCGTGCCATCACGCGCTGCTCCCTCGGTCCACTTGATGTGATCACGACGAGCCTAGTGATCGAACCCGGCCCCGAAGGAGATGATGATCAGCCAAATTACTGGCCGGTAACGTGAACTGGAGGCAGAACCGCGAACGGGGGTGGGACACCGGTGCGGGCCGGTGTCCCACCCCCGAGGCGGGAGGGTGGGGCAGTTGGTCTTCGGGCCGCGCGGCGGTGGCGGGAAATCGATTCACCACCACCGCAGGGCGGTTGTGAGCCCGCGGGGACGGGCCGGTTCCGAGCGGCTCGGCCCCGCGGGCAGCTTGTGGGGGTCAACCCCCGTGCGGGTCAACCCTCCTGGGGGGGTCAACCCTCCTGGGGGTCACCCTCTCGTGGGGGTCACCCTCTCGTGGGGGTCGGCCCTGCCGGGAGTCACCCCTCGTGGGCGTCAGCCCTCCAGCGCGGCGCGGGCGTCCACGAAGGCGGCGACGGCGCGCTCCACGTCCTCGGTGGAGTGGGCCGCGGAGAGCTGCACCCGGATCCGGGCCTGGCCGTGCGGGACCACCGGGTACGAGAAGCCGATCACGTACACGCCGCGCTCCAGCAGGAGTTCGGCCAGACGGCCGGCCTTCGCCGCGTCGCCGATCATCACCGGGGCGATCGGGTGGTCGCCCGGCAGGATCTCGAACCCGGCCTCGGTCATCTTCGAGCGGAACAGCGCGGTGTTGGCCGCCAGCCGCTCGCGCAGCTCGTTGGACTGCTCGACCAGGTCGAGCACCTTCAACGAGGCGGCCGCGATCACCGGGGCCAGCGAGTTGGAGAACAGGTACGGGCGGGAGCGCTGGCGCAGCAGGGCGACGATCTCCCGGCGGGCGGCGACGTAGCCGCCGGAGGCGCCGCCGAGCGCCTTGCCCAGGGTGCCGGTGATGATGTCCACCCGGTCCATCACGCCGTGCAGTTCGGGGGTGCCGCGGCCGCCGGCGCCGACGAAGCCGACGGCGTGCGAGTCGTCGACCATGACCATGGCGTCGTAGCGGTCGGCCAGGTCGCAGATCTCGCGCAGCGGGGCGACGTAGCCGTCCATGGAGAAGACGCCGTCGGTGACGATCAGGCGGCGGCGGGCGTCCTGGGTCTCCTTGAGCTGCTGCTCCAGGTCGGCCAGGTCGCGGTTGGCGTAGCGGTGGCGGCGGGCCTTGCTGAGCCGGATGCCGTCGATGATGCTGGCGTGGTTGAGCGCGTCGGAGATGACGGCGTCGCGGTCGTCCAGCAGGGTCTCGAACACGCCGCCGTTGGCATCGAAGCACGAGGAGTAGAGGATGGTGTCCTCCTGGCCGAGGAAGGCCGAGAGGCGGTTCTCCAGCTCCTTGTGCACGTCCTGGGTGCCGCAGATGAAGCGGACCGAGGCCATGCCGTAGCCCCAGCGGTCCAGGGCGTCCTTGGCCGCGGCGAGCACCTCGGGGTGGTCGGCCAGGCCGAGGTAGTTGTTGGCGCAGAAGTTCAGCACCTCGCCGGGGCGGCCGCCGGAGGTGACGGTGACCTCGGCGCTCTGCGGGCTGCCGATCACCCGCTCCGGCTTGAACAGGCCGGCCTCACGGATCTCGTCGAGGGTGGTGGCGATGTCGGCGCGCACGTTGTCGAACACAACAGGCTCCTTTGGCGTCAACGGGGTGCTCAGGCGGTCCAGTCGAGGATGATCTTGCCGCAGTTGCCGCTCGCGGCGTCGTCGAAGGCGGCCTCGAAGTCGGTGGCGGCGTAGCGGCCGGTGATCACCGGGCTGAGGTCCAGGCCGCCCTCCAGCAGCACCGACATCGCGTACCAGGTCTCGAACATCTCGCGGCCGTAGATGCCCTTGATGGTGATCATCGAGGTGACGATCGAGGCCCAGTCCACCGCGAAGTCCTCGGCCGGCAGGCCCAGCATGGCGATCTTGCCGCCGTGGGTCATGTTGGCGATCATCGACTGCATCGCCTCGGGGCGGCCGGACATCTCCAGGCCGACGTCGAAGCCCTCGCGCAGGCCCAGCTTCTGCTGGCCCTCCTCGATGGTGTGCTCGGCGACGTTCAGCGCCAGCGTCACGCCGACCTGGCGGGCCAGGTCGAGCCGGTACGGGGAGACGTCGGTGATCATCACGTTGCGGGCGCCGGCGTGCTTGGCGACGGCGGCCGCCATGATGCCGATCGGGCCGGCGCCGGTGACCAGCACGTCCTCGCCGACCAGCGGGAAGGACAGCGCGGTGTGCACGGCGTTGCCGAAGGGGTCGAAGATCGCGGCCACGTCGAGGTCGACCGGCACCCGGTGCACCCAGACGTTGGAGGCGGGCAGCGCCACGTACTCGGCGAAGGCGCCGTCCCGGTTCACGCCCAGGCCGACGGTGTTGCGGCACAGGTGGCGGCGGCCGGCCAGGCAGTTGCGGCACTTGCCGCAGACCAGGTGGCCCTCGCCGCTGACCAGGTCGCCGATCGCGATGTCCGCGACGCCGGCGCCGATCTCGGCGACCTCGCCGACGAACTCGTGGCCGAGCACCAGCGGGGTCCTGATCGTCTGCTGCGCCCAGCCGTCCCACTTGCGGATGTGCAGGTCGGTGCCGCAGATGCCGGTGCGCAGCACCTTGATCAGCACCTCGCCGGGGCCGATCTCGGGCTTCGGGACGTCGATCATCCAGAGGCCGGGCTCGGCGTGCTGCTTGACGAGTGCCTTCACGGGAGACGGCTCCTGACGTGCTGATCGGGGACGGCCTTCGAGGGTCGGGCAGGCCGGGGGCTCGGTTCGGCCGCTCCTGACGGGCACGCTCCGGCAGGCAGAAATCTGCCTGGTGGGAGGGGGTGCGGTCCATCGAGGAATTCTTAAGGACGGCCACAGCTGAGCTGAACGATCGTGCCCGAGCTGGGCCCGGGGGCGGGTGCGGCGTGCCGGTGCTCACCCGTCCGGCCGAGCGCGCGGCGCCGGTGACGACACCAACCGGCCGTACCGCCGGGGTACTTGACAAGGATCCGCCAGCGGGAACGGGCCACTCGGGTGGGCTTGGGTCCGTTCGGGCCAGCCCGGCCGCCACCGGCGCGCGGGTGTTCGAGCACGGTGCTTACGGTGGCGACGCTCCCCCACGGCCCCGTGGAGCAGCGCTCCGGGGCCCTTCGCCGCAGAGAGGCGCGCCACTCCATGACCAACACCCGACGGCCCCGCCCGGCCGCTCCCCGTTCCGCCCGGCTGGCCGCCGGCGCCGCCCTCGCGCTGGCCGGCCTGCTGACCGCCACCGCCTGCTCCGGAGAGTCGACGCCCGCCCGGCAGGCCGCCGAGCCGGCGGTCACCGCCGAACCGGCCGCGCTCAGCCCGTCCCCGGGGTACTCCTCCCCGGGCACCCCCTCGGGGAGCGCCTCCTCGAACGCGGTGGTGCAGCTGACCCCGGCCGTCGGCGCCAAGCTGGACGCCGCGATCCAGTCGGTGCTCAAGCAGAACTCGGTGCCCGGCATCTCGGTCGGGATCATCACCCCGGGCGGCACGTACCAGAAGTCCTTCGGCGTCTCCGACAAGGCCGCCAACACGCCGATGGACGCGGGGCTGTTCGCCCGCATCGGCAGCGAGAGCAAGACCTTCACCGCGACCGCCGTGCTGCGCCTGGTCGACCAGGGCAAGGTGGCGCTGGACGACCCGATCTCCAAGTACGTGGACGGCGTCCCCGGCGGCGACGGGATCACCGTCCGCCAGCTCGGCGAGATGCGCAGCGGCCTGTTCCCGTACAGCTCCGACCCGGACTTCGTGAACACGCTGATCAACGACCCGAACCACGTGTTCACCCCGGACCAGCTGCTCGCCTACGGCTACAAGCACCCCGCCGTGTTCCCGCCCGGCCAGCGGTTCCAGTACAGCAACAGCAACTACATCATCCTGGGCAAGCTGATCGAGAAGGTCGGCGGGCAGAGCGCCGGCGACTTCCTCCAGTCCCAGGTGTTCGCGCCCGCCTCGCTGGCCAAGACGAGCTTCGCCACCGACGGGACGCTCCCCGACCCGCACGCCCACGGCTACACCAACCAGACGCCCAACGGGGACATCCAGGACGCCACCAACTGGAACCCGTCCTGGGCCTGGACGGCAGGGGCCGTCGTCACCCAGCTCGCCGACCTGGAGAGCTGGGCCAAGACCGTGGCCACCGGCGCCATCATCAGCCCCGCCAGCCAGACCGAGCGGTTGAAGACCCTGCCCACCGGCGACCCGGGCGTCACCTACGGCTTCGGGCTGTTCAACAACAACGGCTGGATCGGGCACAACGGCTCGATGCCGGGCTACGAGAGCGTCGCGGTGTACATGCCGGACGCCCAGGCCACCCTGGTGCTGCTGCTCAACACGGATGTGATCTCCCAGGGCCAGGAGCCGTCCACGCTGTTCGCCAACGCGATCACCAAGATCATCTCGCCGAACAACGTCTACGCGCTCCCGACCGAGACCGCCTCGCCGTCGGCCCCGGCCTCGGGCGGCGGTTCCGGCTCCCCCTCGGCCACCGGCTCCGGCAGCGGCACGCCTTCGCTCCCGGGCAACGCCCCCACCACCGTGCGGGCCTGACCGCGACACGGGCCCCACGGCACGCGGGCAGGACGCGGGCCCGACCCGGTGCGACCGGGTCGGGCCCGCCACCTTCATGACGCTGCTTCAGATCCCGAGCACCTTGCCGAGGTCGTACGAGACCGGCTCCTCCAACTGCGCGTAGGTGCAGCTCTCCGGAGTGCGGTCAGGCCGCCAGCGGCGGAACTGGGCGGTGTGCCGGAAGCGGCTGCCCTCCATGTGGTCGTACGCCACCTCGACCACCCGCTCGGGGCGCAGCGCGATCCAGGACAGGTCCTTGCCGCCGGTCCAGCGGCTGACCGCCCCCGGCAGCCGCCCCTCCGCGTGCGCGGACTCCTCCGCCCAGGCGCCCCAGGGGTGTTCGGCGAGGTCGTCCATCCTCAGCGGGGCCAGCTCCTCGACCAGTTCGCGGCGGCGCGCCATCGGGAAGGCGGCGCACACCCCGACGTGCTGGAGCCGGCCCTCGTCGTCGTGGATGCCCAGCAGCAGCGAGCCGACCACCGGGCCGCTCTTGTGCTCGCGGTAGCCGGCCACCACGCAGTCCGCGGTGCGCTCGTGCTTGATCTTGTACATGGTCCGCTCGCCCGGCCGGTACGGCTGGTCCAGCGGCTTGGCCACCACCCCGTCCAGCCCGGCGCCCTCGAACTCGGCGAACCAGCTCTGCGCCAGCTCGGGGTCGGTCGAGGCCGGGGCGGTGAACACCGGGTCGGCGGCCCGCGCGAGCGCCGCCTCCAGGGCCGGGCGGCGCACCGACAGCGGCTCGTCCAGCAACGAGTCGTCACCGAGGGCGAGCAGGTCGAAGGCCACGAAGGAGGCGGGGGTCCGCTCCGCGAGCAGCTTCACCCGGCTCGCCGCCGGGTGGATCCGCTCCAGCAGCTCCTCGAAGCGCAGCCGCCCGTCCCGGGCGATCACCACCTCGCCGTCCAGCACGCAGCGCGGCGGCAGCTCCCGCCGGAAGGCCTCCACCAGCTCGGGGAAGTACCTGGTCAGCGGCTTGCCGGTGCGGCTGCCCAGCTCCACCTCGGCGCCGTCGCGGAACACGATGCTGCGGAAGCCGTCCCACTTGGCCTCGTACTGCATCCCCGTCGGGATCCTGGCCACCGACTTGGCGAGCATCGGGGCCACCGGCGGCATCACGGGCAGGTCCATGCGTCCCAGCCTGGCGCGGTTCGCCCCGGGGCGCGCGCCGGGCGCGGCGCCCTTAGCGTGAGAGGCATGGGCACAGCCGTCGAACTGGAAGTCGCCGGGCGCACCGTCCGGCTGTCCAACCCGGACAAGGTGTACTACCCCGAGCGCGGCTTCACCAAGCTGGACGTCGCCCAGTACTACCTGGCCGTCGCCGACGGGGTGCTGCACGGGCTGCGCGACCGGCCCACCACCCTCCAGCGCTTCCCCGACGGGGTCGACGGCGAGTTCTTCTACCAGAAGCGCGCCCCCAAGGGCCTGCCGGACTGGCTGCCCACCGCCCGGATCGAGTTCCCCAGCGGGCGCTCCGCCGACGAGATCTGCCCCACCGAACCGGCCGCCGTGCTGTGGGCCGCCAACCTGGGCTGCCTCACCTTCCACCCCTGGCCGGTCCGGCGCGGCGACACCGACCACGTCGACGAACTGCGCATCGACCTCGACCCGCAGCCCGGCACCGACTTCCACGACGCCGTCCGCGCCGCCCACGAACTGCGCGCCCTGCTGGAGGAGTACGGGCTGCGCGGCTGGCCCAAGTCCTCCGGCGGGCGCGGCCTGCACGTCTACGTCCCGTTGGTGCCCGAGTGGACCTTCACCGACGGGCGGCACGCTGTGATCGCGCTCGGCCGGGTGCTGGAACAGCGGATGCCGGGGAAGGTCACCACCGCCTGGTGGAAGGAGGAACGCGGCGAACGCATCTTCGTCGACTACAACCAGATGGCCCGCGACCGCACCATCGCCTCCGCCTACTCGCTGCGCGCCCGCCCCCGCGCCACCGCCTCCGCCCCGCTGCGCTGGGACGAACTCGACGACGCCGCCCCCGAGGACTTCGACCTGCGGACGGTGCCCGCCCGCTTCGCCGAACTCGGCGACCCCAACGCGGAGATGGCGGACCACGCGTACCGGCTGGACGGCCTGCTGGAGCTGTACGAGAAGCAGCTGCACGACGAGGGCCTCGGCGAACTCCCGTACCCGCCCGACCATCCCAAGGCCGCCGGCGAACCGACCCGGGTGCAGCCCAGCCGGGCCCGGAAGAAGGCCGTCTAGCCTCCTGGCTTCCTGGCCGTCTGGTCTCCTGGCCTCCTGGCCTCCTGGCCTCCTCGTAGTCTGACCGGATGCCCTTCGACCACAACGACCACTACCACCGGTCACTGCTGCGCACCGTGCCGCCCGGCGCCCGCCGCGCCCTGGACGTCGGCTGCGGCACCGGCCGCTTCGCCCGGGCGCTCGCCCGCCGGGGCCTGGAGGTGGACGCCGTCGACCGGGACGAGGCCGTCCTCGCCGCCGCGCGCGGCTCCGCCGCCCCGGCCGCCGTCCACTACCGGCAGAGCGACCTCACCGAGCTCCAACTGCCGCCCGGCCACTACGACTTCATCTCCTGCCTGGCCAGCCTCCACCACCTGCCGCTGGACAGCCTGGCCCGGCTGCGCGAGGCGCTCGCGCCCGGCGGGGTCCTGGTCGTGCTGGGCTGCTACCGCGAGACCACCCCCGGGGACCGGCTGATCAGCCTGGCCGCCGTCCCGGTGAACGCCCTCTGCCGCCTCGCCGTCCACCTGCGCGAACGCGGCGCACCACCACCGGCCGTCCGGGCGCCGATCGCGATGCCGCAGACCTCGCTCCCCGACATCCGGGCGTACGCCACCCGGCACCTGCCCGGCTTCCGGCTGCGGCGGCTGCTGTTCTGGCGGTACCTGCTGGTGTATCGCCGCCCGCGGTGATCAACTGGGGCGGACAACTTTCCAGGGAGGGAACGGACATGGGCGCACGGGGGCTGGCGGAGATCCTGGCGGACGCGGCGGGCGGGGTGTTCCCACCGCCGGACGGCTCGGTGACGGTGGTGCCCCAGCCCTCGCCGCGCGAGGCCGGGGTGGTCTCCTTCGCCGCGCACGCCGTGGTCTTCACCGACCAGGACCCGGACTGGGTGCGCGCCGCCGTCGCCGCCGCCCCGGGCGACCCGCTGTCCGTCCCACTCTGCCCGCCCTTCCTCACCGCCTTCGCCGAGCGGACCGGGCGGACCGTCAACAACATCGACCTGCTCACCGTCGCCGACCGCCTCCCGGGCGCGCCGCCGCTGCCGCTCAGCCCGCTCGAGGACCGCGAACACCCGCGCGTGGTGCGGGCGTTGCGCTACCGCGAGGACGTCCGGGTGTACCAGGCCGACGGCGGCGTGCTCATCCTGGGCCGGGGCGTGGCCGGCCGCTGGGAGACCGCCGTCGAGGTCGACCCGCACGCCCGGGGCCGGGGCCTCGGCCGCGCCCTCGCCACCGCCGCCCGCCACCTGCTGCCGGAGGGCGAGGTGGTCTGGGCCCAGCAGGCCCCCGGCAACGCCCCCAGCGTCCGCGCCTTCCAGGCCGCCGGCTACCGGCCGGTCGGCGCCGAGGCCCTGCTCGTCCTCGGGCAGCCGTAGCGCGCGAGTCCGCCACCGTGGTGTCCGCGACACGCTCGCCGGGCAGCCGGCCGTCCCGCCCCGGATCGAGCAGGCACCCGGCGTGGCCCTCCCAGCGCGGCGGCTCAGCCGTCCACCCGCTCCGCGCGCATCGACACGACCCGGTCGGCCTCGGGGTCGTACCCGATCATCGGGCAGTTGTCGTAGCCGCCCTCGGCGTACATCACCACCGGCTTGCCCAGCCGCCGCCCGATCGCGGTCAGGAACGCGCAGAGGACGTCCAGGCGCTCCTGCCCCTGGATCTCCCGGAGCGAGACGTCGAAGTCGATCGCCTCGGCCGAGTAGAACCGGAAGATCGCACACACCTCCGCGGTCGGCCGCACCACCAGGCTCGGGCATTCCGCGTCGTCCGGGCGCGCCAGCACCGTCCCGGCCGCCGGGAGCGGCAGGACGGTGTCGCCGTCTTCGTACTCGTGGGCCCAGCCCCGTTCCCGGACGAGGTCGAGCAGCGCCTGCCAGTCGGCCGCCGTGGTGCCGTCCACGACCACGTCCGGCAGCGTCCCCCCGTCGCTCGGGTCGAACATGTACGCCACGTCGTCCCAGATCAGATCGGCCATCCCGTCCTCCTGCCCGCTGTCGACCCCGGCCGCCGGGCCGGTCATGCGATCCGGGCGCCCGCCGGGGCGAGGTCGGCGATGGTGCGGACGGCGTCGGCGATCTGCTGGTCCGTGAGGTCCCCGCGGGCGGTCAGGCGCAGGCGGGAGATGCCGTCCGGGACGGACGGGGGCCGGAAGCAGCCCACGGCGAGGCCCGCGCGGAGGCAGTCGGCGGCCCAGGCGACGGCGGCCTCCGGGCCCGGGGCGCGGACCGAGACCACGGCCGCGTCGGGTTCGCAGGCGTGCAGGCCGGCGGCGGTGAGGCGGGCGGCGAGGGTGCGGGCGACCTCGCGGGCGCGCTCGGCGCGCTCCGGTTCGGCGCGCAGCAGGCGCAGCGCGGCGAGGGCGGCGCCGGCGGCGGCCGGGGCGAGGCCGGTGTCGAAGATGAAGGTGCGGGCCGTCTCGGTCAGGTGCCGGATGACCCGGCGCGGGCCGAGCACGGCGCCGCCCTGGGAGCCGAGCGACTTCGACAGGGTGACGGTGGCGACGGTGTCCGGCTGCCCGGCCAGCCCGGCGGCCGCCAGTGCGCCGCGCCCGCCGGGGCCGAGCACACCCAGCCCGTGGGCGTCGTCCACCAGCAGGGCGGCCCCGCCGGTCCGGGCGGCCTCGGAGAGTGCGCGCAGCGGCGCCGCGTCGCCGTCCACCGAGAACACCGAGTCGCTGACCACCAGCGCGCGCCGCTGTTCCCGCGCGGCCAGCGCGTCGGCGACCGCGGCCGGGTCGCTGTGCGGGGCCCGGTGGACGTCGGCGCGGGCCAGCCGGCAGCCGTCGATCAGCGAGGCGTGGTTGTAGGCGTCGGAGACGATCAGGGTGTCCGGGTCGGTCAGCGCGGTGAGGGCGGCGAGGTTGGCCGTGTACCCGGAGGAGAACACCAGCGCGGCCTCGACCCCGCAGAACTCGGCGAGCTCCCGCTCCAGTTCGGTGTGCAGCGCGGTCGTCCCGGTCACCAGCCGGGACCCGGTCGACCCCCCGCCCCACCGCAGCGCGGCCTCCGCCGCGGCCCCGGTCACCGCCGGGTGCCTGGTCAGCCCCAGGTAGTCGTTGCCCGCGAGGTCCAGCACCGCGTCCTCCGCGCGCCGGCTGCGCAGCGTGCGGGTCAGCCCGGCGTCGGCGCGCAGCGCGGCGGCCTCGTCGAGCCAGTCGAAGACGTGCGCGGCAGCGGGCGCGGCAGCGGGCGCGACAGCGGGGCGGGGCTGGGAGGCGAGGGGGAGGGCCATGTCCGGCACTCTGGCACGGGCGGCGCGGGGCGGGCAATGTGCCGCTTGGCACAGGGACGGGAGAGACGGCCCGTTTCATTCACCTTCCGTTCATTGGCATTCCATCGACAAGCCCCTCAAGCCACCTCACCTGCAAAACATTCATCATGCCCTTGCAAAGATTCCGACCCTGTCTTCGTACGCGTTCGATAAACTCCCTGTCGATCTTTACCTGGGGGGAAGCGCGAAGTGACGGACCTCGAGTTCGAGCGTCGGATGAATCCATGGCTCTTCGACGACAGGGGCAACCTGACCGAAGCGGCGAAGAAGCAGTTCCCGGACCTGGTCGGCGCCAACAACGCCCCGGTCACGCTCGGCGGCCGGACCGTCAAGGCGAACCCGGGCATGTTGCAGCAGGCGGCACAGAACGCCTTCGCCCTGCGTGACGCCGTCAAGACAGAGCTGTCCCAGCCCGGCGAGCACGTCAACGCGGCGGCCGCCTCACTCAAGGGCTGGTCCCTCGGCGCCGGACTCACGGGACTCTGGATGACGTGGTCCACCCAGGCGGAAAGCCTGCGCGGCACCGTCGAGGACATCGGCAACAAGCTCCAGGGCACCGGACAGGCCTACGCCCAGACCGAGGCGGACATCCACGCCGGCTTCCAGCAGGGCGCCAAGGCCTGACGGCCGCGCGAACAGGGACACGAACTCGAACAATGGTGACGTTCAGCCAGCTCAAGCAGGTCGACCTCAGCAGCCTCAACTCGGCGGCGAGCGACTACGAGACCCTCGTCCGCACCTGGGACCTCACCCAGCGGATGCAGAACGAGGTCATCGGCACCGTTCAGCAGTCCGGCTGGCACGGCGACACTGCAGGCCTCGCCGCCGCCAAACTCACCTGGGGCCGCAACCTCTACGACCCGACAATGGCCTCGAAGGTGTGATGAATCATGGTCGACGTCGCACACACCGTCCCGAGCTCTCCGGACTGCCCGCCACCGTCGCGGGGGCGGCGTGCCCTGCCCTGGCTGGCGGGCCTCCTCGCCCTGGCCCTCGTCGTGGGCGGCGGGCTCTTGATCTGGAAGCCGTGGCGGTCCCAGGACCTCCCGCAGAGCGCCTGCTGGTCGGCGCTCTCCAAAGACGACCTCAAGCCGCTGGCCGGGTCGCACGGGAAGGCGACCGAGCAGGGAGCGGCGCGGATCCAGACACCCGGCGTACCGGACGACCCGGCGAACCGCAGCAACACCTGCTTCCTCGACTGGTTCCCGGACGGCGGGGACGGCAGCCGCACCTTCCTCTCCGTGCAGGTCGACCCCGCCCTGGACGGGATCGACGCCGATCGCGCCAACGCCTCCGCAGGGGGCCGCCCCGTCGCCACGCTGGACTTCGGGACCGGCGCGGTCGGACTGGCCACCACCGAGACGGACCGACATGTCCGGCTCTACGTGCGCTGCGACTTCAAGGTGCTCCGCGGCGGCGCGGCCCCGCAGTACTTCCGGATCGACGTCGGCGGCAACGTGCTGGACGGCGTCCCGCCTGCCAAGGCCCGTCAGGCGCAGGCCGACATCGCGCTGAAGGTCGCACGGGTCGCCGCCAAGGAGTACGAGTGCGCCAACCAGGTGCGGCTACCCGCCATCGCGCCGACCATCCCGGACCTCGCGAACGGCTGAGTCCGCCGTCGCGCACCGCCACCGGCCCGGCGGCGTGCCGCCGGACTTTGCCGGGGGTGGCGGCGAGCAGGCAAGATAGCCCGGTGACCCTCCTTGATCTGATGCCGAAGCCCGCCACTCCCGATGCGCTGTACGAGACCTTCGCGGCCTGGGCGGAGGAGCGCGGGATCACGCTGTACCCGGCGCAGGAGGAGGCGCTGATCGAGCTGGTCTCCGGGAACAACGTCATCCTGGCGACGCCGACCGGCTCGGGAAAGAGCCTGGTGGCGGCGGGTGCGCACTTCGCGGCGCTGGCGGAGGGGCAGCGGACCTTCTACACCGCGCCGATCAAGGCGCTGGTGTCGGAGAAGTTCTTCGACCTGGTGAAGATGTTCGGCACCGAGCAGGTCGGCATGATGACGGGTGACGCCAGCGTCAACCCGACCGCGCCGATCATCTGCTGCACGGCCGAGGTGCTGGCGCAGATCGCGCTGCGCGACGGTGCCCGGGCGGACATCGGCCAGGTCGTCATGGACGAGTTCCACTTCTACGCCGAGCCGGACCGCGGCTGGGCCTGGCAGATCCCGCTGCTGGAGCTGCCGCAGGCGCAGTTCCTGCTGATGTCCGCGACCCTGGGCGACGTGCGCCGCTTCGAGGAGGACCTGACCCGCCGCACCGGCCGGCCGACCACCGTGGTGCGCAACGCGACCCGCCCGGTGCCGCTGTTCTACGAGTACCGCCGCACCACCCTGCACGACACCCTGGAGGAGCTGCTGCAGACCGGCCAGGCGCCGGTCTACGTCGTGCACTTCACCCAGAAGGAAGCGGTGGAGCGGGCCCAGTCGCTGATGAGCATCAACATGTGCTCGAAGGCGGAGAAGGAGGCCATCTCCGAGCTGATCGGCGGCTTCCGCTTCACCACCAAGTTCGGCCGCAACCTGTCGCGTTTCGTCCGCCACGGCATCGGCGTGCACCACGCGGGCATGCTGCCGAAGTACCGCCGGCTGGTCGAACGCCTCGCCCAGGCAGGCCTGTTGAAGGTGATCTGCGGGACGGACACGCTCGGTGTGGGCGTCAATGTGCCGATCCGCACGGTGCTGTTCACCGCCCTGTCCAAGTACGACGGCCAGCGCGTGCGCATCCTGCGCGCCCGGGAGTTCCACCAGATCGCCGGGCGCGCGGGCCGGGCCGGCTTCGACACCGTGGGCCAGGTCGTGGCCCAGGCGCCGGAGCACGTGATCGAGAACGACAAGGCGGTCGCCAAGGCCGGGGACGACCCGAAGAAGAAGCGCAAGGTGGTGCGGAAGAAGGCGCCGGAGGGCTTCGTCGGCTGGACCGAGGAGACCTTCGACAAGCTGATCGGCGCCGACCCGGAGCCGCTGGTCTCCCGGTTCAAGGTGAGCCACGCGATGCTGCTGTCGGTGATCGGCCGCCCGGGCAACGCCTTCGAGGCGATGCGCAAGCTGCTCACCGACAACCACGAGGACAAGGCGGCCCAGCGCCGGCACATCCGCACCGCGATCGCGATCTACCGCTCGCTGCTGGAGGGCGGCGTGGTGGAGCGGCTGCCGGAGCCGGACGCGGAGGGCCGGATCGTCCGCCTGACCCTGGACCTCCAGGAGAACTTCGCGCTCAACCAGCCGCTGTCCACCTTCGCGCTGGCCTCCTTCGAACTGCTCGACCCGACCTCCCCCGCGTACGCGATGGACGTCATCTCGGTGGTCGAGGCGACCCTCGACGACCCGCGCCAGATCCTCGCCGCCCAGCAGAACAAGGCGCGCGGCGAGGCCGTCGGCGAGATGAAGCGGGACGGCATCGAGTACGAGGAGCGGATGGAGCGGCTCCAGGAGATCACCTACCCGAAGCCGCTGGAGGAGCTGCTCACCCACGCGTACGAGGTGTACCGCCGGGCGCACCCGTGGATCGGCGACCACCAGCTCCAGCCGAAGTCCGTGGTGCGCGACCTGTACGAGCGGGCGATGACCTTCTCGGACTACGTCGGCTTCTACGAACTGGCCCGCACCGAGGGCATCGTGCTGCGCTACCTGGCCGGTGCGTACAAGGCGCTGGAGCAGACCGTCCCCGAGGACGTGAAGACGGACGACCTCAAGGACGTCATCGCCTGGCTCGGCGAGCTGGTCCGCCAGGTCGACTCCAGCCTGCTGGACGAGTGGGAGCAGCTGGCCAACCCGACCGAGGCGGCCACCGCCGAGGTCACCCTGGACGACAAGCCGGCGCCGGTGACGGCGAACGCCCGGGCCTTCCGGGTGCTGGTGCGCAACGAGATGTTCCGCCGGGTGGAGCTGTGCGCGCTGGAGCGCTGGGACGAACTCGGCGAGCTGGACGGCGAGTACGGCTGGGACGCGGACCGCTGGGCGGACGCCATGGACGGCTACTGGGACGAGTACGACGACCTGGGCACCGGTCCCAACGCGCGCGGCCCGAAGATGCTGATCATCGAGGAGGAGGACTCCGCCTGGAAGGTCCGGCAGATCTTCGACGACCCGGAGGGCGACCACGACTGGGGCATCAGCGCCGAGGTCGACCTGTACGGCTCGGACGAGGAGGGCCGGGCCGTGGTGCGGGTCACGGCGGTGGACCGGCTCGGCGGCTGACGGCCGCTCGGACTGCGCAGGGGCCCGGCGCGCGTCGCGCCGGGCCCCTGGCCGTTCGTCAGACACGCCTTAGGGGCTACATCCAGACGAACGGCTGCCCCGCCGCGTACGACAGCGCGCGGGTGGCCTCGTCCAGGTTCGGCTCGCCGCCGGTGCCCGGGGCGCCGGGCGCCGGGGTGCTCGCCGCGGGGGTGCCCGCGGCGGGGCTGCCGGTCGGGCGGGCGTCGCCGGCGCGGGAGCTGGTGACGGTCACGTAGTGGCCGACCGCCTCGACCCGGGCCTCGCTGCCCGGCTTGGCGCTGCCGGCGGACGGGGCGGGCGCGATGTTGGTGTCGGCGAGCATGAAGGCGACCACGCCGGGCTTGCCGCGCAGAGTGTCGGCGGCCCTGGCGGCGGTGGACTGGTCGGCGAAGCGCAGCACGGTGACGCTGGAGAGCACCGGGCGGTCGACACCGGTGAAGCTGACCGTCAGATAGGCCTGGCAGCCGGTGTCCTTGAGCAGTTCCTGGGTGCGGTCCTGGAGCACCTCGTCGCACTTCTCACCCTGCCGGATGCCGCCGCGCCGGGCCTTGTAGCCGGCGACCTCGACCGGGCGCTGGGCGGGGAACAGGTTGTCGGCGTTGAGGCCCTCGGGGTCGGTGACGGGCGGCGGGGCGCCGACCACGGGGGGCGTGCGGGCGGCGTCCGCCTTGGACGGGCCCAGGCCGGGTATGTAGTCGCCGGGCGTCGGGCGGGTGATGATCCATCCGCCGGCCGCGACCACGCCGACCACGGCGACCCAGCCGACCGCCCGGCGGCCGTTCAGCCGCAGGCCGCGCCTGCGCCCGGTGCCGACGGCCCCCTCGGCTCCCCCGCCGGTCCGCTGTCCTGCCCGGCCGTCCTGGCCCTCTCCCGGAGTCGGGGTGCGCTCCCCCTGCGTGGTCATGGCGCAGATTCTAAGCACCCGCCGAGTGGCGCCGGTCACGGGGTCGGGGCTTGTCGATCTTCGCCCGCCCCACCCTCGACCCCGCCCTCGACCCCGCCCTCGACCCCACCCCCGCCCCACCCCAGACCTACCCGCCGGTAACCGCCCTTCGGCGCCGCCGTCAAGCGCGTGACCAGCACCGACGCCGTGAGCTTCGACACTGTGGCAATCGGCACATCCTTCCGGGGATCTTCTGGTGGGTTTGCTCTGGCGCCATTCGAGCGCCAGCAGGCAGGATCGGCCCCATGGATCTGCTCGATACCCTCACCGCCAAGGGCCTGCGCGGCGAAGTCCCGACCCGCGAGGAGGCCCTGGCCGTCCTCGCCACCACCGACGACGAGCTGCTCGACGTGGTCGCCGCGGCCGGCAAGGTGCGCCGCCGCTGGTTCGGCCGCCGGGTCAAGCTCAACTACCTGGTGAACCTCAAGAGCGGACTCTGCCCCGAGGACTGCTCCTACTGCTCCCAGCGGCTCGGGTCCAAGGCCGAGATCCTCAAGTACACCTGGCTCAAGCCGGACCAGGCCGCCGACGCCGCCCGCGCCGGGGTGGCCGGCGGCGCCAAGCGGGTCTGCCTGGTCGCCAGCGGCCGCGGCCCGACGGACCGTGACATCGACCGGGTCACCGACACCATGGCCGCCATCAAGGACGCCGACCCCGAGGTCGAGATCTGCGTCTGCCTCGGCCTGCTGTCCGACAACCAGGCCGAGCGGCTCAAGGCGGCCGGTGCCGACGCCTACAACCACAACCTCAACACCTCCGAGAACACCTACGGGACCATCACCAAGACCCACACCTACGCGGACCGGGTCGACACGGTGCAGAAGGCGCACGGCGCCGGCCTGTCCGCCTGCTCCGGCCTGATCGCCGGCATGGGCGAGACCGACGAGGACCTGGTCGACGTGGTGTTCGCACTGCGCGAGCTCGGCTCGGACTCCGTCCCGGTCAACTTCCTGATCCCCTTCGAGGGCACCCCGCTCGCCAAGGAGTGGAACCTCACCCCGCAGCGCTGCCTGCGCATCCTGGCGATGGTCCGCTTCGTCAACCCCGACACCGAGGTGCGGATCGCCGGCGGCCGAGAGGTCCACCTGCGCACCATGCAGCCGCTCGGTCTGCACATCGCCAACTCGATCTTCCTCGGCGACTACCTGACCAGCGAGGGCCAGGCCGGGCAGGCCGACCTCGACATGATCAAGGACGCGGGCTTCGAGGTCGAGGGCGCGGGCGAGGCCACCCTGCCCCGCCACCGCGCCGACGTGGCCGCTGCCGTTGCCCCCGGCTCGGGGTGCGGCACCGCGGCCTCGGCCTGCGGCAGCGGCGGCGGCTGCGGGCCGTGCGGCGGGCACGCGCACGACACCGAAGCTGCATCGGCCCCGGCCGCAGCCGTGGAGGGCACGAACGACGGGCTGCGCGAGGACCTGGTCAAGGTCCGCCGCCGCGGCGCCGGCACCGAACTCGCGCCCAACGCCTGACCCTCCCGCACACTCCGGAGCGATCTCACCATGTCCCAGCTGTCCGCGGACACGCTGCTCGCCCTCGACCGGGCGCACGTCTGGCACCCGTACGGGCCGATGCCCGGCACCGTCACCCCGTACGTGGTCGAATCCGCCTCGGGCGTCCGCCTGCGCCTGGCGGAGCCCGTCGCGGGCGGGCGGCGCGAACTGGTCGACGGCATGTCCTCCTGGTGGGCGGCGATCCACGGCTACCGGCACCCGGTGCTGGACGAGGCGGTGCGCGAGCAGCTGGGGCGGATGAGCCATGTGATGTTCGGCGGGCTCACCCACGAGCCCGCCGTGCGGCTGGCCGCCCGCCTGGTCGAGATCACCCCGGAGCCGCTCCAGCACGTCTTCCTCGCCGACTCCGGCTCGGTCGCGGTCGAGGTCGCGATGAAGATGTGCCTCCAGTACTGGCAGTCCACCGGCCGGCCGGAGAAGCGCCGGCTGCTGACCTGGCGCGGCGGCTACCACGGCGACACCTTCCATCCGATGTCGGTCTGCGACCCCGACGGCGGGATGCACCACCTGTGGGGCGGGGTGCTGCCCGGGCAGCTCTTCGCCCCGCAGCCGCCGGCCGGCTTCGACGCCCCGATCGACCCCGAATACGCCGCGCGCTTCGAGGAGTTGATGGTCCGTCACGCCGACGAGCTGGCCGCCGTCATCGTCGAGCCGGTGGTCCAGGGCGCGGGCGGCATGCAGTTCCACTCCCCCGCCTACCTGCGGATGCTCCGCGAACTCTGCGACCGGCACGGCGTGCTGCTGGTCTTCGACGAGATCGCCACCGGCTTCGGCCGCAGCGGCGCCCTGTTCGCCGCCGACCACGCGGGCGTCTCCCCCGACGTGATGTGCCTCGGCAAGGCGCTCACCGGCGGCTACCTCACGCTGGCCGCCGCGCTGTGCACCGGCGAGGTCGCCAACGGCATCAGCCGCGGCGAGATGCCCGTCCTCGCCCACGGCCCGACCTTCATGGGCAACCCGCTGGCCTGCGCGGCCGCCAACGCCTCGCTGGACCTGCTGCTCGGGCAGGACTGGGCGGTCGAGGTCAAGCGCATCGAGGGCGGCCTGCGGGACGGCCTCGCGGCGGCCGCGGGCGCACCGGGCGTACGCGACGTACGGGTCCAAGGTGCCATCGGTGTCGTGCAGTTGGACCACCCGGTGGACGTCCCGGCGGCCACCGAGGCCGCCGCCCGGGAGGGCGTCTGGCTGCGCCCGTTCCGGGACCTGATCTACACCATGCCCCCCTACGTGACGGAGGACGAGGACGTGGCACGCATCGCTGCCGCAGTGACCGCAGCGGCGGTGGCCGGATGACCGCGCGCATCCTCTTCGTGACCGGCACCAACACGGACGTCGGCAAGACCGTCGCCACCGCGGCCCTCGCCTCGGCCGCGCTGCACGAGGGCCGGAAGGTCGCCGTGCTCAAGCCCGGACAGACCGGCGTCGCGCCGGACGAGCCGGGCGACGCCGCCGAAGTGCGGCGCCTGGCAGGCGAACTGACGGTCCGTGAGCTGGTGCGCTATCCCGAGCCGCTGGCCCCCGACACCGCCGCCCGGCGGGCCGGGATGCCCTACCTCTCCCCCGCCGAGGTGGTCGCCGAGGTCACCGACCTCGCCGCCACCCACGACCTGGTGCTGGTCGAGGGCGCGGGCGGCCTGCTCGTCCGCTACGACGACGAGGGCCGCACGCTGGCCGACCAGGCCCGGGCCGTACGGGAGGCGGGCCTCGACGCCGAGGTGCTGCTGATCGCCTCCGCCGGCCTGGGCACCCTCAACATCGTCTCGCTCACCGCCGAGGCCCTGGCCGCCCGCGAACTCCCGCTCGCCGGCGTCGTCGTCGGCTCCTGGCCCGCCGAGCCCGGCCTCGCCGAACGCTGCAACCTCGCCGACCTGCCCCGCTCGGCCGGCGCTCCGCTGCTCGGCGCCCTGCCGGAACGGGCCGGCTCGGCCGAGGACTTCGCGGCCCTGGCCGTCGCCTCCCTGGCCCCCGAACTGGGCGGCCACTGGAACGCGGAGCACTTCGCACACGTCCACCGGCCGGAACGGCCCTGACTTCGCTCGATGGAGTGATCCTGGTGCCCGAATTGCAGATTCGGGCACCGGATGCTCAATAGGTTGCCCACATGACAGACGGGCTGAGCATGGACGAGGCCCTCCGGGCCTTGGCCGCCCTGGAGGCGGCCTGGAAGGACGACGACGAGGCGCTGGTCGCCCTCGCGGCGAGCACGGCCGGGGAGCAGTCGCTGCCGGCGCTGGTCGCCGCGTACGGCGAACACGCGATGGACACGCTGATGGCGCTGGCCTTCGGGCTGCGGTCCAGCATGAGCGACGAGGAGATCGCCGAGCTCTCGGACGCCGTCAGCGCCAACATCGGCGCCCGGATGAGCGCCCTGCTCACCCAGACCCTCAAGGCCTGGGGCACGGTCACCGCCGCCGACGACCTCACCGTCACCAAGGTCATCGCCCACACCGTCATCGACGCGATGCGGGCCGTGACCGAGGACCCCAACAAGACCGAGGTGCTGCCGCTGCTGGCCACCTTCCGCAGCTACGCCCTCAACGGCGTCTGAGCGCGCCGCTCCCCCTCGTTCGCCCCCATTCGCGGAGCCGGCCGGTACGGGCTGTGCATGGTGAGGTAGCGGATTTCCAGGTCCCGCTCCAGGTAGTCCATTCGGTGCTCCCAGAAATCCCGGAGGTGCGGGAGGGCGAGGTGGGCGTCCAGGTCCTCCTGGCTCCGCCAGGCCTCGTAGAAGACGAAGGCGCCGGGCTCGTCCCGGTCCTCGTGGAAGTGGTACTCGAGGCAGCCGGGCTCCCGGCGCGTGGGCTCGACGAAGGAGAGCAGGAGCCGGCGCAGTTCCTCCGCGCGCTCGGGCTTGGGGCGGGCGAGGCCGACGAGGGTGAAGGGCTGGTCCACAGGGGGTCTCCGATCCAGTAGGTACGACGTTCGTCGTACCTCCCGTACGGTAGAGCCGCCCCGAGGTACGATGCAAGCCATACCTTGGAGGTGACCGCGATGCCCGACGACGAGGGACACCCCGCACCCGCGGAGATCCAGCTCGGCAAGGTGCTGAGCGCCCTGGCCGACCCCCTACGGCGGCGCGTGGTCCGGGAACTGGCCGCCGGACCCGACGGCGAGGCCCGTACCTGCAGTTCCTTCGCCCTGCCGGTCAGCAAGGCGACGGTCACCCACCACTTCCGCACCCTGCGCGAGGCCGGCCTGATCCGCCAGGTCGACCGGGGCAACAGCCGGATGGCCACCCTCCGCCGGGCCGACCTCGAACAGCGCTTCCCCGGCCTGCTGGCCCTCCTCACGGCGGAGGAGGACGCCCCGGGCGCATGAGCACAGGCTCGGGCTTCGAGCGGCACTCGAAGCCCGAGCCGTTGCTAGCTGCGCACCCTCAACCATCCTGCGGCGATGGAGAATCCACCCGTGGAGATGGCGAGGAAGACGAGGACGAACACCAGCGTGTCGGCCGCCGGGGATATGTCGCCGGGAATCGCGAGGCCGACGGCCCCGGCGAGCAGAAAGCTGCCGACGGTGATCACACCGGCGGTGGCTAGGGTCGCATACCCCTGCGGAGGACGACGACCAGCCGCTCGATGACGTCCGGCCTGGCGGAGCCCAGGTCGATCAGGAGAACGCCAGTCTCCTTGACGAGGCGCCAGTCGATGCCGAGGGAGGGGAGTTTGATCTCGGCGGCGTTCAGGACGGCCTGGAGGTCGTCGAGAATGTCGGCCGCGTTGCGCCGGTCCTCGGCCGTGATCTTGTTGATCATGCTGCTCATCGGGCATCTCACAGTTCGGTGTTCGTGATCCAACGCGCTTCGGCGTCCCACTCGATGCCCCCGCCGAGGGGCCGGAGGAAGGCGCTGCCGTGCTGCCACCCCATGAAGGCGGCCCAGCGGCCGGAGCGGACGTCGAAGACCCGCTCGCCGGGGACGGAGGGCCGGTAGGGCTCGCACGGCGGCGCCACCCGCCGCGCGGGCGGCGCCGCCGGGGCGATGGCGTGGTCGGCCAGCCCCGCCTCCGGGATGGAATCGCCGCACCGGGGACACCGACAGGGCGGGAAGCTCCGCTGGAGGATGATGCTTTCGCCAGATTGCGTGTTCGTCATATGTGCTTCTCTGTTGAAGTATGCGCCGAATCGGCAGTGGCCATTTGTGACTCAAGAGTCACGCCTCGAAGCTAGGCTTGGGAAGACGCGGCATGTCCCCACCCCTCTTGAAGACATCCGGAGGCCCTCAAGTGCCCGCACATCCCCGTAATCTCACTCCTGGCCGATCCGCACGGGACTTCTTCGGGGCCGAGCTCCGTCACTACCGGACGTGTGCGGGCATGTCCATCGCCGAACTCGGCGAGAAGGTTCGCTACAGCAAATCCCACCTGGCCAACATCGAGGCTGCGCACCGGACTCCGCCGCCGGACCTCCCTCCCCTACTCGATTCTGTACTGCCTTCCGGCGGCTTCTTCACTCGGTTCTTCCCGCTCGTGGCCAGCGAGGTCGCCGCAGACGGATTTCGACGCTATCTGGCGCTTGAACCGGCCGCAAACACTCATCTGAAATATTCACTCGTGATCCCGGGGCTGTGGCAGACGGACGACTACGGCCTCGCATACCTTCGATTGGGCCACCCTCGGGCATCGAAACAGGCAATAGAGGAACTGTGGAACAATCGAAAAGCCCGGCAGCACATCCTGCGCGGTCCTAAACCGCCATACATGTGGGTAGTGCTCGACGAAGCCGCTGTACATCGAGTCATCGGCAGCCCAGAGATCACCCGCGAGCAGATCAAACACATCATCGACATCGCCCAGGGGCCGGACGCCACCGTACAGATCCTGCCCAGCGGTCGAACCCACGCTATCCTCGGCGGTTCACTCACCATCCTCCACTTCGACGACGCCCCTCGCGTTGCTTATGCGGAGGGCTTGCTACCCGGCCATCTCATCGAAACCCCCGAGCAGGTGACCGGTTTTGCGCTCTCGTATGATGCGCTCCGGGCCATGGCCCTCTCACCCGACCACTCACTGCTACTACTGCATGCGGCTATGAATAAGCTTGCAGTGGCCGAGAGTTGATAGCGCGCTTTGTGAACAGACGCCAGGCGAGCAAGGATGTGGAGCCAGTGGGCAATTCGGCACTGTCTTGAGCTAGGGGGGAGTGCCTTGCGACCAGCCGACGATCCAGCTCCGCTGGAGTTCGCCTTACTCGGCGCGCTGCGGGTGCAGCGCGCCGATACGACCATCGAGCTGGGGGCGCCTCGGCAGCGGGCGGTGCTGGTCGCACTCCTCCTGCGGCCGAACTCCGTCGTGGCGATCGACCAACTGACCGACGACTTATGGGGCGACGAACCACCCGGATCTCCCGTCGTCGCCCTCCGCTCGTACATCTCCCAGCTGCGGAAGCTCCTTGAGCCCGTACGCCAGAAGCCTTCCCTTCTGCTCTCCCAATCCGGTGGCTACCGGCTGGCGATCGATCCCGACCATGTCGATCTCTGGCGGGTCAGGCAGCTCCATGAACTCGCCGGGAAGCACCCGCAGCAGGCCCAGGCCCACCTCTCCAACGCCCTCGCCCTCTGGCGCGGTGAGCCGCTCGCCGACCTCCCCGGCCCCCTCATGGAGCGCGAACGCCAGCGCCTCTCCGAGCTCCGCCTCACGCTCCAGGAGGAGCGTTTCGCCCTCGACCACTCCGCCGACCAGCTACCGGAGTTGGCAGCACTCGCCGCCGAACACCCCTTCCGCGAACGCCTCCAGGCCCTCCTCATCCGCACCCTCCACCGCAGCGGCCGCACCGCCGAGGCCCGCGCCGTCCACGACGCCCTCCACGCCCGCCTGGTCGAGCACCTCGGGATCGAACCAGGCCCCGAGATCACCGCCCTGCGCCACGAGCTGGACCCGGACCAACTCCCCTCCTCCCCTCCCCACTTCACCGGCCGACAGACCCACGTCGCCGACATCGCCCGCGCCCTCACCGACCGCACCACCCGCACCACCCGCACCACCCACACCGGCCTGCGCCTGGTCACCGTCACCGGCATGGCCGGCGTCGGCAAGACCGCCCTCGCCGTGCGCGCCGCCCACGCCCTGCGCCCGGACTTCCCCGACGGCCGCCTCTACGCCGACCTCCGGGGTGCCGACCTCGTCCCCGCCAGCGCCTCCGACGTCCTCGCCGACTTCCTGACCACCCTGGGCATCCGCCCGTCCGCCGTCCCCCAGGACCTCGCGGGCCGGTCCGCCCTCTTCCGTACCGTCACCACCGGCAAGCGGCTGCTCATCCTGCTCGACAACGCCCGTGACGACGCCCAGCTCCAGCCTCTCCTCCCCGGCTCCTCCGACTGCGCCGTCCTCGTCACCAGCCGCACCGCGCTGCCCGGCGTCCCGTCCGTCCTGCGCATCGCCCTGGACGTGTTCAGCCCCCAGGAGGCGATCGGTCTCCTGGACTCGGTCATCGGCCCCGCCCGGCGATCCGCCCAACACTCCGACGCCGAGCACCTGGTCGAGGCCTGCGGCCGCCTCCCGCTGGCCCTGCGGATCGCCGCCGCCCGGCTCGCCGCCACCCCGGACCAGCCGATCGCCGACCTCCTCCGCAGCCTGGCCGAGGACCGGGAGGGACTCGCCGAGCAGGTCTTCGAGCTCAGCTACCGTCTCCTCCCCCCGCCCCTGGCGACAGCCTTCCGTCGACTCGCCTGGGTGGAACCGGACATCGGCCTGGCCTCGGCGGCCGCCGTGCTCGACCTGCCGGAGCACGAAACGGAGCACCTCGCCGAGGCGCTGGTGGACCAGGCCCTGCTGGAGTCGACGGGCCCCGGCCGCTACCGCTTCCACGACCTGGTACGGGCCTTCGCCCGCCGGACGTCCCTGCACGTCGACCCGACCGAACGCAGCACCGCCCACCACGGCCTGCTGGCCCTGCTCCTCGCTCACGCCCGTACGGCCTTCGCCCTGGCCGTCCCCGGCGACCCGGTCGCCGACGTGTTCGGTGCACCGGCGCCCCACCCGGTCTTCGCGGACCTGCCGGAGGCCCGCCGCTGGGCCCGGTCCGAGACCCCCGCCGCCGTCGCGCTCGCCGCAGCCCTCGCCACCCTCGACCCGGACTCCGCCACCCTGCGCTCGGCCGTCGACCTGCTGATCGCCCTGAGCCCCCTCGGCCTCGGCGCCGTCGCCGGACGGGCGGAGGAGGCGGCCCGCCACCTCGTCGCCACCGCGCTCCACACCGGCGACCGCGCCGCCGAGGGCCGCGCCCGGTTCCTCCTCGGCACCGTCCTGCTGGGCCGGGCCCGGCTGGCCGAGGCCGCCGAGCAGGCCCGCCGGGCAGCTGGGGCCTGCCAGGAGGCGGGCGACCCGGCCGTGCTGCGGCAGGCCCTCAACGACCTGGGCCTGATCGCCCAGGCCCAGGCGCGCCACGAGGAGGCGATCGCCGCCTTCGACCAGGCGGCGGCCCTCGCCCGCCGCCTCGGCCACCGTTCCGGCGAGGTGGCGAGCACCGCGAACGCGGCGCTGTCCCGGATCCGCACGGGTCACGCCGAGGAGGCCGCGGCGACCTGCCAGCGGCTCCTCGCCGAACCCGACGGCACCGCCGACGCCGCGATGACCGCCTACGTGCACTACGTCCTCGGCCTGGCTCACCGGGAGCTGGGCCGACTCGACGACGCCGCCGCCCAGTTGCGCGCCTGCGTCGACCGCGCGGGCCCCGCCGGGGACCTGGACCGGGAGTCGGCGGCCCGCAGCCGCCTGGCCGAGGTGCTGCGCCTGCTCGGGCGGGTCGAGGAGGCCGTCGAGGAGGCGACCGAGGCCCTCCGGCTCGCAACGCGAGGTGGGCGACAGCGCGAACGCGCCCTCGCCCACCTGGTGTTGGCCCATGCGGTGGCCGCCTGCGGCGACCATCCCGCCGCCCGCACTCACGCGGCGCAGGCGCACCGACTGCTCAGCGGCCTGGGTGCCCCGGAGTCCGCCGACGCCCGGTCGCTGCTGACGGCCCTGGCCACCGCCGACGGGTCCGTCACCTCAGCCGGATGACCAGCCCCGTCCCGTTCCAGGCGATCTTGCTCGCCAGGCACTGCACGTCCGCCGACCCCCCGCAGGCCGACGGCGGTGCGGCCGGCGAGCCGTGCCGTACGGGATCCCCCGCCGCCACGGCGAACAGCCCGGACACCCCCGCCAACACCACCGCACCGACAACCGCGGTACGGGCCACCATGGTTCGCAACACTTCCCTGCTCCTTGCTCACGTGGGACTCCAGCGCCCGCACCTTCGCAGCAGCCGGTAGACAGCCGATCAACACGTCGGCGCGGGCTTCGAGGAGTCTCGAAGCCCGCGCCCTCACCGCACCTCACCGCGCATGCACCGCGCATGCACCGCGCGTTCACCGTGCCCGCACCGCTCCCCGCGGCAGGGTCAGGGGGTCGGCCCCAGCCGCGTCCAGGGATTCTTGGCATCGGTCGCGTCGGGGACATTGCCCTTGGTCCAGTACTTGGCCTTCCAGTAGGAACCGTTGTACGAGACGGCCGCGCGGGTGATGCCGCTGGGATCGCCGGCCACGATCGGGGTGCCCGGTGCCACCGCGCTGTTCCTGGGCTCGGCGACGAGGTCGGGGCTCGCCCAGGTGGTGCCGGGGGCGAAGGAGCCGAGGGTGTAGGACGTCCCGTGGGCCGGGGAGCCGGTGACCCGGTTGCCCTTGTCGTCGAGGAACTCCCACCACTGTCCCGGGCTGCCGTCGCAGTCGCGGACGCTCAGGGCGGACGACAAGCGGTCGGCGCCCAGGCACTGGTCGTGGCCGCCGGTCCCGCTCTTGATCCGGAACCAGCCGGCGCCGCCGTCCTCGGTGACGGTCCACTGCTGGTTGGCGTTGCCGGCCTGCTTCTCGACCAGGTGCGCGGTGCCCCAGCCACCGGGGTGGTCGAGCAGGTTGCCGCTGTTGACGTCCTCGACCAGCCACTTGTCACCGGTCTTCCACAGCGTGAACGGCGCCCAGGCGGGGTTGTAGGTCCGCCGGGCGTCCCAGGGGTCCGCCTGGCAGGCTGCGGCGTTGGCGGTGCCGCCGGGGTCGGGGGTGACGGTGGTGGTGTTCTTGCGGTGCTCCTGGCCGAGGCCGTACTCCGTGCCGCCGACCTTGATCGTGAAGTTGGCCGGCCCGGTGATCGGCAGGTAGTACTTGATCCCGATGTCGCGGGACTTGCCCGGCGGCAGGTCCTCGCAGTAGCCGAGCTTGATCGTCACCCGGTGGAAGTCCGCTTTCAGCCCGCCGACGTTCGGCCCGGTGCGCCCGGCGGTGACGGCCCCCTTCATCTCCTTCCAGCTCTCGTCCTTGAGCAGGGGCGGCGTCGAGGTCGGGATGTCGAAGGACAGCTCGGTGCCCGACGGCAGCGTGGTGGCGGTGTTGTTGGTGATGCGCAGCTTCGGCTGCATCGGCCACATGTTCGCCGCGTCGGTGGGGTAGTCGACGAGTTCGGCCGTGACGTCGACGACCTTGTCCGGCAGGGCGTGGGTGGTGCGGGTGTTGCCGTAGGGGCCGGCGCCCTTGAGCTTGTCGGAGAGGAGGTCGGTGAGCGTGCTGCCCATGCCACACTGGCCGGTGTCGGGGCAGGAGTAGTCGCCCGAGAGCTCCCAGATCACCGCGCCCCCGGCGCCGGTGGCGGCCAGGTAGTCGGCCTTGGCGGCGACGGACTTCTCGTCCTCGGTGGAGATGAAGACCTTCTTGTCGGGGTTCCAGAGCCAGGCGGCCTGGAGGGTGTCGTCGTAGTGCCGGGTGTAGCCGCTGATCCGGTTGGCCGGGTCGTCGGATTCGAGGCCGTAGTCGGTGAGGTAGTCGGGCCAGAGGTTGCGTTCCAGGTTCTTGGCGTGCCACAGCGGGTTGGCACCGGCGCCGACCTCGTGGCCGGCCGCGTCGTTGTCGTGCCAGAGGTTGTCGACGCCGGTGGCGCCGCTGCCGCAGGGCGCCCTGGTGCCGGTGCCGGTCTGGCACTTGGACTGGTCGGGCAGGGGCGCGGTGCCCCAGAGCCCGTCAGTGCCCCCTTGGACCCCCTGCCAACCGCGCGTGTAGTACGGGACGCCGAGGTTGATCCGGCCGGGCTGGAGCGCTCCGCGGTAGTAGTGGTAGGCCCAGTCGAGGTTGAAGTAGCCGGTCTTCTGGTAGTCCTTGGTGTTCGGGTCGGCGTCGTTGTAGATCCCCGCCGCCGCCAGCTCGTTGTCCTTGCCGTCGTCGTACAGCGGGGCCTGGGGCCCCACGTAGGAGTTCCACGACCCGTGAAGGTCGTAGGTCATGGCGTTGGCGAAGTCCAGGTACTGCAGGGCCTGGCCGTTCTCCTGGCCCCGGACCAGGTAGCCCGAAGCCGAGGAGGCCGCGGTCAGCAGGTAGTAGCGGTGGTCGGCGGCCCCGGCGGCGTCCAGCTTCTCCCGCAGTGTCCTGGTCAGCGCGTTGTAGCCCGCCGTCAGGCCCTTGCGGCGACTCCCCGCGTCCGCGACGGCCCAGTCCTGCGGGTTGCCGCTCTGGGTGAGGGCGGTCGGGTACTCGTAGTCCAGGTCGACGCCGTTGAAGTCGTAGCGGCGCAGGAAGTCCACCACGGAGCCGGCGAAGGTGTCGATGCCGGCCTGGTTGACGCTCCCGTCCTCGTTGGTCGTCATGGTGTAGAAACCGCCGCCGCGGTTTCCGTCAGGACCGGACCCGCCGCCGGTATCGGCCCAACCGCCCACCGAGATCAGCGACTTCACCCGGGGGTGCTGCTTCTTGTAGGTCGTCAGCAGGTTGAAGTTGCCCTTGTACGGCAGCGCCGGGTCCAGGTTGGCGCCGGGCACGCCGGGCCACTCCATGCCGGTGGCGGGGTTGTCCGGGGAGTCCGGGCCCACCGAGATCCGGTTGGCCGGATCGACGTGCGCGAAGGCGTAGTTGACGTGCGTGACCTTGCCCCAGGGGATGTTGCTCGGCAGATAGGCCGGGGTCCCGTCCCGGCCGGTGCGCCAGCCGGCGAAGTAGCCGATGACCCGCCTGGGGTGCGAGGAGCCCATGAGCTCGCGCCCGGCGTCGTCGTAGGCCAGGCAGTACGGGGTGTTCACGCCCTGCGTCGGGGTCATGCCGTCAGGGCGGCACTTGGGCTGGTCGGCCGGGTCGGTCGACCAGGCCGCGGGGGCACTCGGGTCCGGGTCCGCGGCCGGGGTCGGTGCCTCGATCGATCGGCCGGTCGGCCCGGACCAGGTCAGCGGCTCCGCCGTGGCTGGCTGCGCCCCGCCGTCGAACGGGGTGCCGCACAGGCTGTTCCAGCCCTGGCAGATGGTCAGCGGTCCGTTGAGCACCTTGTCGTCCGTGGTTCCGGGCGTCACCGAGATCCGGATGTACTGGTTACCGCTGAACAGGAACGCCTCACCGGGCACGTACTGGAAGAACCACCACCAGCGGGTCCACTCCGTGGTGGAGAACGCGGCGTCGATGTGCTGGGCGAAGGGCGTGCCCCTGAGCGAGGGCCAGTTGTCGGCGACATTGCGGACGTCGCCGGCCTTCTTGTCGTCCACCCACAGCAGCACGTACTTGCCGTCCTTGAACAGGTACGCCTCCCCCTTGCGGACCGAGAAGGCGGCGTCCACCCCCGACTCGAAGATCGTCCCCTTCAACACGGGGAACGCGTCGACGATCCGCTTGGGGCCGTCCAGCATCGTGTCGTCGACGGCACCGGGGTGCACGGAGATCCGGGCGAACTGGTCACCGCTGAACAGGTAGGCCTCGTTCTTGTGGTTCGCGAGCGAGAACCCGGCGTCGATGCCGTTGACGAACCGGGTGCCGCGCAGCGACGGCCAGTTGTCGTAGATGCTCTTGATCCCGCCCTGCGGGCCGCCGGAGATCGCGTCGTTGGCCGTGCCGGCGTTCACCTCCACACTCGCGTACTCCCCGGCGTGGAAGAGGTACGCCTGGTTGTCCGCCACCGAGAACGCCGCGGTGATCGGCGCGTCGCAGGCGGCAGAGTCCGCCGCCGTCTCCGTCCGGCTCGCCAGAGCGGGTGCCGCGCAGCCCGCGCCCCCGCCGTCGGGCGGCCCTGGGGGCTGGCGTTTCAGCGTCCGCAGGTCGGCGTTGTCGACCATGGTCTGGTTCCAGTTGATGCTGTTGTCGGCGGTCGCCTTAGCGACCGATTTGGTCATCGCGCTCCACTTGTTGGTGTCGTCGACGTTGGTGGCCCGGGAGTCCTGTGTCTTCCCGCCGTCCTTGATGGTGTTCTCCACCTCGGTCTGGATCGATCCGAACCGCAGGCCCTCGGAGTAGGCGTAGGCGAACCGGAGGATCGCCTGGGCAGCGGCCCGGCGGCTGGCGTCATCGTTCTGGTCGATGGTCGCCAGGGCCTGGACGGAGCGCTCGATCTCCCCCTGACTCAATCCCATGTCGGCGCGGGTGAGCCCGGCGTACTGCTCCAGGGGGACATAGTGGCTGGGGATCCGGATGGGCGTGGTGTTCACGGTGGCTCCGGCCAGCAGCATTCCGGGCAGCTCCGCCGCGTTGTCCAGCAGGTACATCCGCCCGTTGCGGCTGAGCCGGTTGTTCCACCAGTCGGCCACGCTCGCCCCGTCGTGGACGTACCAGCCGACGATGAAGAGGTCCGAGCGCCGGATGATCAGGCTGACGTCGGCCGTACCCGCCGGTGCCAGGCTGCGGAGCGGGACGTACACGTAACCCGTCCCGCCGCGGACCTGGCGGTACGGGTCCCGGTACCAGGTGGTCAGGTACTGGATGCCGTAGGCCATCAGCGCCGCGTAGTTGCGGGCGTACCCGGTCTTGCTCACCGCGGCGTGGGCCACGCCCGGCTGGACGGTGCTCAGGCCACCGGCCATGAGCACCGTCACCACGGTCATCGCGACCGCTCTGACGATCCTTCGGAGCCAGGCACTCCCGGGCCTGGAACGCCCTCGACAACGCCGCATCCGGTGAACTCCTCATCGTTGGCCGGAACGAAACGCTCGGACGCTAACGGGAGGCGGCAGACGATCGGTGAACGACGCGATCAGTGGCCTTCCTCCACCGGGAACGGCCCGGTGGCCCAGTGCAGCCGCGCCGGGCCGCTGCTCGGCCGGTCGTGGTGCAGGTGGCGGCGGCCCTCGCCGAGGGTGCCGAGGTCGAGCGGGGCCAGCGTGCCGACGGCCAGGGCGGTGGACTCCTGGCCGGTGAGCGGCACGACCGTCAGGTAGGAGGCGTCGTCACCGCCCGACCAGTTCGTGAACTCGGTGCGGATCCAGCCGAACCGCTGCGCGCAGGCCAGGCAGCGGCGGATGGACACCGAGAAGTGCGGGTCGGCCACCACCGCCGCCTCGTACGCGAAGCCCTCCCGCTGGCGCGCCCACACCGCCTCCGGGTCCTCGCCGTAGCACTCCGCGCAGCCGAACCTTCCGCTCACCCCGCCCCCTTCCGCGCACCCCGGCGCCCTTGTCCCGTCGCGCTGCTCCGTACGGGCCCGGCCGGTGCCGACCGGCCGGGCCCGCCGTTCAGCCTACGAACGCTCAGCCCCAGTTGCCGACCAGCGGCTGGTCGCCCCAGTTGCCGAAGCGGGTGCCGTAGACGGTCAGGGTGCCCTCCTTGGCCGATCCGTAGAAGCTCCGGTCGCTGGGCCGGTAGACGCCGACGGTGTCGGTCCCGGTTCCGTCCCAGTCGCCCTTGATCGGGATGTCGCCGATGTTGCCGTACTGGAAGGTGTGGTCCGCCTGCCCGCCCGGCGTGTTGGTGTCACGCAGGTAGAACGTCCGGGTGCCGGGGTCGTAGGCACCGATGGTGGTGCGGCCGCTGCCGCTCCAGTTGCCGACCAGCGGGGTCCACCCGGGGTTGCCGAACTTGAGCGAGTAGGTGGGGTTCGCGTTGTCGTCGCTGAGGTAGAAGGTCTGGTCGCCGGGCCGGTAGACGCCGATGGTGGTGCGGCCGGTGCCGCTCCAGTCGCCGACCACCGGGAGGTCGCCGGTGTTGCCGTAGCGGTACGTGCTGGTGGTGCCGTCGGCCTTGGGCAGCACGAAGGTGGACGTCGCCCGGTGGTAGACGCCGATGGTGTCGGTGCCGGGGCCGTTCCAGTGGCCGGTCAGCGGGACGTCGTCCGGGTCGGTGAACAGCGGGGAGGTGCCGGAGCCGCCGAGGAAGACGTCGTTGTGGCTGTTCTCGCTGACGCTGCGGTCACCGGGCCGGTAGATGCCGACGCCGGAGGCGGCCGGGGTCGGCGTGGCGTTGATGACCGCCGTGCCGATGGCGCGCTGGCGCTGGGTGGTGAGCGGCCAGTCGGCGCCCTGCTGGGAGTTGAGCCAGCGGAAGTTCTGGAGGTAGACGACCCGGGGGTGCTGGGCCGCGATGGCGCGGTAGTCGGCGTTGTTGGCGGCGATCTGCGCGTCCGGGGCCGTCCCGCAGGCCCCCATGTTCTTGCTGAACGACTCCGGGAACATCACCAGGTGCTGGTCGGGCGAGGCCAGGGCGCCCTGCAACGCGGCCAGTTCCTGTTCCAGGGTGCCGCGGCCGGGGCAGTAGTCGTCGAAGCCGACCAGGTCGACGCCGCTCGGCACCGGCGAGGTCAGGTGCGCCGTGTCCGTGGTGTAGGCCAGCATCTTGCCGGGGAAGGCGTCCCGGACCTGGTTGACCTGGGTCTGCACCTGGCCGGCGTCGAAGCCGTGGTAGTAGGGCTCGTCCAGGGTGTAGATCGCGGAGAGCTTGTCCAGGTTGGCGCCGATCCGGGCGGCCAGCCCGGCCAGCGCCGCCGGGGCGTCCGGGTTGGGCGTGCTCACCGGCCAGGTCGGCGTGGGCACCGCGACCTGCTTGCTGACGTCGATGACGCAGGAGGCGGGGCGGCAGTAGTCCAGGAAACCGGCGTAGCGCGGATCGGTGAGGTCCTGGCCGACGAAGCTGTTCATGTTCGTCCAGGGGAACAGCTCGGCGCTGTGGTCGAGGTTGTTGTTGAACTGGTCCGGGTCCATGACGTCGAAGTAGCCGTAGTAGTCCAGCCCGCCGAGCATGCTGACCCGCAGGTCGTCGGCGGTGGTGACGGTGCCGGGGGTGCTGCGCTGCGCGCCGAGGTGCAGGTAGCCGTCCCGGGGCAGGGCGGCCGGGGTCTGTCCGGCGAAGACCGTGGTGCCGTCCACGGTGACGACGGCCTGCCGGGCGGCACCGCCCGCGAGGGTGAGTGCGACGTCGTGGGTGCCGGAGCCGGCCGGGACGGCGCCGCTCAGCAACGGCAGCGGCGTACCGCCCTGGTAGAGCTTGAGCGTGCCGTCGGCCTGGAGCCTGAGCCCGAGGGCGACGTCGTCGGTGTCCACCGCGCCGGTGGCGCCGGAGGCGTTGCTGACCAGCAGGGTCGCGGCGTCCGTGCCGCTGGTGCGGCCGACGGCCGGGGTCAGCCGGGCCTGCACCGTGTAGGAGCCGGACAGGTCCGCGGTGACGGGCTTGCCCAGCCGGACGGCGGCGGTGCCCTGCGGGAAGGACAGCGCGTTGGGCGCGGCGGGGCTGTTGACCCGGACCGAACCCGGCGGGGGTGTCGCGGCCAGGCCCTTGGTGCCGGACACCGCCGTGTAGTTGGCCGAGACCAGGGTCGGCTGGCGGGCGCTCAGGTCGTCGTTCAGGCCGCCGTCGCCGCCCGCCGGAGCGCCGTCGAAGGTGTCCACGAAGGGCTTCGCCCCGGCTGTCGCGGCGGCGTCGATCCGGCTGACGTTCACACCCGTGCCGCTGCCGTCACCGAAGGTCGTCAGCTCGCCGGGGTTGGACAGGTACGCCCCCAGGTAGAGGAACGCGCTGCTCGGCCAGCGGTTGACCGACCCGGGGCCGGTGACGGTGAACGCGGTGCCGTTGACCGTCAGGGTCACGGCCCGGTCCGCGCCGGTCGACACCTTCACCGCGACCGCGTACCGGTCGGCCGGCGCCACCGAGCCCTGCCAGAACGGGGTTTCACCGCCCCCGCCGTGGAACAGCGCCAGCTTCCCGGCCGAGGTGACGGTCAGCCCCAGGTCCACGTCCGCGTTGGTGACGTACCCGTTGGCGCGGTGGCTGCGGCTGAGCACCAGCGAGGCCCAGTCACCGCTGGTCGTGTCCCCCACCGCCGGATCCACCACCGTGGAGACGGTGTACGAGCCGTCGGCGTCCGCGATCACCGGCGCTCCCAGCATGACCGCCGAGATCCCGGTGGTGAACACCAGCCGGTTCGGCTGGTCCGGGGTGCTGACCTGGACGTACGAGGAGTCCGGTGCCACCGAGGTGTCCCAGCGGCCGGAGGTCCTCGTCCAGGAGACCGTCCGGGCGCTGCCCTGCTGGCGCTGGTCCAGGCCGACGTTCAACCCGCGCAGCGGCGCGGTGTTGAGCGCCGGACTCTGCCGGAAGGAGTCGGCGAACGGGCCCGCTGCCGTGAGGTTCACCGGCACCGGAGGTGCGGAGGCGGGTGCGGAGGCGGGTGCAGAGGCGGGTGCGGAGCCGAGGGCGGCGGCGGGCGCGGCGGCCAAGCCCGCCGGCGCCACGGCCAGTCCGAGCAGCACCGCCGCGGCCGTCAGGCCCCGGCCGGTGCGTCGTATCAGTGTCACCGAGTCAACTCCCGGTCGTCGGAGCGGTCGGCACCGGGTCCGGGCCGCCGCAGGGGCGAGCGGCCCGGTCGTGCGCGCGCGCACCGGTCCTCCCCCGCCGGGATGGTAGGCGATGTGTGCGAACAGCCGTGGCCGGTTCCCGGATCCGGCACCTGCCCCTTCTCTTCGGACGCCGTTCGATATACGGTACACAACGCTTGTTACGTACCCGTGTACCAGGCAGGTCGGCGCGACGAGGCGCCGCATCTCCCCGCCCCCTCAGGAGAGTTCGCTGTGACCGAGCCCACCGAAGCCACCGAGACCATCAAGTACCGCAAGAACGGCCTCACCCGCGGGGTCACCGAGGAACTCGCCGAGAGCATGAAGCGCGGCTGGGCCGACACCGAGCGCCACGCCCTGGAGCCGATCCCGCAGGCCGCCCACACCGAGCGCCGCCGGGCCGCGCTGTCCGCCGCCTTCCCCGGCGAGCTGCTGGTGGTCCCGTCCGGCAACCCCAAGGTGCGGGCCAACGACACCGACTACCCGTTCCGCCCCTCCTCCGACTACGTGTACCTGACCGGCGACCAGTCCCAGGACGCCGTACTGGTCCTGGAGCCCACCGGCGCGAGCGGCCACCGCGCGGTGCTCTACCTGCGCAACCGCTCCGACATCGAGAGCGGCGAGTTCTGGCTCGACAACCACGGCGAACTGTGGGACGGCCGCCGCAACAGCCTCACCGAGAGCGAGAAGCTCTTCGGCCTGCCCTGCCGGGACGTCCGCACCGCGCACGCCGACCTGGCCGCGGCCACCGCCCCGGTCCGGGTGCTGCGCCGGCACGACGCCGGGGTGGAGGCCGCCGTCGGCGGGCGCGCGAACCCCGAGCGGGACGCCGAGTTCGAGGTCTTCCTCTCCGGCATGCGGCTGGTGAAGGACGAGTTCGAGATCGCCCAGCTGCGCCACGCCTGCCGGGCCACCGCCCGCGGCTTCGAGGACGTGGTGCGCGTCCTGGGCACGGACGCCGCGACGCCGGAGCGCCTGATCGAGGGCACCTTCTTCGTCCGCGCCCGGCTGGAGGGCAACGACGTCGGCTACAGCACCATCGCCGCCGCCGGGCCGCACGCCACCACCCTGCACTGGGTGCGCAACAACGGCCAGGCCCGCCCCGGCGACCTGCTGCTGCTCGACGCGGGCGTGGAGACGAACGAGCTCTACACCGCCGACGTGACCCGCACCCTGCCGGTCTCCGGCCGCTTCACCGACGTCCAGCGCAAGGTCTACGACGCGGTGCACGCCGCCCAGGAGGCCGGCATCGCCGCCGTGCGGCCGGGCGCGGACTTCCGCGACTTCCACCACGCCGCCCAGCGCGAACTGGCCGAACACCTCACCGCCTGGGGCCTGTTCGGCGACCTCACCGCCGACAAGGTGTACGAGCTGGGCCTGCACCGCCGCTTCACCCTGGCCGGGACGGGCCACATGCTCGGCCTCGACGTCCACGACTGCGCCCACTCCCGCACCGAGGAGCACGTCGACGGCACGCTGCTGCCGGGCATGGTGCTCACCGTCGAACCGGGCCTGTACTTCCAGCAGAACGACCTCACCGTGCCGGAGGAGTTCCGGGGCATCGGGGTCCGGATCGAGGACGACATCCTGGTCACCGAGGACGGCAACGAGAACCTCTCCGCCGACCTCCCCCGCGGCTCCGCCGAGGTCGAGGCCTGGCTGGCCGAGCTGCGCGGCTGACGGCTCCGCGGCTGACGGCTCCGCGGCCGACTGCCCAAGTGGTGGCCCAGGCCTGCCTTGGGCCACCACTCCGGCGGGCGCCGCGCCTAATCCGCCGCGCCTAACCCGCGGCGCCGGCAAGGGGCTTGACCCAGCGGCTCCACTGCGGTTCGGGGTGGTAACCGGCGGCCTGCCAGGTGCGGTGGCCGAGGGCGTTGTCGTCCAGCACCATGGCGTCGGCCCGGCGGCCGCCGAGCGCGGCGAAGCGCTCCTCGGCGGCGGCCAGCAGGGCGGCGCCGATGCCCCGGCGGCGGTGGTCGGGGTCGACGGCGAGGCGGTACAGGTGGCACCGCCAGCCGTCCCAGCCCGCGATGACGGTGCCCAGCGGGGTGCCGGGGTCGTCGGCCGCCGCGGCGACGATCAGGCACTCCGGGTCCCGGGCGAGCAGCGCGGCCACGCCCGCCTCGTCGTCGGTGATGCTGGTGCCCTTGGCGGCCCGGGCCCAGAGCGCGAGCAGGGCGGGGATCTCCTCGGGCCGGGCGGGGCGCAGCACGATCTGTTCGGTCATGCCGGCCTGTCTAGCAGGGGGTCCGGCCGGGCCGCCCGGAATTCCGGGTCGTGGACGGGACGCCGGGAGGGGACGGGCCGCCGGAAGGATCGGGTGGGAACGGCCGACGGTCAGCCGAGGCGCCACACCGTGGTGGTCTTGACCGAGGCGTCCTCCAGGTCCGCCACCACCGGCACCTGGTACGCGGCCACCGCGGTGAACCGGTCCCGGGGCAGGTAGGCCCGGCCCGGATCGCCGACGATGACGGTGGCGCCGCGGGCGGCGGCCCGTTCCAGGAAGGGCAGGAAGCGGGCGGCCATCTCCCGTTCGTAGAACACGTCACCGGCCAGCACCACCTCGGCCGGGGCGCCGTCCCCGTCCACCAGGTCGACCAGCGCGCCGTCCACCCGTACGCCGTTGGCCTCGCCGTTCAGGCCGATGGCGGCGACCGCGTAGGCGTCGATCTCGGCGGCCCGCACCTGCGTCGCGCCGCACAGCGCGGCCGCCACGCCGACCAGCCCGGAGCCGGCCGCGATGTCCAGTACGGCCCGTCCGTCGACCAGTTCGGGGTGGTCCAGCACGTAGCGCGCGACCGCGACCCCGCCGGCCCAGGCGAAGGCCCAGAACGGCGGGGGCAGTCCGGCGCGGCCGCGCTCGCGCTCGGTGGTCTCCCACAGCGCGATGGCGTCCTGCGCCATGTGGAGGCGGATCTCGGGCACGAAGGGGACGGGCGTCAGCTCGGTCTCGCGCAGGATGAACGCCTGATCGGTGTCCGGTCGATGAACTCGCAGCTCACTCGGCATGCCCGCAGCATAGGGCCGATCGGACCGGGCTCACGCCCGCCCGGCGGCCCGCTGGGTGCGCCGGGCCAGCGAGTCGACCACGACGGCGGCCAGCAGCACCGCGCCGGTGATCATGAACTGGATGGCGTTGCTCAGGCCCTGGATGTTCATCCCGGACTGGATCGAGCCGATCACCAGCGCGCCCAGCAGCGCCGACCAGGTCTTGCCGCGCCCGCCGAACAGGCTGGTGCCGCCGATGACGGCCGCCGCGATGGCGTTCATCAGCAGGTTGCCGCCGCCGGAGGTCTGGCTGGCGGACTGGATCTGCGCGGCCAGGAACAGGCCGCCGATGGCGGCCATGGTGGAGCAGATGGCGAAGACGCTGATCCGGATCCACGAGACGTTGATGCCGGCCCGGCGGGCGCCCTCGATGTTGCCGCCGAGCGCGAACACCTGGCGGCCGTACGTGGTGCGGCGCAGCACGAAGTCCAGCACCACGATGAGGATCAGGAAGATCAGCAGGGCCAGCGGCAGCCCCTTGTACTGGTTGAGGGTGTAGGCGGCGAGGAAGGCGATCACCGCCAGCAGCACGGTCCGCAGCACGATGTCGGCGACCGGCCGGGACGGCACGCCCGAGGCCTGCCGTCGGCGGGCGTCGACCAGCGAGGCGAACAGGAACAGCAGCACGCCGACGGCCGCCGTGCCGTACGCGGCGATCTGCTGGCCGTAGATGGTGCTGTAGAGCCGGGAGACGATGTCCTTGCCGGAGAGGTTGACGGTGCCGCTGGCGCCGAGCACCTGGAGCATCAGGCCGTTCCAGCCGAGGTTGCCGGCCAGGGTGACGACGAAGGCCGGGACGCCGATCTTGGCGAAGAAGAAGCCGTGGACCGTGCCGACGATCGTCCCGCCGACGATCGCGGTGATCAGGGCGACCCACTGGTTGACGCCGTTGCTGACGTTCAGGACGGCGAAGATCGCCGCGCACAGGCCGCTGACCGAGCCGACCGAGAGGTCGATCTCGCCGAGCAGCAGCACGAAGACCACGCCGATCGCGATCATGCCGGTGCCGACGATCTGCTGGGACAGGTTGGAGAGGTTCTGCGCGGACAGGAAGCTGCTGTTGAGGCTGCCGAACACCGCCCAGATCACGATCAGGGCCAGTACGACGGGCAGCGAGCCCAGTTCGCCGCTGCTCATCCGGCGGCGGAACTCGCCCAGGTAGCCCTTGACGCCCTCCTGGCGGACGATCAGCCGGGGGTCGACTGCGGGGATGGCCTCGGGGGCGACCGGGACGGGCGCGTTGACGCCGCCGGTGGGCATGGAGTCCTCGGGCAGCCGGGGGCGGTGGCGTCCGGGTTCGTCGCCGGGGGTGTTCCCGGGGATGTGGTCGCTCACTGGGAATCCTCCTGGCCACGGGCCCTGCGCCGGGTCACGGCGTTGTCCGTGGCGCCGGTGATGGCCGAGATGATCTCTTCCTGGTTGGTGCTGCGCTTGTCGAAGACGCCGTTGTTGCGGCCGAGGCGCAGCACCGCGACGGTGTCCGCGACGGCCATCACGTCCGCCATGTTGTGGCTGATCAGGATGACGCCGTGGTCCTGCTCGCGCAGCCGCTCGACCAGGTCGAGGACCTGGGCGGTCTGCTCGACGCCGAGGGCGGCGGTCGGCTCGTCCAGCATCACGACCTTGGGCGAGCCGATCAGGGCGCGGGCGATGGCGACGACCTGGCGCTGGCCGCCGGAGAGCGAGGCGACCGGGATCCGCACGCTGGGGATGCGGATGGAGAGGGTGTCCAGCAGGGTCCGGGAGCGCTTCTCCATGGCGACCTCGTCGAGGATGCCGAAGCGCCGGATCTCGCGGCCGAGGAAGAGGTTCCCGACCACGTCGAGGTTGTCGCAGAGCGCGAGGTCCTGGTAGACCGTGGCGATGCCCAACTGCTGGGCGTCCTGCGGCCGGTGGATGCTCACCGGTCGGCCCTGCCACTCGATGGCGCCGTCGTCGGGCTGGTGCACCCCGGCGATCGACTTGACCAGGGTGGACTTCCCGGCGCCGTTGTCGCCGACCAGGGCCAGCACCTCGCCGGCGTGCACCTCGAGTTCGATGTCGGTGAGCGCCTGGACGGCGCCGAACCGTTTGGAGACCCCGCGCAGGGCCAGTACGGTCTCACCTGGCACAGTGACCAACTCCCTTGCCCCGCCTCCGTGGTGGAGGCGGGGCGGTTCGGATTCCGGGCCGCCTACTACTGGAGGCCGGCGCTACTACTGGAGGCCGGCGCTCTTGCAGGCGTCGGCGTAGTCCGGGGTGCAGATCTGGGCGACGGTGTAGAGGCCGTCCTGGACCACGGTGGTCTTGATGTTGTCCTTGTTGACGACGATCGGGGTGATCAGGTTGGCGGGCACCTTGTTGCCGCTGCCGTTGGTCACCGTGGTCGGGACCAGGCCGGCGTCCAGCGCCTTGCCGGCGGCCAGCGCGACGGCCATCTGGCCGGCGATGTCGGTCTCCGGCTTGAACGGCTTGTAGATCGTCATGGTCTGGGACCCGGCCACGATCCGCTGGATGCCGTCGAGCTGGGCGTCCTGGCCGGTGAGCGGGACGCTCAGGCCGGCCGCCTTGAGCGCGGTCGCGACACCCGCGGCCATGCCGTCGTTGGCCGAGTAGGCGCCGACCACGTTCGGCCCGCCGATCGCGGTGATCGCGGCGGCGGCCTCCTGGTTGGCGGTGTTCGGGTCCCACTGGGGGGTGTCGTACTCCTTGCCGATCTTGAGCTTGCCGTCGATCGCGCTGTGCGCGCCGGCCTTGAAGTCGGCCGCGTTGGGGTCGGTCGGCGAGCCGTTGATCATGAAGATCTCGCCCGCGTTCGCCTTGCCGCCGACCGCCGCGACCAGGGCCTGGCCCTGGAGCTCACCGACCTTGTGGTTGTCGAAGGACACGTACGCGTCGGCCGGGCCCTGGGCCAGCCGGTCGTAGGCGAGCACCTTGACGCCCGCGTCGTGGGCCTTCTGGACGGAGGACTGGATCGACTTGGCGTCCACCGCGTCCAGGATCAGCACCTTGTCGCCCTTGGTCAGGGCGGTGTCCACCTGGGTCTGCTGGAGGGTCGCGTCCTGGTTGGCGTTGTAGTAGTCGATCTGGGCGTCCGGCGCCAGTTCCTTGATCTTCTTCTCGATCAGCGGGCGGTCGAACTGCTCGTAGCGGGTGGTCTTGCTCTCCGGCAGCAGCAGACCGATCCGCACCGCGCCGACCGCCCCGCCTCCGCTCGCGGCGGCGGAGCCCGACGAACCGCCGCCCGACGAGGACTGCTTGGCGCTGCCGCAGGACGCCGCGCCGAGGCCGAGGGAAACCACTGCGGTCACCGCGAGGACGCGGCGGAGCCTGTTGCTCATCGGGAAGCCTCTCCGATCGAATCCGCCCCCCTGCCCTCCGAGTCTGGGAAGCCATCAGCTCCTCCACGACCCAGGTGCGCCAAACGGGGGCGTGCCGGGGCCGTCGGGCCGCGGCTCGTGGGCGCCCGGTGCGGTCGCTACGCCCCCGCCAGCGGCAGCGCCGCGGTGAGCCGGGCACCGGCCTCCGTCGGGGTGACGGTGAGGGTGCCACCGTGGTGGCGGGCGATGTCGCGGGCGATCGGCAGGCCCAGGCCGCTGCCGCCGTGGTCGCGGGAGCGGGCGTCGTCGAGGCGGGTGAAGCGTTCGAAGACCCGTTCCCGGTCGGCGGGCGGGATGCCGGGGCCGTCGTCCTCGACGTCCAGCAGGGCGAGGCCGCGCTCGGGGTCGACGGCCAGCCGGACGTGCACGGTGGTGGCGGCGTGCCGCTCGGCGTTGTCCAGCAGGTTGGTGAGCAGCCGGCCGAGCCAGAGCGGAATGCCGTCGACGGCGACGGCGGGGGCGAGGTCGGTGGTGCGGCGGTGCGGGCCGGGCGGGCGGGCCAGCACGGTGGTGGCGACCAGTTCGGTGAGGTCGGTCCGCCGGCGCGGGCGGTCGTCGGTGCCGCCGGCGTCGAGGCGGGCGAGCAGCAGCAGGTCGGTGGCGAGGGTCTGCAGCCGGTCGGTGTCCGCCAGGGCGCCGTGCACCAGCTCGGCACGGACCGCCGGGTCCGGGTGGGTGTCGGCGACCTCCAGCTGGGTGCGCAGCACGGCGAGCGGGCTGCGCAGCTCGTGCGAGGCGTCGGCGATGAACTCGCGCTGGCGGCGGCCGGAGGCCTCCAGCCGGTCGAGCATCGCGTTCATGGTGGCGGCGAGCCGGGCGATCTCGTCGGCGGTGCCCGGCTCGGGGACGCGGCGGTGCAGGTCCTGGCCGGTGATGGCGTCGACCTCGGCGCGGATCGCCTCCACCGGCCGCAGCGCCTGCCCGGTGACCTTCCAGGTGACCACCACCCCGGTGAGCAGCAGCAGCGGGCAGGCGACGGCGAGGCCGGCCTGGGTGATGTCCATGGCCTCGTCGGCGGCGCGCAGCGAGGCGCCCGCGTACACGGTGACCGGGCCGGTCGGGGTGTCGGCGGTGACGGCGGCGAGCCGCTGGCGGTGGTGCTCGTACAGCGGGTCGACGTCGTCGGTGGTGTGCGAGCCGGTGCGCCCGGCGGCGGGAAGGGCGGGGCGGCCGGCCAGGTTGGGGCTGGCCGCGAGGACGCTGCCGCGGGCGTCGACGACCTGGAGGAAGTCGGTGCCGTGCGCGGCGTGCAGGACGGGTGTCAGCCGTCCCTGGGCGGCGAGTTGGGCGACCGAGTCGGCCTGCTGCCGGGTGGCGGAGGCGGCGGAGGCGACCAGGTCGGCGCGGACGGCGGCGAGCAGTCCGGCACCGGCCAGGGCGAGGGCCGCGGCCAGCACCGTACCGGCGGCCGCGGTGGCCCGGGCGCGTACCGTCCGGGGGACGAACCGGCGGAGCTGGGCGGGTAGTCGGCGAAGGCGGCGCACCTCAGCCGCCGGCCGGGTCGAGCCGGTAGCCGGCGCCGCGCATGGTCTGCAGGGCGGCCCGGCCGAAGGGCGCGTCGATCTTGCGCCGCAGGGCGTGGACGTGCACCTCGACGATGCTCGGGTCGGCGTCGTGGTGGGCGTCCCAGACGTGGTCGAGGATCTCGCGCTTGGAGACCACCGTGCCGGCCCGGGCGGCGAGGTGCTCCAGGATGGCGAACTCCCGGGCGGTCAGGTGGGTGGGGGTGCCGGCCCGGGTGCAGGTCCGGGCGTTGGCGTCCAGCACGAGGTCGCCGAGGGTGTGCAGCCGGGGGCGCTGCTGGTCGATCCGGCGGTGCAGGGCGCGCAGCCGGGCGAGCAGGACGACGAAGGAGAAGGGCTTGGCGAGGTAGTCGTCCGCACCGGTGTCCAGGGCCTCGGCCTCGTCCCACTCGCCGTCCTTGGCGGTGAGCATCAGGATCCCGGCCCGGCAGCCGGCCGCGCGCAGCCGGGCGCAGACCCGGTAGCCGTTGAGGCCGGGCAGCATGATGTCGAGGACGATCACGTCGTAGGGGTGGCGCTCGGCGAGGGCGAGGCCCTCGGGGCCGTTGTGGGCGGTGTCCACGGTGTGGCCGTCGGCCTCCAGGCCGCGCCGCAGCGCGGTGGCCATCCGCTGTTCGTCCTCCACGACGAGTATGTGCATCCGTTCAGGGTGCCAGGCGGTCGTGGGCGATCTTGCGGCGGCTTAAGCGTGGGTTCAGGAACGGTCCGCCATGATCGCCGGGCGCGGAGCGCAGCACCGCACTTCCCAGGCAAGGAGCACACGCGATGACCGAACCCCAGTCGTCCTTCACCCCGTCGTCCGGCGAGGAGCCGGAGGTCCCCGAACTGCCGCCGCTGGCGCCCCGGCGCGGTCGCGCGCAGCGGCTGCGCGCCTGGGCGGGCGGCAAGGAGCGCCGGCTCGCCGCCGGGGTGGTGACGGTGGCGCTGCTCGGCGCGGGCGGGCTGGCGGTCGCGGCGGCGGCCCACGAGGGGCACGGGGAGAGTGGCCGCGGGCACCACGAGGCGGCGGCCTCGGCCGAGGACGGCGCCGGGCGCGGCTCGGGGCACGGGGACGGGCGCGGCTCCGAGCGCGGGGACGGGCGCGGGCAGGAGCAGGGGCGCGGCCGTGGGCACGGGCACGGGCAGCAGCGCGGCGGCGAAGGCCAGGAGCAGGGCCAGGGCCGTGCGCAGGGCCAGGGCCAGGGCCGGGCGCAGGGCCAGGCGCCCGCCCCGCTGCCCTCGGTCGGCGCCTCCGCCGCCCTGGAGAAGGCCCAGGCCGCCGTGCCGGGCGGCCGCGCCGAGTCGCTGCGCCGGATCACCGAGCAGGGCGGCGGCGCCGCCTGGGCCGTGTCGGTCGTCGGCCAGGACGGCGTGCGCCACCTGGTGACGGTGGACGGCACCAGCGGTGAGCTGACCTCCAACACCACCGCCGGGAACGCCGGTGCCGTCGACGGCGCCGAGGGCTGACATGGCCCACCCCACGACGACCCGCCCCGCCGCCGGCCGGCCTGCGCCCGACCGCCCCGCCACCGGCCGCCCCGCCCCTGGCCACCCCGGCCGCCCCGGGCGCTCCGGCGCCAGCAAGGTGCCCGCCGTCGACGGCTGGTTCTGGCTGGTGAAGGTGCTGACCACCGGCATGGGCGAGACGCTCTCCGACTTCCTCGCCAAGACCTTCGACCCGGTCCTGGCGGTGGCCGCCGCCGGGCTGCTGCTCGCCGTCGCCCTGCTGGTGCAGCTGCGGACCCGGCGCTGCGTGCCCGGGCTGTACTGGGCGGTGGTCGTCCTGGTCAGCGTGTTCGGCACGATGGTCGCCGACGTGGCGCACGTCGCGCTCGGCGTCCCGTACGCGCTGTCGGCCGGCTCGCTGGCGGTGGCGCTGGCGGTGCTGTTCCTGCTCTGGCACCGGGTGGAGGGCTCGCTGGCGATCGACCGCGTGACCGGGCTGCGCCGGGAGCTGTTCTACTGGGCGGCCGTGCTGGTGACCTTCGCCCTGGGCACCGCGCTGGGCGACCTGACGGCGGCCACCCTGCACCTCGGCTACCTGGTGGCCGGGCTGGGCTTCGCGCTGCTGATCGCGGTCCCGGCGGTGGCGGCCCGGTCCGGCTGGGTGGGCCCGGTGGCCGGGTTCTGGTGGGCGTACGTGCTGACCCGTCCGCTGGGCGCCTCCTTCGCGGACTGGCTCGGCGTGGGCGCCGACCGCGGCGGCATCGGCCTGGGCACCGGCCCGGTCAGCCTGGCCCTGGCGGTGCTGATGGCGGTGTCGCTGGCGCTCGCCGCGCGGGCGCACCGTCGGGCGGCGGCTGGACTCTCCGCCCACTGAGCGTCTACATTGCTGTAGACGTCGGAGGCGCACGGCATCACCCCCCGGACAGCCGTGCGCCTCCGGCCTCCTCCACCGGCCCCCCGCCGGACCCCGCCGGACCCCGCCGGACCCCCGCAGGCCGCTACCCCCGCTGCCCGCGCTACCCCCGCTCGTCGACCACCCGCTTGATCTTCCCGACCGAGCGCTCCAGCGTGTACGGGTCCACCACCTCGACCGCGACCGTCACGCCCACGCCGTCCTTGACCGCCCGGACGATCTCCGCCCGCGCCGCCTCCCGCAGCCCGGCACCCGCCTCCGGGCGGGCCTCCACCCGGACGGTCAGCCGGTCCAGCCGCCCCTCCCTGGTCAGCCGCAGCTGGAAGTGCGGCGCGACCCCCGGGGTGCGCAGCAGGATCTCCTCGATCTGGGTCGGGAAGAGGTTCACCCCGCGCAGGATGATCATGTCGTCGCTGCGCCCGGTGACCCGCTCCATCCGCCGGAAGGCCGGCCGCGCGGTGCCCGGCAGCAGCCGGCTGAGGTCGCGGGTGCGGTAGCGGACGATCGGCAGCGCCTCCTTGGTCAGCGAGGTGAACACCAGCTCGCCGCCCTCCCCCTGCGGGAGCACCTCGTCACCGAGCGGGTCCACCACCTCCGGGTAGAAGTGGTCCTCCCAGATGTGCAGGCCGTCCTTGGTCTCCACGCACTCCTGGGCGATCCCGGGGCCGATCACCTCGGAGATGCCGTAGATGTCGACGGCGTGCAGGTCGAGCCGCTCCTCGATCTCCCGCCTCATCTCCTCCGTCCAGGGCTCGGCCCCGAAGATGCCCACTCGCAGCGAGCTGGCGCGCGGGTCCAGGCCCTGCCGGTCGAACTCGTCCAGCAGGGTGAGCAGGTAGGACGGGGTGACCATGATGATCTCGGGGCGGAAGTCCTGGATCAGCTGGACCTGCCGGGCGGTCATCCCGCCGGAGGCCGGGATGACGGTGCAGCCGGCCCGCTCGGCGCCGTAGTGCGCGCCCAGGCCGCCGGTGAACAGCCCGTAGCCGTACGCGATGTGCACCTTGTGCCCGGCCCGGCCGCCGGCCGCGCGGATCGAGCGGGCCACCACGTCGGCCCACACGGAGAGGTCGTGCTCGGTGTAGCCGACGACGGTCGGGCGCCCGGTGGTGCCGCTGGAGGCGTGGAGCCGGCGGACCCGCTCCATCGGGACGGCGAACATCCCGAAGGGGTAGCCCTCGCGCAGGTCGGCCTTGGTGGTGAAGGGGAAGCGGGCGAGGTCGTCCAGGGTGCGGCAGTCCTCGGGGCGCACCCCGGCGGCGTCGAACTTGCGGCGGTAGAGCTCGACGTGGTCGTAGGCGTGCCGCAGGGTGGCCCGGAGCCGGTCGAGCTGGTGGGCGCGCAGTTCGTCGACGCCCATCCGCTCTCCGGCGTCCAGGAGCCCGGGCGGAATCGGCTCCCCCAGGCGTCGGTCGGGGTCGGACGCACGGCCGGTCATCGTCGCTCCTTCGCAGGTCGGACGGGACTGGGAGCCCTACCGATCGTTCGGTCAGGACAAGCCCAGGCCAAGTAATCCAGCACCCGAACCACCTGTCAAGGGATCGCACGGCGTTCCCGGAATGTGCGGTTCCGGTGCGTTCGTACCGGTCCACCCCCGCCGCTTGATTGCCTGATATGAAAATCATTACGGAACTATTACCCGTCGGCCCCTCCCATCGGCCCGCACCCATGGTTCAGTGGTGCGGCTTCTCCCCCGCACCCCGGAGTGATCACCTTGGCCTCGACCCCTGCGCTGGTCAGCGCGCTGCGCGAGCTCGGCGACCGGCCCGCCGTCGTCGCCGACGGACGCGCGATCAGCGGCATCGGCCTGCTGCTCGGCGTCTCCCCGCCGGGCGGCCTGCCCCGGGCCCTCGCCGAACGCGTCGCCGCGCACGCCGCCCTGCCGCCCTCCACCGCCCGCGCCGCCGAGGAACGCCTCCGGCACTGGGCCGGCGTCCTCGGCCCGGCGCCCATCCGGCACACCGTGCTGCACCCGGTCACCGACCTCGCCGTCGAACTCGCCCTCGCCACCCTGCTGGCCGGCGGCACCGTGCACTGCCCCGACCCCGGCCTGCACCCCGAGGAGCAGCTCACCGCCCTCGCCGCCAGCGGGACCACCCACCTCAGCCTGCCCTCCGCCCTGCTCTGGCAGCTCAGCCGGCACCCCGGCCTCGCCGACCACGACCTCGGCGCGCTCCGGCTCGTCCTCCACGTCGGCCCCGAACCCCGGCAGGACGACGTCTACGCCGCCGTAGACGCCCTCGGGGCCGTCCTCGCCCACGTCCGCGCCCCGCACAGCCAGGCCGAAGCCGCCGACCGCCGCCTGCACGCCGACGCCCGGTCCGCCACCGCCGCCGCCTGGAAGCACAGCATCGGCATCACCGCCGAACAGGTCAGCGCCTTCGGCGCCCACCTCGACCGGGCCGTGCTCACCACCCTGCTGCACACCCTCCAGCAGGCCGGGATCCTCGTCGAAGCCGGTCCGGGCCCGGCGCCTGTCTCGGGCCCGGACCCCGACCCGGCGCCCGCCTCGGACCCGGGCCCGGACCGGGGCTCCGTCCCGGCCCGCTCCGAGGCCGAGCTCCTCGCCAGCGCCCTCGTCACCCCCGCCCAGCGCCCCCGGGTCAGCCGCTGGCTCGACGCCCTCGCCCGGCACGGCCTGATCGCCTGCCAGGACGGCGGCGCCCAGGGCCCGCTCTACCGCGGCGCCCCGGAACTCGCCCCCGCCGCGGTCCGGGAGGCCTGGCGGCCAGCCGTCGACACCTGGGCCGACGGCCTCGGCAGCGCCACCGTCCTCGACCGGGTCAGACGCGCCGCCCTGCGCCTGCCCAAGCTCCTCACCGGCGACGAGGCCCCCCGCCCCGCCGCCGCACCCGTCCGCTGGGCCGCCGCCCGCAGCTACCTCGGCACCGCCCTCGGCACCCTCGTCCGCGCCACCGCCGAAGCCCACCACGGGCCGCAGCCGCTGCGCGTCCTCGAACTCGACCGCGACGGCACCGAGACCGCCGTCGCCCGCGCCCTCGCCGCCCGCCCCCGGCAGAACGCCCACCACCACCTCGCCCCCGACGGCGGGTGCTACGACGTCGTCGTCGCCACCGCCGCCGGACGGCCCGAGGAGGAGGTCCCGACCCTCGTCGAGCTGCTCGCCCCCGGCGGCCGGCTGCTGCTGCTCGCCCCCGTCGCCGAACAGCTCGACCTGCTGATCACCGGAGACCCGCGCGGCCTCACCGCCCACCCCGCCGAGCACTGGCAGTCCGCCCTCACCGCCGCCGGCTGCCCCACCGTCCTCACCCTCCCGGAGGCCGGGCACCCGATGGGGCTGCTCGGGCAGGGGCTGTTCGTCGCCCGGGTCGACTGACGCAACGGCCGTTACGATCGGGCGCATGGCCGCTTCCGCTTCGGTTTCCGCTCCGGTTTCCCCTTCGGTTTCCGCTTCCGTGCGCTCGATCCGCTCCCGGGCCTCCCTCGGCTCGATCGGCTCCATCGGTTCCATCGGCTCGCTGCTGTCGATCGGCTCCGTCGGGTCCGTGCTCTCCATCGGCTCCGTCGGCAGTGTGCTGTCCATCGGCTCGGCCGGGTCGGTGGTCAGCGCGTTCTCCGCCTGCTCCTGGCTGAGCGTCGGCTCGCTGCTGTCGGTGCGCTCCCGGTGGTCCGTACGGGGCCGGCGCCCGGGGCGGGGACGGGGACCGTCGCGGTGACCCGGGTGGGGACCGGGGCCGGGATCGGGTGGTGCCCCGGGCCGGGACCGTCCGTGGCCGAGCGGTGAAGCACGGGTCACGTACCGCCACCCGATCCGTACCATTTCGATACCGAAGCCCAGGTGAGCTGCGGGAATCCTCGCCGCCCGGGGGGCTCCCCCGGTAGGCTCCGGCCAGGGCGGGCCCGGCGGGGACTTGTCGGACGCGCCCCAGTCCTCCGGGCCTCCGTACGGGCGGCGCCGCGCCGCCCGTTCCGCGTTCCGGGGGCAGACCCCCGCGGGCCGTTCGGTGGGCTCCGCGGACTCGACACCGCGCGCCAGGGCAGTCGCGCGAACGGCGAAGGGCATCGCATTGGCGGATCGGCTCACCGGAGGAGACTCCTCGCTGCTGCGGCGGATCAACGCCGCGGTCACGCTACGGGCGCTGCGGACCGGCCACTCCGTGACCCTCACCCAACTCGTCGGCGAGACCGGGCTCTCCCGGCCCACCGTCGAGGGCGTCATCGAGGGCCTGGTCGACACCGGCCTGGTCGCCGAGGTCGAACAACCCCGGGAGGACGGCCAGTCCGGCACCGGCCGCCGCGGCCGCCCCGCCCGCTGGTTCCGCTTCCGGGCCGAGGCCGGACACATCCTCGGCATCGAGATCGGCGTCCACGACATCCGGGTCATCCTCGCCGACCTCACCGGCGAGGTGGTGGGCAGTCACTTCAAGCCCGTCGACGAGACCCTCGACGCCGAGGAACGGCTCACCGCCGTCCGCACCGCCGTCGCCGAGGTCCTCCGCAAGGCGGGCATCTCCCGCGACAACCTGTGGTCCGTCGGCATCGGCACCCCCGGCATCGTCGACCGCGAGGGCACCGTCCGGCTCGGCACCGCCATGCCCGGCTGGACCGGCCTCGACCTCGGCGCCCGACTCCGGCGCTCCTTCCGCTGCCCCGTCCTGATCGAGAACGACGCCAACCTCGCCGCCATCGCCGAACACTGGCAGGGCGCCGCCGTCGGCGCCGACGACGTCGTCTTCGTCATGGCCGGCCTCAGCCCCGGCGCCGGCTCCCTCATCAACGGCAGGCTCCACCGTGGCTACGGCGGCGCCGCCGGCGAGATCGGCGCCCTCCACCTGCTCGGCCAGGAGGTCACCCCCGAGAAGCTGCTCTCCACCACCGGCAAGCCGCTCAACCCCCTGGACGAGGCCGCCGTCGCCCGGGTCCTGCGGCTCGCCCGCGAGGGCGACGAGGTCGCCAAGGTCGCCATGGACCGCTTCCTCACCAGGCTGGTCCAGGGCGTCGCCGCCCTGGTCCTCGCCATCGACCCGCAACTGGTCGTCATCGGCGGCTGGGCCGCGGGCCTGGACGGCGTCCTGGAGCCGCTGCGCGAACGCCTCGCCCAATTCACCCTCCGCGCACCGGAGGTGGCCCTGGCCGCCCTCGGGTCGGAGGTCGTCTCCATGGGTGCCCTCCGGGTCGCCCTCGACCACGTCGAGGACCAGCTCTTCGCGGTCGACCCGCCGAGGGTCTGACGACGGCCGGTCGGCCGGGACCGTGGCCGGGGCCGAGCGGGCGACGTAGGCCCCAACGGCCGCGACCCGGGCGCCAGTTCGGCGGCCGGGTCGCGGTCCGAGGGTGTCGGAGAGTGTCGGAGAGTGGTTCAGGAGGCGGTGCGGACCTCGGGGGTCGCGCCGACCGGGGTGACCTCGACCAGGCCGGCCTCACCGAAGGTCAGCTTGCAGGTGTCCGCGCGGTAGGTGGCGACGGCGAGGGCCACCAGGCGGCCGGCGGCGGCGTACTGAGTGGTCATGACCAGCACCGGGGTGCCCGGGGGGCGCTCCAGCAGCAGGGCCTCGTCGGCCTCGGCGACACCGAGCTCCACGGCCCGGGACTCGCCGTCGACCTCCAGCCGCTCCAACTGGCGCAGCACCGAACGGGCGCGGTCGCTCTCGGCGCGGAAGCCGGGCAGGTGCGGCAGGGCGGACGCGGGGACGTGCAGCGACTCGGTGGCCATCGCGCGGCCCTCGACCAGGCGCACCCGGCGGACGGTGTGCACGGTGGCGCCCTCGACGACGCCGAGGTTCTTGGCCAGCTGCGCGGAGGCCGGGGCGGTGGTGCAGTCCACCGTGCGCCAGGACTGGCTGCGGCCGGCACCGGGCCAGCCCTCCTCCTGCCGGTTCACCGGGACGCCGACCCGCGGGGCGGCGATCAACGTGCCGATCCCCCGGCGGCGGACCAGGCGGCCCTCCAGCTCCAGCTGGTCCAGGGCCTGGCGCAGCGTGGCACGGGCCACACCGAAGCGGGCGGCGAGCTCACGCTCGTTCGGGAGGACCTGGCCGGTGGAGAACTCCGAGTCGATGGCCCGCAGCAGCACCGTGCGCAGGTGCCAGTACTTCGGTTCCGGCACCGCCGAAAGCTGTCCTGTCGTCCCCACCGTGTCCTCCACCTGGTCTTGTCCGCCCTACAACGAGGAGGGCGGATCCCGGGCCCGCTGCCCGCTGTTGCGGCAGGTGGGAGAGCGGGCCTTTATCCGTCCTTCTTTATTAAAGGTCCTTGCAGTAAGTGACCCTAGGTGCTCCCTCCGGAGATGGTCAAGACCAATGGCACGGCTTGATGGGACCGTCGCGAACATTCATGCCACGTTCACGACAGCCCGCCCCGACAGCCCGCTCCGACCGGCCGCCGGCGGGCCCCGACCGCCCGCGCGCGGGCCGCGGCAGCGCGTCACGCTTCGGTGCGTGCGCGCCCAGTGGGTAGGCTGCCCGGGTGATCGTGGTGACGAGTGTGAACGTGAACGGAATCCGGGCGGCGGCCAAGAAGGGCTTCGTCGAGTGGCTGGCCGGGACGGAGGCGGACGTGATCTGCCTCCAGGAGGTGCGCTCCGAGCCCGGGCAACTGCCCGTCGAACTGCGCGACCTGGACGGCTGGCACGCGGTCTGGGCCCCGTCGGTGGCCAAGGGCCGGGCCGGCGTGGCGATCCTCTCCCGCCGGGAGCCGCAGCGCAGCGTGATCGGATTCGACTCGGAGGAATTCGACAATTCGGGCAGGTACGTCGAAATCGACCTCCCGGGCCTCACCGTCGCCAGCCTCTACCTGCCCTCCGGCGAGGTCGGCACCGAGCGCCAGGACGAGAAGGAACGCTTCATGGCGGAGTTCCTCGTCCACCTCACCGCCCTGCGCACCCGCGCCGCCGCCGACGGCCGCGAGGTCGTGGTCTGCGGCGACTGGAACATCGCCCACCGCCCCGAGGACCTCAAGAACTGGAAGGCCAACCAGAAGTCCGCCGGCTTCCTCCCCGAGGAACGCGCCTGGCTCTCCCGCGTCTACGACGAGGCCGGCTACGTCGACGTCGTCCGCGCCCTCCACCCCGACCGCACCGGCCCCTACTCCTGGTGGTCCTACCGCGGCCGCGCCTTCGACAACGACTCCGGCTGGCGCATCGACCTCCAGGTCGCCACCCCGGGCCTCGCCGCCCGCGCCACCGACGGCCGCGTGGAACGCGCCGACACCCACGCCGAGCGCTGGTCCGACCACGCCCCGGTCACGGTGGCCTACGACCTGGACAACTGACCGACACGCGGCCGCAATCCCGCCCAGCCCGTTCGTCGCAGCGCCCCTCCCCAGGGGCGCCGCGACCGTCCACCAGCGGCGACTCCCCGCAGTTCCAGGTCGTCCTGGGCCGTATCCGTGTGCCGCGTCCCGGCCCGGGACGGCCGCGCACCCGGCCGGACAAGGTCCGCGCCGACAGGGCGTACGGCTCGCGCGCGAACCGCGTCTACCTGCGCAGACGACGCGTCGGCTGCACGATCCCGGAGAAGCGCGACCAGGTCGCCAACCGCAAGAAGCGCGGCTCCCACGGCGGCCGGCCACCGAAGTTCGACAAGGACGACTACAAGGAGCGCCACGCCGTGGAGTGCGGGATCAACCGCCTCAAGCGCCACCGCCGAGGTGCCGTCGAAGTCGGCCCGTTGGGCGTGCTTCTCGTCCAGCATGACGTACCCGGGAAAGCGTGGCCGGGCCACGCGCAGGAAGGGGACGGCGGTCATGGTGACGTGTCGGCGGGTCGGCCTGAAGGTGCGCGATCCGGTGACCCGGCCAGGGTGGCCGAGCATGGTGATGTCGAGCCCGCGGCGCACCCGACCGCGCGCCGGGTAGCCGGGGTTGGCCATGCCGTCGACGAACAGCAGGACGCTCCCGTCCTCCAGCGTGAACTCCCATGTCTCCAGCCTCCCTCCGGAGGGCGTCAGGACTCCGCTTCGTCGGCGAAGGACCTGGACGGTACCGATCGGGGTGTCGATCTGCGCGGAGGCCCCTTGGGGGCCCGCGGGGTCAAGCCAGTGCTTCAGCCGACCGGGGTGATGCAATTCCACCGCCGCTCTCCTCGGAATCTGCGGCCTGACACCAGGCGCTGGTGACACGGCAGGATTCTCAGAAGCTGAACCACTGCCAAAGGCCGAAGGTATTTCTATAGGCGCCCCTCAGTGCTTTTGATAGTCCGTCCCCTCGAAGTTTCAGCCAGATAAAGACCAATCCAAAGATGGCCCCAAATAGACCTGCTACGAAAATAGCAGCAGATCTCCCCGCCAAAAACCACAGAGCCCCCGTGGATATGAAGGTGAAAGCCAAGCCCAGATGGGCCTCCCCCATCCCCGGGGTCATTATCCTTCCAACCTTCGATTGTTGATCATCGCCAGGATTGTTCATTGAAGCCTCCGCCCTGCCGGATCGGGCGGTGTGCCATGAGTAGAGCTGACCGCACACCGCCCGACCCTGCGGGAATTATATTTCAGACCGTCCAAGCCTCGAGAAAGTTATCACCACCCCCATCGATGCGTCCACATCCTCTCGATCCTCGTGCCGACTTGCCTGATTCCAGTCCCTGCCCATGGCGTTCCCGGCTTGGGGCCGGTAAAGCGTCCGGGATTCATGATGCCTGTCGCACATCCGCGACCGGCGAGGTATCCGCAGATAATTCCCTTTCCCATGGCAGTGGCCGTGGAAGAAACCCATTGCCCCATTCCTCTGCGTCGCTCCGCGCTTGAGGAAACGGCATAATGCCCACCAAGCCCAGCCGCGAATAGTGCCCCTGCGCCAACTGCGAACATTGCAGCACCACAGGCCACGGAGGCCACGCAGAAGGCCGTTCCAGTTGCAGCAACAAATCCAACGCCGATATTAACCAGCTTGTGCTTCCAGTTCTGACCCCAGTCGTCGATCTTCTCCTGGGCCTTCTTCTTGACGTAGCCGACGCTCTTGTTCCATGCCTTTCGGCACCAGCCGCAGCTGATCCGGCCGTCGAGGTCGTACTGGTTCAGCGGGTCGGCGAAGGTGTAGTCGTACGCGTTGGCGTTGCCGCCGTAGACGGGGTCGACGGAGAGGAAGCGGCCGGTGGCGGGGTTGTAGAGGCGCACGCCCATGAGGACGATGTTGTCCTGGGCCTCGGCGGAGCGTTGCTTGGCGCCGAGCCAGCCGTAGCGGACGGTGTTCTGGTTCTGGGCGGGGTTGCCGAACTCGTCAGCGTCGAGGACGACGGGTTTGGTGAGGGCCGGGTCGCTGGTCAGGACCACCGAGCCGAAGAGGTTGGTGAGTTGAAGCTGGGTGTCTCCCTTGTCGGTGACGGTGGCGGCGAGGTCGCCGTCGGTGCCGGGGATGTTGCGGGTCCAGGTGCCGGCGGTGGTGTCCTCGACGGTCCAGCGCGGGCTGTCGCCGTCGCCGCCGTAGTGGTTGAGGCGGGTGGCGGTGGTGTTCCAGGTGCCGTCGGGCTGCTTCTTGGCGGTGGTGCTGGTGTTGAGGCGGCCGGCCGGGTCGAGGGTCCAGGTCTGGCGGGTGTCGGCGGTTTCCTGGGAGGCGACGAGGTCGTTGACGCGGTAGCCGTACGTGGTGCCGGACGGCGTCTTGACGGTGCGGCCGAAGGAGTCGTACCGGTAACCGGGGTCGGTGATGCGGTCGGCGCTGTCGTAGGTCGAGGCGGTCGTGGTCGCGCCGGTGGCGGCGGTGGTGCAGGTGCCGTCGGCGGCGGGGCCGGAGACCGTCTTGCCGGTGCGGTTGTAGTGGGTGTCGTAGGTGTAGGCGCGCGTGGTGCAGCCAGTGGCGGTGGCGCTGTGCTCGGCCTTGGTGAGGCGGCCGAGGCGGTCGTAGCCGTACGTCTTGGTGGCGTTGCCGGTGGTGTCCTTCACCACCTGGGCGTGGGTGGACAGTTCGTTGGTCTGCGCCCACACGACCGAGCCGTCGGAGGTGCGGGTGTAGGTGCGGGCGACGGCCTTGCCGGAGGCGTTGTACGTGTCCTTGCGGACGACGCCGCCGGGGTAGGTCTGCTCGACGAGCTGCCCGTCGGGGCCGTAGGCGGCGGTGAACTCCCCTGCCTTGCTGTCACTGACGGAGGTGAGCAGGCCGCGGGGTTCCTTGGCCCGGTCGTAGGTGAGGGTGCTGGTGCCGGTGGGGTCGGTGACCTTGACCGGCTTGCCGAACCGGTCGTACTCGGTGGTGGTCGCCGCGCCGTCCGCGTCGGTGTAGGAGACGACGCGGCCGAGGCTGTCACGCGCGGTGGTGATCGTCTGGCCGGCCGCCGTGGTCGTGACGGCGTCACCCGTGGCCGGGTCGTACGCGGTCTCCGACTTCGGGACCGCCTGGCCCTCGTCGCCGGTGGTCTCGGTGGAGACGGGCCGGTCGACGGCGTCGTAGACGGTCACCGTCTTGCGGGTCTTGCCGGCGTTGGTCTCGGTGACCTCCTCGGGCCTGCCGGTGCGCGAGTAGCGGGTGACCTGCTTGGCCGGCAGGGTGGTCGGCATCCGGGCGGGGTCCGCGCCGGTGACGGCCGCGCCCGGTGCGGTGGTGCAGGCCAGGCCCGCCCACTCCGGGCGCATCGCGCAGGCCGCGTCGGCGGCGTTGGCGCCGGCCGTGTAGTACGCGGCCTTCACGGTGGAGGCGTCCGCGTCGGCGCTGCCGGGTACCCGCAGTTCCTGCGGGCGGCCCTGGTCGTCGAAGCGGGTGGCGGTGGTGAGCTTGGCGCCGTTCGCGTCGCTGACGGCCGACGTGGGCTTCTTCAGCTTCCAGCCCGACGTGCCGCCGATCGGCGTGTCGTAGCCGTGCCGGGTGACGCGCACCTCCGCGTCGTCGGCGTAGCCGTCGATGCGGGCGCCGTCGGTGGTGGTGGTGACCAGGTGGTATGCCTGGCCGTCGGGCTTGCCTTCGTCGTAGGTGCTGGTCCTGTGGTCCCGGGCGACGACCGGAGCACCGGCCGGCAGCGTCGGGTTGACGGTGGTCTTGGTGAGCGTGACCGTGTCGATCCCGGCGTGGTAGCGCTCTCCCTGGGAGGCCGCGTTGGTGTCGACCACGGTGAGCTTCAACTCGTGGTCACCGCGGGCCAGGTGCACGGCTTGGCCGGCCGTGTAGGGGGCGACCACCGGCGTGGCGGTGTAGGTGTCGATCGGCTGGCCGACGTTCTGCCCGTCGATCGCGAACTGGATGATGCCGTGGTCGGTGACCTTGGTCAGCTGGCCGGACAGGACGTAGTCGCCCTCCTCGGGGACGCTGACCCGCATGGCGTCGAACGCGCCCGCCGCGGTGCCGCGGATGCTCAGGTGGGCTCCGCCGGACCAGGTCAGGCCGCAGCAGTTGCTGTCGACCTGGACCTTGGTGTTGGTGCCCAGCTGCGGCAGCTTCTCGGCCTCGAAGGTCACCGCGACCGGGGTGCTCTGGCCTGCCATCTGTTCGGCGAGCGAGGCGCGGTGGACCGGGCCGAGGGTTTCGGCGACGTCGAGGCCGTCGCCCGTGTAGAGGGTGCGGGTGTCCAGCAGGCGGGCGCGCGAGGCGGAGTCCGCCGGCAGGTTCAGCTCGGCCGCGTACTTGTCCGCGTCCGGGTGGGTGCCCAGCGCAATGGCGCGGTCGGCTGCCTCCAGGGCGCGCACGACGTGGCCGTAGCGGTCGTACTCCTTGGTGTGGATGTCACCGCCGGGTGTGACGGACGGGGTGGCGGTGTTGACCTCGTTGCCGGAGGCGTTGAGGTAGTGGACGCCGGCGGGCTTGTAGCCGTCCGGGCCGGGCCTGGCCGTCGTGGCGGTGCTGGTGCCCGGGTCGTCCTCGGGGCCGAACACGGCGGTGGCGTCGGTGGGTGCGTCGGTCTGCGCCCACCTGGCCACGTCCGGGCCCGCCATGTCGTACGGGCCGCCCGCGCCGCGGGTCAGCGGCACGTCGTAGACCACGTTCACCGCGCTCTCACCGCTGACCTGGTCCTTGGAGCCCTGTGCGAGAGCTGCGCGCCGCACCTTCAGCAGGCGCCCGGGGTCCTGGTCGGCGGCGGCCTTGCCGTAGTCGAAGCTCCACGGCAGCCGGCCGGCCGGGGTGGCCTGGGTCAGGCGCCCGGCGTCGTCGTAGCCGTAGGCGGTCTTGAGCGGGGTGGCCGGGCGCGGGTCCCACACCTGGGCCAGGCGGCCCTGCTCGTCGTACGCGTAGCGCGCGACCTCGACGGGCTCCTCCTTGGACGTGGCCGCGTTCCACGACCACACCTTCACCGCCTTGACGCGGTCCAGGTAGTCACCCGGTGCTGACGGGGCGGCGGTGGTGGACTTGGCGTACTCGTACTCCATGACCCGGCAGCCGCGCGGCAGCGGGTCGACGGTGCAGCGGTTGAGGTCGTCCACTCCCGGCTCCACCGGCGGGATGACCCGCTTGACCAGGGAGCGGCCGTCGGTGGTGTCGTACTGGTAGCGGGTGCTGGACGCGGCCTGGGGGCCGCTCTCGCTGACCACCTGGTAGATGCTCGAGCCGGCCTGGCGGGCGAAGACGGTCCGCTCGCCGTTCAGCGCGGAGAGTTCGTAGGTGGTGCCGGCGGTCTGCACGTCCCAGATCTGGAAGGCACCCGCCCAGCAGACCCAGATCGAGGCGCCCTTGTCGGCATCCAGGCACTTGCCCGACTGGCGGTTCATCACCATGCCGTCGGCGCGCACCTCCCACTGCTGGTTCGTACCGCCGCCGCAGCCCCACAGCGTCAGGCGGGTGCCGTTGTCGACCACGCCCCCGGGTTGTCGAGGCAGTAGCCGAGCAGGCGCAGGGTGAGGTCGTCGCCGCGGGTCCACTGCTGGTTCGCCGCGCCGGTGCACGGGGCCGGCTGAAGCGCCGCACCGTTGCCGACGGCCCCGCCAGGGGCTTCCAGGCACTGGCCCGAGGTCGACAGGACGATCGCACCCGAGGCGGCCGGGACCGCCTTGAGGGTGAACGATTCCGAGCCGGGCTCGGGGAAGAACGTTCCGTCGTTGCCCTTGGCGAAGGTCAGTGAGCTGTCGTTGTTCGCCTTGATCTCGACCAGGTCGGACTGCGGGAAGGACAGCGCGCGGAAGTCGGCGCCGCGGCCGGCGTCCGGGCCGCCGGCCCACTGCGGGCCGAACGGCGCGACGATCTCCTTCAGCGACAGGTCGTCGAAATAGACCTCCTTGCCGCTGCCGCCCGCGTTGCCGTTGTAGAGGCGGAACCATGCCTCGGTGGCGTCCTTCGGGACGACCATGTCGAGGGTCAGCTGCTGCCAGCCGTCGGTGAACGACGCCTTCGGCGAGGCGGTCTCGCCGTATCCGGCCGGGGTGCGGTAGACGCCGACCAGCCGCAGACCGCGGTTGGGCAGCGGGTTGTCCAGACCGGTCGCGCCGGGGACGTAGATCCAGCCGGTCAGGCGGTACGTCCTGCCGGGCTTCATGCCCTGGCCGAGGGTGTACTCGGGGCCGAGCGCGGCGAAGGAGTCCCCGGTGCCGGAGCCGCCGGGGACGACGAGCAGCGAGTCGGTCGAGCTGTCGTGACCGCGGGCGGTGGAACGGGACAGTGTCGCCTGGCCGGGGGTGAAGCCGGTGGTGTCGGTGCCGATCTGGCGCTGGTTGAGCGTCAGGCGTTCGCCCTGGGGCTGCCAGCCGCGGCCGAGGTCGCGGGAGGAGGCGGTGCGCTTGAGCGTCATGCCGAACTCGTCGGTGTCGGTGGCGCCGCTCGCGTAGTCACCGGTGAGCAGGTTGACCGAGCCCGGGCCCACCTGGGTGGTCGCGGCGCCGTCGGCGTTGCGGTCCACCGTCATGGTGTTCCAGGCGGTGGCGTAGCCGTTGCCGGAGCCGTCCTCGGGGAAGAGGAGGGCGCGGACCTGGACGACGCCGCCGACCTGGCCGAGGGTGTCCAGGACGTTCCAGTTGGCGTTCGGGCCGAGGTCGGCCAGGCGCGGCTTGTCCTCGGTGACGGCCGTGTTGTCGGCCTTGGTGAGGTTGGCGCGCGGCACGGTGTACTCGGTGGCGCCGGGGCCGCGGCGGTACTGGTAGACCACGCGCTTGAACTGGTCCAGCGCGTCGACGGCGAGCTTGACGCGCTTGGCGGATCGGGTGCCGTTGACCGGCGAGCTGATGCCGGCCTGGCCGACCTGGAACACGTACTCGGTGGGCGGGGACAGGTTGCCCGCACGGTCCTTGGCCTGCACGCGCAGCACCCGGCGGCCCTCGGAACCCGGAGTGATCGAGGTGGTCAGCGCGGCGGTGGCGGCCAGGGTGACCGGGGTGCCACCGTCCAGGGTGTAGACGTAGCCGGCCAGGTCGGTGGTGCCGGCGGCCGGTGAGAAGGAGAACGAGCCGGCCTGGTCGGCGGATCCGTGCCACAGCCCGTCCGCCGGGTAGTCGGCCGAACTCACGAACGGAGCAGGGGGCGGGGTGGTCTTCACGACGAAGTTCGCGCCGACCCAGCCCGAGGCGGAGTTCGCATCCGAGACGCGCGACCAGATCCCGTAGCTGACTCCCTCGTCCAGCTTGTCCACGCCGAGATCGGCCGGGACGGCCTGGGCGTAGGTGTTGGCCGGGACCTGCTTGTAGATGCTCTTGACGAAGGTACCGGCCCGCCACAGGTCGAAGTTCACGCCGACGGTGCCGCCGTCCGGGTGCGCGGCGAGCACCTGGAAGCGGGGCGTGGCGGAGTTCGTGTAGCGCGGGTCACCCGGCTGCGAGGGCAGGACGTCCACGGAGGCCGGGGTCGGCGACGGCGAGGTGTAGGTGATGGAGATGTACGGCGGGGCGCCACCCGAGGCGGAACTGAACCGCTTCCACGACAGGGGGCTGGACTCGTCCGCGGCCTTCAGGCCGATGCCGTAGTCGCTGTAGCCGTACTGCGCGAAGTACCGGATCAGGTCCGTGACGTCCGCACGCGCCCAGCCCGAGCCGTCCGGCCCGGCGCAGTAGTACTTGTCACGCGGGTCCACGTTCCAGGTGTCGCTGGACGTCGCCCACTTCTGCCCCCACTGCGGCTGGTTGTTCCAGCGGGCCCACCAGCCGGCACCGGCCGCGTTCCAGACCTCCCACTGCTTCGCGATGCACGAGGAGGAGTGGTAGTTGAACAGGTTGAGCGTGGCACTCTGGATGATCTTGCCGTTGAACGGGGCACCCGGGATCGTCAGGAAGGAGCGGGCCACGACCTTGCCGTCGTAGCTGCCCAGCTTCAGGTCCACCGACGAGGAGGCGTCGAAGTTCTCGTTCGTCTGCACGTAGGTGCCGAACGTGGTGCCGACGCCGACCAGCGGGTCGATCGTCACCGGGAATTGCGTCCTCGCATCCGCCAGGAACGCCGCGTCCGGGGTGAACACCAGCTCGGTGCCCGCGCCCTGGCCGCGCACCTCCATCGTCACCGGCGCCCGGTTCAGGTGCTCCTGCGACGCCTCGTCCACGGCCGCGTCCCACATCACCGGGGCGGGGATCTTCACGGCCGGCTTGCCGGTGACCCTGTCCAGCAGCTGGATCGAACCGTCCTGCTGCGCAGCCACGTTGAGGCCGCTCGTGTCCAGCGGGATCGTCACCTTGCCGGTCTGGCCGACGGCCTTGCGGTCCTTGACGATCAGGTACTGCTCGAACCCGGTGCGGGTCGCCTCGAGGACGAGGTCGACGCCGGGGCGGGCGTCGACGTAGGTGGCGCGGTTGGCCTCCAGCTTCGGCTTCGGGAGCCTGCCCAGCCAGCCGAACCTCACCTGCTGGTCGCCGGAGCCGACCTTCGCCAGGCCCCGGCCGGCGGGCGGACTGCCGGGGGACTCGGCCCCGCCCTGGGCCTGGTCGGCGGCCGGGGCCGCCGGGGTGGAGACAGGGGCCGCGTCAGGACTGGGAGCCTGGCCGGCGGCCGAGGGCAGGTCCGGGGGCACCTGGGCGCTGTCGCCCACCGTCACGCCCGTGTCGCCGCCCTCGAAGACCAGACCCTCCGGGTGCGCCTTGGGCGCCACCTTCCCGTCCGGGGTCTGCACGAGCGTGGTGTCCACCGGGACCCAGGAACTGCCGGCCTTCATCCGGATCGGGCCCGTCGCCCGCTCCGCGGTCAGCGTGCCCTCCGGGTTCGCCCACAGCGTCGTGAACTCGCTACGCGCGCCGGTGACTTCGATGCGCCGCTTCTGCAGGCGCGCCGCGAGCAGCGCTGACGACTCGTCGGGGGCCTCCGGCACCGACGAAGCGGGCACCGCCTGCGGGGCGGGCGCGGGCGCGGCGACCGCGGGGGCCGCCGTCAGAGCGTCCAGTGCGACACCGGCCTGGACCATCAGACCGAGTGCCAGGGCGACGGATATTCGCCGCACCAGCCGTGAGGGGAGGGCTCCGCCGCCGCGTGAGGGCGGAGCGTGGAAGCGGTGAAGCGTCAAGTCCGATCCAGGAGTTCGTTAACGGAATGCCCGAGGGAGGGACGAGCCGAGAAGACAGCCCCCAACCGGCGAGCCCCCGGCGCGCTCCCCAGAGGCGCACGACGGCGCGAAGTATCACCGTGCAGACGTGAGGATCTGATGAGGTGTAACCAGGCGCTCACTGACGCACCTGCGAGTCCTCTGGAGTACTACTCGTCAGGGCCGCCGACCTCAGCCCCTACGCGACCGGCGAAGGCACCGGAGCCTCCTGACGTACCGTCGTAGTGCGGGATAGAAAAGAAAAAAGACCTCAACTAATTGGGGCGGTGGGCGACCTGGCTGTCTCCGGCGGCCAACTCTCCTAGTGAAAAGCCAAGTTGCCGCGATCGTTGACACCTGAGGGAGTCGGTGTGTCCCGTCGCACCACCCGCGTGTGAACGGCCCCGGCACCCCGCAGGCGGGGGCGTGCTCGCGTTCGGCGGCCCCCAGATGGCGGGGCGGCCGTTGTGGCCCGGAATCCCAGCCGGGCAGGGGTACGGACCCCAGGCGGTAGAGGTCGCGGGTGAGACCGGACCACCGGGTCGGATCGGCGTCGTCCCGGCACATCGAGGCGGGCCGCTACTGCGCCACCGAAGTCCGGTCGTAGCGCGGCGGAATCCCGTATTTCACCTCCCGGGCATTCACCGCACGCGCCAACTCGACACCCTCTCATCGGGCTTCGCCCCGGAGAGCGAGAAGCCGATCATTGAGTTGGTGACGTGACCGGGTGGATACCTCCGATGACCGGACAACGAGCGGAGCAGCACGGCAGCCGGTGTACCCCGGTCACTCGACGATCATCTCGAGTTGATCAATCCCCGTGCGCGGTCTGCGCGGAGCTGGGCGGGCGCTCGATGCCGGCGGCGCCGGAGGGTAGCGGGGTCGGCCTGGGGTTCAGCTCGTTGAGGTACCAACGCGCCTTCTCGGGGACCCAGCGGATGGTCTCGATGAGCACCTCGGGCCGGCCGGACCGGGACGTGACCGTGATGGTGGCCTGATAGGTCTCGGGGAATGTCCTGGCAGTGACGAACTTCTGCACCGCCATGCCCCGGCCGCCGTACCGCGCGACGCGCAGGGTGGCATCGTCGACCGCATCCTGGCTCGGGTGCTCCGCGTTGTTGTCGAGGTGCCTGGCGAGCCCCTGGTGGTCCTGTGCGTTGAGCAGGTCGATGTACCGGCGGAACCAGGGCTCCAACTCCCCCGGGTCAGCGGGTTTCGGCGAGGATCCGCAGCCGGCGGCCGCCGCCGCGATGACCACGCCGGCGGCGGCGAGGAAAGTCCGTCGACCGAGCATCTGCCTCCCTCTCTCGCTTCTCACTGAGTGGTGGGCGGGAGCGCCCCGCCCACCCTGACGGCTCAGGTGCGGTACGCGTAGAACGTCCCACCCGGCCACGCCCGCAGGAACTCGGACAGCGAGACGTTCTTCCGGTTGTTGGTGTGGTAGGCGAGGTACGGCATCCCGTTCACGACCTTGTGGACGATGGTGCTGTGCGTCTTCACGGTGCCCCCGCGGCCCTTGACCTGGAGGATGTCGGCCAAGCCGAGTTGCCAGACGTTCGACAGGTTGCGGGTGCGGCCGCTGGAGACCGCGAAGCTGCCCCAGTGGTTCGCATTGGCCCAACTCCACGTCTGGTTGGCGCCGTTGTACCACCAGTTGTGGTAGTCGCGGTACCAGCCCGGCTTGTCCTGCCAGCCGCCGGCCCGCAGCGCCTGGCTGATGAAGTTCGTGCAGTCCCCGCCGTTGCCCTGGCCTCCGAAGTCCCGGTAGGCGGTGTTCGGGCGCTCGGCGTAGCGCTCCGCGTAATCGGCCATGGCGCGGTAGTTGTAACCGGCAGTCAGGGAACGGACGTTGGCCCCGGCATCAGCCGGCACCTCCTTGGGCTCCGGCGCCTGCGCCGGCCTGGTGGTCTCCGCGGGTTCCACCGGCTCGGCGGGCTCGGTGGCGGACTCGGCGGCCGGTTCAGCCGGTTCAGCCGGCTCGGCCGCGCCGGCCGGCGGGTCGGTGATGGCGAGCGCCCCCTCGGCGGACGCCGGGCGCTGGTCGACCAGGACCCACTGCCCGCCCTGCCGGCTGAAGGTGAACACCCGCTCGGTCACGCCGCTGGTGCTGCCCGGCTCATCCCCCTGGTGCTCCTTGTAGTCCAGTGACGTCTCCTCGGTGACCGTGAGCTTCGCCGTGCCCTCGGCCACCTCCAGGCCCTTGACGGTGAGCCGTACGTGCGCGGCGGTGAAGGCCACGCCGTCGGAGAGCAGGTCGTCCCTGAACCGCCGGAGCCCGGCCTTGGCCGCGTCCTCCTAGTACTCCAGCCGGACTTCTCCATTTCCGCTGGTCAACGGCCTGGGAGTGGGGAGTGTAGCGGGCGGAGGGTCTGTCAGGGGCGGCGGTGGGGACCGGCGTCTCGTGTGCGGGACATCCGAGAGCGGAAGGGCAGGAGCCGGCATTGGGTGAGCACACCGCAGACGCCCCCGAGGCGGCGCTCCCTCCGGGCGGCCGCATGGAGTCTGCCACCGAGGCGTTCATCGCCCACCGCAACCTGCTCTTCACCGTCGCCTACGAGATGCTCGGATCGGCCGCCGACGCGGAGGACGTCCTGCAGGAGACCTGGCTGCGGTGGGTGGGCGTCGATCTCGACCTGGTGCGGGACCAGCGTGCCTACCTGGTCCGGATCACCACCCGCCAGGCGCTGAGCCGGCTGCGGACGCTCGCGCGCCGCAAGGAGTCCTACCTCGGCCCCTGGCTGCCCGAGCCGCTGCTGACCGCGCCCGACGTGGCCGAGGACGCCGAGCTGGCCGACAGCGTCTCGATGGCGATGCTGCTGGTGCTGGAGACGCTCGTGCCGACCGAGCGGGCGGTGTTCGTGCTGCGCGAGGTGTTCGGCCTCGAGTACGACGAGATCGCCGAAGCCGTCGACAAGAGTCCGGCCGCGGTCCGCCAGATCGCCCACCGGGCACGAGCCCACGTCGCCGCGCGCCGGCCGCGCGGGATCGTTTCCGCATCCGAGACCCGCCGCGCGCTCGAGGCCTTCCAGCAGGCGACCGAAACGGGCGATCTGCAGAACCTGCTCGGCATCCTCGCGCCGGACGTCGTCCTCCTGAGTGACGGCGGCGGAGTCGTACGGGCCGCGCTGACACCCGTCATAGGGGCCGAGCAAGTGGCCCACGTGCTGGGCAGGATCGCCGCCGCAGTGTCGCTCCAGCCGGCACAGGTCAACGGCTACCCGGCGCTGGTACTCCGCCTCAACGGCGAGATCGACACCGTCATGGCGCTGCGCATCGACGACGGTCTCATCACCGGGATATACGCGGTGCGCAACCCCGAGAAGTTGTCGCGTATGGATCGGGAGACCGCCCTGCGCCGCTGAGTCCTGGGCGCCATGGCATCATCACCCGGCTAACGACCGGACCGAGGGAGGAGACTGCATGGAGATCACGCTCGCAGACCGCTTGGCCATCGCAGAACTGATCTCGTCACATGGGCACCTGGTCGACGATGGTGACCTTGACGGACTGGAGAAGCTGTTCACCTCCGACGTCATCTACGACCTGACCGACTTCGGCCAGGGCCGACTCGCCGGGGGTGGTGGCCGTTAGGGAAGCCCGCTACCGCTTGGAGCGCACAGCCGCCGGGGCGGGCCGCACCGACGAGGACGGCGCCTACCTCCTCACCTACTTCAACACGTAAACGACGTACTGCGTGTTCTGAGAAGCGATTACCAAACCGTGTGACACGGCTGCCGCTCGAACTCTTGCGCGCATCGCTCTCGTGCAGGTGAACGCTCGTTGGTGCGCGCATAGGAAAAGGGCCTCCTGTACAGCTCGGTGATGTCGAGTCAACCGAGAACCAGGAGCCCCGGTGTCCCGCGGTGGCGTGTCCGCCCCGCCCGCGTCCAACTCCGGCGTGTCGCCGTGCGACTGCCTCGCCCACCGCCTGGGCAACGCCGCCGACCAGCCGGACCGGACCCGCCGCTACGGCTGGGACCTGGAGCACGCCGTCGGGCTGGCCGAGCTCGACGATCCGGCCGCGCTGGCCCGGGCGACCGAAGGCGATACCCTGCTGCACTGCGACCTGCGCGCGGACAACATGCTGCTCGCGCGCGGCCGGGTGATGGTGATCGACTGGTCGTGGTTCGCGCGCGGCGCCACCTGGGTCGACGCCGCGTTCCTGCTGCCGCAGCTGGTCCTGGCCGGTCACACCGCCGCCGGTGCCGAGCGGCTGCTCGCCGAGACGGTGCCGGCCTGGCGAAGGCCCCGGAGGAGAGGGTGACGGCGTTCGCGGTCGCCATCACCGGGTTCTGGGCGTGGCAGCAGCACACCGGGCCCGGCGGCGCGCTCGGTGCCTACCGGGCCCGGGCCGCCGACGCGGGTCGTGAGTGGGTCGCTCACCGCGCGGGCTGGAACTCCCCCGCCGCGGTGGCCTTGTAGAAGCCGCGGGCGGCCAGGTCCGCGAAGCCCCGGGCAAGCGGGAACCGCGAGCATGGCCGCATACGGCCCCGGGAAGCCCCGAGGGGCTGCGCGACCTGCTGCTCACCGTCCGGGCCGACGCCTACGCTGACCAGGCCGACGACTCGTTCATCCAGCGCTTCCCCGAGTTCGTCGACCACTGGACCAGCTGCCCGGGCTTCACCTCCGCCATCGCCTACGACCAGGACGAGCCGACCGGCTTCGCCTACGGCGCCCCTCTCCCCTACGGCCGCGAATGGTGGCACGGCCACCTCCCCGAGCCGGCCGACCCGTCCACCTTCGGGCTCTCCGAACTCATGGTCCACCCCTCTTGAACGAGGCGAACGGCCGTACTGGAGATGCCAGTTCGAAGGACGCCGCCCACCAGCTCGCCAACAGGACGGAACGCTCGACGCCGTCGGTGTCGACGAACCCGACCTCGAGCACGGACGGCTGGGCGCGGCCTCCTTCGCCGCGGCGTACGAAGAAGGCCGGGGGCTGGACCGCGCGACGGCCGCGGCCGAAGTCGACCCCGCCTCGATGTCCGGAGCCAACGGACGCACCGATCGAAGCCCGGCGGCCGAGCGGCGCGGGCCGGGGCAGGTCGCCGTGCTTGTCGGAGTCGGTCGATCTCGTGGGCGGCCCTGTCGGCGGCGGACCGTATCGTTGGCGGAGATCACCATCCGAACGCACAAGGGGGCACACATGACCGTTCACCGGCCAGGACTGCCGGAGGACCTTCCGCCGGCCGAGGAGCTGTGGGCACGCTGGGCGCTGCTCGCCGCCCTTGAGGCGACCACCGAGGACGAGGAGCGCCCGCCGCGCTACCGGACCGGCCGGTGGATCGATGACGAGGGTCTGCACTGGGACGACTGCGGTTGCACTTGGTGGGTCATGTCCAAGGCGGGCGAGGGCCGGTTCGTGCTCTACGGCGAGGACGAGGCGGGCGACGTCAAGTGGTACGAACCGGCGATCGACGTGCTGGCGGGCGGCCCGGACTGGCTGCCCTACGAGGCACTGCGGGACCGGCTCGCCGGGCACGAGATCGGCTGCGTCTACTGGTACGAGAACGGCGCCTGGGCCCGGGCGCCGTACCCGGACGGCCTTGACGACGACGGCCTGGACTGCGGTATGAGCTCCTTCATCGACCGAAGCGAGGTGCTGGGCGATCTGACGAACCACCTGAACGACACGGTCGACGGGCAGAGCGCGGACAGCCTCCTGGCCGACGCGGAGGCGTACCGGCTGGAACCGCAGAGGCTGCTGGAACGCCTGGGGCAGACCAACGGCAACGACGATCCGCTGGACCGGCCGGCCGTCGTCCGGGCGCTGGCCCGCGCGGGCCTGACAGGGGAGTTCGCGGCGACCGACACCCTCTGAGCCGCCTGATGCGTCCCCGGGCCGGAGCGGGATGCGGCCGGAGCCCGGTCAGAAGTCCAGGAGCTCACGGTCGAGCGGATACTGCGCACGGTGGAGGACCTCGTACGGCGAGGGCGTGATCGGCACGACGCCGGTCGGCCGCAGGCCCAGGTTGTCGTCCCAGATCCGGGGTTCGACCTGTCCGAGGACGCGGAACCGCTGGAAGGTGAACGTCGGGCTGTCGGTCGGGAAGAACTCGGCTGTGGTCGTCACCTGGAAGTGCAGGTGCGGCGTGGTGGAGTTGCCGCTGTTACCGATCAGCCCGAGGACCTGCTCGATCCTGCGGGGGCTGGGCCCCGGGTACTGGTCTGGTGCGGCAACACTCTGCACGAAGGTGACGGACCTCCCCCGACGAACGCCCGGCACAGCCTTCGGCCGCCCGCGACGGCGGTGCAGTGCGGCAGCCCGTCCGCGATGACCGCACCGCCCCGGCCTTCTCCGTAGCGGTGGTAGACCTCCGGCAGGAAGTCCGGCGGCCGGCACTCGTCCCCCGCCTTCCGGGCGCCGGCCGGCTTCCGGACATCTTGGGCATGGCGGGCCCGGTGCATGGCGGAGGACGGCATCGTCACCTGCAAGGACTTCGAGCAGGGATTGCCCAACCTTCGGCGTGCGGGGGGGGGACACCCCCAGTCACCTCGGGGCGAGTGAACATCGCCGAAGACTCGCGCTTGGTCTTCCTGGCCGCCGATCTGAGCTCACGCGTTGCCGTGCTGTAGCACTGCGGGGTCGGTGACAGGGGTCTGCGCTGACCGTTCGCGCAGTTCTGTTCGCCGGCGGACGGCTTGCTGACGGCAGGCTGACGAGCACCAGCGCCCGCATCTCCTCCGGTTTCCGGTCCTTGAGCGACTCGGTGAAGATTCCGCAGGCTTCGCGGTGCCTCCGGTCGGCGAGTTTCGGCCGCCGCCGCTGACCTGTGACGGGGAGTTTCACCAGCGGGGTGGTGAGTTCGGCCGGCCCGACCCAAGAGAGCGGGGCCAGCCTCGGAGTTAGGGGGTCAGGGGGCGGAGGGGCCGCCGTGGTATCGGACCCAGCCCTGGCCCTGGGGGCCGACGGACCACAGGTGGTGGGCGGTGTCGCGCCCGGTCCGTGGCGTGTTGCGGCGCGAGAGGAGGTCCGGTGCCTGACCGAAGGCCGGTCCTGGACTCACCGCAGGTCGGTGTCGGCCGAGGAGTCGGCGCGGTCGATCAGACCGTCGTGCACCGGTGGGCCGCCGGGATCCGGACGGCCGGATCCCGGACGCCCGGGGCCCAGCGTCCGCGCCGTCCCCGTGGTCATCTGCTGCGGCCCGGTCGCGCCGTCCTCGTGACTGGCAGCAGCGTGCAGGACCGCACCGGTCAGGTTCTGGCGCGAGCCGTCCTCCGGTGTTTCACGACGACAGCAACTGCGCCCAGGGCGGCAATGCCCGTCATGGTCCACAGCTGCCACGGCAGTGCGTTCGCCCCTTCGTCCCTGGCCTCCGCTGCCGGATTCCGATCGGTCATCGGGGCCTGCCGTACCGCCGCATCCCCTCGGGCTTGATCGTCCGCGGCCGTGGCGTCGAGAACCAGTACGGGTGCCGGGAAGTCCGGTTCCTTGTCTCCGGTCGGCCGTTGGTTCCAGTTCGCCACGGTGCCGTCCGAGTACGTCTGGGCCATGTCGAAGACGATGCGCGGCTTCCTCGGAAGCGGTCCTACCTCAACCTCGAAGTAGCGGTTCTCGTCGGGCTTGAGTTCCTGACCCGCTGTGGCGGTCCACACGATGTGAGCCGCCCCGCCCGCGGAGGCGGGGACTTCCTGACGCGTCCATCCGGGGGTGGGCGGCGCTCCGGTGAACGCGACGTCGGCCGGAAGGGCGAGGTCGACGCGGACGGTGGTGGCGTCCGCCTTCTCCGAGGGGACCCGGAACCGCAGGGTGGCCGGGCTCCCGGCCGTGGCACCGTCGGAGAACACCCGGACGTGTGCCGAGGCGCTCCCCGTGAGCAGGAAGAGTGCTGCCGCGGCCGTTCCCAGTACCGCGGTCGCCCGGTGTCCGTGCCGGCCAAGGCGTGTGCGGGGTGTGCGTGTCATGGGGCGGTGCCCTTTCAGCAGCAGTCGCAGTACAGGAGGTCGGTGGCCTCGACGGCGTCGGCCGGGCCGGTGTGCATGGAGGCGGCCGTGGCCGACATCCGAGCCAGGGTCTGAGCGGTGGCCTTGCCCTCGGACGTGAGGGAGACGCCCACGCCCGTGAAGTCGGCGAAGGCCAGGACCTGGGCGGCGTTGCCCGACGAGTCCGTGGTGAAGGACAGCAGCGGTGTGCTGCTGCCGTCCTTCTGAACCGCGTGGGCCTGGTACGTGGTGGTCGGCTGCAGGTCCCGGGCCTGGAGCTGGATCATGCCGAGGCCGCTGACGGTCCGGACCGTGGCTTCCAGTCGGCGGCCCTTGTCATCGGGACGCGCGGGGTCGCCCGCCGTTCCGTCGGGCAGAGTGGTGGGCACGTTGCGGGGCGCGTCGCCGAGGCCCTCGCGGCCGAGGTTGACCGCGGACCCGGCGGGCGCCGCATCGGGCACGTACACCAGGGCCTGCGGCTCCTTTCCGACGCTCGTCGTGCCGGTCACCCGGTTGGTCGAGGTGTCGATGACGTCGACCGCGTCGGACTTCTCCAGGCCCACGTACATGCGGGTGCCGTCTCCGCTGGGCCACATGCCGTGCGGCGCGTGCCCGCTGTGCTGGATCCGGGTCACCAACTCCGGTGTGCCGCCCGGGGAGCGGCGATAGACGAAGGTCTGGTCGAGACCGCCGACGGTCAGATAGGCGAACGAGCCGTTCTCCGTGTCGGCGAAGTTGGGGTGGTTGGAGTCCGGTCCGGTCTTCAGCACGGCCGCGACCCGGCGGTGCCGGAGATCGATGACGCTGGCCAGGCCGGCGCGCTTGTGCGAGGCCCAGAGCTACGTGCCGTCGGGCGAGATCGCCGCGTCGGAGGAGAAGGCGTCCCCGAGACCCTTGACGGTGTAGCGGATCTCGTGGGTTCGCACGTCGACCGCGGTGATCTCGGGCGCGCTGATGTGGTTGATGTAGGCGGTTCTGCCGTCGGGGCTGAGGAGCACCTTGAACGGGCCGGGGCCGACCTTGATCTGGCTGACGACACCCCCGCGGACCGCATCGACGACCGTGACGGTGTCGCGTCCGCGGTCGGCCACCCAGAACTGCTTGCCGTCTGCGGTGAAGACGCCCTCGTGCGAGGCGCGGCCGACGTCGGTCTCGTGGATCACCTTGTTGGTGGCCGTGTCGATGACGGTGACGGTGTTGCTCGTGACGCTCACCACGCCGAGGCGCTTGCCGTCGCGGGAGGCCGCCAGACCGTGCACACCCACGTCGCCGGTGTACTGAGGGCTGAGCGTGGCGCCCAGGCGCTGGGCCCCGAGGGCGATCGTGCCGAGCGTCCTGTTGATGGACGGGTCGATGACCGTGACCGTGTTGGAGGTCTGGTCGGCGGTATACACGCGGTCACGGCCGGACACGGGCACCTTGACCGACGTTCCGCCGCCCGCAGTGGTCCGAACCTCGCTGTACAGGCCGGCGGCCGGACTCGACGGCTGGGCCTGGGCGAGGTCCACCGCGCCGACGGCCGTCGCGCCGATGCCGGCCAGCGCTGCGGTGGCACCGAGCATCCTTCGGATGGAAAACACTGACAAACCTCCACATTAAGTGCACCCGTGGGCGCGTTGAAGGAGGGGCCGGCGTACAACCGGCCCTGACAAGGGGTCTGTTCGGGGACGAGGAGGGACGCCGACCCGTCAGGTGCTGTGACCCGGTCCTGCGGGTGCCTGCGCGACGAACCGCCCGTCAGCGTCCTGGACGTACAGCATGGTGATGGCGTCCTTGCTCATGGCAGTGGTCAGGTGGACGCGGACCGAGGCGTCGCCCTGCCCGCCCGCGCTCACGCTGCCGGCCTGCACCCGGTCGCCGCGGACGTCGCCCGTCATCAGCCGGTAGGTGCCGCCGGCCCGTAGCCCGGACAGCGACACCGGGATCTCGGTGCCCCAGGGGTGCGCGATCATCGCACCGTCCTGTGCGACGTGGACGGAGGCGGCGGGTGCGGGGGCGTCGTTGCCGGTGACCGCCGTGACCGTCACGAGGGCCGCGCCGGCGGCCAGCGCCGAGGACGCGATTGCGGCCGCCACCCGGCGGCGTACCGCCCGGCGTGCCCTCGCCGCACGGACGGCGGCCGGCCTGCCGGGCGCCGGAAGGGCCGACGCACGGAGGGAGTCGGCCCGCTCGAAGGTGCGCACCACCCGGCGCACCCCTTCCGCTTCCTGGGCGCATCCCTCGCACGACGCCACGTGGCGGGCGAGCGCAGCCGGCAGCGGCCTGCCCAGGAGCAGGAGTTCGGTGGCTTCCTCGCGGATCGCGGTGCAGAAGTCGTTCACGGTGCCAGCCATCCGTTTTCGTCGAGGATGTCGCGCAGAGCGCGGATGCCGCGATAGAGGCGACTGCGCGCGCTGGACGCCGGAATGCCGAGCTCACCGGCCACGTCCACGCAACTCCTGCCCAGGAAGTACACCTCGATGACCACGTCCCGGTACTCGGGGCGCAGACGGTCCAGGGCCTCGCGCAGCTCTATCCGCGCCAGCAGTTGGTCGTACGGGTCGGCGTCCGCATCCGCGCTCTCCCGCCCTTCCGCCCGCCCTTCCTCCTGCGCGCGGGCTGCGGGAGGCCGGATCGCCCGGCGCCGCCGGGCGTCCACGATCGCATTGCGCGCGATAGCGTAAAGCCAGGTCCGCAGGCTTCCGCGGCCGCTGTCGAAGGAGCCCGACGCACGCCACGCACGCAGGAACACCTCCTGGACCACCTCCTCGGCCAGCTGGCGGTCACCGAGAGCACTGTGCGCGAACCCGAGGAGCTCGCCGCCGTACTCGTCATACGCGCTCCGCACACCGTTCTCACTGCCGAGCGGTTCCGCCGCCCTCCACTGGGTGCGCCACTCGCGGACGCCCACTAGGGACACCTCCCGTACCAGGCACGCCACCCAGCCATCCGGCTTCCCTCCCGATCCACGGCGATTGTGCGACGGGATACGCGGGGAAGAGCGGCGGCGTTGACGGAAGGGAAAGTGACCTGTGTCACGTGATGTATGGGGTGCGCGGCGAGTCACCGGGACCGCTTCTGCCACCGAGACCCCAAGGCCGGACGGCCTGGCTCTCCGCTCCCGAGCCGTTCCTTGAGGGTCCGCCCTGGACCCCTTGATGCTCGGGGGCGGACTCCTTGACGGCCAGTGCGGACACCTATGTGCCGCCCCCACCCCCGGCCCGGGTTTGTCAAAGAACGGCGTAACTCCCGATCAAGGAAGTAGCACCTGATGACAGACGTGATCGTCTCCGCCGAGGCCGTGGAGGCCGTGCGGCCGGTGGAGTTGCGGCCGGACGCCCTTGACGACCAGTTGATCGGGCAGCGGGTCGACCAGGCTCGTGCGAGCGGGCCGCAGCTCACCGGCGCTGGGGCCCCTGCTCCAGCAGCTGACGAAGAAGATCCTGGAGTCCGCACTCGAAGGCGAGATGACGGACCACCGGCCGGCCCTGGACAACGCCCGCCTCCGCGAGGCCCTGGCGACCAGCGACCAGCTACCCGATTCCCCGTCGCAACTCCACGGGCCCGTCACTCCTGGACGGTCCAGGTGTTCAGGGCGCGATCGCGGACTTCGGGCTGCGGATGCCGGCGCAAGGCGTGTAGGGCTGCCCGCCACTCGGCCGACCACTGTTGGCCGGGGCCGTACAGGGCCACCAGCCTGGCCGCGAACAGCCCGGCGGCCAGGCCGCCGTCCTCCGTCAACCGGCGGACGGCCGCCAGGGAGTGCTCTCCCGGCGGCGTTCGATCGTCGTCCGGGCGCAGTGTCTCGGCCACCTTGCCGGCGAGGAGCGGCCGATCCGTCAACACGGCTGCCAGCTCGCTGAGTTCGTCGCCAAGGGTCGCGGAGTTCAGGTCGATGGCGTGGCACAAGCGAGGGGCGGCCTGCGGGACCAGGGACGGCTCGGTCATCAGCAAGGCAGCCATGGCACGGGCCATCGTCCGGCTGTCGGCCCTCGCTTCCAGGCTGTAGAAGTACCCACTGCTGAACTGCTCGATCCGCTGCCGGGCCGCCTCGTCCCGGCCCTCGTCGCTCGTCGGCCCGCCGGCCCGGACGGCCTCGATCAGTCGGCTCAGGGTCTGCTCCAGCAAACTCCCCGGGGCGACGCCGCCGAACGGGTGCGGCGCGTCCGACCAGGCGATCGCGCTCACGGCCCGCGCGGCTGACCGCCACCGTTCCCGCTCAGCGAGGTCCGTGACCACGGGGACCATCGCGGCTACTGCCTGTGGGGCGTAACGTCCCCACACCGCGAGCTTTCCCGCGCCCATGGCCGCGACCAGGCTGTGCTCGGCGAGGGCCAGCCGGCCGACCAGTTCTGCGTAGCGGCGGCGGTCGTCTGCCGGCAGTGCCTGCGGGTGGAGCTCGCCGGCGAGCACCGTCCGCAGCTCGGAGGTGCCCTCGGCGATCTCCGTCAGCACATCCCAGAGCGGGAGGTCGGCGGGGCGGGCCACCACCTGCTCGACCACCACCCGTCGCACGTCCTGGTGCTGCGCCGGGGCTCGGTAGGCCGCCTCCAGCAGCGTGGTCGCCTCGGGTAGCGGGAGGTGTGTGGCGGCGAGTCGGACGACCTGCTTGCGGCTGGTGACCTTGGTCGTCGGGTCGGTCACGATCCGGGCCAGGGCCGGGCCGAGGTCGTTCGCCGGGGTGAACCGGGCGGCACGGCCGGCGGCGTACACCGCGACCCGGGCGCGCTCGTCGCCGGCAAGGCCGAGTAGCACGGGCAGCGCCTCGGCGGGCCGAGTGGTCCAGGGCAGCGCGGCGAGGGCGGCCTCGGAGAGCCTCACGTCGACGGAGTCGATGTACCGCAGCAGCAGTTCCCGGCCGTGGCCGGGCAGGTGCGCGGCGGCCCGCAGGGCAGTGGTCCGCTGCTCGGGCGTCGCCGTGGTGTCGTCCACCCTCCGTACCACCGCTGCGGCGGCGGACCGCACCTGACGGTCTGTCCAGCGGTCGGCGGAGGTGAGGTCGAGGGGAACCGAGGCGAACCGGCCCGGCACGGTGCTCCCGGTGGCCAGCAGCGGGGCGAGGAGGTCGGTACGGACGTGGGTCAGCACCGCCTGCACGGCCGGGAGCGCGGCGACGGAGGGCTCGGCCTCGACCAGGCGAGCCACCCGTTCCCCACGGGTGGCGGTGTCCGCGAGCAGGTGGGCCAACGCCCGTCCGAACTCGCGGTCATCGACCGCCACCCGATCCAACAGGTCGATCATCGAAGGAAGTTGACGTGAAGCAGGGTGCAGGCCGTCGACGAATGCGAGTAGCAGTCCGGTCGACCGCTCCAGCGCCGGCCGCAGCTCGGCCGCCACCGCCACCTGCCGCTCTTGAGGGAAGCTCAGCACGGCCGGGGCGATCCGTTCGATCGTGCGAACGCTCCAGTCGATCAGGTCCCGGGCGGTGCTGCCGGCGTGTTCGGCCAATACGGAGCAGGCCAGCAGTGCGAGTTGGGTCCGGGTGTACTGCGAGCAGTCGCGCGCGGTCAGCGCGTCCTCGGCGAGGCGCGCCAAGGGTTCGGCGGCGTCAGCCCCGAGGAGCTTCGGCGGTACGGCCGCTACCGCCGCCAGGACCTCGCCCCGTACCGGGTCCTGTTCGTTCCGCAGGCGCTGGAGCAGGATCAGGGCATCTCGGACCGCACTCGGCGTGCTGGACTGTGCTGCCTGCGCCACCACCTGGCCCCAGGCGTAGCCCCGCTCCCAGGACTCCGCCGTCCTGGTCTCCGCCAGCAGCCGGGGCAGCGCCTGGGCGGTCGGCAGGAAGAGGAGCAGGTGCAGCGCCTCGGGGTCCTCGGCGAGCCGGGCCCGGGCCCGGGCGATCCGTTCCGGCGCGGGCAGGGTGGCCATCACCTCTGCGGAGTACCCGCGAGGGTAGATCTTCGACACGGCCACCACCGCATCGTGCAGCGCCACCCGGGCGGTCGGCGGCAGGTGGCGCGACAGCGCCGCGTGGTCGGCGGGGGTGCGGTGGGCCAGTTCGGTGAGAAGCGGCAGTGGGGCCGCCGTCAGCCGACGGGCGAGCGCGGGCCGCAGCACCGGATCGTGTCGGTCCCAGCCGGCGGCCGCCAGCATCCGGGCGGTCCGCTCCGGGTCGTGGGCGGCCAGGGCCGCGAACTTGTCGCGCAACGCCGCGGGAAAGGTCGGCCGGTACTGCCGAGCCGGATGGCGCTCGAGCAGGTCCAGGGCCCGCCCGGGTAGCCGACCGGCGGCGGCCCCCAGGCCGATGGCGTGCCGACGCCAGAATCCCGCCCGCTCCGCGCGGGGCAGTTCGGTGAGCCGGCGCTCGGCCTCGTCCAACACCGCCGCCGGGTGACGCTGGCCGAGCGACTGGGTGAAGACGATGGCACGGGACAGGCTGGACAGTTCGCGCGCTACGAACGCGGGTGAGCAGACCGGCAGCAGCCGCCCCGCCTCAGCGGCCCCCCACTGCTTCCGGACCGCCGGCACCAGGCGCTCGGCCGCCGCCGTCCGGCCGGCCTTCAGGACGGTGCGGATCAGTTCGTCCCGGATCGCGGTCGGGGCGGTGAGGACAGCCTGTTCCACCGCTTTGTCCGGCATCGGGAGTTCGCGCACGGCCCGGTGGGCATAGCGGCGCACTACCGGATCAGGGTCGGTCAACCTGCCGATAAAGTAAGGGAGTTGCTTTCCGGTCAGGGCGGCGAGTGCGGCTATCCGCTGCTCGTACGGGCCACCTGCCGCCAGCTCGTCCAGCAGTGCGGCGAGTTGGCCCTGTTCTGCCAGGCGGTGGGCGGTGCGGGCAACCTCGCGCAGGCGTAGGGCATGGGGCAAGGACTCGACATCGGCCAGAAGCCGATCGGCAGTGAGCTGAGGCATCGCCGGTGATTCTTCCGCCCGGGTGCCGGCTCTGCACCCGAATTTCTCCCCGGCTCCCGGGATCCGACCGCGACACCCGGCCGGACGCCCCGTCACTGCATCCGGGCCACCGTCGAGACGGCGTCCAGCCAGGCCATCCGCAGCTTGTACGGGCACCGACGAGCCGCCCGGGCACCCCGCCGGGCGAAGCTCAGCGCCGAGCAGCTCGCGCGGCTGGAGGCCCTCGGGGTGGCTTGGTAGGGCGGCCGGTCCGGGGCTGGTGGTCCGGTTGGACCGGCACAAGGTCTACGGGGGGCGGGGTGTGTGGGGTTCAGGAAGGGGGTGACGCCGGAGTAGGACATGCCGAGGGCTGCGGTCAGCAGTTCGATGTCAAGTTGGGCGGCGCGAGTCAGCAGGCGGGTGGAGCGCAGGATGCACGGGAGCAGGCCAGTGGGGGTGAGGCTGTCGCGGATGTGGGTGGTGCCGGCGGGGGTTCGGGTGGACTCCGACGGCCGGGTCGACTGGACCGTGCTGCCCGAGGACACCGTGTACGAGGGCGAGCAGCTCGGACGGTGGGTGAAGGCGCAGCGGGCCGGCAGGCCCGACCTGGTCGAGGACCAGCGGGACCTGCCGGCGGCGATCGGCATCGAGCCGGACGCCGGGCTGGTGGCCGCGAAGGCCGCCGCCGAGGCCAAGCCGAAGCTGTCCCGCGCGGACCGGTTCCAGCTCCACGTGGCGGCGCTGGCCGAGTTCGTCGAGCGGGAGGGCTCGCCCACGCCCCGTCGGCCGGTACCGGCCGACGGGGCGTTCTGCCAGCGGTTGGGCGAGCGGGTGGGACGCCCGTGGCTGGGGCCGCTGGCCGCGGTCGACTTCGACAGGCCGCTGACCGCCTGGATGGCCACGGTGATCCGCGGGCGCCGCGGCACGGTCCCGCCCCCGGTTACAGGGATGCCCTGTGGCGGGTGCGGCGAGAATACCGGCCGACGAACATGGCGGTGCAGGTGCGGGCGCTGGCGAAGGAAGCGAAGACCCCCGGGTCGGGGACGTTGTGGCGCTCCGCGGTTGAGCCGGAGCGGAGGATGCGTCGGGTTGTTGGGCCAGGCAGGTGGCGGCTATCCGCAGGGCGCGGCGGCCTGAAGCGCGGACGTGCCGCCCTGCCCTCGGAAGGGCCGGGCGGCACGCGCGGAGCAGGCGGGTCAGGACGTGGCGACGGCTCCGCCGGGGACCTCCACCCAGTTGTTCCACTGGCCGGTGTTGTAGTTGGCGTCGATCGTGTAGACGTGGTCGTCGGTGCCAACCCCGTAGACGTGCATCACGTTGTCGATGACCGTGCTGCTCAGCGACTTCATCTGACGCGTGTCGATCTTGGTCCAGGTCCCGGTCCAGCCGCCGCCGGAGTAGTTGCCGTCCGTGTTGTAGAGCGCGTTGTCCGAACCGATGATTTCGAGGTGCACGGAGTTGCCGATCATAGAGGCGGTCAGGCCCTTGGCACCGGCCGCACCGCCCGGGACCTCGGCCCAGTTGGACCACTTGCCGATGCTGTAGTCGGCGTCCTTGCCGAAGACCCGGCCGTCGGCACCCAAGGCGAACACGTGCACCACGTTGCCGTTGGAGACGCTGGTCAGCGCCTTCAGCCCACTGCCGTCCAGTCGGCCCCAGGCGCCGCTCCAGCCACCGCCGGCGTAGTCGCCGTCGGTCCCGTACAGCGCGCCGTCCGAGCCGACGATCTGCAGGTGGACGGTGGTGCCCGTGATCGAGGCGGCGAGCGAGGTCGCGCCGGCCGCGCCGCCGGGGACCTCGGTCCAGTTGCTCCATCCGCCGGTGTTGTAGTCGGCGTCCTTGCCGTAGACCTGCCCGTTGGAACCCAGCGCGAACACGTGCACGACGTTGCCGAGGCTCACGCTGGTGACCGCCTTCAGCGCGCTGCCGTCCAGGCGCGCCCACTGGTTGGTCCAGTTGCCGCTGGCGTAGTTGCCGTCGGTGTTGTAGAGCGCGCCGTCTGAACCGATCAGGTTGAGCCGGGTGGTGCTTCCGGTCGCGGAGGCAGTGACCGCCTGGTTGACGTCCCAGGAGGTCGAGACGTCGTCGAGGACCTTGTTGTAGCGGTAGGCCTTGTAGTCACCGTTGGGATGGCTGTCGAAGGCCGGGGCGCTGATGGAGACGCCCGTACGGTGCTTCACCGGGGTGGAGCCGAACGAGTAGTAGGAGAAAGTGGTGTGTGCCGCGTCGTCCCACTTCTCGAAGAGGATCACGTGGTCGTAGTAGGAGTTGAGGATGTCACCCGGCTTCAGCTGGCTGCGGGGGATCTCCGTTGCCACGCCTGGCAGGCCCTGCGTGTTCAGGCCCGGGGTCTGCAGGTGCCAGGCCATCGACACGTAGCCGGAGCAGTCGGTGCGGTAGTAGGCACCCTGCTGGTCGGGGTAGGAGCCGCCCTGGTTGTAGCCGATGGACTTGCCGTACCAGTACTGGGCCCGGGCGAGGATCTCGCTGCGCGAGACCTGACCACTGGTCACCGAGCTTGCGGAGGCGGTGGTGACGCTCACCGCGGTGGTGGCGATCGCGCCGGAGGCAGCGATGGCGGCGGCGAGGACGACACGGACGAGCTTGGAGGCCTTGGCAGACATGTGAGTTCTCCTGGTCGGCACCTGGGCATGGCGGTGCCGTGGCAGTGGGTGGATGTGATGGGTGTGTTCGCCTGGGGGCCGGACGGCTGCCCTGCAGGATCAGGCGCCCGAGGTGGCGGTGATCTGCTTGATGCCGGAGTTGCCGGGCACCTGCTGGAAGGCGCTCCAGGCGCCGGCCGCGAAGTCGGCGTTGGCGTTGAAGACGGTGCCGCCCGCGCTGAGCGCGAAGAGGTTGGTGACGTCCTTGGCCGCGGGGGCGGGGGGCGTCGGGGTGTCGTCGACGATGTTGTTGTAGCGCAGGCCGATGTAGCTGCTGGTGGGCCAGCCCTCCAGTGAGCTGTTGTTGATGTTGGCCGAAGTCGGGCCGTGGGTGGGGTTGTTGGGGTTGCTCTCGGCGTAGTAGGCGAAGGCCCCGGTGGGCTGGTTGGTCCAGCCGGCGAACAGGAAGGTGTGGTCGGCGGTGTAGTCGAGCGCGTCGCCGGGCTTGAGCTGGGAGAAGGGGATCTGGATGGAGACGTTCGGCAGGGTCTGGGTGACCAGGCTGCTGGTCAGGTGCCAGGCCATGGAGACGCAGCCGGAGCAGTCCTCGCGGTAGGTGCCGTTGGCGTCGGTCTTGTATCCGCCCTGGTTGTAGGGGACCTTCTCGTCCACCCAGCTCTGGGCGCGGGCTATGACCTCGCTGCGGGTGATGGTGCCGCCGGCGGTCGAGGCCGCCTGGGCCGAGGTCGCCGTCGCGAAGGTCACCGCGGTGAAGGCGGTCGTGGCGATTCCGGCGGCAACGAGGGCGGCCAGCGAGCGGGTGGTGCGGGCGGAGCGGGACATGGCGAGGACCTCTCTCAGGGCATGCGGAAGGCGGGAGGGATGGTGCGAAGTCGACGGGGAGCGCGTCAGCGCGGCGCGGGCGCGGGCGCGGTTTCCAGTCGGGTGGCCAGCTCGGTGAGGGCACCGCGGTCGGCGTCCGCCGACAGCGTGTGGTCGCCGGGCGTGGCGGCAGGGACGGCGAACTGGAGGACGGCGAGGACGCCGCCGCGCTGGACCACGTACACGTGGCCGGTCTGCGGTCCGGGGGCGGACATGCCGGGCACGGCGGTCCACTCCCGGGCGTAGGCGGTGCCGCCGGTAACGGCGGCGGTGGTGGTCACCACGGCGTCCGGGGCCAGCTTCGCGGCGCTCTGCGCGTCCCTGGACTGCTGCTGGCAGGTGTTCATGGCCGCCAGAACGTCCTCGTAGGCGCGTCGCGCGGTCTCGGGGTCGGCGAAGGTGAAGGTGTCCTGGACGGCCGGGGTCTTGAAGCTGCTGACGTAGCCCTGTTGCTGCCAGGTCGCGGCGCCCTTGACGGTGGCGCACTCGTTCAGCCCTACGGACTGGACGGCGGGCTGGGTGTGCGGCGGTGCGATCGGCTTCCACGCCGCGCCCCCCGCGTCGGGCAGCTTCGACGGGGCCAGCGGCGCGGGTGCGGCGGGTGCGGCGGCTCCGGGTCCGGCCGGTTTGGCGGGCGCCGGCGAAGCGGGGACGGGTGTCGCGACCCCCCCGCCCGGAGGGGCGGCGGTGGGGTCGGGCTCGGCGGGCTTCGCCGAGGTCGGCTCCGGCTGCCCGGAAGGGATGTCGGACGCCGTCGCCGTTGGCGTGCCGGGAACCTGCGGCGAGGTGGAGGCGAAGGGCACTGGGGTGGCGTCGCCCTGAGCCGTGGCGGAGGCGTGGGCGCCGGTGCCGACCGCCGTCAGGGCGAATCCGCCCGCGGTCACGGCGCACAGAGCGGCGGCGGTGCGCACGAGGATCGACGTCTTGGTGGCCACGAAGGGATCTCCTGATCGGTCAGGCGGACGGGTGAGGGCGTGGTGAAGCAGCCGCCGGTCATGGGCGAGTGCCAGGAGCGTTGGTGCGCGGATTCGAACGGGGCTGTCAGACCCCGGGAGCCGGGTGTGCCGAGACCAGGTCAGCGGGCGTGGTGGTCCGCGGGCGCCGGCGGTTCGAGCGGCAGGTAGCCGCGGCGCAGCACCGGCGAGGAGCGGTGGCTGCGGGCGATCAGGCTGTACGCGCGGCGAACGGCGTCGGGCTGGTCGAGTCGGTCGGACGGGTCGCGGCCGAGCAGGTAGAGCAGGAGGTCGATCCGGTCGTCGGCGGGCTCGGCGTAGGCGTGCTGGAGTCCGTCGCCGGGCTCGGCGTGCGCCCACAGGGCGTCCACGGCTTCGGCGGCCTCGGCGGCCTCGGCGGCCTCGGCGGCCGGGCTCTTCCCGGCAGCAGTGGGGTGTCGGCGTTTCAGGCTGGCGTAGACGATGTCCACCCCCGTGCTCAGCCGCCCCAGCCGAGGCTGTCGGTGGAGGCGGGCGTGGCGGTGGCGGCGGGGGCGCCGCCCCAGCCGAGGCTGTCGGAGCCGGTGGTGGTCGTGGTGGTGGCGGCCGGGGTAGCGGAGGCGGCGGCCGGGACGGCCAGGAGGGCGGTGAGCGAAACGGCGGCGACCGCGGCGGCCTGGGCGATACGGGTGCGGATCATGGCGGAGCCCTTCTGGGGTTCTGGGTTTGACGGGAGAGGTGTGCCGGTCCGGTCGGGGCGTCCCGCGGTTGACGCTCCGTCCGGTTGCCGCCCCAGGCCGTTTCCTGTCGGGCCCATCTGGCGGCGATCACTACTTTCGCCGCTCCGCAGTGCCGCTGGAAGGGCTTCCCGCTGGCGCCCAGTCGCCTGGCGAACTCCCGACATGATGATGCGTACATGTCAATATTTTCTGCTTTGCATGCACTGATATGAGCACGCAGTCTCAAGAACCCTTCTCAAGAGCCCGCAAATCCCGCCGAACGCCTCTATTCGAGCCTTGAGCGGGCCGTCGCGCCTCTGTTTGGATGCGCCTGGCCGCCCGACCGGGGGACGGCCGACGAGTGCCGGGGGGCGCGACATGCTGGAAGTACTGGGCCTGACCGCCGGGGCCACCACCGTGTACCGGGCGATGCTCGACCACCCCGCCCACGGCGTGGACCAGATCGCCGCCGGCTGCGGCCTGAGCCCCGCCGACGTGCACGAGCACCTCGACGAGCTCAGCCGCCTCACCCTCGTCCGGGCCTCCGCCGAACGCCCCGGCGAACTGCGCGCGGTCAGCCCCGACATCGGCCTGGCCGACATGCTCGCCGCCCAGGAAGCCGAACTCGCCTCCCGGCAGGCACAGCTGGCCGCGTCAAGGGCGGCCGTCACCCGCATGGTCGCCGACCGCGCCGAACACCGCGCCGGCCACGGCGAGCGCCTGCTCGGCCTCGACGCCATCCAGGGCCGGCTGGAGCGCATGGGCCGCGACACCGCCGTCGAGGTCCTCGCCAGCCAGCCCGGCGACCAACGGCCCGAAGACCTCCTCGCCAGCCGGCCCGCCGACACCGGCGTACTCGCCCGCGGCATCGCCATGCGCACCCCCTACCAGGACTCCACCCGCAACCAGCCCCACGCCGCCACCTACGCCCACTGGCTGCTCAGCCAGGGCGGCGAAGTCCGCACCGCGGCCACCATCCCGCAGCGCATGGTGATCATCGACCGCAGCCAGGCACTCGTCCCGATCGACCCCGACGACAACCGCAAGGGCGCCCTCCACGTCACCGAGCCAGGCATCCTCGCCGCCCTGATCGACCTCTTCGACCAGGCCTGGAACACCGCCGTCCCCCTCGGCGCCACCCTGCCCGAGGACCCCCGCACCGGACTGACCGCCACCGAACGCGAACTCCTGCGCCTGCTCGGCTCGGGACTGACGGACGACGCCGCCGGACAGCGCCTCGGCATCTCCTCACGCACCGTCAGCCGCCACATGTCCTCGATCATGGAACGCCTCAGCGCCAGCAGCCGCTTCGAAGCCGGCATCAAAGCCGCCCAACGCGGCTGGCTCTGACCCCCGCTGGGCCACGGCCTGAAACCAGTGGCACACGCATGGCCCCTCATGGGATCGCACCGAAGAAATACACCCTGTGGAATTTCTGGAAACCAACACGGAGGAACTCGTGACATTCAAGCGGATCGGTTTTGTCATGGCGGCCCTCGCCGCGTCTGCCGCGTTTCTTCCTGTGACCGGCGCGTCGGCCACAGGCGTTTCCACCCGAGACGTGGTCAACCCGCCCGGCCACTACGGGCTGGCCAACCTCAACAGCAACAAGTGCCTGGCCGTCCTGGCGAGTGGAGCCTACGGCTCCCGGGCGACCCAGACCACCTGCGGGAACTTCGCAGACCAGAGCTGGCACCTCAACACCACAGGCGTCCCCGCCGAGATCAGGAACGACTACAGCGGCCAGTGCCTCACCGCCCAGGGCTACGACGACGGCGCCCCCGTCTACCAGTACACCTGCACGGGACTGGACGACCAGAAATGGTACGCCTACAGCCTCGACCGCTACACCGCGTGGTACGTCAACTACCACAGCAACAAGTGCCTCGTGGTCCAGGGAATGGAAGAGGGAAACCCTGCCAAGCAGACCACCTGCGGCTACTTCCAGGACCAGTACTGGGCCATCTGATCCGCCCGGACCGGTAGCCGGACGGCCGTAGGCAGAAAACCTTCCGGGCGAATTGCCGCAGACGGCCTGCAGTTTGTCGAGCGCGGCAGGACGCCGCGCTCGACAAACCCTCCCACCCCGGTCATCGGGCGGCATCGGCAACCCGGACCGGACTCCGAACGCAACCAGATCCCAGAGGCCGCTTGAGCACCAGCCCAGGAGCACGTCGCTCACGGCTTCTCGATCGACGGCGAGTCCTCCAGGCCCGACGGACTCTCCCCGCCGGCACGACCGCAGAGAGCTGTCGAAGTCGCGCGCCCGGTCGGGCGGCAGGGGCAGCGAGACGAGCAAGCGGACACCAGGCCCGGGCCCGGGAGCCCGCCGCGCCCCTCCGTACGTTCCGCGGCTACGCGTCGCCGGGCCCGGTGGGGCCCGTCACCTGGCAACGCGCCTACTCCGTCGCCAGGTTGGGGTGGCTGGACTCCGACGGGCTGGTCGCCTGGGCGCAGCTGCCGCTGGAGACCGTGTACGAGGGCGAGCAGCTCGGCCGGTGGGTGAAGGCGCAGCGGGCCGACTGGCCCGACCTGGTAGAGGACCAGGCGGCAGGACACCGTATTGATCGTGGACGACACCCTGGTGCCCACCCGGGACCGGACGATCGCCGCCTCCAGCAAGAACTACCGGTACTCCACCAACCAGCAGGTGGTGCTCGACGCCAACAGCCGGCTCGTCGTCGCCGTCGGACTGCCCCTGCCCGGCAACCGCAACGACTGCCGGGCCTTCACCGAGTCGGGCGTCGACCGTTCCTGCCGGGACGCGCCGGTCCTGGCGGACGATGGCTACCAGGGCACCGGGGCGCTCATCCCGCACCGACGCCGGCGCGGGCAGGAGCACCTCACACCCGAGCAGGAAGCCGACAACGCCGTCCACCGCAGGGCCCGGGCCCAGGTCGAGCACGTCTTCTCACGGATGAAGAACTGGAAGGTCCTGCGCGACTGCCGCCTGCGCGGAACCGGGGTGCACCACGCGATGATGGGCGTCGCCCGGCTCCACAACCTTGCGCTCAGCGGATGAGCTGGTCCGGCCGCACCGTGAACTCCTCGAGCCCCTCCGGCGTCGCGACGCCGTACACGGAAGTGGAGACCGTGACGAACTCGTCGTCCCCCACCAGGTCATTGCTCTCGGCTACCGCGCAGGCGACGGTGACCTCCACCGGATACGACGTGTCCGGGCCGATCTTGCCCATTGCCGCGAAGATCGGGGCCTTGTCGAACAGCGACCAACGCCGCCACCCGGCATCCGTGAACGGAACCTCGACCACCCCGGGCCAGCAGTACTGCGGTCACGCCAGAAGCTCCCGAGTCATCTCACCCATGACCGCCTGTCGTTGGGCAGTCCTAGAGTGAAGGGATGATCGAACACTCGGCGGAACAGGTACAGACAGTGATGCCTGCCTACGAGATCGAAATCGGGACCGAGCCGCTGGACCAGCCGGCGCGGAACTCGGTGGGCGGCTGGCCCTTCCTCGACGACGACCAACCATGGCCCGAGTGCTTCTGCGGCGAGCGTCTGGCCCTGTACTTCCAACTCGACATCCCCGCGGATGTGGAGCCTTTCGGCGGGGATCACCTACTGGTCTTCCACTGCCGTGCCCACAACGAAGCATCCGACCCGCCCGAGCTGACCGAGGGCCGGCTCGTTCCCCAGTACTGGAACGCTCCGCAACCGACCTGCCCGCGCCCGTTCTGGCGGATCCTCCTCCAGCGCCACGCCACACGGCCGGTGGACGCCGAACCGTCCGTGTGTGCCCTGCCGCTGACACTACGGCCGTTCACCGACACCCCCGACGATCGAGGGCACGGCGCCCTGACGTCCAAGGTGGGCGGTGCACCCTTCTGGTGCCAGGAGCCCGAGCACTACCAATGCGCCTGCGGCGCGGACCTGGTGTACCTCTGCCAGATCCGGGAGGACACGGAATTCGCCGTCCACCCCGGCCAGCCCGAGCAGCCGCACAGCTTCCCCGGTGCCTACGTGCTCTTCCTCGGCAACGAGGTCTACGTGCTGGCCTGCCCGGACCACTGCGACCCGGCCGCCGTCTGGCCGGTGAACCAGAACTGACCCTTTGGCACCGACTGACAAGCAAGGCCGTCTGACCAGGTCGGACCGGCAGGCGAATTGCGTCGGCCGCCCCACCGGATACCTTTCTCGCTGCGGATGCGGGCGCGTTCGCGGCGTTGGGCGACCAGGACGTCGGGGTGGCGGGCGTTGGCGTTGCACCAGTGCAGGTAGGCGTGCAGTGCGCGGGTCTGGACCGTGTCATTCGGGTGGTTGAAGTTCGCCAGGGTGAACTGCCGCAGCGGTCCGAAGTGCGCCTCGATCGGGTTGGCCCAGGATGCGTTCGTCGGCGTGAAGCACAGGTGGACGTTGTTGTTCTTCGCCCAGCGCAGGATCTTCTTGCCGTTGTGGGCAGAGAGGTTGTCCTGGATCACGTAGACCGGCGCGCCGTCCGGCCGCGCCGCCCGGATCGACTTGAGCGCGGACAGGGTGTTCGCGGTGCCCTTGCGTCGGCGGTTGACGCCCCCACAGGCTGTCGTCGCCGACCGAGTAGCAGCCGTGGAAGTACGTGACGCCGTGGGTGCGCTCGTAGGTCGCCGGCAGCCGGTTCGCCCGGCCTTGCTCGGCCCAGCAGTTACCGGCGATGGGACCCCTGGCCTCCTGCCTGGGCTCACAGGCCTCGCAGTACCACTCGGTGATCGCGGTCGGCACGCCCACCGCCACCGCGGACACCGACGGCATCGTCGTCGCCGTCAACTCCGCCAAGCAGTCCGTGCGGTGCGAGTCGAAGGACGCCAAGGGCACGAGCTCCTCCGTCCCCGCGACGTTCATCAACGACCGCCTGTGGGGCGTCGGTCACCTGGTCGAGTTCTTCGACGACTTCACCGCGCCCACCGATGGCGGGAAGTTCCTGACCCTGGGCGCCGGGCACTACACCCCCGACGTCGCCAAGGTCACCATCAGCTACGGCGACGACCCCACGCAGTACCCGGCCGTCATGGCGGACGGCGCGTTCGTCTACATCGCCGCCACGACTCGGCCTCCTCCACCCCGAACCCCTACGTCCACGCCTTCGACGCGGCCGGAAAGGAGATCTACAACCAGAAGACCCAGCCCAACATCAAGGGCGCCCACCAGTAACCACCACCCCGAACGGCCGGCCCCGTAGCAGATACGGCCGATGAGGCAGAGGTAGGTGTGGAAGGCCTCGACGATTCCGTCGCGGCCTTCCACACCGTCGCCGTCGGTGTCACCGCCGGGACGGGGTCTTCCCTTCGCACGCCGGGAGCCGCACTGTGGTGGACGCGGAACTGTCGGACGGGGTGGGTGGATTGGGCGACCAGCGCGACACCAGGAACGAGATCAGCCACAGCACCATCCACGGCAACGTCTTCATGGGCGGCATCGTCTCGCTGCTGGCCGGAAGGCTGCGCCCGCGCCCGCGTCTCCTGGTGGCCGTGGTGTGCGCGCTCACGCTGCTGGGGTCGGGCACGGCGTACTGGGCGTTGCACGGGGCGGACGGGGACACCGGGCCGGTGTTCAGCGCCCGCTACGATCCCGAGCACGGTGACGCCGACACGACCGCGGTCGTACCGAAGGTCCTCACGTCGACCGAGCTTCCCCCCGTTTCCGACTGCGGCGCGGCCCGGGCGTGGTCGCACACGCAGGGCGGCACGGACGTGGGAGCGTCCCCGCTCTCGGTCTCGCTGGTCGGCAACGGTCACACGGTGGCGATCGAGCAGGTGCGGGCGACCGTGGTCGGGGAGCCTCACGACCCGCTGCCCGGCACGGTCGTGGGCTGCACCGCCCAGGGCGAGGGCAAGAAGATCGACATGGGTGTCGACCTGGACTCCACCGACCCGATCGCCATGGTCGCGGCCTTCGGGCCGGTGTCCTTCGCCCCGTACTTCACGGACAAGTACCTCTACCTCGAGAACGGGAAGCCCGAGATCGTGAGCCTCACCGTGCTCGCGGCCAGGCACAGCTACGACTACGTGATCACGGTCGAGGGCACGGTCGACGGCAGGCACCGCACGTGGGAGCTGAAGGACGGTGACCGCCCGTTCCACATCTCCGGGGTGCGGATGGAACGCGGCACCTTTCTGAACACGCTCGGCAGGGGCTGGGAGACCGACTACGGCAAGGGGGCGGGTGAACGCGCCCGGTGCAACCCGTGCTACGACGAGAACGAGAAGGAGATCCCGGGAACGACGGTCGCCACCGCACCACCCGGTTTCTCCTTCTCCTCCGCGCCGGGCGCCGACCCCATGGAGCTGCCGGTCCCGCCGAAGGAACGACCGGCCTCGCCGACACCTCCCCTGACGGTCGACCAGCATGACGCGGAGTCCGTCGTGATCGGCTGGGCCGTGACCTCGGGCAGCTTCGACGTGTCCCGCGGCGACACCGGGCCGGCGGCCGTCCTGAACCGGGTCCGCAGATACCTGACGCCCGAACTCGCCGCTTCCGGCGGAGGACTCAACGCGTGCGTGGCCGACGCCGCGGCCTGGCCGGCCGAGGTGACGGCGCGGCACGGCTGGTCGGTCGTCATGCACGCACTCGCGAGCCCCCGGGAGGGCCACCCCGATCCGCACGAACTCACCGGTGACGTGGTCGGGTTGGAGGCCGACATCAGCTGCGCCTACGCGGCGGCGGGCGGCTGGTACCAGACCCGAAAGGAATCGGTCATCGCGCGGCTGCAGCTTAAGCGCCAGCCCGACGGCGGCTACCTGATCTCCGACATGGAGAAGGTGGAGTACACCTTCCCGGCACCCACCGACCCGATCCCGCAACCCTGAAAGGGTCTGTACAAAGAACGGCTCTGTTCCGTAGTCGGTGGGGGTGGGTGCCGAAGCGTGATGGGCATCATTGACGTTTCATGCGCGATGTCAACGGGCTTGTGGGGAAGGTGTTTTCCGGGCTGTCGGCGCTGGTCGTCGAGGATGTGGCGGATGGCGGTGAGGTGGTCCGGGTGAGGGCCCGGACGCGGGACGTAGAGGTGCCGTGTCCGATGTGCGGGGTGCCCACCGGGAGGTGCATGGGTACCACTAGCGGACAGTGGCCGATGTGCCGGTAGACGGTCGTCGCGTGGTGCTCCGGATCCGGGCGCGCAGGCTGGTCTGCCCGGTTCGCGGCTGCCGGCGCCAGACCTTCCGGGAGCAGGTTCCCGGGCTGATCGAGCGCCTCCGACGCCGCACCACACGTCTGACCGGGCAGGTCGACCCTCGGGTTCCCGCTGAAGAGCCTTCGGTTCCCATGAACCCACGGGGCTCCAGGCCCTGCGCTCGGGTGGCTACGGCAAGAGGGACAAGCAGCGTGGAGCAGCTGCCGTGACTATGCGTGATGGGCGCCGAGGACTTGTGGGTATCCGATCCTACTGGCACCCGACGCCAGGACTCCTCCGGAGGCGGAAGGCCATAATTGCGCATGCCAGGGCTTGAGGAGGCGCGCGGCAGATGACACTCGGGGTGGACGGAATGAGACGGATCGGCCACTACACGGTTGAACGTGAATTGGGTGCCGGCGGGATGGGGACCGTCTACCTCGCGCGGTCGCGTGGAGGCCGTGCGGTGGCCGTCAAGGTGGTGCGGCCCGAACTCGCGACCGATCCGCACTTCCGGGACCGCTTCCGAGCCGAGATCGCGGCGGCCCGGAAGGTCGGTGGGTTCCACACCGCGCCGGTGGTGGACGCCGATCCGGACGCCGAGACGCCCTGGCTCGCAACGGCCTACGTCCCGGGTCCCACGCTGTCCGGGCTGCTCGCCGCCGAGGGGCCGATGGACGAACAGCGGTTGCGCCTGCTGGGTGCGGCACTGGCGGAGGCCCTGCAGGCGATCCATGCCTGCGGCCTGGTCCACCGTGACCTCAAGCCGGGCAACATCATCATGGCCGAGGACGGACCGCGCGTGCTGGACTTCGGTATCGCACGAGCCGTGGCGTCCACCCGGCTGACCGTCACCGGTGCGGCCTTCGGCACCCCCGGATTCCTCGCCCCGGAGCAGGCACAGGGCCGCGAAGTGGGCGGTGCCGCTGACGTGTTCGCGTTGGGTGCGGTCCTGGTCGCTGCTGCGGGCGGCAGCGCTTTCGGAACCGGTACGGCCATGGAGTTGATGTACCGGTGCGTCTGGGAGCCGGCGGATCTGTCGTCGCTCCCCCAGGGCCTGCGCCCGGTCGTCGAGGCCTGCCTGGCCAAGGATCCGGCCCAGCGCCCGTCACCCGACCAGCTGTTGGACCTGTTCGCGTCGCCGACAGCGGCGCCCTACGTCCCCACGGCGGTCGTCACACCGGTGCAGGGGGCGGAGGCGAAGGCCTCGATGGCGTCCGTACCGCCCTTCCGCCGGGAACCCTCGACCTGGGGCGCCGACTGGATCGGTGACGACGTGGCCTTTGTGGCCGAGGACCACAGAAGCGGGATCGTCATCGGTGGGCGTGGCGTCACGATCGACTTCGAGGGCCAGCGCGTCAGACTCGCTTGGGGCATGATCCGAACGGTCGAGTACGAGGCCGATTCCGCGACCTGGCTCAAGATCAGTGTCAGCTGTCGGTTCGGCGCCGCGTACCACTGTCGGGTGGACGCGCTCCGAACCTCCCGACTCCACGATTGGATCCGGGAGCTGGAGCCGGTCCTCGACCGCTACCTCCACGCGCGAGGCGACCGGGCGACCGCGGAGGAGTGATCGCGAGACTGAGACGGCATGCCCTTGCTGACGGCGACGGTGGCGAGTTCGTCGTCGACGGCCTCCACTCCATGTTCCAGGGCGTATTCGAGGGCCTTGATCGCGACCTCCCGACTGTCCCTGAGGTACTCGGTGTACTGCCCAGCGCACACGCCACCACGGCGACCGCCCCCCGGGACGGCCGCCCCCAGCGGGGGCCCAGCGGGCCCGGGACGACGGCGCGGGCAAGGTGGGCACGGCGGCCAGCAGCACCAGCCACCCGGCAGCTCCACCCCATACGAAGCCGAACACCGGACCGTGCCAACTCTCGCCCGACCCCAACAGCACAACCAAAGGTCCCGGGCGGCCGGGTCCTGCTCGGCCAGCGCGGGGTCCGTGCTCTTCACCCTGGTGCGGAACAGCTCGCGGTAGGCGGTGAACTTCGCGGCGACCCGCTGCGGCGCCATGGTGGAGCGGTCGACCTCGACCATCAGCACCGGCGCCCCGATCTCCGGGGCCTGGAGCACACCGCGTCCGGGCGGACCTTACGCCGGCCGCCCGGCAGCAGGAACTCGACCGCGGTCGCCCAGTCGGTCACGGTGCCGACCCCGCCCGCGGCGCCGGACGCGGTGCCGCCCAGGACGACCGCGGCGATCGTCTCGTTGACCGCCATCGGATGCGGCGCGCCGGCAAGCAGACGCGGGGAAGGGTTGCCCAGCCCAATGACCTGGCAACCCTTCCGTTTCTGCCATGCCGGGATCGTGAAGTCCCAGGACTCCACCAGTCCTCTCGTCCGGTGGGCCGCTCGGCCTGGTGTCAGCCGCGCTGGATCCGTCGGAGGTCATGGCGCCCGCCGCGCCCCTCCGTACGTTCCGCGGCTACGCGCCGTCGGGCCCGGCCAAGGCCCGGTGGCGGTGCTCACGCGGCGAGAGCCCGTAGGCGTTCCTGAAGGCCCGGCTGAACTCGGCGGCCCCGGGGATGCCGCAGCGGGCGGCAACGACGTGCACCGGCACGCTGCGCAGCGCGGGGTCGGCCAGTTCGCGGTGGGCCTTCCCCAGCCGTTGGGTGCGGATCGCCGCAGCGAGGGTCTCGCCCTGCGACTCGTGGGTGAAGACGCGGTGCAGGTGGCTGACGGAGATGTGGTGGGCGGCGGCGATCACGGCCGGGGTCAGGCCGGGGTCGTGGAGGTTGTGCCGGATGAACGCCCGGATGCCCTCCATCAAGGCTCGGCGCCGGGCTTCCTGGGGAAGTGCGGGGACGGCGTCGAGTTCCTGGGCGACCCAGGCGGCGACCAGGTCGACGACGACCGTCCCGAGCCGGGAGGCCTCCGCCGGCCGCAGGCTGTGGGCCTGGCGGCCCAGCCCGCGCAGGAAGTCCGTGAGCAGCGCGCCCGAGCCGGAGTCCGCGGCCAGTGACCGGCCGAGGAGGCTGCGCACCAGGCGGTGCGGCACCGGCAGCAGGGACTGGGGGATGTCGATGCCCAGTCCCGCCACATGGGCGTCCTCGGCGCCGGTGCCGGCGAGCCGGACGTCGTAGGGGGTGGTGCTGTCCGTCAGCCACAGTTCGCCGGGCCTGGGTCTTTCCCGCTGGTCATGCCCGCGCTTCATCACCGCCGCGCCGCAGGTCATCACGGTCAGGTGGTAGAGCTCCGGGCCGTGCGAGCGCCGCACCATCCGTTCGTTGCGCACGAAACGGGCCGAGCGGAACGACGTCCAGAGCATCGTCGCCGCCCCCAGCTCCGACCGCCGCAGCTGCGCCTCGAAGCTGTCCGCGTGAGCGCTGGTCGCCTCGCACTCCCGCGTCCGTCCTATCAGGTCCCGCCAGACCTCGAAACGCTCCTTCGCCGACAAGCCCTCGTCCCACCGGCCCCCCGTGGCACCGACCGCCATCTCCACCCCTCCGGAAGACACTCCCCCGCCGATCCGGCAGGGCTCCCCCGCCGACATCACGACGGGTCGTCCGGAGCGACGCCGGTGGGGAAGCGGATCGGGCTGAGCAGGTACGGCCTGCGCCCGGGTGCCGGTTCGTTCGCCAGGTAGGGGCCGAGGACGGCGAGCAGGTCGCCCGTCATCCGCCCGAGTTCCTCCGGGTCCAGCCACAGCGTGCCCTGCCGGTAGGAGACCCCGTCGGCCACCGGGTCGGCGTCCTCGCGGTCGAGGTAGGCGTTGAACTCGGCGATCAGGACGGCCATGGCGGCGGCGAAGCCCCGGCGGTGGTCGTCGGGCGTCATCGCGGCGGCGTCGGCGGTGCCGACGGAGGGGCGGTCCCGGCGCAGCCGGTAGTACCGCTCGACGGTGCCACGCACGCGCTGTTCGTCGGCGACCTCCAGGAAGCCGGCCTCGGTGAGTACGCCGACGTGCCGGTACATGGTCACCTTCGGGACCTCGGGCATGCGCGCGCACAGCTGGGCGGTGGTGAGGACCCGGTCGCCGGCGAACGCGTGCACGATGCGCAGCCGCACTGGGTGGAGAAGCACGTCGGTGGTGTCCATGGGCTTTACGATTCCACATTCGGCACTATTATCGGAAGTGGAAATGATGGCGATCCGTAGGTGATCGACGGCGATCGGAGGGGGACATGCGCCAGTCGGCGGGACGGGCGGTGCCGGTGAACGGCCGGTCCGTGTACGTGGAGGAGTCCGGCACCGGCCCGGACCACGCGGTGTTCGAGGCGGGCGCGGGCATGGGCCGCACCTGCTGGGATCCGGTGCTGCCGCTGCTCGCGGACCGCGCGCGCCTCGTGGCGTACGACCGCGCCGGCGCTGGTCGCAGCGGCCGGACGGAGGGCCGGCCGGGCATCGACGACCTGGCCGCCGACCTGGTCGCGCTGACCGGGGCGGTCGTCCCCGGCCGCTTCGTGCTCGTCGCGCACAGCATGGGCGGCCTGGTCGCACGCCGGGCCGCGGAGGCGCTCGGGCCAAGGCTGCGCGGGCTGTTGCTGCTGGATCCGACGGCGGAGACCGCGCCCGTCTACGACACCTTCGACCGGACGGTCGCCCAGGTCGACCGCACCATGGCCGTGATGCAGGCGCTCGTCCGGTTCCGCCCGCTGGCCCGCCTCGGTAGCGGGAGCGTGCGCCGGGCGTTCCCCGCGGACACCTACGCGGCGATGCTGGCCGAGGACCTCGTCCCGGCGGGCATCGCGCAGACGAGGAAGGAGGTCAAGGCCGTGGCGGAGGCGATTCCCCGCTTCCGCGCCGAGCCGCCCGCCCCGCCGTCCTGCCCGACCGTCCTGCTCTCGGCCTCCCGCCCGCAGCCGGGGAGGGCGCGGCACCACGCCGGACTCGTCGAGCACCAGCGCCGGTTGGCCGAGTCGCTGCCGGACGGCCGGTTCGCGCCGGTCGACTCGGGCCACCTCGTCCAGGCCGAGCAGCCGGCCGTCGTCGCCGCCCGCGTGCGCGAGCTGCTCGGCGCGTCCGAGACGGGCGAGGAGGCCCGGTGATGCACGAGCTCCACGACAGCACCCCGGCCCTGCGGGTCTCCGACGCCGACCGCGAGCGCGCCGCCGCCGTCCTTCGGGAGGCGGCGGCCGACGGCCGGCTCGCCACCGGGGAGCTCAACGAGCGGCTGGACCTCGTCTACGGCGCGCGGACGACCGGCGAACTGGCGGCCGCCGTCCGGGATCTCCAGAGACCGCAGGGCGGGCCGACGGCGGCCGAGGACGTCGGCGTGCTGAGCGACTTCGCTCGCCGCGGCCCCTGGGTGGTGGGCGCCGAGTACCGTGCCACGGCGGTCGTCGCGGCGGGCGTGGTGGACCTCCGCGAGGCCCGGTTCACAGGCCCGGAGACGACGATCCGCGTGCAGGCGTGGATCGGCACGGTCCACGTCGTCGTCCCCGAGGGCGTCGAGGTGTGCGTCGAAGCCACCAGAATCCTGGGCGACTTCCACCAGGACCGCGAGACCGCCCACCACCCCGCCGCGCGCCGGATCACCGTCATCGGCACCGCCGTGTGCGGCAGCGTGTTCGTCGTGCACGACCTCCCGCCCGCCCAGGAACGCCGCCTGCGCAAGCGCGAACGGCGGGGCCTCCCGGGCTAGCGGCAACGCCGTGTAGATAGGGCCTCGGGCGGCTGAGTCAAGTCGCCTGAAATGGGACGGAGCTCCTGCTAGAACCGTGTCGACCAAGATCACTGTTCGGTAGGAGCTCCGTGGATGCTCAGTCTGTCATCTCTCGTGAGGTTGTGGTTGCCGCTGGGGCGTTCGCGCCCGGCCATCTCGGGGAGTTGACCCGGGTTGTTCCGTTCGAGATGGTCGACGAAGCGTTGACGCAGACCGGCAGGATGCAGGCCCGGGTGAGGGACCTGCCGTCGCGGGTGGTGGTGTATCTACTGCTGGCCGGGTGCCTGTTCCCCGGGCTGGGCTGGCGGCAGGTATGGCAACGGCTGACCGCCGGCCTGGACGGCCTGCCGGTCGCCGACCCGACCGCCAGCGCTCCCCGCACCACCGCTCCGGACCCACCAGGGCCCGCCCCCTCACCGAGGGGGCGGGCCCTTTCGCGTGCACGAGCTGCGCACCGCGCTGTCCCGCTACGGCCTGCCCGGCGATCGCGAGCAGTTCGAGCAGGACCTGGCCGCCGCCCTCGACAACTCCCCGATCGGTGACTTCGCCGCCGTCGCCGAGGTCGCCGCCACCTAGTACTGCAACGGTGCTTACCGTGACGGTTGTTGAGTTCGCTCGTTGGGCTGTTTATGGGTGGGGACATATCCGAGGTTGATGTTCGTCGCTGGTCGGACGGGCTGGCTGGGTTGCATGAGCGGTTTGCTCACCGGTTCGCGCGGAGCGAGTCGCGGGAGTCGGCACTGGCCTACATGCGGGGCCTGCTGGCGCCGTTGGAGCGCAAGAACGGGTGGACGGTGGCCGAGGAGGCCGGTCACGGCGGCCCGGACCGGATCCAGAGGCTGCTGAACCGCATCGACTGGGACGCCGACGGGGTACTCGACGACGTGCGCGAGTACGTCGTCGAGCACCTGGCGGATCCGGGCGGCGTGCTGATCGTGGACGACACCGGCTTCCTGAAGAAGGGCATACGGTCGGCCGGCGTCCAGCGGCAGTACTCCGGCACCGCCGGCCGCACCGAGAACGCCCAGGTCGGAGTCTTCCTCGCGTACGCGAGCATGCATGGCCGGACCCTGATCGACCGGGCGCTCTACCTGCCGAAGTCCTGGACCGACGACCGCGAACGCTGCCGGGCCGCGGGGGTGGGCGACGGAGTCGAGTTTGCCACCAAGGTCCAGCTCGCACGGGCGATGGTCCGCCGCGCGATCGACGACAAGATCCCCTTCCGTTGGGTGACTGCGGACGCCGGCTACGGCTGCAGCAAGGGCTGGCGCTACGAGCTGGAGCAGGCCGACATATTCCACGTCGTGGCTACCACCAGCCACGACACGGTCGTCACCCGGCGGGCCGTGGACCATCGGCTGCACGACCTGGTCGCCGACCTGCCCCGGCAGAAGTGGAAGCGCCGCTCATGCGGGGAAGGTGCTCACGGCCTGCGGATCTACGACTGGGCACGCGTGGAGGTCCGGCCCTGGCATCGCCCCGACCGCAAGCACTGGGTCCTGGCCCGCCGCAGCACCAGCGATCCCACGAAAGTCGCCTACTACATCGCCTACGCGCCCGCCGACGCCACACTCAACGAGCTGATCGTCGTCGCGGGCGCCCGGTGGGCGAACGAAGAGTGCTTCCAAACCGCGAAGGGCCAGTGCGGCCTGGACGACTACCAGGTCCGCCGCTACACGGGCTGGTATCGACACATCACCCTCGCCATGGCCGCCCACGCTTACCTGACCGTCCTGCGGGCCCAGCACCTCGAAAAGGGGCCAGAGCGGCTCGAACGCCAGACCTGATCCCACTCACCGTTCCCGAAATCCGCCGGCTGATCACCCATCTCACCCGGCCTGTTCGCCGCAGCATCGACCACGTCCTGCACTGGTCCCGCTGGCGCCGCCGACGCCAGCACCAGGCCCGGATCAGCCACTACAAAAGACGAGGCTACAGTCCGAAAACTGAAGCATCGTCACAGTAAGCACTGTTGCAGTACTAGCCCGGCGAGGCGTGGAGCGCCACAGCGAAACCGCTCTAACGCGGGGGATCGGCCCACTGCCCGCAGCCCTCATCCATCGCCCGACCTCCACGTGCGAGTACGCTTCGAGAGCGCAGGACACGGCACTGACAACTCGCCTCGGAGGATAGAGAGATGGCGACAATGCGCCACCTCCCCTACGGGCTGCCATACGATCGAACCGAATCAACCCGCACCCTCTGACACCAATCGCCGCAGCTCAGCAAGCATCGACCCCGCACTCGCGGGGGTTGCTCCCACGCCACCCAGGGGAGTTCACCCTATCGCTCGGGGCCGGCGGGGTCAGCTCAGCGGGCCGCGGGGACGAGGTGGTCGAGGCCCCGGGCGCTGCCCGTCGCGGCCTCGGTCGAGCGTGGCAGCATGACGCGCTCGTAGGCGCGGACGGCGTCGGCGACGCTGGATTCGGTGACGAGGGCGTGGGCGAGGTCGGCGCCGTCGAGCATGGCGAGGTTGGCGCCCAGCCCGACCGGGGGCATCAGGTGCGCGGCATCGCCGAGCAGCGTCACGCCGGGCACGTGCGCCCAGGTGTGCGGGGCGGGCAGCACGTGCAGGGGCCGGTTGACGAAGCCGTGGTCGCTGTCGCGCAGGATCCGCAGCAGACTGTCGTCCCAGCCGTCGAACATCTCCAACAGGTGCTCCTGCACGGCCCGTTGGTCGCCGAGGTCGAGTCCGGCGGCCGCGTGCCAGTCCTGCGGCTCGCGCAGCGCGAGGTAGCCGCGGATGTGGCCGTTGCTGTTGCGCTGGGCGACCAGGGTCCGGCCGAGGCCCTTCGCCAGCAGCGATCCGTTGCCGACCAGCCGGGCGAGTTCGGGGTGGCGGGTGTCGCACTGGTCGAAGCCGGTCTCGACGAAGGTGACACCGGTGTAGTGGGGCACCGCGGGCGACAGGGCCGGGCGGACCCGTGACCAGGCGCCGTCGGCACCGACCACCAGGTCGAACTCCTCGGCCGTACCGTCACCCAGGACCAGCCGGCAGGTGCCGCCCGCCAGCGGGGTGACCCTGGTGACGGCACGGTCCCACCGCACCGTGCCCGGGGCGAGCGAGTCCAGCAGCAGGCCGCGCAGCTGGCCGCGGTCGATCTCCGGACGGCCCCCGCCTGCGGTCGGCCCTCGCTGCGTGAGGAGGGCACCGGTGGCATGGTCGAGCACGCGCCACTCGTCGCCCTCGGGGCGCGCGAGGGCATGGAACCGGTCGAGCAGGCCCGCCGACCGCAAGGCGGCCTGGCCGGTGTCGGCGTGCATGTCGAGGGTGCCGCCCTGCGGGCGGGCGTCGGCGTCGGCCTCGCGTTCGAACACCGTGACGGCGCGGCCGTGTTGCTGCAGGACCCGGGCGCAGGTCAAGCCGCCGAGGCCGGCGCCGACGATCGCGATGCGAGGGTCACGGGCAGAGGGCATGGGTGTGTCCTTCCGGTGGTGGGTGGGTCCCGGTGGTGGGTGGGTCGCCGGGCGGCCCGACACCACCAAGAAAGCACACTCGCTAAATAAGTGCAATGACTACACTTTCGGAGTGGATGCACTTCGGGCTATGGTGGTCGAGTGACCGAAGCGATGGGGCGCCGCGAGCGCAAGAAGGCCCAGACCCGCCAGGCCCTGGCCGACGCCGCACTCGAACTCTTCCTCGAACGCGGCTACGACCAGGTCGGCGTCAAGGACGTCGCCGATGCCGCGGACGTCTCGGTGACCACCCTGTTCAAGCACTTCGCCGGCAAGGAGGCGCTGGTCTTCGACCAGGACGACGACCTGGAAGCGGCCCTCGTCGCGGCCGTGCGCGAGCGGCCCCCGGGTCGGTCGATCCCGCAGGCGCTGCGCGAGCACCTGCTGCTGCACCAGACCCGGTTCGCCGTCCACGCCGCCGACCCGCGGTTCGCCGACTTCACCCGCCTGGTGCAGGAGACCCCCGCGCTGCGTGACTACTCCCAACGGATGTGGACCCGCCATGAAGCGGCCCTGGCGCGGGCCGTCGCGGAGGCCGTGGGCGCACCCGAGGACGACGTCAGCTGCGCCGCCCTGGCCCGGTTCGCCCTGGCGGCCCGCAGTCTGATCCTGCAGCACCCCGAACCGCGCCGGGCTGCCGACGAGGCGTTCGCCCTGCTCGAACAGGGCTGGGCAGTCTCCCATCCGAGCAACTGACCCGGTCTGCGATCGCCTCGAAGCCCGCCGGGCGGCGGTACCGGGGGTCAGGTACCCGGGGGCTCAGGTACCGGGAGGTCAGGTGGCCGGGAGGCCGTTTGCCATCTCCCGGAAGCGGGCGGACGGGCGCATCATGCCGTTGTCGCCGACGTTCAGGTTCTCCAGCCAGCCGTCCCGGTACCAGAAGATCGACGAGGTCAGCGGCGCCGGATCGTTGGCCTGGAGCTGCTTCGACAGGTCGATCATGAAGCGGATCGCGTTCAGCGACGAGCCGCTGCGGATCGGCGCCGCGCAGAACGCGTTGCTCGTCGGCAGGGTGACCAGGGCGCCGTGGGGCAGTTCGACCCCGCCCAGGACGTTCTCCAGCCGCAGGGCCTGGGCCGCGCCGGGCCACACGCCCATCCCGTTGACGGCGTAGAGGACGTCGCCGTTCGTCGCATTGAAGGACTGCCGGTTGAGCTGCTCGGTGGCCAGATTGGCGAAGGCCCGTTCCCAGAGCTCGGCCCGGCTGAGGCTCCACTGGTCGGCGGCGTGCTCGGCTATCGACAGGGCCTCGGTCGTCCCGCCCCGCTTCCCGCCGTTCACGCACAGGACGACCGACAGCTCGTCGTCGATCTGCCGGGCCATGGGGTCGGGGCCCAGTGTGCGGGTCGGGGCGACCAGGAGCCGAAGCCGGTCCCGGACCTCGAGGACCGAGATCCCGGCCAGCGCCTTGCACGGGCCGTGCTCGTCGCACAGCGGCTTCGGTAGGTTCTTGCGACTGCCGAACAGCGGCATGGGTGGTTCCCCCGGGGGTCATTGTGGTGGGTCGGACCAAGGCCCCAGCATCCCATCGGAGTTCGCCGACCGTCTCACGGATCGTCCGATTCCCGGAAACGCGCAGCCCGCCCAGCAGCCCGTCGTCGAAGGTCGATCAGAAGAACACCCCGCACCGCAGCAGCACGTTCGCGTACGGCCGGGCTTCCCCGGTCCGCACCACCAGGCGCGCCCCCGCACTCAGCTCCTTCAGCGTTTCGTGCGGTACGTAGGCCAGTTCGGTGAAGGAGCCGGCCAGCAGCCCGTCTGCGGCGGGGTTCGCCTCCCGTACCTCCTGCGCCGCGAGCGCCCCCTCGATCACCAACTCGTCGAGCAGCCCGGCCAGTACGTCCTCGAACGACGGGATCCCCGCCCGGAAGGCGAGGTCGACCACCCGGGGCCCGTCCGGAATCGGCATCCCCGCGTCACAGACGAGCACCTGGTCGCCGTGCCCCAACTCGGCGACGGCGCCGGCGAGATGGCGATTCAGAATCCCGCCCTTCTTCACCGCGCCTCGACCTCCTCGGCGGTGGGGAAGGACTCCTGGGCCCCCCGCCGCGTCACGGCGACGGCGCCCACCCGGGCGGCGTACCCGGCGGCCTCCGCGAGCGAAGCGCCCGCGCCCAGCTTCCAGGCCAGTGCGGCCGTGAAGGAGTCGCCGGCACCCGTCGTATCGACGGCGTCGACCTTCACCGACGCGACCCGTACGGCCTCCTCCCCGGCGGAGGCGACCAACGCTCCCTCCGAGCCGAGCGTCACCACGACCGATCGGGGCCCGCTCGCGAGCAACTCCCGCACCCACGCGGCGGGATCGTCGCCCGAGCCGGAGTCGCCGATGGTCCCGTCGCCCAGGATCACCCGGGCCTCGTGCTCGTTGACGATCAGCGGGTCGCAGGCCGCCAGCACCTCGGCCGGCAGCGCCTGCGGCGGGGAGGGGTTCAACACGAACCGCGTGCCGGACGGCAGTTGCCGCACGACCTCCACGACCGACTCCAACGGGATCTCCAACTGCGTCGAGACCACCCGAGAGGCGCGGATCAGCGGCTCGGCGGCCCGGACGTCCTCCGGCGTGAGCCGCCCGTTCGCACCGGGCGACACCACGATGCTGTTGTCCCCCGACGGGTCGACGGTGATCAGCGCGACGCCGGTCGGGGCCCCGCCCACCAGGACGCCCTCCGTGTCGACCCCCGCGCTGCGCTGCGACTCCAACAGCAGCCGCCCGTTCGCATCGTCCCCGACCCGCGCGAGCAGCGCTGTGCGCGCCCCCAGCCGCGCGGCGGCAACCGCTTGGTTGGCCCCCTTGCCGCCGGGATGGACGGCGAGGTCCGACCCGAGCACCGTCTCCCCGGCCCCGGGCCTGCGCTCGACACCGATCACGAGATCGACGTTGGCCGACCCCACGACCAGCACGTCGTAGTCGTACGTGAAACCCATGAAACTCCCCAATCAGGACATCCGAAACTCAGGAAATCCGAAACGAGGCGGCCGGAGCCCCGCTTCCGCGGGCACCCCGGCCACCCCGTTCCCCGTCTCAGCCGCTGAACCCGGCCACGGTCTCCTTCGTGACCACCTTCACCGGCACCTTGACGGTCTCCTCGACCTTCTCCCCCTTGATCGCCTTGACCGCGTTGTCCACGGCGATCTTCCCGAGCTGCGACGGCTGCTGGGCCACGGACGCGTACAGCGCCCCCTGCTCGACCGCCTTCAGCCCGTCGGGAGTTCCGTCGAAGCCGACGACCTGCACGGATTCGCCGGCCTTGGACCCGAGCGCCTTCACCGCGCCGAGCGCCATCTCGTCGTTCGCGGCGATGACGCCCTGGACGTCCGGGTGCGCCTGGAGCAGGTTCGACATGACGTCGAGCCCCTTGGTCCGATCGAAGTCGGCCGGCTGCTGCGCGACGACCTCGATCCCCGGGTACGCCTCCAGCCCCTTGGCGAAGCCCTCCGCCCGCTCCCGCGCGGCGGAGGTACCGGCCAGCCCCTGGAGGATCACGATCTTCCCGCTGCCGCCGAGCTTCTCGGCGACGGCCTTCGCCGCCTGCTCACCCCCGGCGACGTTGTCGGAGGCGACCAGTGCGTTCACATCGGCGTTGTTGACGCCGCGGTCGACGGCGATGACCGGGATCCTCGCCTTGCCCGCGGCCTGCACGGAGTTGCTCGCCGCGTCGGAGTCCACCGGGTTGACGACGATCGCCGCGAGCTTCGAACTGGTGAAGTTCTGCAGCTGGTTGGCCTGCTGCGAGGCGTCGTTCTGCGCGTCGGTGACGGTCAGGTCCACCCCCAGCAGCTTCGCCTCGGCCTGCGCACCCGACCGGATCTGCACGAAGAACGGGTTGTTGAGCGTGGAGAGCGAGAGGCCGATCTTCCGGGTGCCGGCCTTCGGATCGCCGTGCAGGAACGAGGTCGCAGCCACGATCGCCACCGTCACGACAGCCGCGATCCCGTACGTGGCGGCCTGCTTGCCCCTTCCGCCGCCGGGCGCCCCGATCGCCGTGGGAGTGGCCCCGGCCTTGCGCCGCACCGTGTCGAGCAGCACCGCCAGGGCGATGACGACACCGATGACGACCTGCTGCCAGAACGCGGAGACGTTCAGCAGGTTCAGCCCGTTGCGCAGCACCGCGAGGATGAGCGCGCCGATCAGCGTCCCCGACGCCTTGCCGGTACCCCCGGCGAGGGAGGCGCCGCCGATGACGACGGAGGCGATGGCGTCCAGCTCGTACCCGGTGGCGGCCTGCGGCTGCGCGGAGGAGAGCCGGGAGGCCAGGACGACACCGGCGACCGCGGCGAACACCCCGGACAGCGCGTAGATCACGAGCTTCTGCCTGGGCACCCGCAGACCCGAGAGCCGGGCCGCCTCCTCGTTGCCGCCGATGGCGTACATCGAGCGGCCGATGTACGTACGGCCGAGGACGAACGCCGTGACGAGCCCCATGGCCACCATGACGAGCACCGGCACCGGCAGCCACCCGCCGAGCGTGTCACCCAGGTGGGAGACGGAGGCCGGGAACGCGATCGGCGATCCGTCCGAGATCACCAGTGCCAGGCCACGCCCCACCGACAGCATCGCGAGCGTCGCGATGAACGGCGGCAGCTTGCCGTACGAGACCAGGAAGCCGTTCACCAGGCCGGCGGCCACACCCGTCGCCAGTGCCAGCAGCACCGCGACGGCCACCGGCACTCCGTGCGCCGTGGCGCTCCACGCCAGTACGGTCGCCGACAGCGCGGCCACCGACCCGACCGACAGGTCGATGCCCGCCGAGACGATCACGAAGGTGACGCCGAAGGCGAGGACGGCGGTCACGGCCGCCTGGACGCCGACGTTGAGCAGGTTGTCGGTGGTGAGGAAGTCGCCCGACAGCGCCGACATGGCGATGACGAGGGCGATCAGCGCGGTCAGCGCGCCGTTGTCGAGCAGCAGACGGCGCACCGCCGCGGCGCCACCGGCGCCCGTACCGCTCTTGAGCGTTTCAGCGGCCACGGGGGGCCTCCAGTTCGGTAGTGGGATTGCTCACGGCCAGCGACATGACCGCGTCCTGCGTGGCCTCGTCGGCGGACAGCTCGCCGGCGATCCGGCCCTGGGCCATCACCAGCACCCGGTCGCTCATCCCGAGCACCTCGGGCAGATCGCTGGAGATCATGAGGACGGCGGCCCCGGCGGCCGTCAGCTCGTTGATGAGCTGGTAGATCTCGACCTTGGCGCCGACGTCGATGCCGCGCGTGGGCTCGTCGAGGATCAGCACCCTGGTGTCGGCCAGGAGCCACTTGCCGATGACGACCTTCTGCTGGTTGCCGCCGGACAGCGTGCGCACCTGCTGACCGAGCCCGGCCATCCGTACGCCGAGTTGCCCGGCGATCCGCGCGGCGGCGTCGTGCTGACCCCTGAGGTCGACGATTCCGGCCCTGGTGGCGGACTTGAGGGTGACGAGTCCGAGGTTCTCCTCGACCGACTGGTCGAGCACCAGCCCCTGGCCTTTGCGGTCCTCGGGCACCAGCCCGATTCCCGCGGTCATGGCGGCGCCGATGTCGTGCCGCTTCAGGGAAGCCCCGTCGACGCGGACCGTACCGCGGTCGTACGGGTCGGCCCCGAAGACGGCCCGGACCACCTCGGTACGACCCGCCCCGACCAGCCCCGCGACGCCGACGACCTCGCCGGCGCGCACCTCGAAGCTGACGTCGTGGAAGACACCGTCCCGGGACAGTCCCTCCACGGACAGCAGCGCGGCGCCCGGGACAGCCCGCTCGCGCGGGTACTGCTGCTCGATGGACCGGCCCACCATCAGCCGTACGAGCTCCTCCTCCGGTGTGGAGGCAGGCACCTGTCCGACCGACCTGCCGTCCCGGATGACCGTGACCCGGTCCCCGAGGGCGGCGATCTCCTCCAGATGGTGCGTGATGAAGACGATCCCGACGCCGTCCTCGCGCAGTCTGCGCACGATCACGAACAGCTTCTCGACCTCCTCGGAGGTCAGCACGGCGGTCGGCTCGTCCATAATCAGGACCCGCGCGTCCAGGCTCAGCGCCTTGGCGATCTCGACCATCTGCAGGCGGGCGATGCCCAGTTCGCGCACCCGCGCCCGGGGCGACACGCTGACGCCGACGCGCTCCAGCAGCTCCGAGGCGTCCGCCTCCATCCGCTTCCGGTCGATCACCCCGAACCGGCGCGGCTGACGTCCCAGGAAGATGTTCTCGGCGACCGTCAGATCGGGGACGAGGTTGAACTCCTGGTAGATGGTGGCGATCCCGAGCCGCTCGGAGTCCTGCGCACCGTGGATGCGGACCTCCTGACCACCGACCAGGATGCGGCCCTCGTCGGGCGTGTGGGCACCGGAGAGCATCTTGATCAGGGTGCTCTTGCCCGCGCCGTTCTCACCGAGCAGCACATGGACCTCGCCCCGCCGCAGGTCGAAGTCGACGCGGTCCAGCGCGACCACCCCGGGGAAGGTCTTCCGAACGCCCTCGATGCGCAGCAACTCGTCCGCGTCGCTCACGACTGGCTCCTGTTCGTCACGGGGGCCTCGGTTACGGGGGCCTCGGTCACGGGTGTCCCGGTCACGGGCGTCCCGGTCACGGGCGTCCCGGTCACGGGCGTCCCGGTCACGGGGCTCTCGCCGCACGAGCGGCGAACGACGAGACGGGCGGGGAGCGTCACGGATCGCGGCGCCCGCCCCTCGATGCGGTCCACGAGCGCGCGCACGGCGGCCCGGCCCAGCTCGCCCGTGGGCTGGGCGATCGCGGTGATCGGCGGGTCGGTGTGCACGAACCAGGGGATGTCGTCGAACGCGGCGAGCGCGATGTCGTCCGGTACCCGCAGGCCACGGGCGCGGACGGCGTCCAGGGCGCCCAGCGCCATCAGGTTGTCCGCCGCGAACACGACCTGCGGGGGCTCGGCGAGGTCGAGGAAGCGCTCGGTCGCCCGTCGGCCGCTGGCGGCCTGGAAGTCACCCTGGCCGATGTACCGGTCCGGCAGGTCGAGGCCGCACTCCGCCAGCGCCTCGCGGAACGCCGCCACCCGCTCCTGCCCGGTCGTGGTGGCCGCCGGCCCGGCGATGATCGCCAGCCGCCGGTGCCCCAGCCGGCGCAGGTGCGCGACGAGATCCCGCACGGCACCCCGCCCGTCCGCCCGCACCACCGGCACGTCGACGCCGGGGATCCACCGGTCCACGAACACCATCGGTGTCCCGGCCCGGGCGGCGTCCAGCATGAGCGGCGACCCGCCGTCGGTGGGCGAGACCAGCAGCCCGTCGATACGGCGGTCCAGCAGCGTCCGTACGTGGTGGTCCTGCAGTTCCGGCCGCTCGTCGGCGTTCCCGATGATCACGCTGTACCCCAGCGCCCGCGCCTCTTCCTCCACGGACCGTGCGAGCTCGGTGAAGTACGGGTTCAGCACGTCGCTGATCACGAGGCCGAGCGTGTGGGTCTGATCGGTGCGCAGCGACCGCGCCACGGCGTTGGGCCGGTACCCGAGCGCTGCGACGGCGGCCAGCACCCGCGCCCGCGCGTCCGCACTCACCGAAGGGTGCTCATTCAGGACACGCGAGACAGTGGCGACGGACACGCCTGCCTCGGCGGCGACGTCCTTGATGCTCGTCACAGCCGCCCCACCTCCTCGTGGAATCGATTACATCAACGCGTTCCGACGATTGGAATCGATTACATGCGCGCAGGGCAAGCCCTGGACAGGTGGCTGAAACCTGATCGTGATGAACGCCGGCCGCCCAGGCAGCCACCCGCGGCGGGAATCGGGCGCGCAGGAGGCAAGCCCCAGGCCCCCCGCCTGGGGCTGGCCCGTCATCCGCCGGCGGCGCCCGCGTTCACGCCGTCTACCGGTCTATTGACACGCTAATTGTGAGCGTTAACACTCTTGCAACAAGCGGGCGTCGCACCAAGCCCCGCTGGGCGGCGACGTGCGCTTGTGCGAAGGACTACGGCCGCTGTACTCCCCCGCTTCCTTCTCCCGCACACGATGGAGTTCGCCATGCCGGCTCACCCCTTCAGCCGCCGTGCCGCGTTCAAGGCGACCGGCGTCGCGGCCGTGGCCGCAGCCGCCGGCCCCGCCCTCGGTCCCGGCCCCGCCCTCGGTCCCGTCTCCGCCCTCGGCCCCGGCCCAACCCTCGGCCCCGGCTCCGCCCTCGGTCCCGTCTCCGCCGCGGCGCAGACGGCCCCGGCCAGGTCCGACGTCGGAGTGTCGACGCTCCCGTTCGAGCTGGGTCAGGTCCGGCTCACCAGCAGCCGCTGGCTCGACAACCAGAACCGCACCCTGGCCTACCTCCGCTTCGTCGACGTCGACCGCCTGCTGTACAACTTCCGCGCCAACCACCGGCTCTCCACCAACGCCGCTGCCGCGAACGGTGGTTGGGACGACCCCGGGTTCCCCTTCCGGACCCACGTGCAGGGCCACTTCCTCTCGGCGTGGGCCCAGGCCGCCGCCGCGCTCGGGGACACCACCTGTCGGGACAAGGCCGTCCGGATGGTGGCCGAACTCGCCAAGTGCCAGGCCAACAACGCCGCCGCGGGCTTCTCCGCCGGCTACCTCTCGGGCTTCCCCGAGGCCGACTTCGCCGGCCTCGAAGCGGGCAGACTGAGCAACGGCAACGTCCCGTACTACTGCGTCCACAAGACCATGGCCGGCCTGCTCGACGTGTGGCGCCTCCTGGACAACACCCAGGCCCGCGACGTGCTCCTCGCGCTCGCCGACTGGGTCGACCGCCGCACCGCCGCGCTCGGCTACGGCACGATGCAGTCGGTGCTGGGCACCGAGTTCGGCGGAATGAGCGAGGTGCTGGCCGACCTCTGCCAACAGACCGGTGACACGCGCTGGCTGACCACCGCTCAGCGCTTCGACCACGCCGCCGTCCTCGACCCGCTCGCCGCGAACCTGGACCAGCTCAACGGCCTGCACGCCAACACCCAGGTGCCCAAGTGGATCGGGGCCGTCCGCGCGTACAAGGCCACCGGGACGACCCGCTACCGCGACATCGCCGCCAACGCCTGGGCGATCACCACCGGCGCGCACAGCTACGCCATCGGCGGCAACAGCCAGGCGGAGCACTTCCGGGCCGCGAACGCCATCTCCGGCTACCTCACCGACGACACCTGCGAGCTCTGCAACTCCTACAACATGCTCAAGCTGACCCGGGAGCTGTGGCAGCTGAGCCCGGACCAGGCCTCGTACTTCGACTTCTACGAGAAGACGCTGCTCAACCACGTCCTCGGCGCCCAGAACCCGGCCGACCCGCACGGCCACATCACGTACTTCAGCTCCCTCAACCCGGGCGGCCGCCGGGGCAAGGGCCCGGCCTGGGGCGGCGGCACCTGGAGCACCGACTACGGCACCTTCTGGTGCTGCCAGGGAACGGGCGTCGAGTCCAACACCAAGTTGATGGACTCCGTCTACTTCCACGACGGCACCACCCTCACGGTGAACCTGTTCCTCCCGTCCGTCCTGGACTGGACCCAGCGGGGCATCACGGTCACCCAGACCACCGCGTTCCCGACCGAGGACACCACGACGCTCAAGGTCACCGGCAGTGTCGGCGGGACGTGGTCCCTGCGCGTGCGCATCCCCGGGTGGACCTCGGGCGCCGTCGTCAGCGTCAACGGCGTCGCGCAGAACATCGCGGCCACCCCGGGCACGTACGCCACCCTCACCCGGTCCTGGGTCTCCGGCGACACCGTCACCGTGAAGCTCCCCATGCGGGTGGCCCTCCAGGCCGCCAACGACAGCCCGGGTGTCGCGGCGATCACCTACGGCCCCGCCGTCCTGGCCGGCAACTACGGCAGCACCGCGCTGTCCGCCCTCCCGGCCCTGGACCCCGCCACGATCACCCGGACCAGCAGCACCGCCCTCGCCTTCACGGCCACCGCCGACGGAGCGAGGGTCGACCTCGGCCCGTTCCACGACGCCCAGGGCTTCAACTACACCGTCTACTGGCGGACCGACAGCGCGAGCTTCCGTCTGGTCAACGCGGCCAGCGGACTCGTCCTCGGCATCCAGAACATGTCCACCGCCGACGGCGGCCTCGCCCTGCAGTGGCCCGACACCGGCACCGCCGACCACAACTGGGCCCTCGTCGTCGACGGCACCGCACTGCGGCTGCGCAACGCCAACAGCGGCAAGGTCCTCGGCGTGCAGGACATGTCCACCGCCGACAACGCCCCGATCCTCCAGTGGGCCGACACCGGCACCGCCGACCACCGGTGGACCGTGGTCGACGCCGGCAACGGCTACCACGAGCTCCGCAACGTCCACACCGGCAAGCTGCTCGGCATCGCCGGAGGCTCCACCGCCCAAGGCGCCGCCGCCGTACAGCTGCCCGACAGCGGTGCCGCCGCCGGCCAGTGGCAGTTCGCCCCCGTCGGCGCCCGGCGGATCCAGAACGTCGCCAGCGGACTCCTCCTCGGCATCCAGAACATGTCCACCGCCGACGGCGGCCTCGCCGTCCAGTGGGACGACAACGGCACCGCCGACCACCTCTGGACGGCCGTCCTCGACACCGGCGGCTACCTGCGGCTGCGCAACGCCAACAGCGGCAAGGTCCTCGCCGCGGAGAACGGCGGCACCGCCAACGGCACCCGGATCGTCCAGTGGGCCGACAACGGCGCCGCCGACCACCGGTGGCGCCTGCGCCACGGCGGTGGCGACACCTTCAGGATCCAGTGCGCCGCCGGCGGCCGCGTCCTCGGCATCTCCGGTGCCTCCACCGCCTGGGGAGCGCAGGCCGTGCTCTGGGACGACAACGGCACCAGCGACCACCTGTGGCGGTTCGTCTGATCCGGCGTCGGGTTCCGCGCTCGCCGAAGGCCGGCCGATCGCAGCCGGATCCCGCGGCACCAGGGCGACTTGCACGCCCGGGCGGGGGACTTCGGGGAGGCCGGGGTGACGTACCGGGAGAGCCTCGGACACCTCGGTCCGCAGGACGGGACACGACTGCGAGCGATCGCATCCTTCCGGCTCGCCAATCTGCTCAGCATGATGACCGATCGGACCGGTGACGCCCCACCGCTCTACGAGAAAGGCCCTGGAGACCAGCCGGAGTAGGGGAGCGGTAGCGTACGGCGCCCCCCAGCCCAGCCGCGCGAGGCCGCGATCCCGCCCAGCCGGTCCGTCGCGGCGCCCCTCGCCAGGGGCGCCACGACCGTCCACCACCGGACGGCTTTGTGCCACCACCTCGGGATCAGCCGGATTGGCTCCTCGTCCCCGCCGGCCAACCCCTCCTAGCCCGGCAAGGCGTGGAGCGTCACGGCGTAAGCCCCCTAAGGCGGGGATCCGCCCCGCGCTCGCGGGGCGGATCCCCGCCTGACGAACCGAGGCCATGCAGCAGGAGTCGGCCCCGGCGGCGTACGCGTCGCGGATGGAGAAATCCCCGCGCGTGTCCGACACACGCAAACCAAACACGGCCCGAACCGGTGCCAACGCTGTCCCGCTGCTCACGGGAGGGCCAGCTTCGAGAAGGTGTCCATCCGCCGGCGCATCGACCGCCAGGGCGCCGCCCGGGCCTCGCCGCCCGCGCCATCGACGGCCGCGTGGAGCGCGCCGACACCCGCGCCGGGCGCTGGTCCGGCCACGCCCCGGTCGCGGTGGCCTGCGGCCTGCGACCTGGACAGCTGACCGGCATGCGGCCGCGGGAGCACAGGTCGGTGCCGGCCGCGCCTGGGGGCGGGGCCGGCAGCGGTGGGCCGGGGTGGAGCGGATTTACCGCACGGAAGATTCGATGGCGATGCAAGTCCCGGGGGCTGCGGGGAGTTGCGGTGGTGCGGGCGGGGAATTTCCGTTCGGGGCCCGCTCCGGCGGTTTCGTCAGAGGATCCGGATGGAGTTCACCTTCGGCGGGCGGTTCGGGTACGAGATGTCGGTCCAGCGGTTGACCCGCACCGAGTCGCCGTTGGCGTCGGAGTAGATCAGGTCGTTGTTCCCCGTGGAGATGCGGTCGACCCACCACCCGCCGAAGTTGATCGACCCCGCGTTCGCGTAGCAGTCCACGCTGTCGCGGCCGTCGAGGTGCGACCAGATCTTCAGGAAGTCATTGCGGTTCCCGTCGCACGGGATGTGGTCGATGGCGAAGGCGCTGCCGGACGGCACGGCCACGGTGAGGGTGGCCGCCGCGGCGAAGGCCAGGGCCATCGAGCTCGCGGCCTTCTTCGCTTTCGTGAACATGGATGCTCCTCAGTCGGATGGAATGACGAATCGGAGTCCGCTGCGCAACGAGCTTCCGTTGCGTCGTACTCGATCAGTATCCGGACCGGGTTTATGAGGGTCAATCGAACAGGCCTTGGCCCAACCCGTTCTCGGTCATTTCCACGAGGATTTTCCGCGAGGCGTGGGGCCGTGGTTGGTCCGGTGCGTCGCGAGGGGCTCCGGGGCCGGACTGACGGGTCGTCGGCCCGAGGTCGCCCGGTGGCCGCTCTGACGTGGGGTGACGGCCGGGCCGGCGAGCGGGCCCGCCAGGGGCCGGGGGCACGTGGCCGGGAGAAGGGGGTGCGGGTGGCGTCCGCGCGCGCCGGGGCAGTGTCGGTGGGGTCGGGTGGTGGTGTCAGTCCGGATGGTTCCGGGTTCCCGGGTGGGTGGCGGGTGGTTAGCGTGCCCCGGGCGGTCCGGAGGGGCCGCTGTCACGCGTCTTCAGGAGGTCGGGATGACCGCGCACCACCCCAGTCGTAGGGCTCGCCGCCGCCGGTGCCAGGCATGAGGGGCGGACCGGTGCTGGGTTCCGTTCCGCGGCTGGCGCTGGCCGCGGCCGCGCTGCTGCTGCCGGTCGCCGTACCGGCCGCGCCCGCCGGGGCCGCGCCGGTGGCGGTCGCCGGGTTCGCGGCGTCCTGCCCGGCCCGCGGCCAGATCTCCCAGGGCTACACCCCGGAGCACAACGGCATCGACATCGCCAACGACTACGGCACCCCGATCTACGCGGTGGGTGACGGCGAGGTGACGGCCTCCGGACCGGCGCAGGGCTACGGCCAGTGGATCCGCATCCTGCACCCGGACGGGACCATCACCGAGTACGGGCACATGCGCGAGCGGGACGTGGCCGTCGGCGAGCACGTGACGGCGGGCCAGCAGATCGCGTTGATGGGCAGCGAGGGCGAGGCCAGCGGCCCGCACCTGCACCTGCGGGTCTGGGCCGACGCCAACGCGACCGTGCGCACCGACCCCGTTCCCTACCTCGCAGACCGCGGCATCACCATGCCCTGCCGACCGGGGACCGGTCCGCGTCCGGCGCCGTTGGTGTACCCGGCGCCGTCCGGGAAGGTGGTGTCGGCGCGCGGGGCGGACGGTCGGCTGGAGGTCTTCGCGGCCGGGGCCAACGGTGTCTCGCACGCCTGGCAGACGGTGGTGAACGGCGCCTGGTCGGACTGGGAGTCCCTCGGCGGACCGGGCGGCGCCGAGCTGGCGATCGGGCCGGACGCGGACGGCCGGCTGGAGATGTTCGCCCTCAACGGCAGCACCCTCCAGCACCGTTACCAGCTCGCTCCGTCCGGTGCCTGGTCGGGTTGGGAGGCGTTCGGGGGCGGCGGCCACGACCTCGCCGTCGGCGCCAACCAGGACGGGCGGTTGGAGGTCTTCGCGTCGGGTTCGGTGGGGCTCTTCCACAAGTACCAGACGGCACCCAACAGCGGCTGGTCGGACTGGGAGTCGGCGGGCGGCGGACCGGCCGACAGCGAAGTCCGGCTCGGCAAGGCCCCCGACGGCCGACTGGAGGTCTTCGCGCTCAACAGCAACACCTTCCAGCACCAGTGGCAGACCACCCCCAGCGGCGCCTGGTCGACCTGGGAGACCTTCGGCGGCGGCGGACGCGCCCTCACCGTCGACCACAACGAGGACGGACGCCTCGAAGTCCTCGCCTCCGGCCCGGCCGGCGTCTTCCACAAGTACCAGACCAACCCCACCACCTGGTCCGGCTGGGAGCCCACGGGCGGACCGGCCGACTCCCGGCTGACCAGCCAGCCGACGGCGGACGGCCGCGTCGAGGTCTTCGGCATCAACGGCAGTACCGCGCAGCACATCTGGCAGACCGGGCTGAACGCCCCGTACGGCCAGTGGGACACCTTCGGCGGCGGCGGCACGGGTATCACCGCCGCGACCAACGCCGACGGCCGGATCGAGGTCTTCGGGACCAGCAGCGCCGGCGTCTACCACAAGTGGCAGACCGGCTTCTCCACCTGGTCCGACTGGGCCTGGCTCAACACCACCGCCGGCCCCGCCGTCAACTGAGGAGACCTCACGTGACCAGCACACCACGCGCCCGACGGGCGCCCCACCGCGTCCTGCTGTCCGCGGTCGCCGCCCTGGGGGTGGCGGCGGGCCTGACGGCGGGCGCCACGCCCGCGCCGGCCGCCACCGGCATCGACCTGTGCGCCGAGGTCGGCTACAACGCAGGCTTCCGGGGCGACGCCCTGGTGACCGCGATCGCCGTCGGCATGGCCGAGTCCAGCTGCAACCCCTCGGCGTCCAACGTCCAGAACAACACCCCGCCGTCCCGCGACCGCGGCCTGTGGGAGATCAACGACTACTGGCACCCCGAGGTCAGCGACGCCTGCGCCTTCGACGCCCAGTGCAACGCCAACGCGGCCTACCGCATCTCCAACGGCGGTACCAACTGGCAGCCCTGGTCGACGTACAACCAGCGCGCGCACGAGCGCTACCTGGGTGCGGCGCAGGCCGCCGCGGACCGGCTCGGCCACCACGACCCGGGGCCGGCGCCGTTGGTGTACCCGGCGAAGTCCGGGAAGGTGGTGTCGGCGCGCGGGGCGGACGGCCGGCTAGAGGTCTTCGCGGCCGGGGCCAACGGTGTCTCGCACGCCTGGCAGACGGTGGTGAACGGCGCCTGGTCGGACTGGGAGTCCCTCGGCGGACCGGGCGGCGCCGAATTGGCGATCGGGCCGGACGCGGACGGGCGGCTGGAGATGTTCGCCCTCAACGGCAGCACCCTCCAGCACCGTTACCAGCTCGCCCCGTCCGGCGCCTGGTCGGGTTGGGAGGCGTTCGGGGGCGGCGGCCACGACCTCGCCGTCGGCGCCAACCAGGACGGGCGGTTGGAGGTCTTCGCCTCGGGTTCGGTGGGGCTCTTCCACAAGTACCAGACGGCACCCAACAGCGGCTGGTCGGACTGGGAACCGGCGGGCGGCGGACCGGCCGACAGCGAAGTCCGGCTCGGCAAGGCCCCGGACGGCCGACTGGAGGTCTTCGCGCTCAACAGCAACACCTTCCAGCACCAGTGGCAGACCACTCCCAGCGGCGCCTGGTCAACCTGGGAGACCTTCGGCGGCGGCGGACGCGCCCTCACCGTCGACCACAACGAGGACGGACGCCTCGAAGTCCTCGCCTCCGGACCGGCCGGCGTCTTCCACAAGTACCAGACCAACCCCACCACCTGGTCCGGCTGGGAGGCCGCCGGTGGACCGGCCGACTCCCGGATCACCAGTGAGCGCTCCCCGGACGGCCGGGTGGAGGCGTTCGCCATCAACGGCAGCACCGCGCAGCACATCTGGCAGACCGGCGTGAACGCGCCCTACGGCCAGTGGGACGGCTTCGGCGGCGGCGGCACCGAGATCTTCGCCGCCGCCAACGCCGACGGCCGGATCGAGGTCTTCGGCGCCAGCAGCGCCGGCGTCTACCACAAGTGGCAGACCGGCTTCTCCACCTGGTCCGACTGGGCCTGGCTGAACACCACCGCCGGCCCCGCCGTGGGCTGACACCACCGGCTCTCCCCCGCCCGCGGATCGGCAGGAACGGCCTGCCGGTCCGCGCCGACCGTCCCGCTCACCGAACGCCCCGACCTCGCCGTCACGTGGCCTGCACCACCATTCTGTTTATTGTCATGCTCAAGGAGGTAACGTTCCGTCCGTCAGGGCTACGGTCGGTGTGCGGTACGGGACAGCAGTGTGCGGGACGGGGGAACGGTGAGTGGGATTCTCGTCCACCTGCCGGAGGGGAACGGCGACGAGGCGGTGACCCTGCGGCTCGGGCCGGGGGAGCGGGCGCGTTTCGGGCGGGGCTCGGTCGGTACGCCGGTGGAGCTCCGGCTCGGCGACGAGACGGTCTCCCGGCTGGCCGGGGAGATCCACGCGACCGACGACCACTGGCAGTTGAGCAACCTCAGCAACACCCACGCCTACCTGGTGGAGAACCCGGAGGGCGCCGGTGAGTACCTGCGGGTGCCGCCGCGGCGGATCGGCGCGCCGATCCCCTTCGAGTTCTCCCGGGTGGTGCTGCCCTCCCGGCGTGAAACCCCGCTGTCCTTCCAGGTGTTCGCGCCCGACCACGTCTACCTCGACCCGCACGCCCGCGGCGGCTCCTGGGAGAGCCGCACCATGACGGCGTACTCGCTGGACGAGACGGCCACCTACTTCCTGGTGCTGGTCGCGCTCTGCGAGCCGTGGCTGCGCGACCTCTCCCCCGCCGCCGTGCCCACCACCCCCCAGGTGGTCGCGCGGCTGCGCAGCCACCCCGCCTGCGGCCGGCTCACGGCGCGCGCGGTCAGCTCCCACCTCGACTACCTCGCCGACGAGAAGCTCCGCGTCGAGCTGCCCGACGGCGCGGCGCGCCCGGACCGCCGCAGCGGCAAGCGCGAGGCCGTCGTCGGGCTGGCGTTGAAGTTCGGCATCGTCCGCGAGGAGCACCTCGCGCTGCTGCCGCGCCCCGAGGCGCCGGGCCCGGACGGTCGGGAACGGTAGGGAGGGCAGCGAGCATGCACGATCCGGCCTTCTGCGGGGACGGCGAGGACCTGCTGCCACCCGGTCACCGGGTCGGCGGGTGGACCGTGACGGGGCTCATCGGCGAGGGCGGCTGGGCGACCGTCTACGCCGCGCGCCGGAGCGGAACGAACGAGGTCACGGACACAGCTGCGGTCACCGACTCGGACGGCAGCGTCGCGCTCAAGGTGCTGCCGACCGCCGGGCTCGCGCCCCGGCAGGCCCGCAGCGTCGCCGAGGCCGCCCGGCGCGAGGTCGAGTTGGCCCGGACCGCGCCGCACCCGCGGCTGGTCCCGCTACTCGACACCCTCACCCTGACCGCCCCCGACCACCCCGCACTGGACGGCGCGATCGTCCTGGTCATGGAGCGCGCGCAGTGCACCCTGCGCCAACTGCTCGCCGGCGGCGTCGACGAGGACCGGGGCGGCCGGATCGTGGCCGGCATCTGCGAGGGCCTGGCCCACCTGCACCGCTCCGGCTGGGTGCACACCGACCTCAAGCCCGAGAACGTCCTGATCGGCCGGGACGGCGAGGTCCGCCTCTCCGACTTCGGCCTCGCCATCGAGCTCACCGGCACCCACGGCCACTGCGCCCCGATGGGCACCCCCGACTACCTCCCGCCGGAGCGGTGGAAGGAGCCGCTCGGCGAGCAGGGTGTCAAGATCCGTACCACCGCGGACATCTGGGCGCTCGGCATCGTGATCCACGAGGTGTTCGCCGCGGGCGTCCCGCCCTTCCCCGGCGCCACCCCGACCGCGCGCAGCGCCGCCGTCCAGCAGTACGCCGAGGGCCGCGCCGCGCTGCGCCTGGCCTCCGAAGTCCCGCCGTTCTGGCGCGAGCTGGCCGCCGACTGCCTCGCCCCGACCCACGCCGCCCGCGCCCCGCACACCGCGGAGAGCCTGCTGGCCCGGATCCGTGACCACCGGTCCGGCCGCCGGCCGCGCCGGGGCCGCCGCCCGCGGCTGCGCGCGGCCCTGCTCGCGCTGGTCGCCGCCGCGACGGCCGCCGGTTCCGCCGCGGCGCTCTGGCCGCGCTCCGAGCCGCCCGGGCACCCGGGCCGGATCCGGGTCTTCAACGCCGAGCGCAGCTGCCAGGACCGCGCCGACCGCGACCCCGGGTGCAGCCTCGGCCTGGCCGTCGACCCGCTGCGCCCGTACACGGCCGGCAACGTCGTCCCCACCCGCGTCTGGCACGGCGACACCCTCGACGCCGACTGCCAGCTCGCCACCGGCCTGCCGATCGTGGACGAGGAGGACCGCGCCTCCACCCTCTGGTACCGGGTCCACCTCCCCGGCACCCCCACCGCCTGGCTCCCGGCCGTCCGGACCAAGGATCGCCCGACCCTCCTCGACTGCCGCTGAGCACCGCGGTGCGCCGGGGCCGTCCAGGGTACCGGGGCCGTCCGGCGCGCCACTCCGGATCGTTCCGGATTCCGGGGCCGTGCTGCGCGCTACTCCGGATCGTTCCGGATTCCGGGCCCGGCGGGCCCGCCACTACCTTGTCGACGGCGCCGACCGGACCGGCCGGCGCGGAGTGCAGGGAGCAGGGATGTCGACGACCGCCACCACCACCCGGCCGAGCACCGCCGAACTCGGGGACCAGGAGCGCGCGGTGCTCCGGGCGGTCGGCTGCGGCCTGAGAGACGACGAGATCGCGGCCGACCTCGCCGTCCCCGAGGAGGTGGTGGCCGGAGTCCTGGCGCGGGTCCTCGGGAAGCTCGGGCTGCGCGACCGGGCCGCCGCCATCGTGCACGCCTTCGACTGCGGGCTGGTCGCGCCCGGCCGCGGCCCCCGAACACTGGTGCCCACGTCGGGGCGGGTGCCCGGGCCGGGGCCACGCGGCGCCGGGGTCGCGACGGGCGCTCCGAAGGTGCGGATCTCGGTGCTCGGGCCGCTCCGGGCGCAGCACGACGGGAGGGACCTGGACCTGGGGCACCTGCGTCAGCAGGCCGTACTGGCGGCGCTGGCGCTGCACCGGGGACGGACCGTCAGCCAGCAGGAGCTGCTGGACGGCGTGTGGGGGTCGGAGCCGCCGGTCACCAACGTGGTGCCGGTGCACGTGTACCGGCTGCGCAAGGCCCTGCGCCGCGGGGACTGTCCGGCCTCGGTGATCGAGCGCGACCGGTACGGCTACCGCCTGGTCGCCGCGGCGACCGAGGTGGACCTGGCCCGGATGGAGGAACTGGTCACCGCTGCCGGGACGGCGCACCGGGCGGGTGACCTGCCCGAGGCGGTCCGGCTCTGTTCCCGGGCGCTGGACCTGTTCGGCGGGGAGCCGCTGGCCGGGCTGCCGGGCCCGCTCGCCGAAATGGAGCGGCTGCGGCTGACCGAGCGCAGGATCACTCTCGCCCAGCGGCGCTCGGAGTGGCGGCTCCGACTGGGGCAGTACACCGGGGCGATCACGGAGCTGATGGCGCTGTCCGCGGAGCACCCGCTGAACGAGCCGGTGGCGGCGATGCTGATGGGCGCGCTGTTCCGTGGCGGTCGGCAGGCCGACGCGCTGGCCGTGTTCGACCGCACCCGGCGCAGGCTCGCGGACGAGCTGGGGGTTCCGCCGAGCCCGGTGCTGCGGCGGACGCAGCGGCTGATCCTGCGCGGGGCCTGAGGCCCACCCGGGCTGGCCTACCCGGGCCGGCCCGGCCGGGGCTACCCGGCCGGGCCGGCAGGACTCAGCAGGGGCCAGCGGGGCTCAGGACGCGAAGGCCCGTTCCAGCCGGGGGATCAGGTCCCGGAGGTCCTGTTCCCAGCAGTAGGCGTTGTGGCCGCCGTTGCACTGGCTCCCCCAGGCGGAGCCGTCGCCGTAGTCGACGTAGTAGTAGGGCATGCCGAGGGCGTCCATGCGGTCCTTGACGTGCTTGGACGCGCCCTCCAGCCAGAACTCCGGTTCGGTGGCCACCCCGCGGCCGTTGCCGACGTAGACGGAGACGCCGACGCCGGCGAGCTTGTCCATGTGCTGGGACGGGTCGGCCGCGTTCCACCGCCAGTCCGCGTTGAACACCGGGTAGGGGGTGCCGAACAGGGCGTCGCTGTCCACGGCGGGCTTGTAGGGGTCGTTGTTCGGGTCGCACGCCCCGGACGAGGAGCCGCAGATCACGCCCTGGGCGTCGACGAGGGAGGCGACCACGGCCAGCCGGAGGTCCATGGAGTCCACCGACAGGTCGATGTCGCCCGACAGCGAGGCGGTCTGGCTGAACAGGTCGGGGCGGTCCTGGGCGTAGTGGAAGGCGCCGAACCCGCCCATGGAGACCCCGGCGACGGCCCGGCCCTTCTTGGTGGCGACGGTGCGCAAGTTCGCGTCGATGAACGGGATCACCTGGTTGAGGTGGAAGTTCTCCCAGTTCTGGGCGCCGAGCTGGGTGTTCTGGTTGAGCCAGTTCGCGTACCAGCCGCGGGCGCCGCCGTCCGGGATGACGGTGATCATCGCGTTGGACGTGGTCAGTGCCGGGTAGTTCTGCTGGATCGGGTCGTCGGGCGAGCCGTGCAGGAAGTACAGCACCGGGTAGCGCCGGGTCGGGTCGTCGTAGTAGCCGCTCGGCAGGATGATCTTGATGTGGTGCTTGCCGGTGACCTCGGGCGTGGTCACGGTGAGGTAGAAGTTCGTGGGGCCGCCCACGCTCTGGTCGACCTGGGTCAGGCCGTACCCGTCCGTCATCCGCGGCGGTACCCCGGCGCCGACGGCGGCGGCCTGGGCCGGAGCGGCCGAAGCGGCAGGAGCCGCCGTGGTGGCCGTCCCGAGGATGCCGACGACGGCGGCCAGCAGGGCCGCCAGCCTTCGCCGGCGGTACGGTGTCCTCGTCATGGTGTTCCCCCTCGTGGGTGTGGTCGTGGGTGGCGTCGTTGGTGGCGTCGCGGTCGTCGTCGTGCGCTCAGCGGACTCAGTCAAGGACCTTGACCTCCAGGGCCGGTGAGGCCGCGATCTGCTCCTCGGTGTAGCGCTCCGGCACCCACTGGCCGGTCGAGAACAGCTTGGTCTGGTCCGCGTAGTGCGGCGAGTTCGGGTTGGCGGACTGGGAGTAGGCCAGCACCGAGGCGGCCTGCGGCGGCCCGTCGGCGGTGAACCGGGTCTCCTGGATGAAGCTGGAGCCGAAGGTGATGTCGAACTTGCCGTCGACCGAGCCGGGCGTGACCACGTTCAGCACCCCCGTTTCGTGGATAGCGCCGGGGACGGGGATCTGCTCGCCGTTGCGGGTGACCTTCTGGACGTCCGAGAGCCGCGCGTCCAGCGGGATGCCGGCGTTGCGCAGGGAGAGCACGGCCCGGGCGACCGAGTTGCGGACGGCGTCGTTGCCGGCGTCCAGCGAATTGGGCGTGTGCACCGGGTCCTTGGGGTCGAAGGGCACCCGCCAGGGCAGCTTCTCGATCGCCTGCCCGCCGCCCAGGAGGAACCAGACGTTCTCGAACAGCCAGGAACCCCGGCTGTCCGGGGTGAACTTGTGGTTCCAGGCGGCCAGGATCGGACACGCCTCGCTGATGTTGACCAGGTTGCCGTCCACCAGCACGAGCCCGAACGGCGCGCCCTGGCAGGCGCTCACCGTGGCGTTGAGGGCCAGGTCGGCCGCCCTGCTGTTGTCGGCGAACAGCAGTTGCCGCATGGTCTCCGGGGTGAAGCCCCGGCCCGGCAGGCCGTCGGTGCCGTTGATCCGGTTCTGCGCGGTCAGGATCAGCTCCTGGGTGCGCAGCGACCGGGGCGCCGCGGTGTCGCCCATCACCCGGGGGAAGGACAGCGGCTGCTCGGGGTTGGCCAGCCAGGCGCTGTCGTTGGCGTTGCCCACGAAGTCGGAGCGGATCAGCCGCGGTTGCTTGTGCGGGTCCATCAGCCCCGGCGCGACGGCGTTCGGGTCGTTCGGCCAGTCGCACTCGCTGCGTTTGCCGTCGAAGATCGAGACCGGCGGCACGTTGGGCAGCCGCAGCGACTGGTTGAACAGGATCTGGCCGGTCAGGGTGAGGCAGGACCGCGCGTGGTCGTCGGTGATGTTCGGGGTGGCCTGGATGTCCGCGTAGAGCGCGTTGCCCTTGCGGTCCGAGGCGACGGTGTTGAAGAAGGGGACGCCCTCGGTGGTCTCCAGGGCGTTCACCACCTCGTTGACGTCCTTGGCCTGGTCGAGGTGGAACCAGGTGTTCAGCGCCCGCAGGTTGTCCATGTTGGCGTCCCGCACCGCGTGGGCGCTGACGATCCAGGGCAGCGGCTGGCCCATGACCGAGGTGGTGATCGGGCCGTAGCGGGTGGCCCAGAGGGTCCTGGTGACCCGGCCGACGGAGCCGTCCGGGTTCAGCACGTCGACCCCGACCTGCTGCGAGGTCATCGGCGTCCAGACGCCGTCCACCAGGTAGTTGGTGGGGTGCAGCAGGTCCACCTGGACGTCGAACAGCCCGAACGGGGCGACGGTGGCGACGGTGTGGCTCCAGGCGACGTCGTCGTTGTGCCCGATGTTCACGGCGGGCAGGCCGAGCAGGCTGGCCCCGGAGACGTTGAAGCGGCCCGGGATGGTCAGTTGGGCCTGCCACATCCGGTTCTTGCCCTGCCAGGGGAAGTGCGGGTTGGCCAGCAGCATGCTGGTGCCTCCGGACACCCCCTGGGCGCCCACCGCCAGGGCGTTGCTGCCCATGCTGCCCTGCTGCCGGGCGGCGGCCATCGCCTCGCGGATCCGGTTGCCGGTCTCCTCGGGGGAGGGCTGGGGCGCCGCGGCCGGCTGGGCGGCGCCGGGCTGGGCGGCGACCGACGCGCCCGGGGGTGCGGCGTTGACCTCGCCGTCCACCAGCGGGTCGGCGCTGCCCATGATGATCTCGGCGTGGGCGTGCCGGTAGACGTCCAGCTCGGTGATCGGCCGCACCCAGGCGGCGCCGCGGCAGGCCGGGTCGGAGATGTTGCCGACGCCGGTCTCGGCCAGGTAGCGGTTGTAGCCCCGGACGTAGCCGCGGATGGCCTCCTTGACCTCCGGCTCCGGGCCCTTGGGCGCGGGCTGGTCGATCAGCCCCTCCACCACCCGGTTGTCGTTGATCCGCTGGAAGTAGAGGTCGCTGTTGAGGTTGGTGGTGCTGTTCTGGTTCTGGCCGGGGCTGGCCTTGCCGTTCGGGCCCAGGTAGCGGGAGCGCTGGGCGTTGACCATCAGGTAGGTGTCGGCCAGGGTGCAGATGTTGTCCTTGGCGGCGGCGTAGCCGTAGCCCTCCCCCAGGCCCGCCAGGTCGGCGGCGATGATGTGCGGGATGCCGTACTCGGTGTAGCGGATCGTCGGTTTGTCCGGTGCCCCGGCGGTGGCCGAGCCGCCGGCCGGTGGTCCGGCGGCCACCGTCGTGCCCATCAGTGCCGCTGCGGCCAAGACCACCACCGGTAGCCTCGCTGTGAGTCCCCTCCGCGCCATCGGGCCGTCCCTTCCCTGTCATCCGAGGGTTTTGTCCGTACGCGGCCACGCTAGGGAGGGGCGATGACAGACCGATGACGGGGGCGGCACCCCCGCGTCCGCCCCCGTGACTGCCCCCGCGTCCGCCCCCCGTGACCGCTCGGCGGCCGACCCCGCGGGCCCGCCCCCGCAGACGGCTCACCACCTGCCGGTGGCCGGGCGGTGCCCGGTCACTGACAGGTGGTGAGGCAGCCGGTTGCGGGCCCGGCGGGGTACGGGGCGGCTACCAGCTCGCCGGGTACCAGGCGCCGTTGTACCACTGCTCGTTGGCGCCGTCGTTGTGGTGATCCATGTTGAAGTCTTCGGGGTAGTTCTTGACGTGGTTGTTCGGGTAGGTCCAGATGCCGGCGGACTCGTCGCAGACGTAGTCCCAGTGGCAGATCGTCTTGACCGGCACGTTGCCGAAGAACCGGTCGGCCCCCGCCAGCGGGGCGCCGATGATGCCGCCGAACGGCACGGCCCCGCCGTTGGCCCCGGGCGGGCCCTGGCGCTTGGGGTCGGCGACCAGGATGGCGTTGACGTTGCCGAAGGTCTGCCAGTTCTCGGTCACCCAGACGTGCACCACGCCGGCGCCCAGCGAGTACCCGGCCATCTTGACGTGCTGGTCGGGACAGGCCGCCCGCTGGTCGCGGACCAGCCGGTTCAGCTCGTTGACGCCCGCCCGGGTGCTCGCGCCGTTGGGGATCTGGGTCGGGTAGCCGACGTGCTGCTGGATGTTGCCGTAGAAGCCGTCGTTGTTCCAGGAGCTGCCGGTGCCCCCGACGACGATCGTGTAGGTGCCCTCGCACGGGGCGGCCACGCGCGTGGTCGCCCCCTGCGCCGTGGCGCCTTGGGCCGCCGTCAGGCCCACCGTCATCAGGAGTCCGGCGGCCGCGGCCGCGATCCGTCGTGCTTGCATGTGCGTTCCTCCCCACGAGGTCGGCCCACCCGCCCGCGCGGTTGCGGTGCGCGGTGGGCCCAGATCACCGGAGGACCATCGCAGCGGGCGATGACAGACCGATGAAGCCGATCGTCCGGGGGACGCCGCCGCTGGTCAGGGGCGGCGGGCCGGGCGGCGGCGCGGGGTGCCGAAGGCGCGCAGGAAGGTGTCGACGCCGGTGCGGACGGCGGTGGCGAGGTCGGCGGGGGCGACGGGCCGGGTGCCGAGGGCGGAGAGGCCGGGGAGGTTGCCGCCGCGGCGATGGCGTCGATGCCCGCCTGCGCGTAGCCCTCGCGCGTGAACACCTTGACCGCGGCGTCCAGGATGGCGCTGCGCTTGTCGATCCGGCCACGGCCCGCCGACGCGACGGCCCTCGCGGCAACCCCGACCCGTCCCCGGCGGCCCCGCCGCCGTCCGCGCCTCGGAGAGAAGCCCCGCCATGCGACCGCACCCCGACGCCCTGCCGACCCCCGTGGGCTGACCCGCCATCGCCTGCTCACCGCCTCCCCCGTCGGCGTGTTCCGGTGAGCAGCACCGGTCAGCAGGCCGCTTCCTGGGGCGCCCCGTCGCCCGGGGCCGTCGAGCGGCGGATCAGGCCCGCTTCGATCGCCTTGACCCCGGCCTGGAAGCGGCTGGAGACGTCCAGTTCGTCCATCATCTCGGCGATGTGGCGGCGGCAGGTCCGGACCGAGATGCTCAGCCGGCGGGAGATCAGGTCGTCCTTGGCGCCCGCGGCGAGCATCCGCAGGATCGCGCGCTTGATCTCCTCGCCCGCGATGCCGCAGCGGGGCGTGCCGGGGCCGTCGGGGCTGGCGGGGCCGTCGGGCTCGAAGGGCAGGGCGGCGGACCAGGCCTGTTCGAGGGAGCGGTAGAGGAAGTCGACGGTGGAGGGCTCGCGCAGGACGACCGCGCCGTCGGGCCCGGAGCAGCTGGGGATGAACGCGGTCTCGCGGTCGAGGACGAGGATGCGGTCGGCGATCTCCTCGCAGGTGCGGATCCGGCCGCCGGCCCGGGTGAGCCGTTCGAGCAGCTCGCGCCGGCGGGCGCTGGTCCTGACCGGGTGCTGGAAGAGCAGGCGCAGGCGGACGCCGCGGGCCAGCAGCGCGAGTTGCTCGGGCAGTGCACCCTCGAGCTCCTGCTCGGAGATGACGCCGGGGTGGGCGCCGAAGACCTCGACCGAGCAGCGGCGGAAGGCCTCGCCCAGCAGCGAGCGGACCCGGCCCGCGCCGTCGATGACGTCGACCGCCTCCCGGCGGTTGCGCCGCTGACGGCTCTCGAAGTAGAGCGACTTGAGCGACAGCACCTGGGATTCGAGGTCCGACGCCAACTGCTCCAGGCCGGCGATCTCCTGCTTGATGGGGGTGACCAGCTGGGCGGCCGCCGAGTCGGGACTGGCCGGGGTCAGTGCGCCGGGGTCGTCGGGGGCCGGGGTGAGCAGCCTCAGCTCCCTGAGGACGGCCAGCCCGAGCTCGACCTCGGCGGGGGTGGCGCGCAGCTCCTCGAGCAGCTCGGGCTGGTCCGCCTCGGAGATCCGGCCGCGCTCCAGGGCCGAGCCGTAGATCGATACGGCGATCGGGCTCAGCTGCACGGAACTGGTCTTCGCGGAGCTGGTGTCGTCCAGGTACGTCATATCCTTTTGGGAGATTTCCACCACAATCCACACGCCTCACCGTCGATCAACAGCGACGCTCCACCGGACACCCTAACCCGCCCTGTCGTCATGAGCATGGAAAATTGGCCGGCCGTTTCCGGACCGGCCCGGACGGAAACGGAATGCCGACACCGGAATTGATGATTCGGTGGTCCCGCGAGCGGCATTTCCACACAGGCCGTACCGGAATTCGCCCCACCCGCGGACACCCCGTACGGACCCCCGCCGACACCCGCGGTCGGCGCGGTCCGCGCGGGCAAGCCTGCCGTGCAGGTTCCTGCCGCACCCCCTCGATGGACGCGGCGGCGCGGCCGGGCCGAAGCTTGGCCGGAGCCGTACCCGTGGCGCCCCGTCCGGTGCCGCGGGGCGCAGGAGCGTCGGAGGCGGGGGCCGGTCGCACGCCGCCCCCTCATGAAGGACGCCCCGCACCGCATGCCCGACAAGCAGCAGCCGATGCCGGTCACCGTGCTGCCCGGCCTCGCCGTCCTCGGCCCCGGCGGCGCCCGGCCGGGCGAGTGGCACGAGGAACTGGTCAGACGGGTCGCGCTGTGGCACCGCGCCGACGGAGCGCCGGGCCCGGCGGCGCGGCCCGGCAGGGGCCCGGGCACCGCCGGGGCCCCGCTGCGCGAGACCGTCAGGGAGCTGCTCGCCCGCTCCCCGCAGGACGGCGCCGCGGTCGTGCACCGGGCGAGCCGCTCGGTCAGCCGGGTCACCCTGGCGGGCCCGGGCCGCCCACAGTGGAGCGGGATCCGCACGCTCGGCGACCGGCTGACGGACACCCGGGCCGACCCCGAGGACCTGCTGCGCAGCGCGGCCCCGCTGCTCGAACCGTGGAGCGGCCTGCTCGTCACGACCCGCCGGCTGCTGGACCGCCGGGGCCCGCTCGACCGGCGCCCGCACCTCCACCACGTCCTGGACGGCCTGCGGTCGCTGGCCCCCGCGCCCTACCCCGGCTGCGGGCCCGCCCCGCCCGGCCCCAGCGTGGGCGCGGCGGGGCCGAGCGAGCGCCACTGGCTGCTCGACGGCGCCCTCGCCCTGCTCTCCCGACGGGCGGCCGTCCGGCGGGTGGTCGAGGCGGGGGTGCCGGGGAGCGGGCGGGGCGTGGTGGTCGGCCGGATCCCCGGCCTGCCCGGGGGATGGCGGATCGTCCGCCTCCTCGACCGGGCGTCCGGGGCGCCGCCGACGGCGGCCTGGGGTGCCGACGCCTGCGGGGCGCTGCGCCATGCGAGGGCCGCGGCGGCGACCCGGGCGGGCCGGTCTGGCTCGCTTAGCGGCCCGTCCTCGAACTCCCGCCCGCGGGGCGGCGGAATCGACGGAAGTAGCTGCCATGCAGTTTGCTGCCGCATTCGCGGCGTTGTCGGACGGTTCGGCGCGATGGATAGTTTCTGCGTCGTCAGCGGAAAGGGGGCTCGACATGAGCTACGACCACTGAAACCCGGAGACCCGTTGAATGCACGACCACAGGAAAAGCGCGGGTGTTGGCCGACGGCTGATGAGCCGACGGCCAACACCTTTTTCCGGCCTGCGCACCGCCCCGATTCCAGAAGGAACTGATCCAGAGTGGAAGAGCCCACCGGCGGCGACGCGCTCGCCGCGCCGGATCCGTACGACGTCATGGCCTACTACTACGACCTCTTCGCCCGGGCCGACGCCGCCGGCCACCAGACCTCGCCGAACGCTGACGCGTTCGCCGGGCCGGCCCGCGCCGGTGACGTGGTGCTCGACTTCGGCTCCGGCACCGGCACCCTGGCCCTGCGGCTGGCCGAACTCGGCTGCACCGTGCACTGCTTCGAGCCCTCGCGCGGGATGCGCGCGGTCCACCTCGCCAAGCTGTCCGCCCGGCCCGAGCTCGCCGCGCGGACGGTGCTGCTCCCGGCCGGGGCGACCGGCCTGCCCAGCGGTGTGGACTACGCGCTGTGCGCCGGGGTGCTGCAGTGCCTCGACGGCCCGGACCGGCGCAAGCTGTTCGCGGGCCTGGCGGGCGCCGTCCGGCCGGGCGGGCTGCTCGCCCTCGACATGCTCACCGACGGCCGGCCGAGCACCTGGGAGCTGCGGACGGCCGCGGAGACCACGGTGGCCGGGGTGGAGTACCGGCTGCGCACCTCCTCGGAGGCGCTCACCGACTCCACCATGCGGCGCCGGGCCGAGTACACGGCGAGCCTGGACGGCCGGATCGTCCACCAGGAGACCGTCTCCCGGGTGCTGTTCACGGTGCCGCGACCCGCCGTCCACCGGGAGCTCGCCGAGGCGGGCTTCGCGCTCCTCGACCCGCCGCCCGGCGTGCCGGAGGACTTCGCGCTGGCCCGGCGCTCGGGCGGCCCGGGCGCCGTCGACCGTCCGCCGACGGGAGCGGCCCGGTGACCGGGGAGCCCGACGGGGAACTCTTCGCCCCGCTCAGCCCCGCCATGCTGGCCGACCCGCGCCCGGTCTACGCCCGGCTGCGCGCCGAGGACCCGGTCCACTGGCACGAACAGCTCGGCGTGTGGGTGCTCACCCGGCACGAGGACTGCCTCCGGGTGGTCAAGGACACCGGGACCTTCGGCTCCGACCTGCGCAAGTCCGGCCGGGACGTCCCCTGGCAGCGGCTCAGCATGCAGACCCTCGACCCGCCCGAGCACACCGAGCTGCGCAAGCCGGTACTGGCCGCGCTCCGCTCGGTCGACCTGGACCGCTGGACCGAGCAGGTCCGGCGCACGGCCGAGGAGTTGGTCGCCGGGCTCGGCGACCGACCGGCGGACGTGATCACCGAACTCGCCGAGCCGCTGTCGCTGTCCGCCACCTGCCTGCTGTTCGGCGCCCCGCCGCCGGTCCAGGACGCCGAGTTCCGCGCGGCCTCCCGCGCGCTGGTCCTCGGCATGGACGGGGGTCTCGCACCGGAGCGGATCGAACCGGGCCTGGCCGCCCGCGTGCTGCTCAACGACCTCGTCGACGGCTGGTTCCGGGCCGAGTACACCGACGGCATGATGGCCGGGCTCACCGCCGCCCGGCGCGAGGTGCCCGCCCAACACCTGGTCAACACGGCCCGGGCGCTGTTCCACGCCGGCTACACCTCGACCACCAGCCTGATCGGGAACGCCCTGCTCGGGCTGGACCGGCACGGCGCGCTCAGCGGAGCGAACCTGCGCAAGGCCGACTCCGCCACCGTCAACGAGCTGCTCCGGCTGGACGGTCCGGTGCAGGCGAGCGGCCGGGCCGTCAACACCGACGTGGACCTGGGCGGCCGACGGCTGCGCCGCGGCGAGGTGGTGCTGGCGGTGTTCGGCGCGGCCGACCACGACCCGGCCGTCTTCCCCGAGCCCGGCCGGGCCGACTTCGGACGCGACCCCAATCCGCACCTGGGGTTCGGCCGGGGCGTGCACGCCTGCCTGGGCAACCACCTGGCCGTCCGGATCGTGCAGGCGCTGTTCCACGCGCTCGGCGACCGGTACGAGGAGCTGCGGATCGTCGGGGAGCCGGTGCGACGGCCCAGCGCGACCCTGCGCGGCCTCCAGCAGCTGCTGGTGACGGGCGCCGACCGGGATCCGGCGGGCGAGCGGGAGCCTGCGGGCGGTCGGAGGCCGGGGGCGCGGCCGTGACCCGTGCCGCGGGCGCGCCCCCACCGGCACCGGCCGCCGAGCGGGTCGGCTACCGGCAGCTGCTCGCGGTGGCCCCGTACCGGGTGCTGCTGTGCGGCTACGGGCTGGGCACGGTGGCCGAGAGCCTGCGCGCGGTCGCCCTCTCCGTGCTGGTGCTGACGGCCACCGGCTCCACCGTCCTCGGTGCGCTCGCCTACGGGATCTCCTTCATCCCCCAGGTGATCGGGTCCGGACTGTTCGGCAACGTCGCGGACCGGGTGCAGCCGGCCCGGCTGATCGGCCTCGGCTACCTGCTGGAGGGCGCCACCGCCGTCGTGCTGGTGCTGGTCGCGCTGCCCTACTGGGCCGTGCTCGCCCTGGTCGCGGCGGTGGCCGCCACCACGCCGGTGAGCCAGGGCGCCACCGGCCGGGCGGTGGCCGAGGTGCTGCCGGGCGCCGCGTACGTGCCCGGCCGCTCGCTGCTCAATGTGGTGTCCTCCGGCGCCCAGTTGCTGGGGCTGGGCTGCGGCGGCCTGGCGGTCGCGGCCCTGGGCGCCCGCCGGGCGCTGCTGGTCACCGCGCTCGCGCACCTGGCGGCCGGGCTGTGGGTGGCGGCCCGGCTCGGCCCGCTGCCACTCCCGGCGCCCCGCCCGGCGAGCGGCCGGCGCTCCGGCGTGGGCGGCAGGCGCTCCGGCGTGGGCCGCAGGCGCTCGACCGTGGGCGGCAGTTGGGCGGAGAACGGACGGCTGCTGGCGGACCGGCGGGTCCGGCTGCTGCTGCTGGTGCGCTGGCTGCCGCCGGCCTTCGCCACCGGAGCGGAGAGCCTGGTCCTGCCGTACGTGCGGGACCGGGGGCTGTCGACCGGCACCGGCGGGGTGCTGCTCGCCTGCCTGCCGGTCGGCATGCTGGTGGGCAACACCGTGCTGGGACGGTTCGTCCGCACCGGCACGGTGGAGCGTTCGGTGCTGCCGCTGCTCGCCGTGCTCGGCGCACCCCTGCTGGCCTTCGCGGTCCCCGGCCTACCGGTGGCGCTCGGCGGGGTGCTGCTGGTCGCGGTGGGCGTGGGGTTCTGCTACTCCCTGGGCCTGCAACGGCCGTTCCTGGCGGCGGTTCCGGAGCGTTCCCGGGGGCAGGCCTTCGGGCTGCAGTCGACCGGACTGATGACGGCCCAGGGCCTCAGCCCGGTCGCGGCCGGGCTGATCGCCGAGGCGATGACGACCGGTCGCTCCGTCGCCGTCATGGGAGTCCTGGTGCTGGCCACCGCCGGGCTGTTCGCCCGGCGGCTGCCCGCCCTCGTCACGGCGCCCCCGGCGGGCGCCACCCCCCTGACCGCCTCCTGACCGCCCCCGCGCAGCTCTGCCCCAGCCCCCGCGCGACTCGGCCCCGGCCCCACCGGTCCGGGGGCCGGAGCACCCTCAGAACGCGTCGTCCGGGATCTCGACGGCAGTCCGGTCCAGACTCTCCAGCAGTCGGAACTGGGCCTCGGTCTTCGGGAGTTCGTACCGGAAGAAGTACCGGCAGGCGTGCCGCTTCCCCTCGTGCACGGGCTCGCCGCCCCCGTCGGCGGCGAGCAGCTGCTCCAGCCACAGCCAGGCCACGACGGTGTGGCCGACCGCCTCCAGGTAGACGGTGGCATTGGCCAGCGCCGTCTCCGGCTCCCCGGTCGCCCACAGCCGCCGGGTGACCGAGAGGATGCGCCGGACGGCCTCGTCGAGCTGCCCCGCGTACTCGGCCGCCTCGCCGCCGGCGCTCCCGGCCCGGGCGGTGGTCGCCGAGACCGTCTCGGCGAGCAGCCGCAGGCCCGCGCCGCCGTCCATGACGACCTTGCGGCCGAGCAGGTCGAGGCCGTGGATCCCGTGGGTGCCCTCGTGGATGGGGTTGAGCCGGTTGTCCCGGTAGAACTGCTCGACGTCGTACTCGCGGGTGTAGCCGTAGCCGCCGTGCACCTGGATGGCCAGGCTGTTGGCCTCCAGGCACCACTGGGAGGGCCAGCTCTTGGCGATCGGGGTGAGGACGTCCAGCAGCAGGTGGGCGCGGGCGCGGTCCTCCGGGGAGGCGGCGGTGCGCTCCTCGTCGAGCAGTCGTCCGCAGTACAGCACCAGGGCCAACGCGCCCTCCGCGTAGGACTTCTGGGCGAGCAGCATCCGGCGCACGTCGGCGTGGGCGATGATCGGCACCTGGGGCGCGTCCGGGTCCTTGGCCCCGACCGGACGGCCCTGGGGGCGGGTGCGGGCGTAGTCGAGGGCGTGCAGGTAGCCGGTGTAGCCGAGGGCGGTGGCGCCGAGGCCGACGCCGATCCGGGCCTCGTTCATCATGTGGAACATGTACGCGAGGCCGCGGTGCGGCTCGCCGACCAGGTACCCGACGGCGCCGGGCTCGCCGCTCGGCCGGTGCACGCCCTCGCCGAAGTTGAGCAGGGTGTTGGTCGTCCCCCGGAAGCCCATCTTGTGGTTCAGCCCGGCCAGCACGACGTCGTTGCGCTCGCCGAGCGCGCCGTCGGCGCCGACCAGCACCTTGGGCACGATGAACAGCGAGAGGCCCTTCACCCCGGGCGGCCCGCCGGGGATCCTGGCCAGCACCAGGTGGACGATGTTCTCGGACAGCTCGTGGTCACCGCCGGAGATCCACATCTTGTTGCCGAACAGCCGGTAGCTGCCGTCGGCGCGCGGCTCCGCCCGGGTGCGCAGGTCGGCGAGCGAGGAGCCGGCCTGCGGCTCCGACAGGCACATGGTGCCGAAGAACCGCCCCTCGACCATGGGCCGGACGTAGGTGTCGATCTGGTCCCGGCTGCCGTGCGCCAGCAGCAGGTTGGCGTTGCCCACAGTGAGGAACGGATACCCGGACGTCCCCGGGTTGGCGGCCTGGAACCAGGCGAAGCAGGCGCTGGCCACCACGGAGGGCAGCTGGGCACCGCCGACCTCGTGGTCCATGGCGCTGCCGAGCAGGCCGGTGTCCGCGAAGACGGCCAGCGCCTCCCGGACCTCCGGGATGATGTGCACCCGCTCGCCGTCGAAGCGCGGCTCCTCGGCGTCGTTCCGCTTGTTGTGCGGCGCGAAGTGCCGGGTGGCGACCTGCTCGCTGAGGTCCAGGGCGGCGTCGAAGGTCTCCCGCGAGTGGTCGGCGTAGCGGGGCCGGGCCGTGAGCGAGGGGACGTCCAGCCACTCGTACAGCAGGAATTCGAGGTCGCGGCGGGAGAGCAGCAGGGACGGCACGGGTGGCGCCTTTCGCGGGTGACTAAGCGCTTGCTTGGCTTGGTCAGCAGCATGCTGCACCGGGCCGAAGGCGTCAACCGGCACACGTCGGCCGTCCCGGCCCGCAGGCCGGGACGGTGGGCGGACCGGGACGGTGGGCAGGCCGGGACGGTGGGCGGGACGGGACGGTGGGCGGGACGGGACGGTGGGCGCGGCGTCCGTCAGGTACGGCGGCCCGCAGCGATGACCGCGGCGCCGAGCAGGCAGGCCGCGGCGGCGGTGACGTAGGCGAGGTGGTAGCCGTCGAGCTGGTCCGTCCTGGTCCCGGCGACCAGGACCATCAGCGCCACCCCGACGCTCGCGCCGATCTGCTGGGTCACCACATTGACCGCCCCGGCGACGCCCTGCTGTTCGGCGGGGACACCGGCCAGCCCAGCGGTGGTCATCGAGGGGAAGTTCAGCCCCTGGCCGATGCCGCTGAGCACCAGGCCGGGCAGCACGTGCACCAGGTAGGAGCCGTCGTGCGGGGTGACCAGCCAGAGCCCGGTGCCGACGCCGATCAGGACCAGCCCGACGGACATCAGGGTGCGCGGGGTGAAGCGGGCCAGCAGTCGGCCGGTGGCGAAGTTGGCGGTGAGGAACACCGCGGCGGACATCGGCACCAGCGCCAGGCCGGACTCGAACGGGGAGTAGTCCAGCATCCCCTGGAGGTACAGCGGCGCGAAGAACAGCATCCCGACCGAGCCCGTGTACTGGAGGAACGCCGCCAGGCTCGCCGCCCGGACGGAGCCGAGCCGGAACAGGCCGAGCGGGAGGACCGGGTCGGCGGTGCGGTGCTCCCGCACCACGAACAGCACCAGGCAGAGCGCGGCGGCGGCCAGCACCGTCCAGGCCGTGGCGCCGGAGCTGCTCACCCCGACCACCAGCAGGGTGAGGCCGAGGGTCCCGGCGACGGCGCCCGGCAGGTCCAGCCGGCCGCGGTGCCCGGGGCCGTCCGGCAGGCCGATCCTGGTCACGGCCAGCACACCCGCCCCCAGCAGCACCGAGAACCACAGCACCGAACGCCAGCCGAGGAGTTGGGTCAGCACGCCGCCCAGCATCACCCCGCCGCTGAAACTCGCGGCGCCGACCGCCGCGTAGACGCTGAACGCCCGGTTGCGGGCCGGACCGGCCGGGAACGCCTCGGAGAGCAGCGCCAGCGCGGCCGGGCCCGAGAGCGCGGCGCCGATTCCTTGGACGGCACGCGCGCCCAGCAGCACCCCGATGTTCGGCGCCACCGCCCCGACCAGCGCGGAGGCGGTGAACACGGCGACGCCGACCTCGAACACCCGCCGCCGGCCGAGCACATCGGCCAGTCGGCCGCCGACCAGCAGGAACCCGGCGAAGGTGACGGCGTAGGCGGTCATCACCCACTGGAGGGTGGTGTCGGCCAGATCGAAGCGGGAGCCGACCGAGGGCAGGGCGGCGTTCAGCACCCCGAGGCCGCTCACGTCCAGGGCGAGCGCCCCGGCCAACACTCCGAGGGCCAGTCCCGGTCGGGCCAGCGGCTTCACCGCGACGTCGGTCATGCCCGGCCGCCGACGGGGCAGGCGGGGGCGACAAGCCCGGCACGGGAGGCGGGGTCGGCGTGGCGCACTGCACCGGGCGGTGCAAGCACCTGGAGCCGCCCGGGGCGCCGAGGGGCTAAGGAGCGGTCGACACTGGCTGACGCTGTCTCAGGACTCGCAACTGGCATGGGGATCAGCTTGCCCGGGTCGATCGTCCGCTGTCCACCCCACGCAAGCCGCGCGGCGACCGGGACGCCGCCCAACTCCCTTGCCTCACACGAACATTCGCTGTATCGCGCGCGAACGAAAGCCCGCCCTAAAGCGGTTCAGTCGCCATTGATCGTTCGTCCGGGGACAGTCGACCGAGCAGGTCGAATCGGACACTTTGGCGATCGGATCCCGCCACTGCCCGGACCGGCCCGCAGACGACGCTTGTCTCACCAATCGCCAAGTGGCACTCTCATACCCGCTGGTCGGTAAACACCCGGTGATCCGCTGCACATCGATTCGCATAAATCGCACACTCGTTGCGCCAGACCCGATCGACCTTCCGATCGGCCCTTCCGATCGACCTTCCGATCGGCCCTTCCGATCGACCTCCGCATCCAGGGCGGACCGGGACACCAGCGCCGCGGAATCCCCGACGGCGAGAACTTCACAGTGGGCCGCTGTCGCGTGATCACCCGAGCCGATCCGAGCGATTCGAGCCGCTGATCCGCACGTCCGCACGCGGCTGAACCAGGCTGTCGCGAGCCGTCCGGCCGGGCAGTCCCGACCCACCAGAGTCCCGTCCCCACCCCTTCCCCCACCCCTTCCTTCCGCCCTGCCCAGGGAGTCGCCATGCCCCAAGAACGCACGGTGCCGGACCTGTCCGCCGTCACGGACTTCCTGCTCTCCCGCGTATCCGAACTGTTGGACGTGTCCGCGAACACCCTGGACCCCCGGGCCCCGCTGCACCGGTACGGGCTGGACTCCGCGCGGTCGGTGGCACTCGCCGCCGAACTGTCCGAATTCCTCGGGCGCGCCGTCCCCGCCACCTGGCTCTGGCAGTACCCGACCGTCGGCGAGCTGGCCCGGGCCCTGGTCGAGGGCCCTCGCGAGGCGCAGCCCGCCCGGGGCGCCGAGCGCGGCACCCGTACCCACGAGCCGGTCGCGGTCGTCGGCATCGGCTGCCGCTTCCCCGGCGGTCCGGACCCGTCCGCGTTCTGGCGGCTGCTGGTGGAGGGCGGTGACGCCGTCGGACCGGTCCCGGCCGCGCGCCGTGCGCTGATGAACGACGCGGTCCGCTGGGGCGGCTTCGTCGACGACATCGACCGCTTCGACCCGCTGTTCTTCGGCATCTCGCCGCGCGAGGCCGTCCAGATGGACCCGCAGCAGCGGCTCGTCCTGGAACTGTGCTGGGAGGCGCTGGAGGACGCGGGCATCGCCCCGCACACCCTGCTGGGCAGCGACACCGGGGTGTTCATGGCCTCCTGTTGGGGCGACTACGCCGCGCTGGCGCACTACCGGGGGCCCGACGCCCAGATCACCCCGCACACGGCGACCGGCATGCACGACGGCATCATCGCCAACCGGGTCTCCTACGTCCTGGGGCTCCAGGGCCCGAGCATGGCCATCGACGCCGCCTGCGCGGGCTCCCTGGTCTCGGTGCACGTCGGCTGCCAGTCGATCCAGCTCGGCGAGAGCGAGCTGGTGCTGGCCGGCGGCGTCAACCTGAGCTTCGTCTCCGACTACTACACCGCGATGGACGCGATGGGCGCGCTCGCCCCGGACGGCCGCTGCAAGTCCTTCGACGCCCGGGCCGACGGCTACGTCCGCGGCGAGGGCGCCGGGGTCGTCGTGCTCGCGCCGCTCAGCGTGGCCCTGGAGCGCGACCTCCCGGTGTACTGCCTGATCAAGGGCAGCTCCTCCAACAACGACGGCCTGAGCAACGGGATGACGGCGCCGAACCCGCAGGCGCAGGAGAAGATGCTGCGTACCGCGTACCGGCGGGCCGGCATCGACCCGCACCTGGTGGACTACATCGAGTGCCACGGCTCGGCGACGCCGCTCGGCGACCCGATCGAGGCCAATGCGATCGGCGCCGTCCTGGGCGGTGACCGCAGCGAGCCGCTGCGGCTGGGCTCCGTGAAGTCCAACGTCGGCCACCTGGAGGCGGCCGCGGGCATCGTCGGGCTGGTCAAGCTGGCGCTGTCGATGCGCAACGGCGTGCTGCCGCCGAGCCTGCACTACAGCACGCCGAACCCGCAGATCCTCTTCGACGAGTACCGGCTGACCGTCCAGGACCGGCTGACGCCCTGGCCGCGGCGCTCCGACGCCCGCCGGGGCGGGGTCAGCTCCTTCGGCTTCGGCGGCGCGATCTGCCACGTCGCGGTGGAGGAATTGCCGCGCCCCGAGGGCTCCCTGCTGCTGCTGGCCGCCGACTCCCGGGAGGCGCTGGCCGAACGGGCCCGGGCCCTGCGCGACGCCACCGATCTGCGCGAACTGTGCCGCCGCGCACCCGGCGAGGGGGCGTTCCGGCTCGCGGCCGCCGCCCGTGACCTGGCCGAACTCCGCACCCAGCTGGACGCCTTCGGCGCCGGTGCACCGGCGCCCGGGCTGAGCGTCGGCGAGCCGGCCGGGGGCCGCCCGCGGGTGGCGTTCCTGTTCTCCGGCAACGGCTCCCAGTGGGTCGGCATGGGCCGCCAACTGCTGGCCGGGATGCCGGTGTTCCGCCGCTCGATGATGCGCTCCGACCGGCGGATGCGGGAGCTGCTGGGCTTCTCCCTGGTCGAGCAGCTGCTCTCCCCGGACGGCCGCCTGGACGACATGGACGTCTTCCAGCCACTGCTGTTCTCCCTCCAGGTCGCGCTGGCCGAGACCTGGCGCGCGCTGGGCGTGGAGCCGGACGTCGTGGTCGGGCAGAGCGTCGGCGAGTTCGCGGCCGCCCATGTGGCCGGCGCGCTCGACTTCGAGGACGCCTCCCGGCTGGCCGCCCACCACGGGCGGCTGCTCCAGCAGTTGGCCGTCGGGCGGGGCGAGGGCATCGTGGTGATGACCGCCGCGGACGAGGTCGAGCCGTACCTGACCGGCGGGCTCACCCTGTCCGGCCGCAACGGCCTGCGCTCCACCCTGGTCACCGGCACCCCGCAGGAGATCGACGGCCTGGTCCGGCAGCTCACCGACGCGGGCGTCACCAACCACCGGGTGCGGATGGGCCACGCCCCGCACTCCCCGCTGGTCGACCACGTGCTGGCCCCGTTGAAGGTCGAACTCGACGGCATCCGCCCCCGGAGCACCCGGATCCCGATGATCTCCACGGTCACCGGCGAGGCCGTCGACGGCGCCGAACTCGGCCCGCACTACTGGGCGGAGAACCTGCGCCGGGAGATCCGGGTGGTCGACGCCCTGACCGGCCTGCGCGAGCACCACGTCGACGCGGTGATCGAGCTCAGCCCGCACCCGCTGCTGCTCAAGTCGGTGTCGGAGCTGCTCCCCGCCGCCACCCTGCCCTCGCTGCGGCGCGGCGAGGACGAGGCCGTCACGCTGCTCGGCTCGCTCGGCGCGCTGTACGCCGCCGGACTGCCCGTCCCGGCGCACCCGTTCCTGGCCGGTGACCGGGGCCGGCACACCGCTTCCGGCCAGGCCGACCCCGCCCCGGAGGGCCGACTGCACCTGGTGCCCGTCACGGCCCGGACGGCGGGCGCGCTGGCCGACACCTGCCGCGAACTGTCCAACCACGTCGAACGCGACCCGGGCCTGCGGGTCGCCGACCTCGCGTACACCCTCGCGGCCCGGCGCACCCACCACAACCACCGGGTCGCGCTGTTCGCCCGCAGCCGGCAGGACGTCCTGGACGGCCTCGCCCGGGTCGCGTCCGGCCGGCCCCACCCGGAGGTGTTCACCGGGGCGGTCTCCGGGAACGTCGACCGCCGGGTGGCGCTGGTGTTCTCCGGCGGCGGCACCCAGTGGGTCGGCATGGGCCGTGAACTGCTGCGCTCCCACGCCGGGTTCCGCGCCTGGATGACGGCCTGCGACGCCGCCGTGCGCGCGGCCGGCGGCTGCTCGGTGCTGGAGCAGTTGGCCGCCCCGGCCGAGCAGGCCCGGTACGAGGAGATGGACGTCCAGCAGCCGGTGCTGTTCGCCCTCCAGGTGTCGCTGGCGAAGGTCTGGCTCGGGCTCGGCGTCGAGCCGGCCGCCGTGGTCGGGCACAGCCTGGGCGAGGTCGCGGCCGCCTGCGTGGCCGGGGCGCTGTCGCTGGAGGACGCCGCCCGGGTCGTGGTCATCCGCTCGCACCTGCTGGAGCGCAAGGCGGCCGCGGGCGCGATGATCTCGGTCGACCTGCCGGAGGCGGAGCTGCTGCCCCGGCTCGCCCCGTACGCCGCGCACGCGGCCGTCGCGGTGGTCAACAGCCCCACCAGCGCGGCGGTCTCCGGCTCGCCCGAGGCCGTCGACGCCCTGGAGGCCGACCTGCGGCGGGAGGGGGTGTCGGTGCGCCGGATCCGGGTCGAACGGCCGGTGCACAGCCCCGGCATGGACCCGCTGCTCCAGCCGCTGCGCGAGGGCATCGAGGGCATCAGCGCGCTGCCGCCCGTCATCGACTTCCACTCCACCGCGCTGGCCGAGGCGGTCAACCCGCCCACCGACGTGGACTACTGGGTGCACAACCTGCGCAACCAGGTCCGCTTCGCCGAGACCATCGGGGCGCTGGTCGACCGGGGTGTCGGCACCTTCGTCGAGATCGGCCCGCACGAGACGCTGCGCGGCGCCGTCGAGGAGATCGCGCTCACCCGCGGGGCTCAGGTGCACGCGGTCAACTCGCTGCGGCGCGAGGAGAGCGACCTGCGCTGCCTGCTGGGCGCGGCCGCCTCGCTGTACGTCCGGGGCCTGCCGCTGACCTTCGACCCGCTGTTCGACGACGACGTCGAGCCGGTGGAGACCCCGCTGGTGCAGTGGCAGAAGGAGCGCTACTGGATCGACACCGAGCCGCAGCCCGCCCGCGCGCCCTCTCCGGCGGCTCCGCCGGTCGCCACCGCACCCGCGCCCTTGCCGGCGGCCGTTGTGCAGGCCGCGCCCGAGCCCGTGGCCCGGCCGGTGGCGGAGGTCGTCCTCGACGAACTCGCCGACGCGCTGGGCGTGCCGGTGAGCGGCCTCGACACCGGCGCCTGTCTGCGCGACTTCGGCCTCGACTCGATGCTGGGGATCCGGCTGGTCAACCGGATGCAGGCGCTGTTCGGGCACCGGGTGTCGCCGGTGGTGTTCCTGGACGGCCGCCCGATCTCCGAGGTGGTCGGCCACTTCGTCGGGCTCACCGACGGCGGTGCACCCGCGCCGGCCCCGGCCGCCCCCGTGACCACCCCCGCCCCCGTGACCGCCCCCGCCGCCGTACCGGCCCCCGTACCGGCCCCCGCCGCCCCGGACCACGCCTTCCTCGACGAGCTCTCCGAACTGGACGCCGAGGAACTGCTGGACGAACTGGACGCCCGCGGCCTGCTGGACGCCACCGACGCACCGGCCCGGGAGCAGCTGCGCGCCGACGGCCTCGGCCTCGCCCTGGCGCCCGCCTCGCACGGCCAGTCCTCGCTCTGGTTCATGCAGATGGTCGCGCCGGACGCCGTGCCCTACAACTTCATGGTGACCGCCCGGATCCGCCGCGCGGTCGACGAGAAGGCCCTGGAGCGCGCCGTCCGGGCCGTGACGACCCGCCACCCGGCGCTGCGCACCCTCTTCGTCGAGGCGGGCGGGCGGCCGTACCAGGTCGTCCTGGACGAACCGGTGTACGAGTTCCTGGTGCTGGACGGCTCCGCGCTGGACGACGAGCAGGCCCGCGAGGAGCTGGCCCGGCAGGGGCACCGGCCGCTCGACCTCGACAACGGACCGCTGGTGCGGGTCGTCCTGCTGAACCGGGGCCCGGCCGACCACTACCTGCTGGTGCTGGTCCACCACATCGCCTCGGACGCGGCCTCCGCCGATGTGATGATCCGCGAGCTCCAGGCCTACTACGAGGGCGCCGACCCGGCCGCCGACGCACCGGCCGCCCCGTACACCGAGTTCGTCGAGTGGGAGCGGCAGTGGCTGGCCGGGCCGGCCGCCGGGGCGGCGCTGGACTGGTGGTCGGCGAAGCTGGCCGACCCGCCCGCCCACCTCGACCTGTCCGCCAGGGAGCGGCCGCCGGGCGTCACCTACGAGGGCCGCGACCTGGCGTTCCGCTGGAGCGCCGAGGAGAGCCGGCTGCTGCGGGAGTTCGCGCTGCGCGAGGGCGTGTCGATCAGCACCGTGGTGCTGGCCGGGTTCTTCGCCACGCTCAACCGCGCGGTCGGCACCGAGGACGCGGTGCTGGCCACCGCGATCGCCCAACGGGCCGAGCCCGGCTGGGAGTCCGCCGTCGGCTACTACCTCAACACCGTGCTGGTGCGGGCCAATCCGGCCGCCGACCGCAGCTTCCGCGAGCTGCTGCGCGAGGTGCACGACTTCTCGCTCGGCCTGCTGGAGCACATGAACTACCCCCTCGACCTGCTCGCCTCCCGGCTCCGGCCGCCGCGCGCCGAGGGCCGCTCCCCGTGGTTCGACGTGGTGGTCAACTGGCTGTCCTCGGACGCCTTCCCCCGCTCCGTCAAGCTCTTCCACGGCGTCGGCTCCACCCTCACCCCGGACGGCGCCCTGCCGCTCGAACCGCTCCAGGTCCGCCGGCACCTCGCCAAGTTCGACCTGGAGATCTCGATGGCCGACATCGACGGCGAAGTGGCCGGCCACGTCCAGTTCAAACCGAGCTACCTGGAAAGGCACACCGTGACCGCACTGCTCGCGCTGTACCGCACCGTGCTCTTCGACTCGATCGCCCGGCCCGACCTCGCCCTCGGCGCCGTCGCCCCGGCCGGCCTGCCCGAGGAGACGGACCGGTGACCGAGACCCTGCACTCCGCCTTCGTCGAACTGGCCGCCAAGAACCCCGACGCGATCGCGGTCTACGCCGAGGCCGGCATCCTCAGCTACGGCGAACTCGACCGCCGCTCGGCCGAGTTGGCCGAACGGCTGACCGCCGCCGGGGCCGGCCCGGGCGTCCCGGTCGGGATCTGCGTCGAACGCACCCCCGAACTGCTGGTCGCCATCCTGGCCGCACTGCGCAGCGGCGCCTGCTACCTGCCGCTGGACCCGAACTACCCCGCCGACCGGCTCGGCTTCACGGTGCAGGACAGCGGCACCCGGTTGCTGCTCACCACCCCCGCCTCCCGGGCGAGTTGCCCGCCCGGCCCGACCGTCCTGGTGCTGGACGGCGCCGCGGTGCGCACCGAGCCGGGCGCGAAGCCCGTCCCGGTCGTGCCCGGGGACACCGCGTACGTCATCTACACCTCGGGCTCCACCGGCCGGCCCAAGGGCGTGGCGGTGCGGCACGGCGGCGCGGTGGCGATGCTCGCCGCGATGGACCGCGTGCTGGAGGGCTGCGACCTGAGCGGGGTCGCGGCGGCCAGCTCGGTCTGCTTCGACATGTCCGTGATGGAGATCTTCAACGCGCTGTGCCGGGGCGGCGCCGTGGTGCTGGTCGAGAGCGCCGTGCACCTGCCGGAGAGCCGCTACGCCGACCGGATCACCCACCTCAACGCCGTGCCGTCCGTGATGAACGGCCTGCTGGACGCCGGGGCGCTGCCGCCCAATCTGCGCACCGTGGTGTTCGGCGGCGAGGCGCTGCGCCGCAAGCTGGTCGACCGGACCTACCGGGAGACCGGCGCCACCCGGGTGTTCAACGCCTACGGCCCCACCGAGGGCACCGTGTTCTGCTCCTTCGGCCTCGTCCCCGAGGAGTCGGCCGAGGAGCCGACGATCGGCCCGCCGACCGAGGGCGCCCTGGTGTACGTGCTGGACGAGCAGCGGCGGCCGGTCCCGACCGGCACCCCCGGCGAGCTGTACCTCGGCGGCGCCGGGGTCGCGCACGGCTACGTCAACCGGCCGGAGATCACCGCCGAGCGCTTCCTGCCCGACCCGTTCCACCCGGGCGGGCGGATGTACCGCACCGGGGACCTGGTCGAGTTCACCGAGGGCGGCGAGCTGCGCTTCCTCGGCCGCACCGACCACCAGGTCAAGCTGCGCGGCTACCGGATCGAGCTGGAGGAGGTCGAGGCCCGGCTGACCGGCTGCCCCGAGGTCCGGGAGGCGGCCGCCGCCGTCCACGGCAACCGGCTGGTCGGCTACGTGGTGCCCGCGGGCGACGGCCCCGCCCCGGACGGGCCCCGGCTGGACCCGGCGCTCCAGGGCGCCGTCACCGCCCGGCTGGCCGCCGAGCTGCCCGACTACCTGGTGCCCGCCACCCTGGTGGTGCTGCCCGCCCTGCCGCTCGGGCCGGGCGGCAAGCTGGACCGCGCCGCCCTCCCCGAGCCGCCGGCCGCCGGCACCGGCGGGCCGACGACCGCGCCGAGCACGCCCACCGAGATCGCCGTGTCCGAGATCTGGGGGCAGCTGCTCGACCTCGAACCGTCCGGCATCGACGTCCAGGCCGCCTTCTACGACCTCGGCGGCGACTCGCTGCTGCTGATCCGGCTGGCCCGGCTGATGACCCGTCGCTTCGACCGGCGGGTCCGGGTGCCCGACCTGTTCAGCTTCCGCGACATCGCCTCGCTCGCCCGCTGGCTCGACGAGGAGGAGGGCGCCACCCCCGAGGTGGTCCAGTCGGCCCGCCGCCGGGCCGGCGCCCGCCGCGCGGCCCTGCGCGGCCGCCCGGCCGCCGACCGCCCGGCCACCGACGGCTGAGCCACTCCCCCACCCGACACGAGGCAGGAGCCTTCCCATGACCGACCGCCCCGAGCAGGACTACGACCCCGGCGACGTGGCCGTCATCGGCATGTCGTTACGGGCCCCCGGCGCCCGTACCAAGGAGCAGTTCTGGGACAACCTCGTCCACGGCCGGGAGTCGATCTCCTTCCTGGCCAAGGACGACATCCACGTCGACGAGACCCTGATCCACAGCCCGTTCTACGTGCGCGCCTGCGGCGTGCTGGACACCTACGACAGGTTCGACCCCTCGGTGTTCGGCATCAGCGACCGGATGGCCGCGGCGATGACCCCGGAGAACCGGCTGTTCCTGGAGAGCGCCTGGGAGTCGCTGGAGGACGGCGGATACGACCCGGACCGGCTGGACGCCGAGATCGGGATGTACGGCGCCAACAACCCGCAGACGGCAGCGCTCTACAGCTCCCCGCCGGACCGGGTGTCGGTCGGCCCGGAGGCGATCGAGGCCAGCCTGGCCTGGTCGCCGGACACCATGACCTCCAACGCCCTGTACTACCTGGGGCTCACCGGTGAGGCCGTCACCGTCGCCGCGGTCTGCGCGGGCTTCCACTACGCGGTGCACCTGGCCTGTCAGTCGCTGCTGCTCGGCCAGACCGACCTGGCGGTCGCGGGCGGCGCGATGGTGCGGCTGCCGCACCCGCGCGGCCACCTGTGGGAGGAGAACCGGATCCTGTCCCGGGACGGCCACTGCCGCCCCTTCGACGCCAACGGCACCGGCACCGCGCTGTCCAGCGGCGTGGTCACCGTGCTGCTCAAGCCGCTGGGGCACGCCGTCGCCGACCGCGACCACGTCTACGCCGTGGTCAAGGGCTCGGCCGTGAACAACAACGGGGTCAGCGCGATGGCCTACGGCCTGGCCCAGCCCGAGCGGCTGAGCGCCTGCATCGCGAGCGCCATGGAGGTCGGCGGCGTCGCCCCCGAGACGGTGGGCATGTACGAGGCCAACGGGCTCGGCCTGCCGATGACCGACGAGCTCGAAGTGCACGCGGCGACCATGGCGTTCGGCAAGCAGACCGCGACCACCTCGATCGGCGGGGTCAAGGGCAACGTGGGCCACGGCGGCGTGGTCTCCGGCGGATTCGGCGCGGTCAAGGCCGCGCTGGCGCTGTACCACAAGCAGCTCCCGGCGACGATCAACCTGACCGAGGTCAACCCGGACCTGGACCTGCCCGGCACGCCGTTCGTGCCCCAGCTCGAAGGGGCGGACTGGGAGCCCGAGTCCGGCATCCGCCGGGCGGGCATCACCTCGATCGGCGGCGGCGGCTACAACGCCCACCTGCTGCTGGAGGAGCCGCCGGCCCCGGCCCGGCGCGAGCCCGAGGAAGCGGGCCGGCCCCGGCTGGCCACCCTGTCCGCCCTGGACGACGAGGCGCTGGCCCGTCAGCGCGCCCGGCTCCGGGAGCGGCTGGCGGCCGACCCGGGGCTGCGGCTGGACGACGTCTGCTACAGCCTCAACCTCGGCCGCAAGGTGCTGCCCCGCCGGTGGGCGGCCGTGGTGCGCAGCCGGGAGGAGCTGATCGCGGCGCTCGCCGGGGAGCCCACGGGCGGCGTCGTCACCTCGACGGCCACCGCTGCCGCCGCCGTCCCGGCGTCCGACCCCGACGCCTTCGCCCGCACCGACGACGGGATCGTGCCCTCCGGTCGGGACGCCGGGGCGCTGGCCGAGCTGGCCGCCGCCTGGGTGGGCGGCCGGCAGGTGGACTTCGCCGCCCTGCACCGGGGCGAGGCCAGCCACCGGGTGCCGCTGCCCACCTACCCGTTCCAGCCGCGCCGGTTCTGGCGCACGGACTGGTGACCGTGCGCACCCCGGCCCCGGCACCGAGCCCGGCACCAGCCCCCGCACCGGCCGCCGTGGACCTGGGCGACCCGGCCACCTTCGCCGACCCCGACCTCGACCTCGACGGCTACTGGCGCACCCTGCGGGACGAGGCGCCGCTGCACTGGAACCCCCCGGTCGACGGCCGCCGCGGGTTCTGGGTGCTCTCCCGGCACGAGGACATCCTGGCCACCTACCGGGACGACACCCACTTCACCTCCGAGCGCGGCAACGTCCTGGTCACCCTGCTGGAGGGCGGCGACGCCGGGGCCGGCCGGATGCTGGCCGTCACCGACGGGCACCGCCACCACGAGCTGCGCAAGATCCTCCAACGGGTGCTCTCCCCACGGGTGCTGGACGAGGTGGCCACCACCGTGCGGGCCAACACCCGGCGGTGGATCCGCGAGGCGGTCGAGTCCGGCGGCTGCGACTTCGCCGAGCGGATCGCCGCCCGGATCCCGATGACCACCATCTGCAACCTGCTCGGCGTGCCCGAGCAGGACCACGACCACCTGCTCGGCCTGACCAGGGCGGCGCTCTCGGCGGACGACGAGGACGTCGACGAGGTCGACTCCGAGATGGCCCGCAACGAGATCCTGATGTACTTCATGGACGTCGTCGAGGAGCGCCGCGAGCACCCCGGCGAGGACGTGATCAGCATGCTGATCGCCAGCTCCGTCGACGGGGTGCCGCTGACCGACGAGGACGTGGTGCTCAACTGCTACAGCCTGATCATCGGCGGCGACGAGACCAGCCGGCTGACGATGATCGACTGCGTCCGCACCCTGGCGGCCCGGCCCGACCAGTGGCAGCGGCTCAAGCGGGGCGAGGTCGAGCTCGGCACGGCCGTGGACGAGGTGCTGCGCTGGGCCTCGCCCACCATGCACTTCGGGCGCAGCGTCGTCCGGGAGACCGAGGTGCACGGCGTACGGCTGCGGCCCGGCGAGATCGTCACGCTCTGGCACGCCTCCGGCAACCGGGACGAGCGGGTCTTCGACCGGCCCGAGCTCTTCGACCTCGGCCGCACCCCCAACAAGCACCTGGCCTTCGGCTACGGCCCGCACTTCTGCGTGGGCTCCTACCTGGCCAAGGTGGAGATCGCCGAACTGCTCAGTGCGCTGCGGGACTTCACCACCGGGTTCGAGCAGACCGCCGAGCCGCGGCCGATCCGCTCCAACTTCCTGACCGGGTTCGCCACCCTGCCGGTGCGCTTCGACCCCGACCGCGCCGGGCTGGCAGCCGCGCTGGCAGCCGGGCCGGAAGCCGGGCTGGAAGGGGCCGACTGACGCGCCGACGCCGACACCGAGACCCGACCAGTGAGCGCAGGAGGACGGATGAACATCTACCTATCGGGACAAGGGGCGTTCGCGGTGCAGGTCGCGGAGGCCCTGCTGGACAGCGGACACAAGATCGTCGGCGCGGCCGCGCCCCGGCTGCGCAAGGGGAAGTCCGACGAGGCCGACGCGATGTGCTGGGACCGCCTGCGGTCCTGGGCGTACCCCAGGGACATCCCCTGGACGGACTCGGCCGAGCTGCGGGCGCGGCACGTCCCGGACGGGGTGGACGTCATCCTCGCCGCGCACTCGCACGCCTTCCTGGGCAGGGAGACCCGCGCCCGGGCCGCCGTCGCCACCATCGGCTACCACCCCAGCCTGCTGCCGCTGCACCGCGGCCGGGACGCGATCCGGTGGACCATCCGGGACGGCGACAAGGTCACCGGCGGGAGCGTCTACCACCTGACCGAGCGCACCGACGCCGGGCCGATCGCCGCCCAGCAGCACCTGTTCGTGCCGCCGGGCTCGACCGCGCAGAGCCTGTGGCGCGACCACCTGGCGCCGCTCGGGGTGCGGCTGCTGCTCAAGGTGGTCGCCGACCTGGCCGCCGACCGGCGGATCGAGGTCCCCCAGGACGAGTCGCTGGCGACCTGGGAGCCCGCGATGGGCGCGCCGCCGCTGTTCAAGCCCGAGCTGATCGCGCTGCCCGGCACGGCCCGGGTCGACAGCAGCAGGTGGGCGCTGCACGAGCACTGAGCCCGCGCGCCGAAGAGCTGTCGGCCCCGCACCCCTCCCCGGAGTTCCGGCGAGGGGTGCGGGGCCGCGGCCGGCTGCGTGGCGTCAGGGCCGCAGTTCGAGGGTGCAGCACTTGACCGCGCCGCCGGCCTTGAGGAGTTCGGTGGTGTCCACCCCGATCGGGTTGAAGCCCCGCTCCCGCAGCTGCTCGATCAGGCCCGTCGCGGCCTGCGGCAGGACCACGTTGCGACCGTCCGAGAAGGCGTTGAGGCCGAACACCGCGGCGTCCTGGGCGCAGGCGCGGAGCGCGTCCGGGAAGAGCTCCTCCAGCACGGAGCGGCTGCCCGGGGTGAAGGCCTCCGGGAAGTACATCACCTCGGTGTCGGAGAGCACCCCGAGCGCGGTGTCCAGGTGGTAGTGCTCGGGGTTGACCAGGGTCAGCGAGGTGACCGGCAGGCCGAAGAACTCCTGCGCCTCGTAGTGCGAGCGCTGGTCGGTGCGGAAGCCGGTACCGGCCAGGATGCGGCGCCCGACCGGGAGGTAGTCGCCCTCGCCCTCGTTGATGAACTCGGGCCAGAGCACGTCCCGGAAGCCCTGCCGGACGAACCAGGCGAGGTAGGCCGGCCCCTCGGCGGTGCGCTCGAGGTGCCGGAACCGGGCCCCGAGCACCTTGCCGTCCACCACCGTCGCGCCGTTGGCGGCGAACACCATGTCGGGCAGGCCGGGCACCGGGTCGATCACCTCGACGGTGTGGCCGAGCGAGAGGTACACCTCGCGCAGCCGCTCCCACTGCAGCAGCGCCAGCTCGCGGTCGACCGGCTTCTCCGGATGCATCCACGGGTTGATGGAATACGTCACGTCGAAATGCTGCGGCCGGCACATCAGAAGCCGGCGCGGAGCGGCCGTTCGGGCCGTCGGCCGTATCGGTTCGGGCTGAGTACCGCCGATGGACACAGGGGTCTCCTCTGCGTTGGTGGATTTCGGGGAGGACGGGGGTCACCCGCCCGGCAGTCAACTAGGCTCTGATGAATGCGTCCACTTGCCGAGAACGAAATTCGTGAATCCTTCGTCAACTGTTCGAAGGGAGAGGCGCGCAGGCTCAGCATTCCCCGCAACCTGGCCGAACTCCCCTGGGCCGACCTGGACTTCCTCGGCTGGCGGGATCCGGGCGCACCCGACCGCGGCTATCTGGTCGCCCTCCGGGGCGAGGGGCTGGTGGGGGTCACGCTCCGCGCGCCGAACGTCCGGCGCAGCCTGACCAAGACCAATGTGTGCTCGCTCTGCATCACCATCCACGGCGGGAGCGGGGTGGCCCTGCTCTCCGCCCGGCGGGCCGGCGCCGCCGGGCGCGAGGGGAACACCGTCGGTACCTACATCTGCGCGGACCTGGGCTGTTCGCTGTACGTGCGCGGCAAGCGCCGCTCGGCCTCGGTGAGCCGGCCCGAGGAGTCGCTGACCCTGGAGGAGCAGGTCGCGCGCACGGTCGCCAACCTGGACGCGTTCGTGGCCCAGGTGCTGCGGACGGCCTGACCGGCGGCCGGCGCGCCGGCCCCGCGGGTGCGCGGGGCCGGGCGGGGCCGGGCCGGGATCTCAGTCCGCGGTCGGGCCCTCCTTGAGGACCCGGGCCACGATGGCGACGGCGGCCGTGACGTCCTCGGCGCTCACCCCGTTGTGGACGACCGCGCGGATCCGGCCGTGGCCGAACTCGGTGACCGCCAGGCCGCGCCGGGCCACCGAGGTGACGAAGCTGCGCCAGTCGAAACGCTCGTCGGTGACCTTGAAGATCACGATGTTGGTCTCGACGGTGTCGACGTCCAGCTCCACGCCGGGCAGCAGCGCCAGGCCCTCGGCCAGCCGCCGGGCGTTGGCGTGGTCCTCGGCCAGCCGGCCCCGGGTGTCCAACGCCACCAGCGCGGCGGCCGCCAGCAGCCCGACCTGGCGCATCCCGCCGCCGAGCATCTTGCGCAGCCGGCGGACCTTCGTCACGAACTCCGCGCTCCCGGCCACCATCGAACCGACCGGCGCGCCCAGGCCCTTGGAGAGGCAGAACTGCACCGAGTCGACGTGCGCGGTGATGTCCGCGACCTCCACCCCGGCGGCGATCGCCGCATTGACCACCCGGGCGCCGTCCAGGTGCACGGCGACGCCGCGCTCGTCCGCGAAGCGGCGCACCTCGGCCAGGTAGTCGAGCGGCAGCACCACGCCGCCGCAGCGGTTGTGGGTGTTCTCCAGGCAGATCAGCGAGGGCAGCGCGAACTGCGGGTCGTCCGGATCCTTCGGGAAGGCGGCGGCCAGGTCGGCCAGCGCGATGGTGCCGTCGGCCTGGTTGGGCACCGGCTCGTAGACGACCCCGCCGCAGACCGCGGCGCCGCCCGCCTCGTACAGCCAGATGTCGCTCTCGGCGCCGACCACGGCCTTGGTGCCGCGCGGGGCGTGGGCCATGATCGAGGCGAGGTTGGCCATGGTGCCGCTCGGGAAGAAGCAGGCGGCCTCCTTGCCGGTCAGCTCGGCGGTACGGCGTTCGAGCTCGTTGACCGTCGGGTCCTCGCCGTAGACGTCGTCGCCGAGCTCCGCCTCGGTCATCGCGGTGAGCATCTCGGGCGTCGGCAGTGTGAAGGTGTCACTGCGCATCTCGATCACGGCGGGAAGGTCCTCTCGTTCCGGCACGGTGCGGGGTGGATCAGCTCGCCGGGACGGGCTCGGCGAGCTGCCGGGCGGCGCCGGGGCGCAGCCTGGCGGTCACCGGGAGGTGCTTGATCCCGGCGATGAAGTTGGAGGCCAGGTGCTCGACCGGGCCGGCCGGTTCGAAGCGCTCGACCAGTTCGGTGACCTCGGTGAAGAACTCGCCGAGGGCGATCCGGGCCAGCGGGGCGCCGACGCAGTAGTGCGGGCCGAAGCCGAAGGCGACGTGCCGGTTGGGGGTGCGGGCCAGGTCGAAGCGGTACGGGTCGTCGAAGACCGTCTCGTCGCGGTTGGCCGAGCCCAGCCAGGCGACCACGGCCTCGCCCTCCCGCACCGGTTCGCCGCCGAGCACGGTGTCCTCGGTGGCGTAGCGCATGGCGTGGGTGGCCGGGGAGGCCCAGCGCAGGCCCTCCTCGACGGCGGAGGCGACGCCGACCCCGCCGTCGAGCAGCCGCCGGTACTGGTCCGGGTGCTCCAGCAGGGCGTTGACGGTGGTCGCGATGACGTGCGGCGCGGTGACGTTGGCGCCGAGCAGCACGTTGTAGCAGTTGTAGATGACCTCGTCGAGCCGGATCGTGCGGTCGCCGACGGTCAGCTGCTGGAGCAGTCCGACCAGGTCCTCGCGCGGGGTGCGGTCGGCGGCCACCTCGGCGAAGTAGTCGAAGAGTTCGTGGTGGGCGGAGACCAGCTGGTGGCCGCCGGAGTCGTCCCTGGAGGACGGGTCGGCGGGGGCGATCGCGACGGTGGTGAGCCTGGTCAGTTCGGGCCAGTCGGCCTCGGGCAGGCCCATCAGGGCGCCGGTGAACATCATCGGGAAGGCGGTCATCGCGGCCGCCAGGTCCCAGGGTTCGCCGCTCGCCAGCGGTGCCAGCAGCAGCCGGGCCATCCGGCGGATGGCCGGGCGGCGGGCGGCGAGTTCGCGGGCGGACAGCGCCTGGGCGACGGGGCGGCGCAGGTAGCCGTGGATCGGCGGGTCGCTGGCCACCATCATCCGGTCGGCGGCCGGGTCCTGCTCGCCGAGGACGGAGAGCATGTTGCCGCGCCGCGAGGTGTAGAGCGCGTGGTCGCGCAGCACGGTGCTGGTCTCGGCGTGGGTGGTGACGGAGACGTAGCTGCGGCCGCTCGGGACGGTGAGCCGGGTGACCGGGGCCTTGTGGCGGTAGTGGCGCCAGACCGCGTGCGGGTCGCCGGTGGCGTAGAAGTGCGGGTCGCTCAGGTCGACGAGTTCCGGGTCCGGCGCCCCGTCCTGCCGCCCGTCGTCGCCGGGGCCGGTGATCCTCACCGGGTGGCCCCGGTCGGGCGCTGCGCGGCGGCGGCGGTCGGCGACTGCGCGGCGGCGGTCGGGCCGGCGGGCTGTTCAGCGGCCGGAACGAGCCGGGCATCGGAGGCGAGTTCCGGCCGCTGGGTCCTGATGTGCTCCGCCAGTCCGGCCACGGTGGGGTTGAGGTAGAAGGCCCGGGCCCGGATCACCGCCTCGAACTCGGCGGTGATCTCCCGGGTGATCCGGCTGGCGGTCAGCGAGTGCCCGCCGAGGTCGAAGAAGTCGTCGTCGACGCCGACCGGTTCGACGTCGAGGACCTCCTGCCAGAGCACGGTGAGGCGGTGCTCGACCGGGTCGGCGGGCGCCCGGTAGGGCACCTCGCCGTCCGGGCGGGTCCGGCCGCGCCGGGCGGCCAGGGCGTCCCGGTCGACCTTGCCGTTGGGCTTGAGCGGCAGCCGGTCCACCCAGACCAGGGCGGTGGGGATCATGCCGGCCGGGAGCTCCTCGGCCAGGGCGCGGCGCAGTTCCACCGAGGAGACGGCGTAGGGGCCGCTGTAGAAGCCGACCAGCCGGCGGTCGCCGGGGCCGTGGTCCTGGAGGACGACGGCGGCGTCCTGGACGTCGGGGTGGCGGCGCAGCCGGGCCTCGATGTCGTCGGACTCGATCCGGACGCCGTTGACCTTGAGCTGGCCGTCGGCGCGCCCGGCGAACTCGTAGGCGCCGTCGGGGCCGCGCCGGGCGAGGTCGCCGGTGTCGTACATCCGGGCGCCGGGGGCGGTCGCGTACGGGTCGGGGAGGAAGCGGTCGGCGGTGAGGCCGGGCAGTCCGAGGTAGCCGTGGGCGAGGCCGGTGCCGTTGACGAAGAGCCGGCCGACGGTACCGTCGGGCACCGGGTCCAGCCGCTCGTCGAGGACGACCATGCCGGTGCCGTCGATCGGTCCGCCGATCGGGACGCCGCGGTCGCCGAGCGGTTCGCGGACGGGGTGGGTGCTGGTGAAGGTGGTGTTCTCGGTGGGGCCGTAGGCGGCCGAGACGAGGGTGTCGGGCAGGGCGGCGACGGCCCGGTCGACGTGTTCGGCGGAGAGCACCTCGCCGCCGGTGAACAGCCGGCGCAGGGCGGGCAGGTCGGTCAGGCCCGCCTCGACCGCCTGGTGGAACAGGGCGGTGGTGAGGAACAGCACGGTGGTGCCGGTGTCCCGGGCGGCCTTGACCACCTCCGCCGGTCCGAGCCGGCCGGCCGGGGCGAGCGCCAGGCAGCCGCCGTTCAGCAGCGGGCCCCAGATCTCCAGGGTGGAGGCGTCGAAGGCGACCGGGGCGAGCTGGAGGAAGACGTCGTCGGGCCGGGCGTCGAGGTAGCCGGCGTCCAGCACCAGGCGCAGCACGGCGCGGTGCGGCACGCAGACGCCCTTGGGGCGGCCGGTGGAGCCGGAGGTGTACGCGACGTAGGCGAGGTCCTCGGGGGTCAGGTCCGCGGGGGGCAGATCTTCGAGGGTCTGGCCGCCCGGTGCGGCGGGGGCCTCCCCGGCGGCGGGGCCGTCGGCCACGTCGAGGTGGTCGAACGCGCCGTCGAGCTTCGCCCGTCGGAGCTCGTCGGTGACCACCAGCGACACCTCGGCGTCGCCCAGGATGGTGTGCAGCCGGGCGGGCGGGTCCCCCGGGTCGACCGCGACGTAGGCGGCGCCCGCCTTGAGGATGCCGAGCAGGGCGACGACCAGCCCGGGCGAGCGCTCCAGCAGGACGCCGACCCGGTCGCCGCGGCGCACGCCCCGGCCGCGCAGCCGGGCGGCGAGGGCGCCGGCGGCGGCGTCGAGGGCGCCGTAGTCGAGGTCGCCGGTCTCGCCGCGGACCGCGGTGGCGGTCGGCGTGGCGGCCGCGACGGCGGCGAAGCGGCTCGCAAGGGTCCACCCCTGCCGGGGAACTGACTCGGTCGTGCTCGGTGATTCCAACATGGTGCGGTCGCGGATCCCTTCGCGCGAAACCCTTGCCCTGTCAGTTCTTGACGAGAAGTCAGTGAATGGAGTTCGGATAGCGAGTGACGAACTCTTTTGTCGAGTCGTGGACTTGGGGTACGGCTATGCCCCCACCTCGAACGCTTCGGATGCTATTCAGCGTGACGATGCGCCGTCAAGAGCGGACCGGATCTCTCCGTCCCCGCAACGCCAACTCACCACGGGTGATCGGGATTTTCCCCTTTTGCTTGCACAGCACACGGGCCAGCTCCTACTGTCATGGAGTGATCAGGAGTCGCGGCAGCGTGCTGCCCTGAGCACCGTCATCGGTCGACCGGACTCGACGTCGACCCAGACAGGCCATCCCCAAAAGGGAGAGAGCAGGGAAGTCCGTGGGTGAGCGGCAACGTTCCGGCGTGGTCGCCGGAACCGACATCGTCGACGTGGCCGGAATCGGCTTCGGCCCCTCGAATCTGGCCCTCGCGGCCGCCATTTCGGAGATCGCCGACGGGGCCCCGGTCAGCGCGCGCTTCTTCGAGGCGCAGCCGCGCTTCGGCTGGCACCGGGGCATGCTGATCGAGGGCGCCACCATGCAGGTCTCGTACCTCAAGGACCTCGTGACCATGCGCAATCCGACCAGTCCGTACTCGTTCCTGTGCTACCTGCAGGCCAAGGACCGGCTGGCGGACTTCATCAACACCAAGTCCTTCTACCCGCTGCGGGTGGAGTTCCACGACTACCTGGAGTGGGTCGCGGAGAGCTTCGCGGACCTCGTCTCCTACGGTTCGCGGGTGGTGGCGGTCCAGCCGGTGGCCGGCGAGCAGGGCGTCGAGTTCCTGGACGTGGTCTTCGTCGCGGCCGACGGCACCCGGCAGGTGCAGCGCGCCCGCAACCTGGTGATCGCCGCCGGGATCGAGCCCAAGCTGCCCGCCGACCTGCCGCACTCCCCCCGGATCTGGCACACCTCCCGGTTCCTGCCGGAGGTGGAGCGGATCGCACCGCAGGACCCGCGCTGCTTCGTGGTGCTGGGCTCGGGCCAGAGCGCGGCGGAGGCGATCGAGCACCTGCACGCGCGCTTCCCGCGGGCGCAGGTGCACTCGGTGCACTCCCGGTACGGGTTCAGCGTCGCCGACGACAGCCCGTTCGCCAACCAGGTGTTCAACCCCGAGGCGGTGGACCGTTTCCACACCGCCCCGGACGACGTCCGGCAGCGCCTCATCGATTATCACGCCGGCACCAACTACTCGGTGGTGGACGCCGATCTGCTGCGGTCGCTGTTCCAGCAGGCGTACCTGGAAAAGGTGGCCGGAAATCCCCGGCTGAATTTCCACAACGTCTCCCGGGTACGCGAAGTGACGGAAACTCCGGACGGCCTGCGGATCGACGTGGAATCGCTGTCCTCCGGCACCAGCACCATCATCGAGGCCGAGGCGCTGGTGTGCGCCACCGGCTACACCCGCACCGACCCGGCGGTCTTCCTGGACGGCCTGCTGCCGCACTGCGGGCTGGACGACCAGGGCCGGCTGCGGCTCGACCGGGAGCACCGGGTGGTGACCGACGAGAGCGTGCGGTGCGGGATCTACGTCCAGGGCTTCGGCGAGCACAGCCACGGGCTCTCCGAGACCCTGCTGTCCCTGTCCGCCGTCCGCGCCGGGGAGATCGGCGACATGCTGGTCAAGGCACTGTCCGGCTGACCCGCGCACCGAACGGCTGACCCGCGCACCGAACGGCTGGGCCGGTCGGGACGGACCGGGCAACGCCGCAACACTGAGACCGAGGAGTACGAGTGTTCACGCCGAAGCTCTACCAGGTGGACGGGGACGACTGGCCGCTGCGGGTCATCGAGCGGCACCCGCTCGCCGTGCTGACCGGCAACGGGAACCCGACGCCCAACGCCACCCACGTGCCGGTGATCGTGCCGCCCGACACCGCCCCGGGCGCCCCGCTGCAGGGCATGCGCCTGTGGACCCACATGACCCGGGTGAACCCGCACTGGCAGCAGCTCGTCGCCGACGGCGGCGGCCCGGCGAAGCTCGTCTTCCACGGGCCCAACGGCTACGTCACCCCGACCCTCTACTCGGCCCCGATGGTCGCGCCGACCTGGAACTACGTGGCCGTCCACCTGGAGGGCACGATCGAACTGGCCCAGGACGACGAGACCCTGACGATCGTCCACACCACCGCCCAGACGCTGGAGGACCGGTTCGGGGACGGCATGCCGCTCGCCCCCTCGCTGGAGTACCACCGGCAGATCGTCGGCGCGGTCGGCGGCATCCACTTCACCGTGACCAAGGTCGAGGTGATGTTCAAGCTGAGCCAGGAGAAGGACCCGGAGGTCCAGCAGCGGGTGCTCGACCGCTTCGCCGGCAGCGACTCCGGGCTGCACCGCGAGGTGGCCGACACCATGCGGGCGCTGCGGCTGGGCGCCGACGAGCGCTGACCCGCCAGGGCGCGGGAACGCCAGGAGGCCCGGGGTTGGACCACCGCCCCGGGCCTCCGGCGTTCCCGGCCGGGCCGGTCAGCCCTGGCTGCCCTCCATGGCCCGCCGCAGGCTGAGCGGGCGCATGTCGGTCCACACCTGGGCGACGTGCTCCAGGCACTCCTGGCGGGTCCCCTCGAAGCCCTCCGCCCGCCAGCCGGCCGGGACGTCCCGGTCGGCCGGCCAGACGGAGTACTGCTCCTCGTCGTTGAGGACCACCAGGTGCCGGCGGTCGTCGTCGGGCTCGCTCACTGTGTTTTCCTTCCGGAGGGGCGGGGACCCTAGCCGACGGCGTAGCCGGGCAGGGGGAACTTGGCGGCCAGCTCGGCGACCTGGGAGGCCACCGAGTAGCGGACGTCGTCGGGCAGTTCGTAGCTGCGCGGCCCGAGCGGAGTGACGGCGGACAGCACGGTGTCGATCAGCTCGGCGCAGCGCGCCGCCTCGGCCCCGGACATCCCGCGGTGCGCGGCGCTGTTGGAACCCAGCCGCACCCCGCCGCCGACCAGCGGCGGGGTGGTGTCGCCGGGCACCCGGTTCTTGTTGACCACCATCCCGCACTCCTCCAGCGCCTCCTCGGCCACCAGTCCGCTGAGGCCGCGGGGGCGCAGGTCGACCAGGACGGTGTGGTTGTCCGTCCCGCCGGAGACGATCGGGTAGCCGCGCCGGCCGAGTTCGGCCGCCATGCCACGGGAGAAGGAGACGATCCGCTCGGTGGTGGCCGCGAAGGCCGGGGTCGCCACGATCGCCAGCGCGCGGGCCTTGGCCGCGATGCTGTTGAGCGCGGGGGCGCCCTGGTAGTACGGGAAGATCGCGCGCTGCAGGAAGGAGGCGAGGTCGCCGTTGCCCTTGGGCGCCGGGGCGTCGTGGTCCCGGCCGACCAGGATCAGGCCGCCGCGCGGGCCGAACAGCTGCTTGTGGGTGCAGGCGGTGGTGATGTGGGCGTGGTCGACCGGGCTGGGGTGCAGACCGGTCGCGACCAGTCCGGCGACGTGCGAGATGTCGGCCATCAGGTAGGCGCCGACCTCGTCGGCGATCGCCCGGAAGCGGGCGAAGTCGACGATCCTGCTGTAGGCGGTGGCCCCGCAGATGATCACCCGGGGCCGGTGCTCCCGGGCCAGCTCGGCCACCTGGCCGTAGTCGATCATCCCGGCCGCGTCCAGCCCGTACCCGACGGCGTCGAAGTACTGCCCGGCGTACGCGGCCGGGCTGCCGTGGGTGAGGTGGCCGCCCTCGGCCAGGTTCATCCCCAGCAGGGTGTCCCCGGGGTTCAGCAGGGCGGACAGCACCGCGTAGTTGGCGGTGGTCGCCGAGTGCGCCTGGACGTTGGCGTAGCGGGCGCCGAAGACGCTCTTGGCGCGCTCGATCGCCAGGCTCTCGATGTCGTCGATGACGCCGCAGCCGGCGTGGTAGCGGCGGCCCGGGTAGCCCTCCGCGGTCACGTTGACCGCGGTCGAGGCCTGGGCGGCCAGCACCGAGGGGTCGACCACGCTGGAGGAGGCCACCAGCGACAGGGTGGCGTTCTGCCGGGCCTGCTCACGGGCCAGCACCCGGTGGAGTTCCGGGTCGTCGGCGGCGAGCTTCTCGGCACCGGCGACCAGCAGGTCGCGCACGGTGTCCTCGGTGTCGTCCGCGTCCTCCGGGGCGCGGCCGGGGGCGGGTGAAACTGACATGGGACCGTCCTTCGTCAGAGCGGCCGGGCGAGTTCACGTGCCAACTCGGCCACGGTGGGAAAGTCGAACAGGGTCCAGACGTCGAGGTCCACTCCGAGGGCGGCCCGGATCCGGGTCGCCAGCTTGACGGCGGCCAGCGAGTGGCCGCCCAGCTCGAAGTAGTCCTCGTGCAGGCCGACTTCGGCGACGCCCAGCGACTGGGCGAACAGTGCGCGCAGGGTCGTCTCCAGGTCGGACCCGGTGTCCTCGGTGTACTCGGTGCCCGCCGCGTCCCCGGCGGCGTCGGCGGGGGTGGGGGCCGGGGCGAGGGCGGGGGCAGCGGCGGCCTGGGCGCAGCCGGCCAGCGCACGGCGGTCGAGCTTGCCGTTGGTCGAGGTGGGCAGCGCCGCCAGCTCGGTGAACTGCTTGGGCACCATGTAGCCGGGCAGCAGCTCGGACAGCGCGGAACGGTACTTCTCCGGGTCAAAGGCGCCCGGCCCGGCGGGCACCACGAAGGCGGCCAGCCGCCGGGCGCCGTCCTCGCCGACCGGGAGCACCGCGGCCTGCCCGACCCCCGGCAGACCGCGCAGCACGGTCTCGATCTCGCCGAGTTCGATCCGGAAGCCGCTGATCTTGACCTGGTCGTCCAGCCGCCCGAGGTACTCGATCTGCCCGTCGGTGCGGAACCGGGCGAGGTCGCCGGTGCGGTACAGCCGCCCGCCCGGGGTGAAGGGGTCCGCGACGAACCGCTCCCGGGTCAGTTCCGGCTGCCGGTGGTAGCCGAGGGCGACCTGGACGCCGCCGATGCACAGCTCGCCCGCGACGCCGACCGGCACCGGTTCGAGCCGCTCGTCGACGACGTACAGGCCGGTGTTGGCGATCGGGCGCCCGATCGGCACGTCCCGCCCGGCGAAGTCCGGCGCGGCCTGCCAGTGCGAGACCTCGATGGAGGCCTCGGTGGGGCCGTAGAGGTTGTGCAGTTCGCAGTCCAGCTGCCGGAAGAAGGCCCGGACGGTGGTCGGGGCGAGCGCCTCGCCGCTGGCGAAGACCAGCCGCAAGTCGGCGCAGTGCCCGGCCAGGTCGTCCTCCTCCAGGAAGGCGTCCAGCATGGAGGGCACGAAGTGGATCACGGTGACGCCGCGGTCGCGGACGGTCCGCTTGAGGTAGCGGGTGTCCCGGTGCCCGCCCGGGCGGGCGACCACCAGGCAGGCGCCGGAGACCAGCGGCCAGAGGAACTCCCAGGCCGAGACGTCGAATCCGAACGGGGTCTTCTGCAGCACCCGGTCGGCCGGGCCGAGCGGGAAGCGCCGGCGCCGCCAGTGGACGGTGTTGAACACGCCCGCGTGGCGGTTCAGCACGCCCTTGGGTCGGCCGGTGGAGCCCGAGGTGTAGATCAGGTAGATGGGGGTGTCGCCGGTGATCTCCGGGCGGCCGGTCTCCGGCGCCTGCGCGCCCTCCCGCTCGGCCTGGTGGACCGTCAGGGCGGTGACGCCGGGCCGGGCGAGCGCCTCGACGTCCTCGGGGCGGCACAGCACGGTGGCGGCGCCGGAGTCCTCGACCATGTACCGCACCCGGTCGGCGGGGAGTTCGGGATCGAGCGGCACGTAGGCGAGCCCGGCCCTGAGCACCCCGAGGATCGCCACCACCAGCTCGACCGAGCGCTCCAGGTGGATCCCGACGAAGCCGGCGGTCGCACCCGCGTTCAGTCGGCGGCTCACCAGGGCAGCCCGCCGGTCGAGTTCGGCGTAGCTGAGCACGGCGCCCTCGAACTCCACGGCGGGCGCGGCCGGGGTGGCCCGCGCCTGCTCCTCGAAGGCCGCCACCACGGTCGAGTCCGGGTACGGCGTCCGGGTGCCGTTCCAGTCCGCGAGGATCCGCTCGCGCTCCCGCGCCGAACCGAACCGGGCCCGGCGGACCGGCCCGCCGGGGTCGGCGACCAGCGCGGCCAGCAGCCGGGCCGTGTGCTCCAGCACCCGGTCGGCGGTGGCCCCGTCGAGCAGCGCCGGGTCGTACCCGGCCTCCAGCAGGGCGCCGGCCCCGGCCAGGCGCAGCCGCACGGTCAGCGGGGCCTCGGCCCCGTCCGCCCGACGCTCCACCGCGGGCTCCACCGTCGGCTTCGCCTCGGCGAGTTGACGCTCCACCTGCTGCCGAATCCCGCGCAGGTCGGCGTCCTCCTCGACGGAGATCCGCACCGGCCCCGGCCCGTCCAGCGTCAACTCGACGTCCTGCTGCCCGGCGTAGTGGTGCAGCAGCACCGCGAGCACGGCCGCGAGCACCGCGTCCGCGCCGCCGTCGGGTTCCTGCGCCAGGCCCAGGAATCGTTCCAGGACCGGCTCCGGAACCGGGTGCGTACGCGAACTGCTGTGTTCGGTCGGGTGATTGGCGAGCCACCGGTCGCACGGCAACCGCACCAGGCCCACGGCCGCCGTTGTGACGAGGCCGCCGGCCACGTGTGTGCCGGTCATTCGCGACTCCCGGAAGTGAGCATGCACCGGACAGGTTCGAGATCAAGGGATACCGCACCGGCCGAGGTATGACAACCAACTGCCTTTCCCGCTGGACTTTTCCGGCCCACCCCCGGGGAGGATCTTCCGCAGAGTGCGTACGGCTGACAGACTGGGGCGATGATCGCCCGCCCGCCGGCGCACTCCCTCCCGGCGGCGCACTCCTTCCGGCGCGGTCGAGGAATTCGGGCGGCTTTGCCCCGCCCCCCGCCCCCGCCCTCGCCAGATCCCGACCTCGCCCCCGACGTTCCGACACTTCGATGGGAGCACGATGCCCGGTTCCGTCGGCGCGGCCGACCCGGCCGAGCGGTACGAACTGTCCTCCGGCCAGGAGGCGCTGTGGATGTTCGAGCAACTGGTGCCCGGCACCGCCGCCTACCACGTCCCGCTGGCCTTCCGGCTGCGCGGCCCGCTGCGGCCCGAGCTGCTGCGGGCCGCGCTGACCCTGGTGGTGCGCCGGCAGGAGGTGCTGCGCACCGCCTTCCGCGCGGACGACGGTGACCCGTACCAGCTGGTGCTGCCGCCCGGCGAGGCCGAGTTGCCGCTCTGCGACACCACCGACGGGGCCGAGCTCGCGGCCGCCCTGCACCGGGAGGCGCGCGAGCCCTTCGACCTGGCGGCGGGCCGGCCGTTCCGGCTCCGGCTGTTCCGGCTCGGGCCCGAGGAGCACGTGCTCAGCCTGGTGATGCATCACATCGCCACCGACGGCTGGTCGTTGCGGGTGCTGCTGCACGAACTGTCCGCCGGGTACGCCGCGCTGCTGGCCGGGCAGGACCCGGAGGCGGTGCTGCCCGGACTGCCGGTGCCGTACCGGCGGTACGCCCAGTGGCAGCGGGAGTACTACCAGGGGCCGGAGCTGGAGGAGATGCTCGACCACTGGGAGAAGGAGCTGCGCGACCTACCGGCCGTCGACCTGGCCGCCGGGCGGCCGCGCCCCCGGCGGCCGACCTTCGCGGCCGACCGCCTGGTCGTCCGGCTCGACCCGGCCCTGCACCGCGCACTCACCGACCTGGCCCGGGCCGCCAGGGGGTCGCTGTTCTCGCTGCTCGGCGCGGCCTTCGCGCTCGCCCTGACCGAGCGCACCGGCCGCCCCGACACCGCGTTCGCCACCCTGCTCGCCGGCCGCGGCGAGCCGGAACTCGAACCGCTGATCGGCTACTTCGTCAACATGGTGGTGCTGCGCGCGGACCTCACGGACGACCCCGCCTTCTGCGAGCTGGCCGCCCGGCTGAACGTCTCCAGCGTGCGGTCCATCGACTACGAGGTGCCGTTCGGCAGCGTGGTGCGCCGCCTCGCCCCCGCCCGCCGGCCCGGGCGCAACCCGCTGGCCCAGGTCACCCTCCAGCTGCGCACCGGCGGCAGCGCCCCGGGCCGCCCCGAGCTGCCGGGCGTGGTCAGCGAGGACGTCGACCTTTACCCCGGGCAGCACGCCTTCGACGCCACGGTGACCTTCATCGAGGACGGCCCGGACTTCCTGCTCAGCATCGAGTACTCGACCGAGGCGTTCGACGCGCCGTGGGCCGCCGGCCTGGCCGACCAGCTGCAGGAGCTGCTCCGGACGGCCGTGGACCGCCCCGGCGCCCGGGTCTCCCGGCTGCTGGCCGCCGTCGCCCCTCACCAACCCCCTCAGGGAGCCTCCTCATGACCGAGCACGCCGATCCCGTCCTCCCGGTGCTGTGGCGGGCCGGCACCGCCGCCGTCGAGTCCGCGCCGCTGACCGGCCTGCGGGCCGGAGCTCCCGCGGACCTCGCCGCCGGGCTGTGCGCGCTGGTGCTGCGCTACGGCGGCCTGCGGCCGGTCACCCTCTGGGGCCGCGCCGAGGGCGGGGACGCCTGGACGCAGTGGCAGGTCGACCCCGCCGAACTGGCCGGAACCGGCCCCTCCGTCCCCACGCTGGGGGCCTGCCGGGCCGCCTTCGCCCGGCGCGGGGCGGCGTTCGACCAGGGGCTGGAGCTGTCGGTGGAGCCGCAGTCCTCGCCGGCCGTCTTCGCCCTCTCCCCGGCCGCCGACGGCAGCTGGACGCTCCGCCTGCGCGCCACCGCCCGGCCGGACGACGAACAGGCGCCCGCCCGGATCACCGCGCACCTGGCCGCCTACCTCGCCGCGCCCGACGAGCTGCGGATCGACCAGGTCGAGCACCTCACCGCCGCCGAGCACGAGCTGGTCGCGGAGGTGAACCGCCCGCAGCCGCCGCTCACCGAGCCGCACTGCCTGCACCAGCGGGTGGAGCGGCAGGTGGCCGCCGGCCCGGAGCGGACCGCCGTGGTCCAGGGCCCGCTGAGCCTCACCTACGGCGAGCTCGACGCCCGGGCCAACGCCCTGGCCGTCCGGATCGCCGACCACGGCGTCGGGCCCGGCGGGCGGGTCGGGGTGGCGGCGACCCGCAGCGTGGAGCTGGTGGTGGCGGCGTACGCGGCGTTGAAGACCGGCGCCGCCTTCGTCCCGCTGGACCCGATGCTGCCCGCCCACCGCCGCGAGGTGCTGCACCGGCTGGGCCGGGTGGACGTGGTGGTCGCCGACGCGGGCGGCGCCGCCCACCCGGCCACCGGTGTGCCGGTGATCGCGCTCGGCCCGGTCGAGGAGCTGCCGACCGCCTCCCGGGAGGCGCTGCCGGAGGTCGACGTGACCGGCCGGGACCTCGCCTACGTGATCTTCACCTCCGGCTCCTCCGGCGAGCCGAAGGGCGCCCTGCTCGACCACGTCGGCCGGACCAGCATGATCCTCGACCTCAGCTCCCGCTACGGCCTCGGCCCCGGCGACCGGATCCTCGGCGTCTCCTCGCCGAGCTTCGACATGACGGTCTACGACATGTTCGCCGCGCTGATGACCGGCGCCACGCTCGTCCTGCCGGAGCGCGGGCGGGAGAACGACGTCGAGCACTGGGCCGAGCTGGTCGAGCACGCGGGCATCACCGTCTGGCACTCCGTCCCGTCCTCGCTGGCGCAGTTCCTGCGCACCTGGGGTGAGGAGGAGCGGACCGGCGCGCTGCGGGCCTTCCTGCTGGGCGGGGACTGGATCCCGCTGGCCCAGCCGGAGTTGACCCGCAAGGCGTTCCCCGAGGCCCGCTTCATCAGCCTGGGCGGCGCCACCGAGGTCTCGGTGGACAGCACCTACTACGACGTGGCCGCCGTCGACCCGGGCTGGCGCTCGATCCCGTACGGGCGGGCCATGACCAACCAGAGCGCCTACGTACTCGACGCCTTCGGCACGCCCGCCGCGGTGGACCAGCTCGGCGAGCTGTTCCTCGGCGGGCTGGGCGTCGGCTGGGGCTACCAGGACCGGCCCGCCTTCACCGCCGAGCGCTTCCTGCCCGACCCGTTCTCCGCCGTCCCCGGCGCCCGGCTGTACCGCACCGGCGACCTGGCCCGGCTGCGCGCGGACGGCGAGCTGGAGCTGATCGGCCGGGTCGACCACCAGGTGAAGATCGGCGGGGTGCGGATCGAGCTCGGCGAGATCCAGTCCTGCCTGCGCGAGCACCCGGCGGTGGCGGACGCCATCGTGGTGCCGGTGCGCGACTCGGCGGGCATCGCCCAGTCGCTGGCCGCCTACGTGTCCGTGGCCGAGGCGGCCGAGGCCTCGACCGAGGACCTCCGGGCCCACCTGCGCCGGCGGCTGCCGGAGAGCATGGTCCCGGCCCGGGTGTTCGCGCTCGCCGAGCTGCCGGTCAACCAGAACGGCAAGATCGCCCGGCCGGAGCTGGAACGGCTCGCCGCCGAGGCCGCGGCCGCCCCCGCCGCACCGGAGCGCCCCACCGACCCGGCCGTCCGCACCGCCGTCGGCGAGACCTGGCACGAGGTGCTGGGCCTGGCCGAAGTCCCCGGCGCCGCCGCCTCGTTCATCGACCTGGGCGGCAACTCGCTGGCCGCGATCCAGGTCGTCGGCCGGCTGAACCGCCGCTTCGGCACGGCCCTCAAGGTCGCCGACCTGATCGCCGCCGACACCGTCGCCGCGGTCGCCGCCATCGTCACCGAGCGCCGCGGCACCAGCACTCGCCCGTCGCTGCGCTGACCCCGGGCCACGCACGGAGGGCCGGTACCCGCCACGGGTACCGGCCCTCCGTGCGTGCCGTCAGCGCGCGGCGAGGGTGCGGGCCACCGCGTCCCGGTCGACCTTGCCACTGTGGGTGCGCGGCAGGGCGGCCACCGTGGTGAAGGAGCGCGGGATGTACGGGTCCGGCAGGGTGCGGCGCAGCTCGTCCGCCGCCCGGGCCGCGTCCAGCGGCTCGGCGCCGGCGTCCACCGTCACCGCGCAGTGCAGCGAGCGCGAGCCCTGCCCGTCGTCCAGGGCGACGCAGACCGCGGCGGAGACGGTCGGCAGCTCCAGCAGCCGCACCTCGATCTCCAGCAGGTTGACCCGGTAGCCGCGGATCTTGACGTCCTTGTCCCGGCGGGCCAGGAAGGTCACCGCGCCGTCCTCCAGCCGGACCAGGTCGCCGGTGCGGAAGGCCGCGGTGTGCCCCTGCGGGGTCGGGTCGACGGTGACGAAGCGCTCGGCGTTCAGCTCCGGCTGGTTGAGGTAGCCGGGCGACAACGGCGCGCCGGCCACCAGCAGTTCGCCGACGTTGGGCTCGGCCGCGTCCAGCGGGTCGATCAGCAGCTCGCAGCCCGGCAGCGGCACGCCGATCGGCGGCAGCGCGGGCCAGGAGGAGCTGGGGCCGGTCAGGGTGTGCGCCGTGACCATCGCGGACTCGCTCTGCCCGTAGTGGTTGTTCAGCCGGCACCGCGGCAGCCGGGCGAACAGCTCCCGGATGTCCGGGGTGCAGACCAGCTGCTCGCCGGCCGCGTTGACCTCGGCGAGCGCCAGGTGCTCCAGCGACTCCTCCTCGGCCGCCGCCACGGCGAGCATCTGCAGCGCGACGTACGGCAGAAAAAGCCGCTCGATCCGGTTCTCCGCCAGCCACTCCAGCAGTTCGAAGGGGTCCTGCCGCAGCTCCTCCGGCACCACCACGAGCGTGCCGCCGCCGCACAGGGTGCCGAGCACCTCCTGGAAGGAGACGTCGAAGTTGAGCGGGGCGAACTGGGCGGTGCGCAGGTCCCGGCGGACGGAGTGGCTGCGCTGCCAGTCGGCCATGGTGTCCAGGCAGCTGTGCGGCACGGACACGCCCTTGGGCAGGCCGGTGGAGCCGGAGGTGTAGATGATGTACGTCCACAGCTCGGGGCGGCAGTCCACCTTCGCGGCCGTGCCGGCGGTCGGCAGGCCCGCGATCGGCAGGGCGGGCACCGGCACGTCGAACTCCGGCGGCGCGTCCGCGTACAGCAGCAGGCCGGCGCCGCTGTCCTTGAGCATGTGGGCCAGCCGCGCCGCCGGGTACTCGCTGTCCAGCGGGAGGTAGGTGGCGCCCGCCCACATGGTGCCGAGCAGTGCGGCCACCACGGCGGCGCTGCGTCGGCCGGTGACCGCGACCCGGTCCTCCGGGCCGATCCCGGCGGCGGCCAGGCCGTCGGCGATGCCCTTGACCCGGGCCAGCAGCTCGCCGTAGGTCAGGCTGAGCTCGCCGTCGACCACGGCGGTCTCGGTGGGCCTGGCGAGGGCCTGCTCCTCGAACGCGGCCAGCAGGCAGGGCGGGTGGGACTCGCCGCCCCAGAGCGAGAGTGGAGCGGGACTCATGCGGTTCCTCCAGGCGGGAAGGGACGGATCAGGACTGGACCTCGTGGTCGAGGTCGCCGAGGTCGTTGAGGTCGTCGTCGAAGTCGTCGAAGTCATCGAAGTCGTCGAACAGCGCGTCGTCGTCGAAGAGTTCGTCGATGCCGAGCATGCCCGCGACGACGGCGAAGTAGCGGCCGGTCAGCTCGGGGGAGGCGGCGATGGTGCGCAGCATCTCCAGCCGGGATGGCGTCACGGTGAGCCTGGCCAGCTCCAGGGTGCTCTGGTACGGCTCGGTCAGCTCCTCGTCCCGGCGGCGGGTGAACCGGGCCAGCGCCGCGTCCAGCCGGGCCGGGTCGGCCGTCTCCGCCGCCAGCTCCTCGGCCAGGAAGGCGGCCTGGAGCAGGGCGTTGGTGATGCCGCGGGCGCTGATGGTGTCCAGGTGGTGCCCGGCGTCGCCGACCAGCACCCAGCCGGGGCCGTGCCCGCGGCGGAAGTAGTTCTGCTGGTCGCCGGTACCGATGATCGCCTCGACCTGGTCCGCCTCGCAGACCTGCTGGTACAGCTCGGGCGCGGTGGAGCGGACGGCCGCCAGGTGGTGGCGGAACGGGTCCTGCTTGACCTCGGCGAAGCGGTCCTGCGGGAAGTAGGTGGAGATCAGGGTGAGGTCGTCGTGGGTGGGGATCCGGACGATCCAGTTGCCGGGGCTCTCGTGGAAGCCGAAGCCGGTGCTGATGCCCGTCCAGGCGGTGTAGTACACGCAGCTGGCCCGCGGGTCGCTCACCTCCAGTGGCGCGTCCACGAGTTGGGCCACCCGGGAGCGCATCCCGTCGGCCCCGACCACCAGCCGGGCGTGCTCGGTGCGCACCCCGGTGGCGGTGCGGAAGCGGACACCGGTGACCCGGCCGTCGGAGTGCACCAGCTCCTGGAGGTTGGCCCGGTCGACGAACTCGACGCCCGCCTTGACGGCCGCGTCGACCAGCAGCTGGTCCAGCACCCGGCGGCGCGGGGCGAAGGCGGCCGGGGCGCCCGGCATCACCGGCGCCGGGGCGGCCAGCCGGACTCCGCCGACCTCGTAGCTGATGGTGTCCAGCACCGGGCAGCCGGAGTCCAGCAGCGCCGGGAGGACGCCCCACTCGGAGAGCTTGGCCACGCCAGGCTGGTGGATGAACAGGGTGGACATGGTGTCCGAGGGAAAGGCGGCCCGGTCGATCAGCAGCACCCTGCGGCCGGCCCGGGCCAGCAGCAGGGCGGTGGCGGCGCCCGCGACCCGGGCGCCCACCACCACGGCGTCCCAGCCGCCGCTCACCGCTCGGCCCCGGCGGGCTGCGCCTGCGCCTCGGGCTGCGCACCGGCCACGGGCTGCGCGTCGGCGGCCACGGGCTGCGCGTCGGCGGGCTGCGCACCGGCGGCCAGCTTCTCCGCTACCAGCTCCTCCAGCGTCCGCGCCGTGGCCCGCACCGTCGGCTCCGAGTAGAGCGTGACCAGCGGGAACTCCACCCCGAGCCGCTGGCGCACCCGCGCGGTGAACCGGGTGGCGATCAGCGAGTGCCCGCCGAGCATGAAGAAGCCGTCCTCGGCGCCGATCCGCTCGACGCCGAGCAGCTCCCGCCACACCCCGGCGACGAACTGCTCGGAGGGCGTACGCGGCGCCTCGCCGCCGGAGGCCTGCGCACCGGCGGGCGGCTCGGGCACCGTCAGCGCCCGGCGGTCCACCTTGCCGTTGGCGTTCAGCGGGAAGGCCCGCTCGACCACCAGCTGGGCGGGGATCATGTACTGCGGCAGCCACTCCTTGGCGTGCTCGCGGACCGCGTCCAGGGTCGGCGGGTCGGCCGGGTCGACGGCGGTGACGAAGGCCACCAGCCGCTGCGCCGGACCCTGCGCCGCGACCACCACCACGGCCTCCTTCACCTGCGGGTGGCCGAGCAGCGCCGTCTCGATCTCGCCGAGTTCGACCCGCATGCCGCGGATCTTGACCTGGTGGTCGCTGCGCCCGACGAAGCGGAAGCCGCCGTCCGGGTGCAGCAGGCCCTGGTCGCCGGTGCGGTAGAGCCGCTCACCGGGGCGGAACGGGTCGGGCAGGAAGGCGCCGGCGGTACGGGCCGGGTCGTTGAGGTAGCCGCGGGCCAGGCCGAGCCCGCCGATGTACAGGTCCCCGACCACACCGACCGGCACCGGCCGCAGTTCGTCGTCCAGCACGTGCACGGTGTTGTTGTCGAACGGGCGGCCCAGGTTGACCGCTCCGGTGGCGCTCCCGTCGGCCGGGCCGCAGGTGTGGCAGGTCGAGTCGATGGACACCTCGGTGGCGCCCCAGGTGTTGTGCAGCGCGCCCGGCATCAGCCGGTGGAAGCGCTCAACGGTCGACGGGGTGAGCGCCTCCCCGCTGGAGGTGGTGTTGCGCAGCAGCGGCGGCACCCGCTCGGGCACCTGCTCCACCAGGTCGAGCACCGCGTTCAGCATGCTCGGGACGACCTGGAGGTACACCGACTCGTAGCGGGTGGCGGCCTCCAGCACCGCCACCGGGTCCCGGTGGCGGCCCGGTTCGAGCACGGCCACCCGGCCGCCGACCGAGAGCGGCCAGAAGATCTCCAGGGCGGCGTCGTCGAAGGTCAGCGTGGTCTTGTGGAGCACCGTCTCGCCCCGGGCCAGCCGGTGCTTGCGCTGCATCCAGACCATCCGGTTCACCCAGCCGCGGTGCCGGCTGGCCACGCCCTTGGGCATGCCGGTGGAGCCGGAGGTGTAGTAGACGGAGACCAGGTTCTCGGGGTGCGGACGGGGGCCCTCGGCCGGGGCACCGGGCCCCGCGGCCGGGTCGACGTCGGAGGGGGAAACGTCGGCGAGGGAGAGTTCCGCCGGGTCCACGGTCACCACGCCGACCGAGGCCGCGTCGACCTCCTCGGCCAGGGCCCGCGCCGCCAGCAGCACCGGCGCGCCCGCGTCGGCCAGGATCTGCCGGATCCGGGCCGGTGGGCTGGCCGGGTCCAGCGGCAGGTAGGCGCCGCCGGCCTTGAGGATGCCGAGCAGCCCCACCACCATCTCCGCCGAGCGCTCCAGGCAGATGCCGACCGCGCGCTCGGGGCCGACCCCGCGCGCCCGCAGCTCCCGGGCGAGCGCCTCGGCCCGCCCGTCCAGCTCGCGGTAGCTGAGCCGGGCCGTTTCGGAGACCACCGCGACATCGTCCGGGGTGCGCGCCGCCTGCGCCTCGAACAGCTCGTGCAGGCACGCGTCGGCCGGGAACTCGGCGGTGGTTCCGTTCACCTCCCGGTCGAGCCGGATTTCCGCCGCGGAACGCAGTTCGATACCGGCCAGCGGTGCCTGCGGATCGGCCAACGCCCCCTCCAGCAGAGCGCGGTAATTCGCGCCGAGCCGGGCGACGGTCGCCTCGTCGAAGAGGTCGCTGTCATAGGCGATGACCCCGGCCACGGAACCGTCCGCGGCTCGTGCGAGGTCGAACTCCAGGTCGGTCTGGACGAATCCGGTCGGTACGTTCCAGCGGCTCGTCCGCAGACCCTCCAGCGGGAGGGGGGCCGGGGACTCCTGGTGGTATCCGAATACCGCCTGAACCAGCGGCGAGTGGCTGACCGCACCCTGACTGTCCGTCACCTTGACGATTTCGTCGAAAGGCACCGACTGGTTGCGGAATCCCCCGATGAAGGTGGAACGGCAGCGCTGGAGATAGTCCGAGAAGCTCTCCCCGCGCCGGCTCCGGCTGCGCAGCGGAAGGATGTTGACGAAGAATCCGACCGTCCCGTCGAGCGCGGAGTCGTCCCGGTTGGTGACGGGCGCTCCCACCACCACGTCGCGCTCCCCGGAGTAGGCGTGCATCAGCAGGGTGAAGGCGGCCAGCAGCACCACGTAGTCGGTGGTGCGGTGCCGGGCCGCGGTCTGCCGCACCCGCCCGGCCAGGCCGGCGTCCAGCGTGAAGTCCAGCAGTTCGCCGCGGAACCGCTGCCGGGCCGGCCGGGGCCGGTCCAGCGGGAGTCGCAGCAGGTCGGGGGCGCCGGCCAGGTGCTCGGCCCAGTACGAGAGTTGGCGCTCCGCCAGGCCGTCGGCGAGCCGCCGGGCCAGCGCCGCGCCGTACTCGGCGTAGTCGTGCCCGGCCGGTCCGGCCTCCTCGGCGGCCGGCGGGCGCCCGGCCAGCACCTCCGCGTAGCCGCGGCCGATCTCGGCGGCGATCACCGCGTTCGACCAGCCGTCGGTGACGATGTGGTGCAGGTTCAGGAGCAGCGTCCACTCCGCGTCCGCCGACCGGAACAGCCGGAAGTCGAAGACTCCGGGGCGCTCCAGGTCGAACGGCTCCGCGGCGGCCTCCCGCACCCGGGCCCGGAGGGAATCGGGATCCCCCCTCAGGTCGTGCACGGGAAGGCTGAACTCCAGGTGGTCGACGATGACTTGCACGGGCTGGTCGTCGACCACCGAAAAACCGGTCCGCAGCGCGGCGTGCCGGGATATCAGTGCACGGATTGACTGTTCCAGCGCGGGGACATCGAGTCCCCCCCTGATCTCGTGCGCCACCGGGCCGTTGTAGAGCGGGAGCCGCGGATGCAGGCTGTGCAGGAGCCACAGCCTGCGCTGTTGCGGCGAGATCGGAACGACACGCTCGGGCATGGGTTGATCCCCCGCTCTCATCACTGCAAGATGCCGCGAGACTACCCTACTCGATGCGATCATGACAGAGGTCAAATCCCTTACGGGCGAGGCAAGATCTTGCCCCTTGCCGAGCGAATTCCCGCCTGTATGCTGACGTTCCTGGGGGACGCGGAGGTGTCTCCATACCCAGGAGGAAAGGGCGTCTACGAGCCGTGGACAGCGAGTTCCCCGCCCAATCGGACGCCGCGGACGAGGATCCGTTCCCGGCGTCGAAGGTCCAGGAGCAACTCTTCCTCGCACAGCAGACCGTGGGCGACGCACCGACCTTTCACATCCCGTGCTTCTGGGAAGTCCGGGGACCGGTCGACATCCGTGCACTCCGGAATGCCGTGACCGCCGTGCTCGCACGGCACGAGGCGCTGCGCACCACTTTCCGCATTCACGAACGGGGACTCCTCCAGGTCGTCCATCCGGAACCGCGGCTGGAATGGCGCCTGGCCACCTGCCGTGACGCGGAGGAACTCGAACAGCGGATGGCGCACGCCGCCCGCGCCCCCTTCGACCTGGAACGCGGCCCGCTGGTCCGGGCCGGTGTGCTGAGCTGCGCCGACGGCAGCCACGTGGTGGCGCTCTGCTGCCACCACGCCGTCTTCGACGGCTGGTCGGCCAAGCTGGTGCGCGACGAACTGATCGCCCACTACCGGGCGTTCACCACCGGCACCGAACCCGAGCTGCCCGAGGTCGAGTACCAGTACGGCGACTACTCGCTCTGGCACGACGAGTGGCTGGAGAGCCCGGCCGGCGAACGCGCCCGGCGCGCCTGGGTCGAACTGCTCGCCGGTGAACTCCCCGTACTGGAACTGCCGGGGGACGTCCGGCCGGCCGGCCGCGCCACCCCCGCCGACCGGGAGGCCGTATCCACCGCCCCCGGCGGCACCGCCGACCTCCCGCTGCCCGGCCCGGCCGTCGAACGGCTCGCCGCGCTGGCGACCGAGCTGCGCACCACGCTGTTCACCGTCCTGCTGGCGGCCTACGACCTGCTGCTCGCCGACCGCACCGGCCTGCGCGACGTCATCGTGGGCACCCCGGCGCTCAACCGCAGCCGGACCGAGTTCCAGCGGACCGTCGGCTGCTTCGTCAACATGATCGCGGTCCGCACCGACCTCGAAGGCCCGCGCACCTTCCGCGAGTTGGTGGAGCGGGTGCGCGCCGCCGTACTGCGCGCCCAGGACCTCCAGGCGGTGCCCTTCGAGACGGTGGTCAAGGACGTCCGGCCGACCCGGCACCAGGACCACTCACCGGTCTTCCAGGTCGCCTTCACCGTCGGCGAGGACTTCTTCGAGCCGGTCCGGGCCGGGGAGTTGGAGTTCCGGCCGGTCGAGGTCCCGTCGGTCACCGCCAAGTACCAGCTCGCCCTCCAGGTCAACCGCACCCCGGACGGCGCGGTCGCCGAGTTCGAGTACCGGGCCGACCGCTTCTCGCCCGGGTGGATCGCCGACTTCGGCGCCCGCTACGCCCGGGTGCTGGAGCTGGCCGCGGAGCAGCCGGACCGCCCGCTGAGCGACTTCCTCGGCTCCGCCGCCCCGTGGGCCGCCGCCGAACTCGCCACCCCGGGCGGCGATCACGCCGAGGCCGACGCCTCCCCTACCGTCGCCGCCCCCGCCAACGCCGCCGACACCGACCCCGCCGACGCCGCCCCGCGCGACGAGACCGAGCGGGTGCTCACCGAGGTCTGGGCCGAGGTGCTGGGCCGCCCCGCCGTCGGCATCGACGACAACTTCTTCGAGCTCGGCGGCGACTCCATCAGCAGCGTGCAGATCGTCGCCCGGGCCGGCGCCCGCGGCCTCGGCTTCCGGGTCCGCGACCTGCTCCGCAACCAGACCGTCCGCGAACTGGCCCCGCTGGTCCGGGCCACCGAGCCCGCCGACGGCGGCGCGCCCACCACCGGGCCGTTCGATCTCGTCGCGGCCGAGGACCGGCCCCGGCTGCCCGCCGACGCCGTCGCCGCCTACCCGCTCACCGCCCTGCAGTCCGGCATGCTCTACCGCAGCGGCCAGCAGGCGCACACCGCGATGTACCACGACGTGCTGGTGAGCCGGCTGCGGGTGGCCTTCTCCGCCGCGGCCTGGCGCGCCGCAGTGGCCCAACTGCTGGAGCGTCACGAGCTGTTGCGCACCTCCTTCGCCCCCGGCGGCTTCACCGAACCGCTCCAGGTGGTGCACGGGCGGATCGCCCACCCGCCGGTCAGCTTCGAGGACCTGCGCGGCCTGCCGGAGCCGGAGCAGCGGGCCCTGATCGACCAGCGCACCGACTGGGAGGGCCGCAACCTCTTCGACTGGGAGCGCCCGCCGCTGATCCGCTACCACCTCGCCCGGCTGGCCGAGAACGAGGTCCAGCTCTGGACGGTGGTCCACCACGCCGTGATCGACGGCTGGAGCGAGCGGATCCTGTTCGGCGAGCTGCTCTCGCTCTACCTCGCCGCGCTCGCCGGCGGCCCGGCCGCCCTGCCGCCGCCGCCCCGCGCCCACTACCGCTCCTTCGTCGCCCTGGAGCGCGCCGCCGTCCGCGACCAGCGGCAACTCGCCTTCTGGCAGGAGCAGCTGGACGGCCTCGCGCTCGGCTCCGTCCCGGCCGCCCCGGGCACCGGGGTGCCGGACATGACGGTGGTGCCGCGCGAGCTGCCCGCCGAACTGTCCGCCGGGATCGGCGTGCTGGCCGCCCGCCTCCAGGTCCCGGTGCGGATCGTGCTGCTCACCGCGCACCTGCGGGTGATCGCGCTGCTGACCGGCGCCGAGGACGTGGTCTCCGGCGCGGTCTACAACGGCCGGATAGCCGAGCCGGACGGGGACCGGGTGGTCGGGCTGTTCCTGAACACCCTCCCGGTCCGCTGCCGGGTGGCGGCCGCCGGGAGCTGGTCCGAGCTGATCCGGCAGGTCGCCGCGACGGACCTCGCGATCCAGCCGCACCGCCGCTTCCCGATGCCCGAGCTGCGCGGCCGGGTGGCCGGCGCGGCCGCCTTCGAGACCTTCTTCAACTACACCCACTTCCGCAACGAGTCGGACGTCCCCACCGACGGGCTGGAGGTGCTGGACGAGTACAGCCACACCCCCACCGACTTCCTGCTCGGCTCGGAGTTCTCCCGCGACACCTCGACCGACCTGATCGGGCTCGGCCTGCGCTACGACGCCGACCGGATCGCCGCGGCCGACGCCGACCGCTACTTCGGCTACCACGTGGCCGTGCTCCGGGCCATGCTGGCCGACCCGGCCGCCTCCCCCACCGCCGCCCCGCTGCTGGCCCCGGCCGAACTCGCCGAACTGGCCGAGTGGAACCGGACGGAGCGCAGCCACCCCGGCCCGCACCTGCTGCACGAGGCGATCACCCGGCGGGCCGCCGAGCGGCCCGAGGCCCCCGCCGTGCTGTTCCGCGACCGGGTGCTGGACTACGCCGAACTGGACGGCCGGGCCAACACCCTGGCGCACCGGCTGGCCGCCCTCGGCGTCCGGCCCGGCGACCACGTCGGCCTCGTCCAGGAGCGTTCCCCGGAGCTGGTGGTCTCGCTGCTCGCCGTGCTCAAGGCGGGCGGCGCCTACGTCCCGCTGGACCCGGCCGACCCGGTCGGGCGCACGGCCGCCCTGCTGGCCGAGTCCGGCTGCCGGGTGGTGCTCACCGCCGCCGGCACCGAGGGCTTCGAACTGCCGGACGCCCCGGCCGGGTTCGTCGTCGAGTTCGTCCCGGACGACCTCCCGGCCGACACCCCGCCCCCCGAGGTCACGGTGCGGCCGGCCGACCCGGCGTATGTCATCCACACCTCCGGCTCCACCGGCCGCCCCAAGGCCGTGGTGGTCTCCCACCGGGCGATCGCCAACCGGCTGGACTGGATGCAGGAGGAGTTCCGGCTGACCGCCGAGGACCGGGTGCTGCAGAAGACGCCGTACACCTTCGACGTCTCGGTGTGGGAGTTCTTCTGGCCGCTGCGCGAGGGCGCCGCGCTGGTCGTCGCCGAGCCCGGCGGCCACTGGGACCCGGGCTACCTCGAACAGCTGCTGGCCCGGCAGGCCGTCACCGTGGCGCACTTCGTCCCCTCGATGCTGCGGGCCTTCCTGGACGCCGCCGACCTCTCCGCCGCCACCGCGCTGCGCCAGGTCGTGTGCAGCGGCGAGGCGCTGCCGGCCGAGCTCCAGCGGGACTTCCTGGACCGCTCCAAGGCCGCCCTGGCGAACCTGTACGGCCCCACCGAGGCGGCCGTGGACGTGACGTACTGGCACTGCGTGCGCGAGGACGCGGACACCGTGCCGATCGGCCGGCCGATCGCCAACACCCGGATCCACCTGCTCGACCCGGCCGGGCACCCCGTCCCGGTCGGCGTGACCGGCGAGCTGTACATCGGCGGTGTCGGCCTGGCCGACGGCTACCACGGCCGCCCGGACCTCACCGCCGAGCGCTTCGTCGAGCACACCTGGCCGGACGGCGGCACCGAACGCCTCTACCGCACCGGGGACCTCGCCCGGCGCCGCCCGGACGGCGCGATCGAGTACCTGGGGCGCCGCGACGCCCAGGTGAAGGTCCGCGGCATGCGGGTCGAGCCCGGCGAGGTCGAGGCCGTGCTGTCCGCGCACCCGGACTGCGGCTCGGCCGCGGTGACCTTCGACGGCGAGCGGCTGGTCGGCCACTACACCGCCCGGCCCGGCGCCGAGCTGCCCGCCGGGGAGCTGCGCCGGCACGCCGAGCGGCTGCTGCCCGGGCACATGGTGCCCGCGGTCTGGGTGCCGCTCGCCGAACTGCCGCTGACCGTCAGCGGCAAGGTCGACCGCAAGCGGCTGCCGGCCCCCGGCCGCGCCCCCGGCCGGGCCGCCCGCAGCGCCGCGCCCGCCCGTCCGCTCGACCCGGCCGAGGGCCTGGTCGCGGCCGCCTGGACGGACGTGCTGGGCTCCGCGGACTTCGGCGTCGACGAGGGCTTCTTCCAGGTCGGCGGGCACTCGCTGGCCGCCGTCCGGCTGATCGGGCGGCTGCGCCGGGACTTCGACCGCCGGCTGACCGTCGCCGAGCTGTTCACCCACGACACGGTGGAACGCCTGGCCGCCCTGCTGTCCGCGCCCGCGCCGGCCGCGGCCGGGAACGGCTGGGAGGTGCTGGCGCTGCGCCCCGGCCCCGCCGCGCCGCTGTGGCTGTTCCCCCCGGTCGGCGGCAGCGCCCTGGGCTACCTGGCCCTGGCCGGCGCGCTGGACCCGCGGCTGGCCGTGTCCGGGCTGGACTGCGCCGAGCCGGTCGGGAGCACCGTGGAGGAGATGGCCTCGGCCGCCGTGGCCCGGATCGTCCGGGACCACCCGGCCGGGCCGGTCCACCTGGCGGGCTGGTCCTTCGGCGCGGTGCTGGCCTTCGAGGCCGCGGGCCTGCTGACCGCGGCCGGGCGGGAGGTGACGCTCTGCATGGTCGACGCCGCCTTCCCCGCGCCCGAACAGCTCGACGGGCTGGACGACGACCGGACCACCGAGGCGCTGCTCCAGGACACCCTGGCCCTCACCGGCGCCCCGCCGGACGAGTCCGGCAGCGCGGCCTGGCAGGCGCGCCACCGGGTCTTCGCCACCAACCTGCGGGCGCACCACGCCTACCGGCCGCGCCGCCACCCCGGCGACGTGGTCTACCTGGAGAGCCGGGACGGCCTGGCCCTGGGCAGCGCCGAGGCCTGGCGCGCGGTGGTGGCCGGCGGGTTCCGGCTGCACCGCCTCGACACCGACCACTACGGGCTGGTCCGGCAGCCGCACGTACGGGCCGTCGCGGACGTCCTCGGCGCCGTCGCGCTCGGCGGCTGACCGCTCCGCACCACCGCTCCGGCCCCCGCAGCACCGCTCCGCCCCGCACCACCGCTCCGCCCCCGCACCACCGCCCCACCACCGAATCGACGGGAACAAGGAGTTCACGGCGCCATGCAGACCGACGCGGGCAAATGGCTGTTCCGCCCCCCATCCGAGGACGCCCCGGCACGGATCTTCCTCTTCCCGTACTCGGGCACCGGCGCGTCGATGTACCGCGCCTGGCCCGAGCGGATCGGCGAGGTCGAGGTGTGCCTGGTGCAGCTGCCCGCGCGGGAGAACCGCCTGCGCGAGCCGCACCCGGTCACCTACCAGAACCTGGCCACGGCCGCCGCCGCGGCGCTGGCCCCGCTGGTGGACCGCCCGACCGGCTTCTTCGGGCACTGCGGCGGCGCGCTGTCCGCCTTCGCCACCGCGCTGGAACTGGAGCGGGTCCACGGCAGGGAGCTGACCGCGCTCTTCATGTCCTCCCAACTCGCCCCCGACGAGGACCCGTTCGGCCGCTGGCTGTGGCTGGAGCGGGACGACCTCGCGGTCGAGCTGAACCTGCTCGCCGAGGCCGCCGGGACCAGGATGGACCCGGACTTCCTCGACGTGGCCCTGGACGTGCTGGAGGAGGACCTCGCCGCCCAGCGCCGCTACCGGCTGGACGCCCCCGAGCCGCTCGCCTGCGCCGTGCACTCGGTCGGCTGGCGGCACGACGTGGAGATCCGCCCGGAGCAGCTGGGCGGCTGGAGCCGGTACGTCCCGGCGGCCCGGCACCACCGGCACCTGCTGGACGGCGGCCACCACGCCTTCCTGGCCGCCCCGCAACCGCTGCTCGACCTGATGGGCCGCGCGATGACCTCGGAAGGACCGGCGGCATGAAGCTCGACGGACTGTGGGACCACGCGGACTTCCGCAGACTCTGGGCCGGCCAGACGCTCTCCATGCTGGGCACCAACATGGTGGCGGTGGCCGTCCCGCTGATCGCCGCGGTCAGCCTGGGCGCCTCGGTGTTCCAGATGGGCCTGCTGCTGGCCACCGAGTTCCTGCCCTACCTGCTGATCAGCCTGTTCGTCGGGGTCTGGCTGGACCGGCGGCCGAAGAAGATGATCATCGTGGCGGCGGACGCCGTCCGCTCGCTGATCCTGCTCTCCGTCCCGCTGCTGTCCTGGGCGGACCTGCTGAGCGTCCCGCTGCTGCTCGTGGTGGTGTTCGGCACCGGCGCCTGCAGCACCGTCTCGGACATCGGCAACGCCGCCATCCTGCCCGCCCTGGTCGAGCGCGAGGACCTGGTCGAGGGCAACAGCAAGCTGGAGATGAGCAGTTCGGTCTCCAACATCGGCGGTCGGACCTTCGGCGGCCTGCTGGTGCAGCTGCTCACCGGCCCGGTCGTCATCATGGTCAACGTGTTCGCCTTCGGGCTGGCGGCGGCCTGCACCCTGCGCATCCGCAAGAAGGAGCCGGTGCCGGAGCGCCCGGCCGACGGCCCGCCCTCCTCGATGTGGAAGGAGATCGGCGAGGGCCTCTCCTTCATCTTCGGCAACGCGACCCTGCGCACCCTGGTGCTGGTCACCTTCCTGATCAACTTCTCCGCCATCGCCATCGACCCGGTGTTCCTGGTGTTCATCACCCGCACCCTGGACCTGCCCGGCATCCTGGTCGGCGCGCTGCTGGCCGGCACCGGCGTGGGCTCGCTGCTGGGCGCCCTGTTCGCGGCCCGGCTGGGCAAGCTGCTGCCCTTCGGCCGGATGGTGGTCTGGTGCACGGTGGCGATGACCGGCGTCGAACTGGTCATCCCCGCCGCGACGGTGATGCCCACCGTCATCGCCTTCGCGATGCTGATGTTCGTCCAGGTCGCCTACGCCGTGCTGGTGATCGCCAGCGCCGTCAACATCCGCAGCTACCGGTCGGCGATCACCCCGGACGCCATGCAGGGCCGGATGAACGCCTCCACCCGGATGATCGTGATGGCCGGCACGCCGTTCGGCGCCATGGCCGGCGGCGCGCTCGGCAGCTGGCTGGGCACCCAGTGGGCGATCGTGGTCTGCGCCGGCGGCATCGGGATCGCCGCCGTCCTGCTGGCCCTCTCCCCGGTGCGCGGCGCCACCGGGATCCCCACCGAGGTCCCCGCCCCGGCGCCCGCCGCCGCCTGACGGCCCGTCGGAGCGACCCGCCCGGCGGGGCATCCGTACGCAACCCCCACGACCAGGAAGGCCAGAAGGTCTCGTGAACGACACCGACGCGGTCGGCCGCGCCACACTGGACGCCGTCTTCGCCCGGGCGCTGGCGGAGGAGGCGGGCTCCGCGGCCGCCGCCCCCGCGACCGCCGCCGTCCCGGCCCCCCGCCCGGGCGACGGGCGGGAGCCCGCGTCGCTGGCGCAGAAGCGGCTCTGGTTCCTGGAGCAGCTGAACGGCCCCAACAGCACCTACAACGTCCCGTTCCGGCTCCGGCTGGTCGGCGAACTCGACACCGGGGCGCTGCGGCTGGCCGTCGGCGACCTGGTGGCCCGGCACGAGGGCCTGCGCACCACCTTCGCCGGTGACGAGGACGAGGTCTTCCAGCTGCTCCTCGACCCGGACGAACTCCCGTGGGAGCAGCTGGACCTGACCGAGCTCGGCGAGCCGGCGGTGATCGCGCTGATCGAGGAGGAGAGCCGGCTCCCGTTCGCCCTGGCCGGCCGGCCGCTGTTCCGGGCGAAGCTGATCCGCTCCGGTACGGAAGGGGCGGCGCCGGTCCACCACCTGGCCGTCACCATGCACCACGCGATCACCGACGGCTGGTCGGAGGGGCTGTTCTTCCGGGAGCTGGGCGCCTGCTACACCGCCCGGGTCGGCGGCCCGCCGGCCGGCCTGGCGCCGCTGCCGGTGCGCTACGCCGACTACTCGGCCTGGGAGGCCGAGCCGGCCACCGTGGAGCTCTACCGCGGCCAGCTGGCCTTCTGGCGCGAGCAGTTGGCCCGGCTGCCGGAGGAGGCCGGGATCCCGGCCGACCTGCCGCGGCCGGTGCTGCTCAGCGGCGAGGGCGCCAGCGTCACGGTGCCCGTCCCGGCCGACCTCCAGCGGCGGCTGGCCGCCTGGGGCGCCGGGCACGAGGCCTCGCTGTTCGCCACCGCGGTGACGGTGCTGGCCGCGCTGCTGCACCGCTACAACGGCGAGGAGCGGGTGGTCGTCGGGGTGCCGGTGGCCAACCGGCCGCGGGCCGAGTGGGAGCCGGTGATCGGCTACTTCGCCAACACCCTGGCCGTGCCGGTGGACCTCGCCGGTGACCCGACCCTGCGCCAACTGCTCGGCCAGGTACGGACGGTGGCGGCGGAGGCGCTGTCGAACCAGAACGTGCCGTTCGACCGGGTGGTGGAGGCGCTCGGCGTGGTCCGGGACCCGTCCCGCAACCCGGTGTTCCAGGTGATGTGCAGCGTCAACCAGGTGGTGCCGCCGCCGGAGCTGCCGGGCCTGGCGGTGGAGATCGTGGAGATGCGCAACGACTCCGCCAAGTTCGACCTGGAGCTCGCGGTGAGCTACACCGCGGACGAGGTCGGCTTCGCCTTCGACTACGCCACCGACCTGTTCGAGCGGGAGACGGTGGAGCGGCTCGCCGCCGACTACCTGGCCCTGCTGGAGGCCTTCCTGGCCGAGGGCGCGGCGAGCGTCGGCGCGGTGGCGCTGGGCGCCCACGGGCCGGCCGAGGTGGACGGCGTCGAGGCGGAGGTCCGCGACCGCTACGGCAACCGGGCGCCCACCGGGGTGTACGGCAAGCTGCTGCTGGCCGGCGAGCCGAGCGGGCGCCGGGCCCGGGTGCTGGCCGACGGCCGGGTCGAGGACGCCGTCGAGCCGGCGGAGCGGGCCGAGCAGGCCCGGCCGGCCACCGACGGCTCCGCCGCCCCCGCGACCGCCACCGAGCGGGCGCTGGCCGCGATCTGGTCCCGGCTGCTGGGCACCGAGAAGGTCGGCCGGGACACCGACTTCCTGCGCGACGGCGGGGACTCGCTGCTGGCCACCCGGCTGGTCGCCCGGATCCGCCGGCAGTGGTCGGTCAAGCTGTCCGTCCGCCACGTCCTCAGGACCCCGGTCCTCGCCGACCTGGCCAAGCTGCTGGACGAGGCCGCCGCCGCGCCCGCCGAGACGCCCGCCCGCAGCGCGATCCCGGCCGCCACCGGACCCCGGCCCGAGCTGCTGCCGCTGTCGATGGCCCAGCGCGGGATCTGGATCGTCAACCGGCTCGGGCAGCAACAGGCCTTCTACCACATGCCGTTGGCGGTGCGGATCGAGGGCGAGCTGGACCTCGCCGTGCTCGCCGCCGCCGCCGCGGACCTCGGCCGCCGGCACGAGATCCTGCGGACGGTCTTCCCCGCCGACGCGGGCGCGCCGCGCCAGTCGGTGCAGCCGCCCGAGGCCGTCGCCCAGGTGGTCCGGGCCAGTGCCGTTCACCCCAACGGCCTCCAGCAGGCGCTGCGGGACGCGCTGGAGACCCCCTTCGACCTGACCACCGAAGTCCCGCTGCGGCTGCACGTGTTCAGCACCGGCCCGCGCTCCCACGTGCTGCTGGTGGACGTCCACCACATCGCCTGCGACGGCCTCTCGCTCGCCCCGCTCTGCCGCGACCTGGCCACCGCCTACGCCGCCCGGGCCGCCGGCCGGGCCCCCGACTGGCACGAACTCCCCATCCAGTACGCCGACTTCGCGCTCTGGCAGGCGCAGCAGCTGGGCCGGGCCGAGGATCCGGACAGCCCCTTCGGCCGGAGCCTGGAGTTCTGGACCAAGACCCTGGCCGGGCTCCCCGAGGAGCTCGCCCTGCCCGGCGCGCGCCCGCGCCCGGCCACGCCGACCTTCCGCGGCCTGCCCACCCGGGTGGAGGCCGGCCCCGAGCTGTACCGGCGGATCACCGCGGCCGCCCACGAGCACGGCGCCAGCGTCTTCATCGTGCTCCAGGCCGCCCTCGCCGCGATGCTCACCCGCCTCGGCGCCGGCACCGACATCCCGCTCGGCACCCCCACCGCGGGCCGCTCCGACCAGGCGCTGGACGACCTGGTCGGCTGCTTCATCAACACCGCCGTGCTGCGCGCCGACACCTCCGGCGACCCGAGCTTCCGCACCCTGATCGCCCGGGTGCGGGAGACCAACCTGGCCGCCCACGACCACCTGGACCTGCCCTTCGACGAGATCGTCACCGCCCTCAACCCGCCCCGCCGGCACGGCCGCAACCCGCTGTTCCAGGTGATGGCCAGCCTCAACGGCGAGCCCGAGCCGGTCCCGGCGCTCGGCGGACTGCCCACCGAGCCCTTCGACCTCGGCACCCCCGCCACCCCGTTCGACCTCACCATGGAACTGACCGAGGACCGCGCCCGCGCCACCATCAGCGGCGTGCTCACGGTCAGCGCCGACCTCTTCGACGAGGCCGCCGGGGCCGCCCTGGCCCAGCGGCTGCTGCTCGCCCTGGAGATCGCCACCGAGCGGCCCGACCTGCCGCTCTCGCACTGGGAACTGCTGCTCCCGGGCGAGCGCGAGGCCGTCCTCGGCAGCTGGAGCACCGGCCTCCCCGGGCCCGGCGCGGCCACCTTCGCCGAGCAGTTCGAGCAGGCGGTGGCGGCCGCGCCGGACGCCCCCGCGCTGGAGACGGACGACCTCACCCTGAGCTACGCCGAGCTGGACGAGCAGGCCAACCGGCTGGCCGCCGAACTGGTCGCCCGCGGCGTCGGACCGGAGAGCACCGTCGCCCTCGCGCTGCCCCGCAGCGGGGAGCTGGTGCTCGCCGTACTGGCGGTCGCCAAGGCGGGCGGCGCCTTCCTGCCGCTGGACGTCCGGTTCCCGGTCGAGCGGCTGTCCTTCATCCTCGCGGACGCCGGGGCCGCACTGGTGGTCACCGACGAGGACGGCGCCGCCGCGCTCCCGGCCGACGCCCCGCCGGTCCTGCTGCTGGACGACCCCGACCTGCTGGACGCGCTCGGCGAGCACTCCGGCGAGCGCCCGGCCACCGCCCCGGTGCACCCGGCGAACGCCGCGTACGTGCTGTACACCTCCGGGTCGACCGGGCAGCCCAAGGGCGTGGTGGTCACCCACACCGGGCTGGCCCCGCTCGCCGAGCAGCTGCACCGGGCCGTCCTGCTGCCCGAGACCGCCGCCGCGGCGGCCGGCGGGGAGCAGCCCCGGATGCTCCAGCAGGTGTCCCCCACCTTCGACATGTACGTGATGGAACTCCTGATGGCTTTCCGGTCCCGGGCCGTGCTGGTGGTGGCGCCCCCGCACCCGGTGCTCGGCGAGGAGCTGGCCGTCCTGCTCGAACAGCGGCGGATCAGCCACGCCGTGCTGACCCCGACGGCGCTGGCCGCCCTGCCCGCCCGCGACTACCCCGCGCTGCGCGCGATCGTCAGCGGCGGCGAGGCGATCGGCACCGAGCTGGTGGACCAGTGGGGGCGCGGGCACCGGCTGCACAACGCCTACGGGCCGACCGAGACCACCGTGCTCGGCACCCTGTCGGGCCCGCTGCGCCCGGCGGCCGGGCCGCCGCTCGGCGAACCGATCGCCGACTCCCGGCTGTTCGTCCTGGACGCGGCGCTGCGCCCCGTCCCGCCGGGCGTCACCGGGGAGCTGTACCTCGCCGGGGCGAGCCTGGCCCGCGGCTACCTGGGCCGCCCCGACCTGACGGCGGACCGCTTCCTGCCCTGCCCGTACGGCGCGCCCGGCGAGCGGATGTACCGCACCGGCGACCTGGCCCGGTGGACGCCCGACGGCGAGCTGCACTACCTGGGGCGCAGCGACGGGCAGGTGAAGATCCGCGGGGTGCGGATCGAGCTCGGCGAGATCGAGTCCGTCCTCGGGGCGCACCGCAAGGTCGCCAACTCGGCCGTGGTGGTGGACCGTTCGGCGGCCTCCGGGCCTCGCCTGGTCGCCTTCGTCTCCCCGGCGGACCCGGCCGACCCGGCCGCCCGGCCCACCCCTGCCGAGCTGCGGGCGCACTGCACCCGCTCGCTGCCCCGGGCCCTGACGCCGGCCCGGTTCGTGGTGCTCGGTGCGATGCCGACGCTGCCCTCGGGCAAGACCGACCGCAAGGCGCTGCTGATCCCGCCGGAGGAGGGCGCCGAGGGCCACCGCACCCCGCCGGGCACCGCCACCGAACGGGCGCTGGCCGCGATCTGGCAGCAGCTGTTCGAGACCGAGCGGATCGGGATCGAGGACGACTTCTTCGTCCTCGGCGGCCACTCGCTGGCCGCGATCCGGATGCTCGCCGAGATCCACCGCGACCTCGGCGTCGAACTGCCGCTGAGCGCCTGCTTCGAGCACCCGACGATCGCGGCGCTGGCGGCCCTGGTCGACCGGACGCCGAAGCCGGACGCCGCCGAGGAGCCGGCCGTGGTGCGGCGGCGCCGCCCGGGCCCGCGGTCCACGCCCGGGGCCTGAGCCACGACGGGAGGGCCGGCGGGCCGCCCAGGGGGGGGCCCCGGGCCCCCCCGGGTGGGGCACGGCCCCGGGGGGGACCCCCGGGCCGGGCGGGGCCGCCCCCCCACCGGCGGGGCCGCGGGGGCGGCCGGCGTA